>JBBQGC010000013.1:0-95091 GCA_038322705.1 Bryobacterales bacterium | reverse complement strand
TCACGGGTTCGCCTCCCGACACGCCAGCCCCGTTACCGGAACTCACGCTCGTTCGGCTACATGCTGAACAGGCAATTTACACGGTGAACTCCTTTCAGTTCACAAGATCAGCCAGGCTTATCCTGGCAACCGACCGCCAGGGAGACGGTGCATCAGAATCTGGAACACCAGCAAAATCACTCCAAGCCGGGTATGCTTGTGTCGCCGTCGCCGGTCGATAGTTTACTGAACTGAGATGTATCGACCGGTTTCGCCCATTCGCCTTCGGCGTTTACACTTTTAGTTACACTCTACTCGCTAAGTCTAAGAGAGGGCGTTACTGCAAAGAGTTTCCTGCCAATGCCAGGTCTTTAATCCGATCCTCGACAGTACAGTCATGAAACTGTGCCGCGCTAGCATCTATCTGGACTGGAAGAGGGTGTCGCGAAATCCCATCACCGCGGCACTGGCTCGGCAAGACGAGCGGCCCGTTTCATCATCCTCCGCTCGTTTGTCGCGCCGGTTGCGTGCGCATTTTTCTTTCATGACCCGAATCCATTCGGCGCGATACGAGTAGGCGCTCGCGCCCCCAGTGAGCGGCATGGCTACTGAGCCGGCAGTGTCCCCGACAGAAACAGACTGAACCACTGGCCGCCGCGGCCGCGCGCGCTGAGCGGCGATTGGTTCCGCAGCACCTTGAACGCTATCGGACTGCCGCTTTTCAGCGCCGACTGGGCCTTCTTCACTTCGTCCACCGAGTTCACCGGAATCCGATTGATGGCTACGATCACGTCACCATCGATCATCCCGATGTCCTCGGCGAATGAGTTCGCTTCGACACGAGTTACTTTCACGCCGTTCTTGGCCAGGGATGCCACGGTCTCCTTTTCCACGTCGTTCAACGGCCGGATATTCAATCCGAACTTGGCTTGTGGAGCTTCGGGCGCCGCAGGCTCCTCCTGCGAAGGGGCCGCCTTCGCATATGCCGGGTTGCTCTCGCTCAGCACTACCGCGCGATCCCCGATCGTCAGGTCGAAATCCATCTTTTTGCCGGTCCGGTCGACGGTGACGCGAGCAGGTGAGCCCACCGGCATATCCGCCACGCGCGTGATGAGATCGTCGCCGTCCTTCACCGGTTTGCCGTTCAGCCCCAGCACGATATCGTCGGCCTTGATGCCCGCCTTCTCCGCCGGTCCGCGCTTGATCACGCTCTGAACCAGCACACCGTGGGTCTGACCGAGTGCCTTCAGCAACTCCGGCTTGTCGTTCTTGCCCCAGCTGATGCCAATGGATCCGCGGGTGACTTTACCGTCGCGAATGATGTCGTTGTACACCCGCACAGCCATGTTGACGGGCAGCGCGAAGCCAATCCCCTGATAGCCGCCGCTCTGTGTGGCGATCATCGTGTTCACGCCGATCACATCGCCGCGTATATTCAACAACGGACCGCCACTGTTGCCTGGGTTGATCGCGGCGTCGGTTTGAATGAAGCGCTGAAACGTCTGCGCGCCCGCGATGTCACGACCGGTTGCGCTCACGATCCCAGCCGTCACCGATGCTTCCAAGCCAAACGGCGAGCCGATCGCCACTGCCCAATCCCCCACCTGTACCGATTCCGAATTCCCGATCGTAACAGGCGTGAGCCCGGAGCGCGGATCGATCTTAATGACCGCGAGATCGGATTCAATGTCGGTTCCGATCAGCTTGGCCCGGTAGTCGGCAGTGTCGCCATGCAGGCGGACCTTGATCCGGTCCATCTTGTCGATCACATGGTTGTTCGTCAGGATGTAGCCGTTCTTGTCGACAATGAAACCGGTGCCGGACTGCTCCCGGCGAAACATGCGCGGGTTCTGGCCGTGGCCGCCGTTAAACGGATCCTTGAAGAACTTGCGCAGCAGGTCGGAAGATCCGTCATCCGGTACCTCTTCCTCGTCCTGATCGGCCGGGCGCGACTTGGGGTGAACAGTCGCAGATCCGGAATCCTTCGGCGTGTAATCGGCGGTGATGTTGACCACCGAGAGCTCGAGCTTATGCGCCAGCTTTGTAAATTCGTTGCCGAGCTGAACCGGGCTGGGAATGGTGAGCGGCGTCGCATCCGGCGCGACACTTTGCGCGCGGGCCGCGTTGACATGCGTGTTGAACAGGGTACCCAGCACGATACCCAGGCACAAAGTGAATAACAAAAGCGTGAATGGGAGCAGTTTGTGGCGGCGCAAATTTTCGAGCACTATTTCTGCCTTTTCCATCCGCGTCGCATGCGGATAGACGTGTACCTTGATTATAGGCTTGGAGCCTTAGTGGATGGATGAGCGCTGGAGCCAATCGGTTTCAATTCCACAAGCAGGACTCCGGCTAAAATGAGCAGCGCGCCCGCAGCGACGCGAGGCAGAAGACGTTCGCCTGCGACCACGAACGATGTGATCCACGCGAAGACAGGTTCAAGCGACAGCAGAAGCGCGGTGCGGGCGGGCGTGGTGAACTGTTGCGCCCAGCTTTGGATCGAAAAAGCCAGCGCTGTCGCGAACAGGCTCGTGATAACCAGCGCGCCGATGACCGCGGGGGTCCACGCCAGGCGCGGTGTCTCCATCCACCAGAACGACGCTGCGCCGAGGAGCGCCGCGGTTGCGATCTGGTTGACGGCGAGCGTTTCGTAGCTCATGCGCGGAGAGAAGTGACCCAGCACGACGATGTGCAGCGCGAAGGCGAAGCTGCAACCGAGAATCAGCAGATCGCCCCAGGCAAAATCCAGGTGAAAGGTTTTCAGGGTCATCAACGCCATACCGGCTGTGGCGCACGCGATGCCCGCAACTTCCGAAATGCCGGGCGCGCGCCGGTAGATGATCGCGTTCAGCATGGGCACGAGCACGAGATAGAAGCCGGTGATGAACGCGGCCTTCGACGCAGCGGTGTAGCGCAGCCCGGCTGTCTGCAGCACATAGCCGGCGAACAGGCACGTGCCCACGCCCAGCCCGATCGCCAACTCCTGTCGCCGGTTGCGGGGATTCGGCGTGGCCCGGCGACGAAACAGGAACGACAATGCAGCCGCGGCCAGCGTGAAACGGAGCGTCAGGAACAGAATCGTCGAAATGGAATCCAGCGCTTCTTTGACGAGGATGAACGTGGCGCCCCAGATGAATGCCACGCCGGCCAGCGCGAGGTCGGCTTTGAGGCGAGGACCGTCGCCCGTCATTCGACGGCTGCGCCGCTCGAAAATTCCGGCCCACGGCTCAAAAGATGCAGGGCCAGCAGAATTCGCCGCAATCCCGATTCACGCCCATCCGGGTGGAACCACTCGGAGGGCGTGTGCGCGCCGCCGCCTTGACCGCCCGCTCCGATCGATACCGCGGGCAGCCCCAGCGACAACGGAATGTTCGCATCGGTCGAGGCGCAATCCAGCCGCGACCGGATACCGAGATGGCTGTCCACCGCACGAAGCACGGCGAGGATCCGCGCGTTTTCCGGAAGCTGGCCGCCGGGCCGCGAGCCGATCTCCTTGATCTTGCCGGCAACTTTTCCGTTCGCGGCGCGCTCGTTCTCGACCTCCAGGGCTTTCTCAACACAACTGGTCAGAAACGACGCGAGCTCGTTGATGCGGACCGCGCTTTCCGAGCGGATATCGACCTTGCCATGCGCCGAGGATGGAATCGAGTTGATGCTCGACCCGCCTTCGACAATTCCGAAATTGAATGAGGAACGGGGGGCCGAGGAGCCGTTCGGTGCTTTGTCGGCGAACATCGCGATGGCGCGGCTCAACGTGTGCACCGGATTGCCGATGCCGTAATCGCTCCAGCTATGCCCGCCCGGTCCCGTAATCGTCACGTCGAAGCGGCGGCTGGCCAGCGCCTGCCAGGTGATGTGATGGCAACTCGGGCCGTCCAAAATTAGGAACGATTGAATCCGCGATGCCAGCGGCGATTGCTTGCACAGGTAGCGCATTCCGCTGAGGTTGCCTTCGCCCTCCTCGCAAACGTTGGCGACGAGAACGACCGGGAGGGGTTCGCCGGGCGTGGTGCGCAGGGCGGCGGCGATAGCGAGTAGGGCGGCCAGTCCGGCTCCGTTGTCGGAAACGCCGGCTCCATGCATCGCGCCGTCAGGACTGACCGTGACGTCCTCCGGGGTGCGCGGCGCCAGCACGGTATCCAGATGCGCCGTCAGCGCGGTGAGCGGACCGTGCAAGCCGGGATACACGAACGCGATCACATTCCCCCCGCGGTCGAGTTGGGCATCGCAGCCCAGCGCACGAAACTGCTCCACCATCCACTCGGCGCGTTTCTGCTCGAAGAATGTCGGGGCGGGAATGCGGCAGAGTTGCAGGTGGCGATCGTTGATCCACTGCTTCTCGCGCTGCACCCAATCGAGGTGTTGGCGCGCGACCGGATCGGAGGTCAAAGCGGCCGCTGAAGCTGCATTCAATCCCGTTGAGCCAGCCTTTCCGATTCGCTGGTTTTGAGCGGGAGCCCCCATCTGCAGTCCAGTGTAACAGGGGCGGTTTAGAATGACTGGTGTTCAGGAACGGATCGGCTCAAGCGTCCGCAGCCCACACTTCACCGGAATCGCCGACGATGTCGCCCACAATCTGGACCGTTCCGGCCAAGCGTCCGAAGAGCACTCCACTGATCACCAACGGGGATAACGCACTCGGTCCGGTGCTCCGCAACTTCAGCGAGTAGCTCGTGAAATTTGGTTCTGAATTCGTCAGCGCCGATGGTCCGCATCATGGTCAACATAGCCTGATCGTAAACGATTCGCGGTTCAGAGTCGCTCGAAAGACGTCTCCGCCGGCACTGAAGGAACGAGGATGAAGTGGGGATATGCGGCGGGCCACATATTTTAAATCAATGCCGGTTATAGAACGCGATGTCGGGATCCATGATCTCCGCCGTGCGATCGTTGCGAAGAACAAGCGCCTCAGGAAGCAGCGGGTGGATGCGATTGAAAGCCTCCGGGCGGCCTTCGATGAAACACCGGTTCCACCGTGACGGACGTGGAGCGACGCGTGGGGCTCACGGACGTTATGCAGATCAGGAGGCGCTTCCGGATCTCTCCGCCGCATTGATACGTCGGCGGGAACAGGCTTTTGGCGGTTGACGTGGGGGCATCGCCCGCTTCTGAATCTGCTGTTGTGTATACAGAGTACGCAATATGGAAAGCGAAAAAATCGGCATGCGTGAATTCCGCGAGAACCTTGCGGGCTACCTGGAAGGCGGGCGGACGCTCGCCATCACTCGGCATGGCGAGACGCTCGGTTTCTTTATTCCCGCGCAAAAGCGGAGCCGCAAAGCGGAAGTCGAAGCCATGCGCGCCGCAGCGAAGGAACTCGACACGATGATCGCCGCGTGGGGCGTGTCCGAGGACGAACTGATGCAGGAGTACAAGGAGATCCGTCGAGCCAGCCGCGAGAAGAAACGGAATGCGAAGTAGTTGGCGTGGAACGCCGATCCCTGGTTATCGATGCCAACATTCTCTTCGCGCCGTGCTCGGTCAGCGGGTTCGGCGTATTCTTGAAGCCCATGCCGACAGCAGCTCGTTCTTCGTGCCCGAAGCCGCGTACGCCGAAGCGGAGGAGCATCTGGCCGCACTGGTCGTGAAACGTGGCGGCGATCCCGCAAAGGCGCTGGTCACTCTGAAGGCCATGGCCGCACTCGCCACCGTTGTGGACCTTGACCTCTACGCTGACTTCGAAGCCGAAGCGTGGAAGCGGCCGGCGCACGCGACCCGGACGACTGGCCGATTCTCGCAGCCGCTCTGGCCCTCTGCTGTCCGATCTGGACGGAAGACACCGACTTCTTCGGCTGTGGCGTCGCCACCTGGACGTCCGGCAGCATCGACATCTTCCTTGCCCAGTAGCTCTCCCGCGCCCGGTTGGCCGCGAGTTCGCGGCGTCGTCACTATCGCGGTTGCTGGATTCGAACTGGCCGACGAACCGCCTGACTCACGTTGGTTCCGTCATCATCGTTGCTCCCTTGCGCTACAACATGACCGCCCGCAATTGTATCCACTGTTCCTGCGTCAGCAACTCCTCCGGTTGCAGGAGTGTTTTCGGCCGCCCGTAGGGACGCCCTTGAATGCGGAACTGCGCAGTTGTGCCGCGGATCTCTCCGTTACGGAACTCCACCACCTCACTCAGGCGATCGGCCATCAAACCCACCAGGCTCACCGGGCAGTTCACATCGAGACTGATTACCAGCACCGACGACCCCGCGCGTGGCGGCCGCGAGCCTAAACCGAGTTGCTCATTGAGATTCAACACCGGAGCCGACCGTCCGCCCGCTGCAACACAGCCGTACAGGAACGGAAGCCGGCCAGGCATGACGCGAATATCGCTTGCCGGCAAGATATGACGAACACGATCCGACCTCAGCGCGAAGTACTGTCGCGAGAGCTGGAACGTTAGATACTTGCCTCTGTTAGGTAGAACTTCTGCGGTGGCCACTCGAATCTCCTAACCCTCTCATCGGCAGGGTCAGGGCGAGTGTGAATTTCAGTCGAAAATCGCTACCGGTCAACGTCGCCTAATACGAAATCCATACTGCCCATCGCGGCGATTGTATCGGCGATCAGACAGCCTTCGATCATCGGTCCCAGGCCCTGCAGATTGCCGAAACTCGGGGTCCGCATGTGGACGCGATACGGCAGCGATGTGCCATTGCTGACGATGTAGTAGGCGATTTCGCCGCGCGGCGATTCGATCGCGGTATACACTTCCCCGGCCGGAACGCGATAGCCTTCCGTCACAATCTTGAAGTGATAGATGAGCGCTTCCATCTGCGTCTTCATCTTCTCGCGCTCGGGCAGTAGCATTTTCGGCGCATCGGCCTGCCAGGGGCCTGCGGGCATCCCTTCGAGCGCCTGCTTCACGATCTTCTGGCTTTCACGAAACTCGCCGAGACGCACGCGGTACCGCGCATACACGTCGTTGGCTGTGTGCGTACACACCTTGAAATCGAACTTCTCGTAACTCGAGTACGGCGTCATTTTGCGGACGTCGAGTGGAACGCCCGCCCCGCGAATCATCGGACCCGTGACACCCAGATCCAGCATGTCTTCGAGCGCAAAGGCGCCAACATCTTTCGTGCGGCGCAGCCAGATCGGGTTGGTTTCGAGCAGATCCTCGTACTCGTCCACCCGGCTCGGGAACGCATCGATGAATTTGCGGACGCGGTTCTGCCATCCGCGCGGAGGCTCGAGCGCGAGGCCGCCAGGGCGGATGTAGCTGGTCATCATGCGCTGGCCCGAAAACATTTCCTTGATCCGGAGAATGTCTTCGCGCTCGCGGAAGCAGTAGAAGAAGACGCTCATCGCCCCGATGTCGAGCGCGTGCGTGCCCAGCCAGACCAGGTGGCTCTCAATGCGCTGCAGCTCGGCCAGCATCACGCGCATCCACTGCACGCTTTCCGGAATTTCGAGCCCCAGCAGCTTCTCGACCGCGAGCGCATACACCAGGTTGTTCGAAAGGTTTGCGAGATAATCGACGCGGTCCGTCAGCACGACGCCCTGCTGCCAGTTGCGGCTTTCGAACTGCTTCTCGATGCCGGTGTGAAGATAGCCGATATCCGGGCGGGCGGTAATAACGGTCTCGCCCTCTAACTCCAGCACCACTCGCAGCACCCCGTGCGTGGACGGGTGCTGTGGCCCCATATTCAAAACCATGTGGCGCGGCGCGCTGGGGCCTTCCTGTGGAGCGGGCGGCGCGGGCACGGACGCAGTGTGTTCTTCGAGAGCCTTCATGAGTTATTCGTTCTGGTAGCTGTACTTGTATCCGTGAACCGGATAATCCTTACGCAGCGGGTATCCTTCCCAATCCGCGGGCATCAGTATGCGGGTCAGTCCTGGATGGTTGGTGAAGCGGATTCCGAACAGGTCGAACACCTCGCGCTCATACCAGTTTGCGCCGCGCCAAACCGGTGTCGCCGAGTCGATTTCCGGGCTCTCTCCGCCAACCCTGCATTTCAGCCGCACGCGCAGATTCCGGTCGATCGACTGCAAATGGTAGACAACTTCGAAGCGCGGTTCCGAGGGCGTCCAATCCACGGCGGTGATCGAACTCAGGCGGATGAATTTCTGCGCGCCTTTCAAGTGCCGCAGCGTTTCGACGATGCGCGCCGGATCGATGAACAACGTGAGTTCGCCGCGCGCAACGTTGCCTTCCACGATCGCGCCCGGAAGCGCTTCGTTCAATTCACGCGCAACAGGATCGCCGTTCCATGTTTCGGGCGTCATCGCTTCTTCCTCACCGGCGGAGTCTCGCCCGACCAGTCGAGCGCGCCTTTCTTCCACACGTAGTAGAACCCCACCAGCACCAGCACGATGAACAGCAACATCTCGTAAAAGCCGAACATGTTCAGCTTGCGATAGACCACTGCCCATGGATAAAGGAAGATGGCTTCGATATCGAACAGGATGAAGACCATCCCGACCAGGTAAAACTTCACGCTGAAGCGTTCGCTTGCGCTGCCGGTGGGCGCCATGCCCGATTCATACGGTGTATCTTTCAAAGGGCTTTTGGCGCGTTTTCCAAGCAGCGCCGAAACGCCGATCAGGCCCGCTGCAATCGCCATAGCGATGACGATTTGCACCAGAACGGGGAAGTAACTTTCCGTGTACGTGTTGGGCATCTGGAGTTGAGTTTCGAGCGGGCGGGGGAAGAGTCCCTATAGTCGAATATAATTATAGGCGGAAGACGCTGTCAAACTTCCATTCTCCTTCAACCATGCCTTCCACAGAAACACCGCTGATCGAAATTGTTTTAAACGGCGACGCAATTAAGGCTCCCGCCGGACTCGACATTCCCGGGTTGCTCAAGCACCTCGGGATCGACCCCACCCGGGTTGCTGTCGAGCGCAACCGCGGGATCGTCCGCAAGCCCGACTGGAACAGCACCACCATCTGTAGCGGCGACGAGATCGAGATCGTACAGTTTGTAGGCGGCGGCTGATTTCATTGCGTGGTTGCCTTGATGGGTATTGACTCCTCCAACAGGTCGGATACAATCTTGGAAGTTCCCGACGGAGGACAGCCGGCGGAAACGTGAGCGGCATAACATGTTCAAAACAAAAAAAAGCCGTCCTGAAGTAAGCCTCGGAACCCGCACTTATACCAGCAGCGACGTCTCGGACATAGCAAGCGTCAGTCTTCGTCAGTTGCAATGGTGGGATGAACGCAAGGTTGTTTCCCCACGCCACGAAGGACACAAACGGGTGTATAGCCCGGAGGAAGTCGTCGAGATCACCGTCATCGCGGAGCTTCGCAGGAAAGGTTTTTCTCTGCAGAAGATCCGGCGTGTGCTGCGGTTCCTGCAGCGCGAGATGGGCAAGCGCCTTGCCGAAGTCTCCCAGGCGGAAACGGATCTGCATCTGGTGACCGACGGAAAGTCGATCTATCTCGAAGAGCAGAACGAGCGGATCATCGACCTGATGAAGAACGCCCGGCAGCCGATGTTTCTGGTCTGCGTCACCGACCAGGTGCGCCGCCTGAACGAACCCGCGCGGAAGCCCGCCCGGACGGCCGAGGCCAGCGCGTCGGCGGGACGCCGTTCCCGCGCCGTTTAGAAAACGAGCCGCTCCGCCGATAACTTCGGACCGTTTAACCCCGGTTGTGCGTCTAAACTGAGGAAGCCGTAACAACGGTTGCTATACTTGAAGTCACTGGGAGGCTTGATACCCCGAATGCGGTCCCGTCGACGGAGCGTCTGGTTCGTTCCACTCTTTATTGTTCTTTGCTCGTTGCTGGGCGGCTTATTCGGCCCCCAGGGACTCTCGGCGGCCGCCGCGGCCGGTCCTGAAGACGACATCAAAGGCAGCCTGAAATCGTTCACGAAGCTGTACGATCTGGTGGAGGAAAACTTCGCCGACAAAGTGACCGCGGATAAAGCGGTGTACAAGGGCGCGATTCCGGGCATGCTGCGGACTCTCGATCCCCACTCCAACTTTTTCGATCCGCGCGATTTTCAAATCCTCAAGGAAGACCAGAAGGGCCACTACTATGGCGTGGGGATGACCGTTTCCCAGCGCAACGGAAAGACCGTGGTGGGCTCTCCGTTTGGCGGTTCGCCAGCCTACAAGGCGGGAATCCGGCCGGGCGATGTGATCGTGACAGTGAACGACCATAAGACCGAAGGCCTCCGCACCGATGAAGTCGCCGACCTGTTGAAAGGCCCGCGTGGCACCCACGTCCAGATCATCGTGGAGCGCGTCGGTCTGGATCACCCGGTTACCTTCGATGTCGTCCGCGATGAGATTTCGCGGGCAAGTGTGATGGAGCCCTCGTGGATCCGGCCGGGTATCGCGTACACGGAAATCTCGTCGTTCAGCGAGACCACGAGCCGCGAGATCGAAGACGGTCTGAAAAAACTCGGCGAACAGAACATCAAGGGACTCATTCTCGATCTGCGCGGTAATCCGGGCGGTCTGTTGAACGAGGGTGTCGAAGTCGCCGGTCACTTCCTGAAGAAGAACGACGTGGTTGTGTCGCAGCGCGGACGCGGCTCGGCTGAGAAGCCGTACTACGCTCGGCGCGGGAATGGCGGACGGGATTATCCCATCGTCGTTTTGGTGAACCGGTATTCGGCCTCTGCTGCCGAGATCGTCGCGGGCGCTCTGCAGGACCACGACCGCGGCTGGATTCTGGGTGAGAACACCTTCGGCAAGGGCTTGGTGCAAACTGTGTTTCCGCTGTCCGAGAACACCGGCCTCGCGCTCACGACCTATCACTACTACACGCCCAGCGGCCGCTTGATTCAGCGCGACTACTCGCACATCTCGTTCCTCGATTACTACTACCACCGCAACGAGAGCGCGAAGAATCCGCTGGACGTCAAGATGACCGACGCGGGACGCACGGTGTACGGCGGCGGCGGAATCACTCCGGACGAGAAGTACGTTCCCGCCAAGTACAACAAGTTCCAGCAGGAGGTATTGCGCAAGGACGCTTTCTTCCGATTCACCGCGAAGTATTTCGGCAACAAAGAAAAGGCGACCCTGCCCAAGGGCTGGACCGTCGACGAGCTGGTGTTGAATGAGATGCACGACTTCATGCTGAAGAACGGCTTTGAGTTCACCGAGGCGGAGTTCACCGAAAATCGCGACTGGCTGCGCACTACCCTCAAGCACGAGATGTACATCACGGCTTTCAGCAAGGAAGAAGCCGACCGCGCCGCGGTGGACGACGACCCGATCATTACGGTTGCGATCGCCTCCATGGACAAGGCCAAGGGTCTGCTCGACACTGCAAAGAAGATGCTGGTTCAGCGCATTAACAAGTAGCGCTACAGTGTAGTTTGCAGCCTCAAATCACGGTTCTTGATGCGGGCGGTCAATACTGTCATCTGATCGCCCGCAAAGTCCGCGACCTCGGTGTGTACGCCGAGGTTCTTCCCAGCGACACTCCCTCTTCCCAACTCTCCGACCGCAAAGGCATCATCGTCTCCGGCGGTCCGAGCAGCGTCTATGAGCCGGGTAGCCCGCACGTCGATCCACTGATTTTCGACTTGAACACCGCCATATTGGGCATCTGCTACGGACAGCAGTTGATGGCGCATGCCCTCGGCGGCCAAGTGCTGAAGGGCGACAAAGGCGAGTACGGATTCGCCCGCTTCCACGTCGCCAAACCAACGCCGCTGTTCGCAGGATTGGAAACGGAGCAGCAGGTGTGGATGAATCATCGCGACGTCGTCGGGGCGGTGCCGTCCGGATTCGAAGTCACCGGAACGACCTCGGCTTGCGATGTCGCCGCGATGGCCGACCCAGCGCGCCAGTTGTACGCCGTTCAGTTTCACCCGGAAGTCGCGCATACGCCGCACGGTCAGCAGATACTTGCGAACTTCCTGTTTCGTATCTGCGAATGCGAGCGCGACTGGAGCCCGGCCGCGAGAGTATCGGAGATCGAGGAACGGATCCGGGCTGTCGCCGGGCGGCACAACGTGTTCTTCTTCGTGAGCGGTGGCGTCGATTCGACGGTCGCTTATACGTTGTGTCTGCGAGCGCTTGGCCCCGAGCGGGTCTACGGCGCCTACGTCGATACGGGTCTGATGCGCGAAGGCGAGACTGAGTTTGTACGGGGCATCTTTCAGCGGTTGGGCGCCACGCACTTTCGCGCCGAGCAAGCGGCGGAAGAATTTTTGGGCGCGCTCGAGGGTATCTGCGATCCCGAGCGCAAACGGCACATCATCGGCGAGCAGTTCGTCAAAGTGCAAGAGCGCATCCTGCAAGAGGGCCACTTCGTCGATGCGCAGTGGATGTTGGGTCAAGGCACCATCTATCCCGACACCATCGAATCGGGCGGCACGGCGCGCTCCGACGTTATCAAGACACATCACAACCGGGTCGCGGGCATTCAGCGGTTGATCGACTCGGGACGTATTCTCGAGCCGCTGACCGACTTCTATAAGGACGAAGTGCGGAGCATTGGGAGAGATCTGAGAATTCCCGAAGAGATGCTCGAGCGCCACCCGTTTCCAGGTCCGGGGCTCGCCATCCGATGTCTGTGTTCCGAGAGCAGCGCGCGGACGGAGAAGACGGAGGATGGTTGGATACTTCCGGTGCGCTCGGTCGGGGTTCAGGGCGACTCGCGAAGTTATCGCGCTGTGTTGGCGCTCGATTCGTTTCCCCGCGATTTGGAAACCGTGCCGGCGCTCGTCAACCGTCTCGCAGGGGTGAACCGGGCTGTGGTGAAGGTGGCGAGTCATGCTCCGCTCGATCGGCTGCAGTCAACGTCCGCCTGGCTCACCGCTGAACGCCTCGCGCGTCTCCGCCATGCGGATCAGGTGGTGAGGCGCGCCACTCATGCGTCTGGCTTCGATGCCCGGATCTGGCAAATGCCGGTGGTGCTGATCCCGATCGGAGTTGAAGGGCGCCCCGATTCGGTAGTGTTGCGGCCCGTCGATTCGGTGGACGGCATGACCGCCGAAGCAGTGTTGATGGACGAGCGCCTGCTGCAGCAGATTGCCGGGGAGTTGCTGTCCGCGAGCGGTGTTTGCGCCGTGTTCTACGACGTGACGAACAAGCCCCCCGGTACTATCGAGTGGGAGTAGCTTCAGATGCGGTGAAAGCTCTTCAGAATATCGCGCATCGAGTAGCGTAGCGCGACGGGTCTGCCATGGGGGCAGCTCATGGGATACTCGGTGGCGGCCAGGGCCGTCAGCAGCCATTCCATCTTGGTCATGTCGAGACGCATGTTCACCTTGATCGCGGCCCGGCAGGCGATGGAGGCGGCGATGGCGCGGCGCTTGTCGTCGAGCGATACGGTCCGCAACTCGCGTTCGGCCACCTCCAGAATTTCGACCACCACGCGTTCGATATCGGCTGGTCCGATTCCAGCAGGCGCGGCCTTTACCGCAATGGTCCGGTTGCCGAACGGCTCCACCTCGAAGCCCGTACTGTTCAACTCGTCGGCGATGCGCGCGAACTCGATCTGCTGGGCTGCCGAGAGTTGCAGAACGACGGGCATCAGCAAACGCTGCATCTCGACGCGCCCCACCGCGCGCTCTTTCAACACGCGCTCGAAGAGGATGCGTTCGTGCGCGACGTGCTGATCGACGATCCATAGCCCGTCGCGTCCGGCCGCGATGATGAAGCTATCGTGAATCTGCCCGAGCGGACGCAGGTCGCGGAAAGACGACATGGTCGGCTGGTCCAACGTGGTGTCCACTCCCGGCAGAGCGCCGTGCGTGTCGGGCGGTGTCATGCGCAGCGGTGCATCGGTGAACTCGAAGCGGGGCGCCGGGCCCTGCTCGCGATGCAGCGTGAACACCGGTAAGTCCTCCGGCTTGTCCGGCGGAATTTCCAGGGGCGCTGTGAACGCCGCTTCCTCCATGCGCTGCGAAAACTCGGAATACGGCAGGTCGGCGGCGCGCTGTGGCGAGTACTGTGACGGAACGGTCGAAGCCGGGCGCCGCTCGATGAGCACCTGGCGAATGGTGTCACGAATGAAGTCGTGTACGAACGAGGGGTGCCGGAAGCGAACTTCGGTTTTCGAAGGATGGACGTTGACGTCAACTTCCTCGCAATCGCAATCCAGGAACAAGAGCGCGAACGGGTGCGCGCTCGCCGGCATTAGGTTGTAGTAAGCCGACGAGATCGCGTGGATCAGCAGCTTGTCGCGAATGAGCCGGCCGTTCACGAACAGGAAGATCGAGTTACGATTCGGCTTCTGTATCTGCGGGCGGGACACGAATCCGCGCAGGATGAAGGCGCGTTCCCTGCCCTCGTTGTCGCGCTCCTCAGGTTGAACTTGGGGCTGGTACGGCGGAGGCAGCTCGAGCACGCGCTCCTGAACGCCCAGGTCGATCAGGTCAGCCACGGCCTCGCTGCCGAACACCTGGTAGACGCGCTCACCCAAGCCGGCAACCGGGGCCACGGACAACAGCTCCGTCGCGCCGTGATGCAACTGGAATGCGCGCTGAGGATGCGCGAGCGAATAGTGAGTCACCAACGACGCGATATGCGCCAACTCGGTCTGCTCCGAACGCAGGAACTTCTTCCTTGCGGGAACATTGAAAAACAGATCGCGCACGGTGATGATGGTCCCTCGGGGAAGCGCGGCCTCATCGCAGCGCAGCAGCTTGCCGCCGGCGATCTCGACCTTGGTGCCGGTCGAGTCCTCTTCGGCCCGCGTCTCGAGCGTCAAGCGCGAAACGCTGGCGATGGACGGTAGAGCTTCGCCGCGAAAGCCGAGCGTGGCGATCGAGAGCAGATCCTTCACGTCGCTCAGCTTGCTGGTGGCGTGACGCTCAAATGCGAGCAGGGCGTCGTCGCGCAGCATGCCGCATCCATCGTCGGCGATGCGGATCAGGCGAGTGCCGCCCGATTCGACCGCAATGCGAATTTCGTTGGAGCCGGCATCGAGCGAGTTCTCGAGCAGCTCCTTAACGACGGAGGCGGGCCTTTCCACCACCTCTCCGGCGGCGATTTTGTTGGCGACCGTGTCGGAGAGGATGCGGATACGGCCCATTTAGGGTTGGACTTGAATGCCGCGCTCGTCGAGCAGCTCACCGGTGCGCTGCAAGAGGTTCATCAAGTTGCGCCGGTAGTTGATTGACTCGCGAACGAGGTTCGACTCAGCGGTGGTCAAATCGTTCTGCGAGGCGAGCACGAAGAAGATGGTCGTGGTGCCTAACTCGTACCGCTTCTGATCGGCGTCGACGCGCTTCTGCGCGAGATCGCGAGCTACCTTGGCTAACTCGACGCTCGCACGGCTGTTATCCACCTGGCTGATGGCTTGTGAAACCTGCAAGCGGATGTTCTGGCTCACGCTCTTGGCGCGCAATGCATCCAGGCGCTGGGTGACGATCGCGTCCGAGTAATTCGCCGCCGCCGCACGATCCTTGATCGGAAGCCGGAGCGTAAGTCCGAATCCGTACGTCGGGTAGCCGAAGCCCCAGAGTTGGGTGAATGCGTCGCCAAATCCGCCCGGAACTACCTGAACGATATTTGACTGAGTGCCGTCGGCCAGGAACGCGTTCTGCCGGGCGTAGAAAGTTCCGCCCTGGCCATAGCTACCGTACTGAGCAGACAAAGACAGATCGGGAAGCAGGGCATTGCGCGTCTGAGCCAAGGTCAAGTCGTCGGAGGCGAGAAACTCATTCTCAGCCCGAAGGTCGGGCCGGCGGCGAAGCGCGCGCTCAACCAACGCCTCACGATCGAAGCTGCTTGTGTCAACCGGCGGAGCTACCGACTCAGTCAAGACAACTGGCAGATCGCGATACTTGGCGTTTTGATCGGCTCCGATCTGGCGTCGCAGCGCATCCTCGGTCTGCTGCAGACGGTAGCGGGCTTGCGTGACTCCGATCTGGGCGGTGGCGTAATTGGCCTCCGGCTGATAGATCTCGAGCGATGAGATGGCGCCCAACTCTAACTCGCGCTTCGAACGTTTCAGGGCAGTGTCAGCCAAGGCGAGCGATTCTTCCTGGACGCGCAGATTCTCACGCGCCTCGATCACCGCCCAGTAGAACAACTCGGCTTGTGAGATGAGCTGGATGACTTGATCCTCGAGCGTGAATTGCGCCGACTTGAGGCGGCTGCGCGCGATCGTTATCGGCAAGCGCGTGTAGTATGCGCCGCGCCCGCGCAACAAGGGCTGGGCTATTCTGAAGTTCAAGTTCGAGCTGTTGCCCGGATTATAAGTCGCAAAGGAGCTGTTTGTCGAGAGACGCGTATTTGCGAACCCGAGATTGACCGTCGTGCCCGTGGGCAGCAATTGCGCATAGCTCAGCGAGAACGGCTGGTTGAGTGTATTCAGCGAGGCCGCTCCGTTCAGAGCGCTGGATGAGGGGGATTTCTGGCGAGTGGTGCTGAAACTCGCCAGGCCCTGCGGGTCGAAAATACCGAAGGCTCGCGTAATCGCGTTCTTCTGAATCTCGACAGTGACAGTCTGGATACTGATATCCGGGTTATTCGCCATCACCAATTGAAGGTAGTTCTTTAATGACAGCTCGAGCTTACCGCTCACCGAGTAGTCGTCCAGCCGCACGGGATCCTGCAGTTCGACTTTGGGAGCGGTGGTACCGAAGTGCCGCTTGAAGTAGGCGGGCTTAGGGAAATATGCCTCATCCTGCGCCGATGACAGCGCGGCAATGGATAAGAACAGGCCTATGATGATTGACTGACTACGCATGGCAGTGTATATGGTTCGCTACTACTCGTAACGGATCGCCTCAATAGGATCCAATTTCGCGGCCTGAACCGCGGGATAAATTCCGAACAACAAGCCGATGCCCACGGAAACCCCGAAGGCCACGCCGATGCTGGTGGCAGTAACGACGGTGGACCAGCCGGCGGCTTTGGCGATGATTTGTGATAGCGTGACTCCGAACAGGACACCAATGAGTCCGCCAATGATGGAGATCAAGACCGCTTCGGTGAGGAACTGGCGAATGATATCCGCCTGGCGCGCTCCGATGGCGCGGCGGATTCCAATTTCACGCGTCCGCTCGAGCACCGTTGCGAGCATGATGTTCATGATGCCGATACCGCCTACCAGAAGCGAGATGCCGGCGATACAGATCATGACTACTTTGAAGGTAAACTGAGTGCGCCGTTTCTGCTCGAGCAAGCCGGCGGGAACGACGACATTAAAATCGCCCGCGTCCTTGTGAGTGCTGGCCAGAATCGCTTTGACGACGCTCGACGTATCGATCGAGTCAGTTCCCTGCTTGACTTTGATATAAATACCGTCGATCTCATCCTTAAGGTAACTATTGTTGTCCTCGAACCGGCGCATGACTGTGTTGAGTGGAGCGATGATCAGGTTGTTCCGGTCCACGACCTCCAACCCTTCGACATCGCTGTCAGCACCGGCTTGACCCGCTAACACGCCGATGATCTGGAGCCAGGTGTCGTTGATCTTGACATATTTACCGACGGCGGGCTGATAACCCATCAAGTTGACTTTCGCCGACTCGCCTAGGACACAAACTGGCGCCGAACGGGCGTCATCCTCATCGTTAAAGAACCGGCCCTCGACCATCTTCAGACTGTTTATTTCCAGAAAGTCAGGCTGCACGCCAATGAGTTGCGGCGCCTCCTGGGAAGGCTTCGGCAGAACTTTGAGTGGTTTGAAGCGCTTCCGCGGAGTGAGCGCCTGCAGGCCCGGAACGTTTTCCGAAATCGCGCGGAAGTCGCGGAAGGTGAGCCCGGGTGACTTGGCGCGCCGCTCCTGCAATTCGTTGCGGTCCACTGCCTCTTTAGCTTCGATGATGATGTTGTTGACACCCAGAAGGTCGATGTAACTCATCATCTCCTTCTGCGCGCCGGCTGTGATCGCCAACATGGCAACCACAGCGCCGACGCCGAAGATCATGCCGAGCATGGTCAACAAGCTGCGGAGCTTGTGTACCAGGAGGCTCGAAAGCCCCATGTATAGTTCAGGACCGATCCCGGATAAAAGTGCCATCTTACTTACCCCCGCCCGGCAACGCACCCATTGCTCCGCCGTCGCTCTTCTTATTGTCTTTCTTGTCGCTCTTCTTGGCGGTAGGGTCAGCCAAAGCGACTACTTCACCGGGCTTGACTCCGGAGGCGATGACCATGACTGTCTCGCTTCGCTTGAAGGGTTTGATGATGCGCGGCTCGAACACGCCATTATTCTTGACGTACACCACCGGCTTGCCTTCTTTCTCGAAGACAGCCTGCATAGGCACGTTGATCGCGTTTGGCACTTTCTCGACAATGATCTCTACGTCGGCCAGTAGACCCGGACGCAGTAATACATCGAATTGGGTATCTTCCTCGGGAGGACGCGGCAGCTTCGCGTTGGCCAGTTCCTGTTCCGAATACTGGCTTCCACCGCCGAGTCCACGCGGACCGCCGGGACCACCAGGTCCGCCAGCGAACCCCATCACGCGGGGACCGCCGCCCGGCGCTCCGGGCTTAGACGCGCCACCCTGCTTCGACGCTTCGGCAATGGCCGCCTGAATCTTCGGCATGAGCTGCGCGCGTTCATCGGGCGTGAGGCTCTGCGGGTTCTTGCCGCCGAGCACCTTCTGCACGGCTTCCTGAACCTTCTTCTGCCGATCCGGCGACATCGACTGCGGCACTTCCGTACGGGGGCCTTGCCCCGGCTGCGGACCACCCGGAAGCCCCGGAGCTTGCGGAGTTGGTGGACCGCCCGGACCGCCCGGACCGCCACCTTGCATCATCATCGGGCCGCCCGCAGCAGGGGCGCCGCCCGGAGCCGCAGCCATCATGGTGGGCATCGCCGGCGCGCCGACCGGTTTCTTGCGATTCTGTTCCGCCGTCGCCATGATGCGCTGGATCTGGTCCGGCTTGGCTCCTAAGGCGCCCAACAGCTCCTTCATCTGGATGCTGAAGACCACGTCGAATTTTTTGGCCGGATCGAAAGAGAAGACGCTCGAACTGGCTGTTCCGCTCAGACTTTTGATCTTGCCGTTCAGCTTCTTGTCGGGGAGTGCGTCGAGCGACAACGTCGCCTCCTGGCCTTCCTGCAAATTGGCGCGATCGAGTTCGCCGACCTTGGCGACCACTTCCATCTCCGACAAGTCGAGAACGTCGGCGACCGGAATACCGGGCTGCACCTGATCGCCTTCGCGGATATCGGGAATCTGCATACCTGGGAACATGAAACCCGTGCGGTTCTGGCGCACGGCGACCAGGCCGCTGATGGGCGATAGAAGCTTCACCTGTTGCAGGCGCGCGCGCTCACGCTGCAGCTCGAGCGTGGACTTGTTCTTGTTTTCGCGCAGCACCGCCAACTGCGCCTGGGCCTGTACCTGGCGGCTTTTGATGTCGCTTTCGAGCTGCGACAGACGGCGCTTGGCCTCATCCAGATTCAACAGGTTCTTCTTGGCGTCGATAGAGGCCAGAAGCTCGTTGCGCTTGACCTCCAACTCCGCCCGCCGGACCGCATAACGCGCGCTCAACAGGTCCACCTGATCCTGGTTGCTGCGCATCTCGAGATCGGCGGTGTTCTTCTTGATCTGCTCGTCAATCTGCTCGATTTCGAGCTGTTTCTCTTCGACTCGTGAGTTTACTTCCGAATCGTCGAACTCCACCACGAGGTCCTTTTCGCGTGCGAAGGAACCGAGCGGAGCCAGGCGCGTCACCTGCACGGTGCCAAACAGGTTGGGAGCGCTGAGCGTCGCCGAACGCACCGCGCGCAACTCGCCGCGCGTGTAGCTGCGGACAATCACGTCGCCCTGGCGCACCTTGGTGGTGGCGATCTGATCCGTGCGTTTCGGCAGATCCCGAAAGAACTTGTAGCCATACCACGCGGCCGCGCCGACACCGGCCAGCAGCACCAGGCGGACCGCAAATTTCCTAATTGCTCTCTGCTTGCTCATCTTTTATAACTTCTTGGCCTTCTTGGCCGCTTCCACCGGATTTTCCAGGGCAACCGTCTCGCCCGGACGAATGCCGCTCACGACCACGATGTCCGCGTCGTTGCGTTTTCCGACCTCGATCGAACGCAGCACGAAGGCGTCGCCCTGTTGCACATAGACCGCGGGCTTCGCATTCTTGGTGAAGCTGGCGCGGACCGGAATCAGCGTCGCGTTCTCCTGGCTCTCGAGAACGATTTCAGCGGTCGCGCTCATGCCGGGACGCAGGCGGGGGTCCAGATTATGCAAGGTGGCGCGCGCCGGAAAGGTCTTCTCCGTCCAGCCGCCCCGGAAGTTGATGGAGGCGATGGGGCTGATCCAATCCAGATCGGCGACGAACTCCTTGTCGGGAATCGCGTCCACCCGGATGCGCGCTGTTTGCCCGAGCTTCAGCTTCCCGCGGTCCACTTCGTCCAGCTTCAACTCGATTCGCATCTGACTCAGATCGGGGATTTCGGCAATTGCCGCGCCGGTCCACGCCTTGTCGCCTTCTTTGAAGGGCGGAGGCGCGCTGCCAAAGGATCCCGAGCTGCGGAAATTCGGCAGAATATTGACGATGCCATCGAGCGGCGCGCGGATGATCATCTTAGACAGATACCCTTTTGCGCGGTCGGTGTCGCGAACCGTCTTGTCCTTCTTCTGATCGAGACGTTCGAGGTCGGCGCCCTGGGCTACTCTGTGCGCATTGATCGTGGTCTTGACCTGACCCAATTCGCCCTCGGAGATGCCGACGTCAATTCGATCCTTTGCACCCTCAATCTCTGAAATCACCTCCGACTTACTGGCTTCGAGCTTGGCGCGCTCGACGTTATATTCGGCGGTCATCTGGCTCATCCCATCCTGCTCGTTGGTGATCCGGTGGGAAGCCTTGGTCTGGACGAGTTCCTTGTCGACGGTTCGCACGCCAGTGGTCTTTTCGAGGAAGGTCTGCTCCTGCTGCGCGGCGTCGAACTCGATGACCACGTCGCCCTTCTTGATGGGGCGGCCCGACTCGGCAAGGAACACAATGCGGGGATCCGGGACTTGCGGCGCAGCAATAATCTCGGAGCGCACACTGCGAATTTCGCCGCGCGTGCGAACGCTGATGATGAACTCGCCTTTGCGCACCTTGGCCACCGCGACATCGACTTTCGCATCGCCGGTGTTATAGCGGTAGGCGGCATAGCCCCCGCCCGCGCCGAGCGCCAACAACACCAGCCAGGTAATCACACGTTTCCGGCGGGATCCGGCCGTCTGGCCAATCCTTTGCTTCGGTTTCACATCTTTAGACATTCGCTAAATCCTGATTTGAGACGATCGCTAACGGGCAGTAGCTGGGCCGGACGGGCGGTCGAGAGCGACGATCTCGTTCGGCTTCAAGCCGCCGCGAACGGAGGCCTGCGTGTAGTTGACAAGACCGAGCTGCACAGGACGTTTTGTCCAGCCCGAAGGACCCTGAACGAAGACGAACGGCTGCCCCGGAGTATCCTCGAATATCGCTCCGAGCGGGGCAATGGAGGCCTGTTGCTGCTCGGCGCCAACGACGACGTCGGCTGCGACGGAAAGATCGGGAATCACGCGCGGATCCGTTCTCTCCAGCTTCAACTTGACCGGAATTTCCTTGACAAAACTCCCACGCTGGCCACCCGGCTTGGCAATCCCGCCGACCGAATAAACTCGCGCAGGCAACTCCAGATCCGGGTAAGCGTCGAAATGCACGAGGGCCGGCGAGCCGATCCGCAACTGCTCCACATCAGCCTGATTGACGGTGGCGTTGATCACCATCGACCGCGTATCGACAATGGTCATGAACATCATGCCGGGATAGAGCTGGTCGCCTTCCTGCACCTGCCCGAGGTCGCCGCCACGGAAGATGGTCTGCATGACCGCGATGCCGTCCAAGGGCGATTTGACGAGCATGCGGTCAGCATTCGCTTCGGCGCGCTTCAATTCGATTTTGGTCTGCTGCACGTCGATTTCGGAATTGCGGATTTGGGAGGTGAGAGAGATCTCGACCAGCCTCGTTTCGTCCGCGACTTCCTTATACTTCTGCTCGGCTTCCTCGACGGCCAGCCTGGTCCGTACCGCGTCCATGTCGGATAACACAGGCAAGGTTTTCATGTCGAGACGCGCCTTGTCGAGATCCGCCTTGGCTTTGGTGACGGACTGGTCGTGCGCTTTGCGGGTGACATCCAGGTCGGCTTTGAGTTTGCGCATTGCAGCCTCGGCCTGGGTGACGCTGGCGCGATAATCGTCCAGGCGCTGCAGCATGTATTGGCGGTCGAATTCGGCGATCACCTCGCCTTTCCTGACGTGAGCTCCGGGTTTGGCGGCCTTCTGGAGAACGAGCATGAAATCCATGCCGCCGCCTCCGCCACCCATGCCAGCATCCAGACTTCCGCCTGTAGATCCAAGACCGGTCGGTCCCATGGCGGTGCTGGCGGTCGAACTCGAACTATTGCTGGACGTGCTGGCCGAGCTTGTACCGCCTCCAGACGATGCGGACCCGACGCGGCTGGTGGAGGCTCGCAGGGCGGCTGACAGATTGCCTCCGCCTGAGCCTGAGGTTGCCGGGCTGGCGTTGGATTTAGATGCGTTCGAAGTGACGGTGGCAGCGGCGGTCGTGCTGGACGAATCACGGTTACCGCGCCCGAATCCGCCGCGGCTTCCGCGCAGTTGCGGACTCATGATGGCGGCGAAATTTTCAGCGGCCGTGACGCCCGTGACGCGAACGGTGGACCGAAGAACTCCGGAGGCAACGGCGGCCGTGCGAATTGCGGAGGATCCACCACCCGTGCCGGACTGGGCCGGAGCATTTTTGCGCATCGCGACCCAATAGATTCCGGCTGCTGCCAGCAACACTGCCGCCAGTCCGGCGAACAGGCCACGGCGCGAACGTGACGTTTCAGCGCGGGGCGGCACGGCGCGCGGGCCGGGCTTCGGTTTAGTTTGGGGCGAAGACGGAGATACGTTTTCCAGCGGATGCATGAATGAGTGCCGTTTACTCTGGCTCTCCTAGGTAAACGCCCGCGAAACGGAGCCTGAGCCGCGGTGAACGGCGGGCGTTTGTTCTTTCTGAACTGAGGGCGGCGACCGGCCCTCTGCGGGCCAGTAAGCCAGCCGGAACTGAGTAGACTTCCATTGTATTAAAAATAAAAGACGATTGCCAGTTCGGACAGGTTAGCTTCCAGCCCTGCCGAGGAGGGTATCTTTCGGTCAATCGGGTATGCATATAAGATGTAAGGCGCGGTTGCATGGTCGGATGTCTGTTTTAGGAAGTTGGACGCAGGACCGTTTGGGCGATGGGGGAGGCGGGCAGGGGGTTTGACGAAACGAACTCCGGGGTAGCGTAAGTGCTTGGATTTGCTGAGCCAGCGGCCATGGTGAGCGGTTTGGGTGGGGTCGGGGCGAGGGCTGATTGGGCCGGGGCTGCGTTTTTTCGGCGCTCGGCTTGGATTTGCTGGAGGCGGACGGCGGCGCGGTTGAGTTGGCGTTCGATGGCGCCCATATAACGGAGCAGGCGATCGAAGCCAGGACTTCTGTCGGCGAAGAATATGTCGGGATCGATTTCGAGTGTAGTGGACTCGCATTGACGGGCGCGGGCGAGCCGCCAGGTGCACGCGGCTATCTCGCCGGCGATTTCGATCTCGAGTTGGCCTTCGGGTTTGCGATCGGCGGTGATGGAGGCGAGGAGGGCATCGAAGTCTTCCTGATTTTCGCCCTTGATGACGACTTGGCGTGCGGTGAGTCCATGCTTGATGGCGTTGCGGCTGGAGGTGTTCTTGCCTTCGGGGGTACGCGGTCCGGTAGCACGGAGGGCGTTGCGGTTGACACGGATGCAGACGGGTCCGGAGCCGGTGGATGGGGCAGCGATTTTCATGATAGTTCTCCTTTATTGATGTAAAAAAGGCCGCGGGTAAGGCGGCCTTGTGTGCTAGTTGCTTCCTGACATCATGTTAGAACGGGGTGTGGAAGTGGGCGTGGGATTGGTGCGTGGACGGGGCGAGATAAGTGGTCGGGGAATGTTGGGGATGGCGATGTTTTGGGTTATTTGTCGAGAGGCGTGAAGAGCGATGAGAGGTTGGGTGGATTCCTGAGAATCTTGCGGTACTGCGCAGTATCGGGGTGGACGCGTGACACATCCTGTCCATCATTTTCCGGCACGGCGGTCGGCACGATCAGCGACACCGATATCCGTTTGGTTGTTTCGGTTATTTCATCCCTGCAATGCTTGGATCGGAGCATGCGTGCCCGCTCTCAACACGCCCTTATCCAACGTAAACGGCGATCCTAGCCAACTTCGCACTTTGCGCCGTCTTGTTCAACACGGCTCGGCGAAGCTGGTCGGCAATGGCGGCGAGTCGGTGGAAATGCCGGCGACCGGACGAACCCTTCTGGCAGAGATTGCGCGCAACATGGAGGCAGGAAAAGCCGTGTCCGTTGTCGCCGAGAACCATGAGCTGACCACACAACGCGCAGCGAACATTTTGGGCGTCTCCCGCCCGTTCCTCGTTCGGCTGCTGGAAGAGCATGAGGTACCGTTTCATATGGTCGGCTCCCACCGCCGCGTTTACCTCGTGGACCTGCTCACGTACAAGTCAAAGCGCGATCGCGCGCGCCACGATGCCATCAACCGCCTCGCTCTCGATGACGTCGCGGCTGGCACCTACGATACCGTGATCCTGCCCGAGGGAGCCCAAAACGGATAGCGTGCAATTGTAGTGAACACGCTTCCAGCCGTCATCCTCGACGCCAACGTTCTGGTTCAAGCGCCCATTCGCGATACGTTGTTGCGGCTGGCAGAAGGATCTTGGCCGCCTTTCACAGTGGAGGGTACGAGGCGATGGCGCGTCACCGCCATCGGATCGACCACGTTCCCCAAGGGTCTTTATTGCAAGGACGAAGCCCTAGTCCTAGTCATCGAGACCATTCGATAACAAGCAACTGATATTCAGCGGACATTCGAGGAACAACTCAAAGTGCTGCACCCAGCAGCTCCAGCCGTCGTTGAAATGGTCCGCCGTGACACTGGCGTGAAGATCTGATCGTCTCAACATGTCAGCTTTCCCTCTCCTCTCAATTTGAATCTATCAAGCACTAGAAATACTAGAAATAGATGAGAAATACCGCACCGGTGTCCATCACCTTCATCGAAGGCGCCTACCGGTGCGAAGAGAATCCGCCGGTGGTTCAGGGCCTTCGCCTTCGCCTACGGAGATTTGGCTGTAGTCCCGGTGCGGTGGCGTGAACGCATTGACAACGGCGCTCATGCCAGCACACCGGAGAACGGACGCTGAAGGCCGCGCAATTTGCGGACACAAGAGGCTTTCCGTCGTGCTGCGTGCTGGTGTAGAATCGGGGGTTCGATTATCTCATTCTGCAAGCAGTTCCGCTTGGCGATCCCTACGGCCACCGACGATCCGGCCATTCGGCTGAACGCAGCGCATCTCCGTCCGACCGCCAGGAGCACACCCTCATGTCCGACTACAGGCACGGTAACGTCAAGTTCCAAAGCCGGGAATACAAGGTTACATGGCATCCCATCTCCAAAGAGGTTTACGTCTATTGGGGAACCGACAAGTACGCTGGCAAGGCGTATGACATGCAGGAGGCTCCGGACATTGCTTTGTCGTGGTTGAGTAATCATGCGAGGTAACCATCATGTCTATATCCAACCCTGATTTGATCCGAGGCTGCCAAGCACTCGATGCAGGTGACCACGAAGCGGCTGGACAGCTTCTCCTGCGGTGTTTCGATACTTTGTTGACCGCACCAGAGGAAATATTGGCCAATTACAACCTTGCCTTCGCTCTATTGGGCGTGTTGGATGTTGACAACACCGATGGGCGTGACCTCGATGATGATAACTATGCGTCCTGCAACTGATCCGGTAACGGCTGGAATTCATCCAAATCATCTCCCGCGGCTTGAATGCGGTTCCGCCAGAACACGAGGATATGTGCGCACAGTTGACCGAGAGGGCCGCCGCCATTCTCGACAATCTGCAACTGTACGCCACGCTTGCCGATAGAGGCGACGGTGTGTTGGTGGAGCGCAACTCGGAAATCGGGGCAAAGACAACCGGAGCAAGGTGCGCCGCTCAACTGCCCCGAAATGCAAAGCCGGAAGCTCTTGAGTGGGGAGCGACGCGACGGCCCTGCCTCCACGCGGAGGGCCGATGTACCACTCGCTTGGAAAGTTCATCGCATCGGGACAACTCCGCATCGCTGATGGCGCGACTCAGAACGCAGAGCGTTACTTGCGCACCGTAGCCGATGTCCGCTTTGCATTCGACAGGCCAATTAAGTGGTTGCTGGTTGCTGACTGCTACGCAAGATCAGACGCCCTGCCGCGCACATCTTACTACGGCGTTAGGTGCGGGTGTTCGAAGTGTTGTACCGTGTTGTACCCGCTGGTACGACAAAGACGGCAGAAGAGGTTGAGGCGACTACACTGGCAAGGCGCGTAAGATGCAGAAAGCCCTCGGTGACCAGCCAATCAGCTCAAGAAAGGATCTCGTTCCAGTGCTTCGCGGTGATGAACTGGGAAAGCTGCTTTGAGTTCGTCGTGACGATTGCGACTTCACCGGCTGCATCTTGAAAAGAAAGAGCCTGAGCGGCAAGAATGACGTCGATGTCCAGCTCCCTGGAGTCTGCGGTCGGTCGCCCTTGACGGCGGGCCTTTGCCCAGAGCTCGGCGGCGGACGATGGCGGGCACCAGAACTCTGCGTCCCTGCTTGAGCATCTGCGAAAGCCAAGCCGTAATGGCCGCTACTTCTTCAGTTGGCCGAGGATGTGTGAGTAGCCCAAGCGGGCCAGAGTCAAGGAAAAGGAACTGGCTCACGGATAGAGGATTCGCTCACCGGTTGCGGCCCGGTTCTCGTTCATCGCTCTCTTGAACTCATCGAGTTCCTTTCGGGCCACCCGCAACCTTTCCGGGTCGTCTGTGGCATCCTCACGAGTCCAGGCTTCGAGAAGTGCGAGGGTCTCAGTGTCAACTTCGCCGGGCGGTCCGGTGGCACCAGGCTGAAGTGGGGTTCCAACTGGAGGCACGGGCGCGGGTTCGGTTGTTGTCGCTTGCTGCTTCATGGATTTCCGCCCTCTTCTGTTCTGTTCTTTATGGTACCTCCCGTAGGTCGAATGCTGCTTCGCCGTTGCGCTTGCCCCCTGAGCTGAGACAAACAGTCAAGACACTGCTTTCCGTTCGATGATTAAATGCTTCCGTTCCCTGCGTTGCCTGTTTTATCTTCGGATGAATTCTGAGTCTTGAACGTTTGTCTCAAAACTGGGCGCAAGTCCAATATGTGGCCTGATAAAGCTCGGCCGCCGTGGCTGCTGGCTGCTCGCCGGAGCTCCTCGATGCCTCTTCTGGCCAGTGGTAGACGTTTTCATCTGGGCTTCCTGCCGATTTGCCCTTAGCTTCTTCACGTACTCGCGCGGTCGAATAGCGGGCTGGCCAGAGCAGGCGCGTTGCGATTCATTCTCCGTGCGAAGATGTGGAGGTCGCCCTCATGAATCCGGCCAGAACGACCGAACGCCTACCCTCCATCGCGCTCAGCCCCAACTACAAGTGGTACGTGGTGGGCATGCTGTGGTTCTGTGGCTTCTTCAACTACGCCGACCGGCAGGCCATCTTCTCGGTATTTCCACTCTTGCAGACGGAAATGGGCCTCGATAAGATCCAACTCGGGTTGCTTGGCTCATCGTTTGCGCTGGTCTACGGCGTGTGCGCGCCCTTCGCCGGAAACATTATCGACCGCGTGCGCCGTAAATCCGCAGTGCTGTCGGGGCTGTTCACCTGGAGCATCATCTGCATGGCGACCGCCCTTTCGCGCAACTTCCGCCAGTTGATCTTCTTTCGCGCCGCCGAGGGGTTGGGTGAGACGTTCTACTTCCCTGCCTCGATGTCGCTGATCAGCGATTACCACGGCCGGAGTACGCGTTCCCGCGCGATGGGCGCTCATCAGACCAGCGTCTATCTGGGCACAATCGCGGGCGGCTTCTTCGGCGGCCTGATCAGTCAACATTACGGCTGGCGATATTCGTTCATCGTTTTCGGCGGTCTCGGAGTGCTGCTCGGGTTCGTGTTGTCGAAGTTGCTTGTGGAGCCTGAGCGCGGCGCGGCCGATTTCGACGATTTCGGGATTCATCATCACGAGCAAAATCGACTGCCGCTGAGCGAATTTATCAAAGTTATCTGGACTACGCCGACGGTGCTGCTATTGATGGGCGCCTTTACACTGGCCAATTTCGTAGCCATGGTGTTGTTGACCTGGATGCCGACGTTTCTCTTCGAGAGATTCCACCTGAGCCTGGCGATGGCCGGGCTAACCGCCACCATCTTCGTCCAACTGGCGAGCATGGCCGGTTCGCCATTGGGCGGTTGGCTGGCGGACGTGCTGCGGCAGCGTTACGCGGGAGGACGGATCGCCGTTCAGCTCATCGGTATGCTGGGAGCAGCGCCTTTCGTGATCTGGTGCGGCCAGACGCTCTCGGTTCCGTCGCTGATCGCCGCGCTGAGTCTGTGGGGTCTGTTCAAAGGCGTGTACGATGCAAACATTTTCGCATCGATGTTCGACGTGATCCGCCCGGAGGCGCGCGGCACCGCGGTGGGATTCATGAACATGGTGGGCTGGCTGCTCGGCGCAGGAACGGCCCCGGTGGCCATCGGCATCATCGCCCAGCGTGCCAGCCTGGGCTACGCGATCTCCATCGCGTCGGTGGCCTTGCTTGCCGCCTCCGTACTGCTGGCTATCGCGATGCTTTTCACGGCAGCGCGCGATATCGAAAAACTTCGCCGTCAATTGGAACAATGATCACTCTTCCCCGCCCCTTACGCGGAATCGTGCCGCCTGTGCTGACTCCGCTTTCCGGCCGCGACACCGTCGACCAGGATTCTTATGCCCGCCTGCTGGATCAGATGGTAGGCGCAGGCGTCAGTGCCCTGTTTATTCTGGGCAGCACCGGCGAGTCACCCGGGTTGACCGCACAGGCGCGCCGTACCGCCATCGAGCGCGCAGTGAAAACGGTGGCCGGCCGCGTACCGATCCTGGTGGGCATCACCGATCCGTGTTTTTCAGAATCGGTTTCGCTCGCCGATTTCGCGGCCCAGGCGGGTGCGGCGGCGCTGGTGCTGTCGGCGCCGTATTATTATCCGCTGTCGCAATCGGCGTTCCTGAGCTATCTCGAACGCATTGTGACCGAGCTTCCGCTGCCGTTGTACTTGTACAACATGCCGAGGTATACGAAGCTTGCGATCAAACCGGAGACCGTGCGCGCGGCGGCGCAACTTCCGAATATCTACGGGCTGAAAGACAGCTCCGGGGACCGCGAATATTTTCGGCGCGTTCGCGAGGCGGTCAGCGACCGGCCGGACTTTGCCGTGCTGGTTGGAATCGAAGAGAATCTGGCGCAAGCTGTGATGGAGGATGGCGCGCACGGCGGGGTATGCGGCGGCGCGAACCTGGCTCCCGAGTTGTACGTGCAACTATACGAGGCTGCCGCGCGAGGGGATGCCGAAGCCGTGAAGCCTCTGAATCGCCGCGTGCTGGATATCAGCTCGGCCATCTATGGCGTCGGCGATCCCGCATCGTCCTATCTGCGCGGTTTAAAGTGCGCCGTGTCGCTGGCAGGTTTTGGAAACGGCGCGATGGCGGAGCCGTACTGGGCCTTCCGCGACGATGAGCGGGAGGAGATCCGCCAAGCCCTGTTGCGGTTGGGATTACTCCGTTGAGGGAGCTTCCTCGGCTGGGACTTCCTTGCGCGCGTGCTCGAACAGCAGGCTGAGCGTCTTCTCCGTGCGGATGTGAACCGCGATGCGCCGCACCGTTCCATCCTTCTCGAGTTGCGGGCGGACGGTGGCAACGGGCTCGCGGCGCTGCTTGGCGATGCGGGTGATCTCGCGGTCCACCTCTTCCTGAAGCACGGGCACGGCCTCGCGCTCGGCGATTTTATCCAGTAACAGCGACGCTTTGACTTCGCGAATGGCGCGGCCGCGCTCGGCTTCTTTTACCTTGCCCCAATCCACTTGGATTTTTCGCGGATCCACTCCGTGTTCTGCCAACTCGCGGATGTGATTTTCGACGTGCATCTCCATCTGCCGTTCCAGGAAAGCTTCGGGAACGGGGAAATCGTGCGCGTCCACCAATTTTTCGACGATCTTGTTCTTGGCCTCCTGCTGGGCCAGCGCCTCGCGCTCCTGCAGGATTGCCTTGCGGATGGTATCGCGGAATTCGTCGAGCGTCTTGTAATCGCCAAGGTCGCGAGCAAACTCGTCGTTGGCCTCGGGCAGCTCCTTACGCCGAATCGCCTTGATGACGGCATGGAACCGGACCGATTTCCCGGCCAGCTTCTCCTCCCCGAAATCTTCGGGATAGTCGACTGTAAAATCCTTCTCCTCGCCTGGGGTCGCGCCGAGCATATTCTCGGTGAAGGCGGGGAACGTATCGGGGCTGCCGACGTGTAGAACCATTTCGTCCTGCTCCACCGGCTTTTCGACGCCACCCGTGCTCTTCAACGAGATGACCGCGTAATCGCCATTCTCGATGGGGCGCGGGTCGACGTTGACGTATTCCGCTTTCTTATCGCGGATGTCGTTCAGGCGCTCCTCGACATCCTCGGCGGTAACCACCGGCTCGCGATAGGGAACGGTAACGCCGCGATAGTCGCCCAGTTCGATCGCGGGTGCGACTTCGAACTCGGCTTTGAAACGGATCGGCTCGCCTTTGTGAAAGTGAACCTCAGAGATGCTCGGCTGGCCGACAATCTGCAGGTGCTCGTCGGCGATCTTCTTGTTGAAGAACTTCGGCAGCAGGGCGTCGAGCACGTCCTTGCGAACTTCGGATTCGAACCTGGTGCGCACGAGCGACGCGGGCGCCTTGCCGGGACGGAAGCCGGGCAGCCGGACTTTCTTCTGGATCTCGAGAACCGCGCGCTCGGTCTCCTGGTCGACCTCCGGCAGCGGGATCGTGATCTCGAGCTCGTGTTTGCAACCTTCAACTAACGGCAACGTTGATCTCCATTCGTGATGAAGGGCGCACCGAACCGGCCGGCGCGCCCTTGTAGTCCCCAGTTCTCGCGGGAGCTTTGTCCCTGTCGGTTAACGGCTGGCAGCGGCGGCGGGACGCGCTTCCTCGCTCAGCGCTCCGGCCTTGTCCGTCTTCTCCCAGGAGAACGTATCCTCGGTGCGGCCGAAGTGACCGAACGCCGCGGTCTTGCGGTAAATCGGACGGCGCAGATTGAGATGCTCTATGATCGCGCGCGGCGTGAGCGCGAAATTCGCTCGCACCAGTTCGGTCAAGCGGGCGTCTTCGACCTTGCCCGTGCCGAACGTGTTCACCATCACTGACACAGGCTCAGCCACGCCGATTGCATAAGCCAGTTGCACTTCGCAGCGCTTGGCCAAACCGGAGGCGACGATGTTCTTCGCGACATAACGCGCCATGTAGCAAGCCGAGCGGTCGACCTTCGTCGGATCCTTGCCCGAGAACGCGCCGCCGCCGTGACGGCCCATGCCGCCGTAGGTGTCGACGATGATCTTGCGGCCTGTCAAGCCCGTGTCGCCATGAGGGCCGCCGATGACGAACCGGCCGGTCGGGTTGATGTGATACTTCGTGCCGGAGTCCAGCATTGCGGAGGGCAGAACGGGGTCGATGATGTGCTTTTTGACTTCGCGGCGGAGGTCCTCGGTCGAGACGTCGTCGCTATGTTGGGTCGACACGACCACTGCATCTATGCGCACCGGCTTGTGATCGGCGTACTCGACGCTGACCTGGCTCTTGCCGTCGGGCCGCAGGAAATCGAGCGTTCCGGCGCGGCGAACCTCGCTCAACTGGCGGCACAGCTTGTGCGCCATCATGATGGGCAGCGGCATGAGCTCGTCGGTTTCATCGCAGGCATAGCCGAACATCAAGCCTTGGTCGCCGGCGCCGCCCGTGTCCACGCCCATGGCGATATCGGGGGATTGCGACTGGATCGTGTTCAGCACGCCGCAGGTTTTGGCGTCGAATCCGAACAGGGCGTCGTTGTATCCGATGTCGTCGATGACGCTGCGGGCGAGCTTGGGGACATCGACATACGTCTTGGTCGTGATCTCACCCGAGACGATGCAAATCCCGGTGGTTACCATCACTTCGCAAGCAACGCGCCCGGTGGGGTCGTCAGCCAGAACGGCGTCCAGAACCGCATCCGATATCTGGTCTGCCATCTTGTCGGGGTGACCTTCGGTCACAGATTCCGACGTAAAAATATGTCGCATGTTTGCCACGACTAGCCTCCTCGCATATTGAAACCTCTGAGACAGCCGCGGGGTGGCGGCAAGGGTAGGGTATCCAGAGGGAACCGAATTCTTTAGTTTATCGCCTCGGGGATGGAACGGTCAAACATGTTACGGCGGCGGGTGGGATGATCGATGCTTTGGCGAGATATCAGAGCCCCTTGCTGTCTCCGGGCCAGTGGTGGGAGCTGATGCGGACTTTCCAGGACTTCCTTGCCAAGGACAGCCGGCACGATATTTGGCTGCGTTCGAACGACTCCGATTCAACGCTTGTATGGGACCGGCACAATATCATCTTCGCTTACGAGATCATCGATGAGTTTCACGAAGGTCCTTTGAGAGAGCGGTTCGGAGAGGGCCAGGTACAAATGGCCGGTCCCGCATGTTCATACTTATCACGCGGAGTTCGACCATTCCGAGCGCGATAAAGTCAGCTATCTGGAGTGGAAGAAGAGTCCGTTGATGCCCGATGATATTCAGGTTCCGGAGCTCGAGTACCGATCGACGAATTGAGCGAGGGAGACCGCCGGCATTCGATCGATTTGAATTCGAAGATCGATGACGCGTTTGCGCGGAACCCTGCCCGCCAGTTCTACAACGGGCTTCTGCTTAGCCATGACGGCCGTCATTTGGCTGCGTCTGGCTGTCATCTGGTGGCTCAGTACGTTATGGAAAGATCGCGTTTAACGGCACGGCGATGTCTCCGGCCGGGTTGCGCAGAACGCCATCCTTGACTTCACGCGATCCGTCGCTGGTATGAATCCACGCCCGGTGCGTATCCGTGCGGATCACCCAAACACATGCGACGCCGAAGGCCAGGTAGTCGTCGATCTTGTCTTGGATACCGGCGGCGCGATCGTCCGGCGAAAGGACCTCGACGGCGACTTCGGGCGGCGAGGTGATGATGCGCCCGGAAGGCATGCCGCCACGCACGATCGTCACGTCGGGGATGCGGAAACGCTCGGCCTTCACCTGGACTCGGACCTCGACGCCCGACCAGAAACCACGAATCTGGGTACGAACGAACACACAGGTGCGACCTTGGGCATCGCTGTGACTGATCTCTCCAACATTGCGCTCCAGCAGCACTCCGTCGATGTACTCACAGTCTGGGTCGTAAGTATGCCCGAGGTATTCGGACAACGGGAGCATTACGCCAGTAGCCATAGTCGGATTATGCTTCATCCTCCATAAATGATTCTGATCCGCGATCTGACTCGCGCCTACCAATTCCGCGAACTCTGCGACACGCTCATTCCTGAGCATGCACCGTTTTATGTCTACCGATCGTCCTCGCCGAGATTAGCCGTTCAACTTCCAACCCGCACGATACGTGCGCTTGAGATAATCGTTGGCCTCAGGCATATTCGTCACGCGGCCGTTCGCGGCGTCGTATTCCAGTCGCTTGCCCGCGCGATGGGCCACTAAGCCTAACAACATTTGCTCCATCATTGTTCCGGAGTAGTCGAAGTCGCAGTGCGTCTTCGAACTGGTTCCGTGTTGCGCGGATTTGTTCTTGCCTTTACAGGCGTCGATCCATTCCATTTGGAACACGTCGCCGGCCGTTGAAATTGGACGGCCGCTCTTCTCGGCTTCGAGAATCGCCTCCACGTTTGTATTGGGAAGTCCGAGAGCAGCGGGTATGTTGCCGTCAACAAATTGGATAGTCGGGAATCCGTTGGGTCCGACTTCGGCGCTGGGCATCGCGCTCATGCCAGCGGGAAGAGGACGCGCGGCTCCACGATTTCCGCCGCCCGCTCCGGGTGCGCGGCGAGGACGCGGCGGACCCTGTGTGACTTGACCGGTGCCTCCAATAAGGGGCAACAGTTGATCGCGCGTGCGCCGCTTGTAATAGGTCAGATCGCCATCGTCGTTGTTGGGAATAATGAGACGGCTCGTGAAGTCGGCGAAGATCGCGCCCTTAGTGCCTTCGAAAATCGCGCCATTGCCGACGCGCGTGAAATCGATATAGCTCTTGGGAGCGTCGGGCTTGAGGCCGCCTTGATACCAGACGACGGTGACGGGTGCGCGCCATGAGTTGGCGGGATGCTCAAAGCTCACCTTCAACTTGACGGGCGTGATATCGGGGTTGTACTTATCACTGACTTCCTGGTCCACTTCGATCGCGCTCGGGGCCCCGGCGTCGATCGAGTTCCATAACAGGTCCATCGTGTGCGCGCCCATGTCGCCCATCTGGCCGACGCCGAAGTCGCGGTACATATTCCAGAACAGGCAATTGAGGCCGTTCGATCCGCCGAAATATTGCGGGCTATAAGGATGATAGGGCGATGGTCCGATCCACTGCTCGTAATGCAGGCCCGCGGGAGGCATGCCTTCACCAACCGGATATCCGGGCCGCGGAAGCTGGCGACTATCCCAACCGTGAATAGTTTTAAGGTCGCCGATCGCGCCATCGAGAATCAACTCGCGCACCCGCTCGAAGTTCGGATAGGCGTGACGTTGCGTTCCGTGCTGGGTGGCGACCTTGGCTTTGCGGCCGAGGTAATTGGCGCGAACGGTGCGAACCTCTTCGACCGTAATGCCGAGCGGCTTCTCGCAGTACACGTTGATGTCGCGATTCAAAGCCCAGTTGGCGATGAAGGCGTGATGGTGATCGGCGGTGCAGATGATGACCGCCTCGAGACCTTTTTGATCGAGCAGTTCGCGCCAGTCGACGTACGTTTTCGCTTTGGGGAAGATCGCCAGCGCCTCTTTGGTGCGGCGGTCGTTAATATCGCACAGGGCGACCACGTTCTCGTTGCGCAGGACATTGTAGTGCGCCGTTCCGCGTCCCCACACGCCGATGAGCGCGATGTTCAACTTGTTGCTGGGCGCGTTTTGCCCGCGCAAGACGCCGCTCCTTAGAATGGTAAGTCCGGCGGCGGTCTTCAGCACATCACGACGGTTCATGGATGGATTCCTCGTGAACATAGTATCGGAATCGGGAACGCGGTTGCGGCGCAAAGAATAGCGATAAGGATTTCGCGGCGCATAGTCTACAGTTTTAGAGGGACATGAATACTTCCGAAACGACCTCGGTTCGGGCACCCGGATTGCAACTCACACTGGGAACGCTTTCGTTCCTGGTCTGCTTTGCGGCGTGGGGCCTGATGAGCGCATTCGCGCCGCAATTCCGTCAGATGTTTCATCTCAGCGCAACGCAGAGCGCGCTGGTGGTGGCGGTGCCGGTTCTGTTGGGATCGGTGGCGCGCATTCCGATGGGCATTCTGACCGACCGGTTTGGCGGACGCGTTGTGTTCCCGCTGATGATGTGCGCTTCCGCGATTCCCGCGCTGCTTGCCCCGCGAGCCGGCGGGTATGAAGGTTTGCTGATCACGGGCTTCGCTCTGGGCTTGGCGGGTTCCTCGTTCGCGGTGGGAGTTGGATTCGTGTCGCGCTGGTTCGCGAAAGAGCGGCAGGGCAGCGCGCTCGGAGTTTACGGACTGGGCAACATCGGACAATCCGCCGCGGTGTTTTTGGGCCCGGTGCTGGCCGCGAGCATCGGATGGCAGAACGTATTCACGGGCATGGGCATCGTGCTCATCGCCTGGTCAGTTGCGTTTTACGCGCTGGCCCGAAATGCTCCGCGTAAGGCCGGTGCAGGAGCGCCGCCTGGTTTTGGCGCGATGATGGCGCTGTTGGGCCGCGAACGCACTGCGTGGGTCTTGTCGTCGTTTTACTTTCTGACGTTCGGTGGCTTCGTTGCGTTCTCGATCTACCTGCCGAGCCTGTTGCGGGACCAGTTCCATTTGACGCCGGCCGATGCAGGCTTCCGCGCGGCCGGATTTGTTGTGCTCGCGACGTTGTGCCGGCCTTTGGGTGGCTGGCTGTCCGATCACATCGGCGGCGCACGCGTGCTGGCGGGCGTTTTTTTGGGCATCGCTCCTTTCGCGCTCGTGCTGTGCTTCCCGTTGATGCCAGTGTTCACGGTGGGCGCGTTGGGATGCGCCGCGCTGTTGGGTGTCGGCAACGGAGCGGTATTCAAGTTGGTACCGGAACATTTTCCAGCGAATACGGGAACGGTCACCGGGCTGGTTGGCGCGATGGGCGGATTGGGCGGCTTCTTCCCGCCCCTGCTTTTAGGAGCGTTCCGCGACCGGTTGGGCGTAGTGTGGCCCGGATTCGTTCTGCTGGCGTTGTGCTCGCTGATCTTGTGGCGATTGAATTCGCGAACGCTGATGGCGCGTCAGGCTGCAGTTGAGTTAAGCCTCCCTCCCGAACTGGCCGCCGCCGCCGATCGATTGCGCGCCGGCGCTTGGGCCACGATGGCAACGGCGATTCTGATTGCCGCGATTGTCGTGGGCTCACGCAATCTGCAGAACTTCGATGCGGCGCTGGTGATCTACACTTTCGCCGTGATCTTCGCGACGTGGGGAGTGGTGTACCACTACAACATCTGGTTGGACAAGCCGCCGACGCGCGTGTACTGGCAGCGCGGCTGGCAGATGGTGCGCATTTTGGGATTCTTCCCGGCGATGAGCCGCATCGTTGCACTCACGGGCCGCAATATTGTCGCGCAAACGTTCATCTACCACCGCTCGCATTTGCGATGGTGGATGCACCAGTGTCTATTTTGGGGGTGCATTCTAGCCGCAGCCGTCACGTTCCCTTTGGTTTTCGGATGGATCGGATTCCGCAGCTCGATGGACGATCAGATGACGTACGTCACGTATCTGTTCGGAGTGCCCGCGGGCAGCTTCCGCCTGCACACGATCATCGCGGAGCTGCTGTTCCATGCGCTGGATATCTCGGCGATTCTGGTGCTGGCGGGCATTGCATTAGCGCTCGCTCGGCGTTTCCGCGACCGCGGCGCACAGGCGCGTCAATCCTTCGGAATGGACATGTTTCCACTATTTCTGCTGTTCGCAATTTCCGTAACTGGCATCGCGCTGACCGTATCGCAGCTCTGGTTGCGTGGGAATATGTACAGCTTCCTCGCGATTCTGCACGCCATCACGGTGATCACCGCTTTGCTGTTCCTGCCGTTCGGAAAGTTCTTTCACATCTTCCAACGTCCCGCTCAATTGGGCGTGAAGCTGTATCACCAGGTGGGCGACGCGAGCGAAGGCGCGATGTGCAGGCGATGCGGGCAGCGCTTTGCATCGCGCATGCACATCGATGATCTCGAGAAGCTGGTTCTGCCGCGCGTCGGATTCGACTACCGATTGGAGAAAGCCGGCGGCCAGTGGCAGGATCTGTGTCCGGCTTGCAAACGCAAATCGCTGGCGGGCGCTCAAGTCCGTTTACAGGAGCAATCGCGTGGCTAGACCTCCAGAGTCCTTATCCGATCTGACGCGGGAGTACGGTCCGCATCTCAGCTACACGCCTCCGGGCGGTTGGCAGGACGAGAGCCGTCATCCGGTGGACCGCATGGTGAAGACGCACTGTTGTTTCTGCGGGCAGCAGTGCGGGATCCAGTTGAAGGTGCGCGACGAGCACGTGGTCGGATTCGAACCGTGGGAGGCGTTCCCGTTCAACCGCGGCATGCTGTGTCCCAAGGGCGTGAAGCGGTACATGCAGAACGAGCATCCCGACCGCCTACTGGATCCCTTGATGCGCACCGAGTCGGGATTCCGCAAGGCGACTTGGGACGAGGTTCTGGATTTTACCGCCAACAAGATTCGCGAAATTCAGGGCAAGTACGGCAAGGATGCATTCGCGGTGTATGGGGGCGCGTCGCTCGCGACTGAGAAAGCTTACCTGATGGGCAAGTTCGCGCGCCTCGCGGTGGGGACGCGGCATATCGATTACAACGGACGCCTGTGCATGGTGTCGGCGGGCACGGCGTACAAGTTGGCGTTCGGCGTGGACCGGAGTCCGATCGCCTGGACCGAAATACCGAAGGCGCAAGTGGTTTTCGTGATCGGCGCCAACATCGCGGAGTGCGCTCCGATCACCACGGATTACATCTGGCGCTGCCGGGATAACGGCGGCAAGCTGATTGTCGCGGACCCGCGCATGACTCCGGTGACGCGCAATGCCGATCTGTTCCTGCCGCTGCGTCCCGGAACCGACCTGGTGCTTCTGATGGGGATGTTGCATGTGGTGCTGAGGGACGGGTTGGAGGATCGCAAGTTCATCGCCGAGCACACGACCGGTTTCGAGCAAGTGGCCGAATCGGTGAAGCCGTACGATACGCGGTCGGTCGCCGATCGCACGGGTGTACCGCCCGAATCGATCGAGCGCGCCGCGCGGTTGATCGCCGGAGCGGACCGGGCCATCCTGCTTCATGCGCGCGGATTGGAGCATCAATCAAAAGGCGTCGAGAATGTTCTTGCGCTGATCAACCTGACTTTGGCTACCGGGAACATCGGGAAGGAAGGCTCCGGTTGCTCGATGATCACGGGTCAGGGCAACGGGCAAGGCGGCCGCGAGCACGGGCAGAAGTGCGACCAACTTCCCGGTATGCGCTCGCTCGCGGATCCGGCGGCGCGAGAGTACATCGCGGGCGTGTGGGGAGTTCAGCCCGAGGAATTGCCCATGCCCGGTCTGACCGCGCAGGAGATCATGAACGCGATCCACGCGGGCGAGATCAAGGGTCTGCTGAACATCTGTTTTAACCCGGTCGTATCGCTGCCAAACTCCGAGTTCACTCGCGAAGCCCTGAGCCGTCTCGAGTACTTCGGCGTCATCGATTTCTTTCTTTCTGAAACCGCGCACTACGCGGACGTTGTGATGGCGGGCAGTCTACACGAAGAAGAAGAGGGCGTTGGGACGACGGTGGAGGGCCGCGTGGTCCACTTTCCGAAAGTGGTGAAGCCGCCGGGCAACGCGCGCGAGGACTCGAGGATCATCTGCGACTTGGCAGCGCGACTTGGGAAGGGCCAATATTTCCCGTTCGCATCGCCGCGCGAGATTTTCGAGGAATTGCGCATTGCTTCGAAGGGAGGCATCGCGGATTACTACGGGATCACTTACGAGAAGCTCGACGAACAGATGGGCGTGTTCTGGCCTTGCCCGTCGCTGGAGCACCCCGGCACGCCCGATTTATTGAGCGGCGGCGTATCGTTTCACCCCGGTGGCAAGTGCCGCTTCGAGGTGACCGAGTGGCGCGAGAGCGGCGATCCGGTGGACGAGGAGTTTCCGATTTACCTCACCACCGGGCGTGTGGTCAGCCAGTTCCTTTCGGGGACGCAGACCCGGCGCATCGGCAGTTTGGTGGACATCTATCCCGAGCCGCGACTCGAGATTCATCCCCGGCTAGCGGCGCAGTTGGGAATCGCCGACAAGGATTGGGTAGCGATCACCACGCGTCGTGCGGAGATCACTTTGCAGGCGATGGTGGTGAAGTCCATCCGTCCGGACACGGTATTCATTCCCTATCATTGGCCGGGCAACCGCAGCGCGAACATGCTGACGCACCGTACGCTGGACCCGCGCAGTAAGATTCCCGAGTTCAAAGTATCGGCGTGCCGTTTGCGGAAAGCGACTGGAGGCGCGGAAGATGTTCGGGTATGAATTCTACGTCGACCCGTCGCGCTGCATCGGTTGCCAGTCGTGCGTTGAGGCGTGCGAGGAGTGCGACACACACCGCGGCGTATCGATGATCAATTTTGATTTCATCGACCGCACAGAGAGCACCGCGACGGCTTCGCACGTGTGCTGGCATTGCGAGGATCCGACCTGCGCGCAGGTGTGCCCGGCCGACGCGATTAAAAAAGGCGAAGACGGAATCGTGCAATCGGCGTTAAAGGCGCGGTGCATCGCGTGTTCGAATTGCGTGCTCGCGTGTCCCTTCGGCATTCCGAAGCTGGTGCCCGAGTATGAGCAGATGATGAAGTGCGACATGTGCTACGACCGCACTTCCGAAGGTCTGCGTCCGATGTGCGCCACGGTGTGCCCGAGCCAATCGCTGGCTTATCTCACGCCGCAACAGGTGGCGGGCAGGCGTGAGAAGCCGGCTAATACTTTCTATTTTGGAAATCAGAAAATCACGACGAAGGTGTTCATGATGCTGGCGCCAAATCACGATGCGGTAGTGATGGACGTTCTGGATTTCATGTGGGAAGGACCGAATGGCGGGATCTAGCCCTCTGTGGAAAGACGAGTTTTCCGTTTACAGCGCCGACGAGCGTTATGTGGGACGGCGCCAGTTCACGAAATTTCTGACGCTGACGAGTTTGGGGATGTTCGCGGGAAATTTGTGGATTCTCGCGAAATCGTTCTACTCGAACCGGATCTCGTATCCATCGCGGGCGGTTGCGCAAGCGGGCGAGATTCCAGTAGGCGGCGTGAAGTTGTTCCGCTACCCGGATAACCAGGAGCAGTGCATCCTGGTGCGAACCGCGGAGGACAACTATGTCGCGTACAGTCAGAAATGCACGCATCTGTCCTGCGCGGTGGTGTATTCGAAAGAGCATGGACGCCTGGAGTGCCCCTGCCACGAGGGTTATTTTTCGATCAGCGATGGCAGCGTTTTGCAGGGGCCGCCGACGCGACCGCTTCCGCGCGTGCTGCTCGAGCGGCGCGGCAACGATTTGATTGCGATCGGAATGAAGACCGGGGAGGGCGGCTGATGCAATCCGTACGGACGTCGCAACAGGCGCGCGGATTGACGGCGATCGACGGCGCAGTCGCGCTGATCGCGGTGTTGCTGATGGTGCAAGTGTGGTTGCTCTCGGCTACCCTGGATGCTTTTTTAGCGGGACATCGCGATGTGGCGCTGCCGGGGGCGATTGTGTCGGGTGTTTTATTCGCGGCGTGCCTGGTGTTGTATGTGTTCGTGGAGCGGGTGGATCGGGAAGCTCGGCGGGCACCGCGATAAGGCCTGATCGAGCGATAACTGGGAATTTCGCGGTGACTATTTGCTGCGTTTGGTGAGTACGCTCTCGATCTGCCGTTTCAGCCGAGGCAAATCGTCTCTAACGGATTCCAGACGACCTCGACAGCGATATTGAAATACTCGTGGACCATCTTGTTGCGCATACCGCGCACCTTGGCTGCCAACCACAGACATCTACATCTTACTCCGCCAAACTCCGCTCCTGCGAGCGTGGGGACGGCGACATCTCACCCGGCCTGATCGGTGTGCATAATTAGCGAGCAAGGTACACATCGATGCGGACCAACATTGTCATTGACGCTACGGACCGAAATAACCGTTCACATCGATAATGACGTGAGATGGGTCCGTCACGTAGACGCTGACTGAGCCATTCGTACCCGCCGGCACCAGCGCGGCGTTTGCGACAACCAAGCCCCTCACCGCATTCAGCGTGGAGACAAATGGCTGTGCTTGACCGCCGGGCCAGAGAGACAAGTACGCCAGGACGCCAGTGGGCACGGCCGTCACGTTCAGCGCGTAGGCGGCGGCGCTGGCGGGGATGGCACAGGCTGCGGCGGGAAGCGGAAATGCGCGAGAGGTTCCGGCACTCATTAGCGGACCGCCAAAGACTCCGGCCGCCGACCGCGTGTCGAGTATGCGGCAGGGGTTCGCCGTATAGAAGTTGAGTCCACCCGCACCGGGAGCCGCGAAGTAACCATTGATGTCGACAATCAAGTCGGTCTGGTTGGTGGCGAAAAAGGTCACGGCGCCGCCGGCTCCGGCAGGTACGATTGCGGCATTGGCCAGCACACGTCCATCGTTTGAGTTCAGAGTAGAAACCACCGGTTGAGGCTGTCCGGTGGGCCATGCGGAAAGATACGCGAGTGGGCCTTGCGGCGCTACGGTGACATTTAGCGAATACGCGGCGGCTCCGGCGGGCACACGACAGGAGCTGGACGACATTGGGAACGAACGCGCATTGCCGGCAGCCAGAGAAGGTCCGCTGAGTGTACCGGAGCCATAGCGTGTGTCCAGGACGCGGCAGGGCGCGACCGGATAGAACTGGAGAGTGCCGAAGGCGGGGGGCACGAAGTAGCCGTTGATGTCGATGATCAACTCCGTATCGTTTGTCGCATAGGCGCTGATGGATCCGGCGGCGCCAGAGGGAACAATCGCGGCATTTGCCAGAACCGATCCGTCATAGGAATTGAGTGTGGAGACCAGGGGCTGCGGCTGTCCGGCGGGCCACAGCGTCAAGTAGCCTAACGTGCCGGTCCTGGGCACCACGGTAACGTTGAGCGAGTACGCCGACGCATTGGCCGGCACGCCGCAGGCACCGTATGGAACAGAGATGTTGCGCGTGGTTTGGGCGGCGATGTACGGGCCCCCGAGCGGCCCGATGGCCGAACGCGTGTCCAACACGCGGCATGGCGTGACCGGGACGAATTGGAGCGGGCTGGATGTGCCTACAATCGCGGCGACATCGCTGGCACTTGCATTGCCCGAGCCGCCCCCTGAGACGGTGACACTGTTGGTGACCGTGGAAGGAGCGGCCGGCGCAACATTCACCGTTACAGCAATCGGCGGATAACTCGCGCCGCCGTTCAGGAGATCGCTTCGCGTACATATCGTGCCAAGCGGGCAGGCCCATCCACTGCCCGCCATGGAGACGAGTGTTAACCCGGGAGGGATCACTTCGGTGACGGTCACGAATCCGCTGGTGGCCGCGGCACCGGGCGCGTTCGAGACTGTGACCGTATACGTTGCGCCGGTTTGTCCCTGAATGAAAACGCCGCTGTGGGTTTTGGCAATCGATAGGGACGGCACGGGTTGAGATGATTGATTTACCGTAAAACTCTGCCCAGCGATCTGTATCGTGAAACTTTTTAAGCCGCCGCTCGCATTGGGCGGTGCGGTGTAGTTGAAGGTAAGAACACCCGGTGCTGTAAACGCGCTGCTTACGGCGATGGCGCCCGTGTAGGAATAGCCGCCGAACGAGCAATCGTCGGGCGTGGAGATGGCGGAAAAAGAACCGCTACCGCCCGAGGCCGGCAACGTTCCCGAAGAGCTGCTCAGCGCATAGGAACAGGCGGCGCCGTCCTGCACGACCGTGAAATTCACAGTGCCTGCGCGAAGAAGTGCGGTACGGGGCCGCGAACTCAGATTTAGGGATGCCGACCAGGCGATGGAAGCACTGCCGGTACCGCTCACCGGGTTCAAGGTGAGCCAATCGGCCGCGCTATCTGCGGTCCATGTGGTGGCTGGCGGCGTGACAATGAAACTGGTTGCGCCCGAGCCGCCGTTGCGCCCGATAGGGCTTGACGCGGGAAGGAATGCGAAATTCGCGCCGGGGCCCGGATCCGGATCGAATACGGTAACCGAATAAGAAAAACTCTTCGGAACTCCGTTTATTACGGCGTTGCTGATCGTGACGCTCGATGTGATATCCGACTCAGGCGGTACCGGCTGGAAGTAGGCGTTTGCATCCAGGTTGTCCGGCACCCAAACAATCGTGCTATCGCCATATCCTGTGTCGAGAGCTTCGAGGCGCACCGGGACGGTGAGCGCGCCGCGCCGCAGCACCACCGTGGCGTGGGTGAAATCGGCACCCGGATAGGAGAAGGACCACCTGGGTCCAACAACCTGGTACGGGACGAATCCCGGAGGCGGCCAGGAAACGAACACATCACGCGTGGCGGGCCGGGTGGCTCCGAACAATCCGTCGAACACCCAAAGGGCGTTAGCCGTTGGATAGGGGTTCGATGCAGGTCCGCTTCCGGGAACGTCCCCGGTGCCCATGGTCTGGGTTTGCGGGTAGAGCATCCACCGCCGGTGCCCCACCGCGGAGTTATTCGATCCGTCGTCGACAATATAGGCCATCACGCATCCGGGGTCGCCAGTAAACCCGTAGCAGATGTTTGAGTTCCTTGCTGCCTCAGCGCCCGCTGCGCTGTAGTCGACCCAAGTGCTGGGTGGAGAATGACTGATCTGCCGGTTGGCGCTGAACATCAATGCGGCAAGTTGGTCTTGCGCGTTGTAGGCCGGGCTAAGAGTGATGTGCGCGGGCACACCGGCCATCGCTCGAAACCAGTTGATTCTAGTTGTGACGGCGTCCTTAAACGCTTGGGTCGTAGTACCGGGGATGTTGAGGGCGACATCGCCGGTCCATCCGGGAGTTACGAAATTCGTAGGCCAGAAAATCAGGTTCCAACTATCACGTACCGCGGCCCGGGATGAAATGTCATACCAATCCGGGATCGCCAGGTTTCGGACGGCAAGCGGGCGCGATGTGTCCGGCGATCGTTGGATCTGAGCAGGTTCGCGGTAAAGCGGCGGGTCGCCAGTGGTGCGTGTTTGGGCATGTACGGTACTGGAAACAGGACCAGCCGATAACAACAAAGTACAAAGTTGGACGACGGCGCCGGCGTTCCTGCTCCAAAGACAAGGGGCATTTACGATCATCGGATGAGATCATAGTGTAAACGAAAACACGTCCATTTCAAATTGCAATTATGCGTGCCGGTACGGAATTATTGAACGATTAGCTGGTCAACGTCTATGAAACGGTCCGCCGACCGGGGATCGGTCCGCATTAAGACACGGATTTCCAGTCGATGCGGACCGTTCTCGAGTCCGCCAATCAGGGTCTGGGAACGCCATTGCGTGTCAGGCGCATACTGATTGATGGTTTTTACGGGTGACCCGTCAACGAGCACGGCAGCGATTCCACGGTTGCGCGCTCGGGTATAAACCCATGTTACTCCCGTACTATGAAAGGTGAACCGGACGCTGTCACCGGGCCGGTTGGAGTAAGTGAGAGTTCCATTCACAGCTTGTGAGAACTGGCGGTCTCGAATCCAGGAGCCGGCGTAATTTATTTCCGCCGCCGTGTCGTCATATGCGTTCGACGGCGGCGGTCGGACGGCGACGACAACATCGGTCTGCGAACCCTGAAAGGTCACCTCGAGGCCTTCCTTTTGGATGAATTGCGCGTCGAAAGGACGGTACAGGACATAGGCGCGTTTTCCGGGCGGATAATCATCTGCCGGGACGCTTTCAAAGGGCCGGAACGTCTCTTTTCCGGATAACCGCCGGTAGAAGTTCAGACACGCCGCATAACGCCAACTGGACGGTACGTCGTCGATGTGCAGCGTCCGGTTCAGAAGGGCAAGATGAGCGTAAACACTGCGAACGTCGGCCTCATACTGCCACTCGCGGAAGTACGTGAGCCGCATACATGACAAATAGTAGACCGCGAGACAACCGAACAGGCCCACTAGAATGACGCGAGGTGATATGAGACTGCGGCCCATGGTCCCGTTATGGCAGGCTGCAACGGATCCGGCCAGCAGAGTACAGAGAGGGACTAAGTAGATGGCGGTGCGATTTTTTGGTAGAAGAATGTGGAAGAGCTGGAAACAGGTCCAGTGCAATGCAAGAGCGATGACAAGAATACTGGTGAGCACACAGGCGAGTTGGATCAACCACCGGTCACCCAGGCGATCAGTTGGATGAATGACCAGCAGTACACCACGGCACAGGACGACACAGGCAATTGACGCAATGAGACCAGATCCGACCTGGATGAGTACCGGTACTGCACCTTTCGGTACCAGAAAGGAGTTTGGCTCGTACAAGGATGCTTCTATTACCGTTCTGAACGTCTCGGTTAACGAGGTGGCTCCATCCCACAACTGACCGCGGGGCCACGCGAGTAAGGTGGGCGAGACGAGTAGGGCGACGGCGAATATCCCAGGCAGGGTGTAAGCGGCAAGAAGGGCAAGTTTCCCGCTGACTCGTGAAAACGCGGGCACGGTCCACGCCCACGCGATGAGAGCAAGAACCAGCGCCAGGCAAACAAAGGCGAATGAGAAGTTGGCGCAGAAAGAGAGCCCGGCAAATAGCGAGGCTAGTGCATACCGGGCGAGGAGGCGGGGTCTGTCTATTGAGTTCTTTTGACTCCAGGCGGCAGAGGCCAGCGCGGCGATCAGGAATCCCAGCGCCATGCTGTATCCTCTGGCGGCCACGAAGAAGTCGAAGACCATGGGATTGAAAATCAGGGCCGCGAACAGAGACAGGCGAAGTACGGTTGTGCCCGCGATCATGTTGGAGAGCATGAACGCCGCGGCGATATAGACCATTGCTCCGAACAACGCAGGTGCTCTGACGCTGAGATGGGAGGGGCCGAAAGCGGACGTAGTTAGCCGCATCAGCATCGAGTTCAGAACGTGGTTGTTTGAGGCAGGCGCCCAGAATGTGGGTGTGTCGCGCCCAACGAAGATTTCGTAGGTTTCAGCTTCGTCGATGATGATTGACTGGGTGGAGGCGCGAGCGGCTGCCCACGAAATTGCGAACGCAGCCATGCAGAGCATCAGGACAGCGGGTACTGATTTGAAGTGGTACAACGTCGCGGCTCGCGTGCATCACACGGGTGAATGCAGCAAATCAGAATGTATCAAACGGTTCGAGCGGAGGGGGGCATGCTCGACGTTATCCGGCAGTGCCGGAACGTTTCGCCGCTTGACACGCGGTTACAATTCCTACGCTTATGCGACGGATGTACAGCTCACCCCGGATCAGAAATCGTTTGTGCGCCAGGCCATCGAGAGCGGACGCCTCCACCGCGAACAGGAAGGAACTTGCCGAAGGTGTGAAGCGGCGCGGCCGCGCTCGCCTGGTGGCCGAGGAACGATTCTCCAATAATGGCGCACCGTAGGGCAACTCGGGCCACTGACCGGCGCAGCTTTCACGCTCCCTATAAACGCCCGGCGCTCTTTTTCTGCTGCTTCTTCACCTTGCGCGGGAGACGGTGCTTGTTCTTTTTTGGGAGTTTCGGCTTTTTCATGAGTAGGCTCCATGATAGCGGACCGGGCGTGTTAACGATAGAAGCAGTGCTTCGAATTGCAATCGTGCTCATGGCGGCCGTGGCTGCGGTGAAGGCTGCCAGTGTCCGGCAGGGTGACGTGCTGCGCGTGACGGCGAAGGCCCCGGCGGAGTCGGCGAGGCTGCTGGAGCGCAGTATCCGTCTGTTCCCTCAACCGAACGGCGAGCGGTTGGGGCTGATGCCCGTGCCCGCGGATCAGAAACCCGGCACTTACCGTTTGGAGATTCTGGACGGACAGAATACCGTGGTGCGCCGCAACCAGGTGACCGTGCGAAACGCGCACTTCCTGAAACAGAACGTTCGGCTGAAGCCCGAGATCGAAACCTTGAAACCCGCGCCGGGCGAGGTTGAAACTGCCGCCGCGCTCCGCAAGACTGTGAGCGATGTGCGGTACTGGCGCGAACCGTTCGCAGTGCCGGTACGGGGCTGTATGAGCTCGCCGTTCGGCGTCCAGCGCTACTACAACGGGAAGGCGGGCGGGAACTATCACAGTGGTCTCGATCTTCCGGCGAAAGAGGGCGACCCGGTGCACACGATGGCGGATGGAGTGGTCCGGTTAGTCCGCCCGTTCAACGTACATGGAAACACAGTGGGAGTCGATCATGGACAGGGGTTGGTGTCCATGTATCTGCACTTGTCGAAGTTCGCGGTCGCGGAAGGGGCGGCGGTGAAGAAAGGGGACGTCGTGGGCTATGCGGGATCGACGGGGCGTTCCACGGCACCGCACGTGCACTGGAGCGTGTTCGCCAACGGTGTTTCGACGAACCCGCTACAGTGGGCGGCGGTGAAACCTTGTGGGGGTAAGAAGCCCCTTAAAAGGCGGAAATCAGCGGGCGGCGAGTAGAGCGCGCAAGTGCCGGGCACGTTCCGGAGACCGTAACTGGCGCAGCGCCTTTGCCTCGATCTGGCGGATCCGTTCACGAGTGACGTCGAATTCCTGCCCGATCTCTTCGAGCGTATGCTCGCGCTCGCAGCCGATTCCGAACCGGAGACGGATCACTTTCTCCTCTTTCGGCGAGAGCGTCTTGAGGATGTTCGCGGTCTCGTCGCGGACGTTCGAATCGATCACAGCGTCGACCGGAGAGCCTACCCAACGGTCCTCGATGAGATCGCCCAAGGCGGACTCACCATCGCGGCCGACGGGGGTTTCGAGCGACACCGGATCGCGAGAGATGGTCTTGAGCTTCTGGACCTTCTCCACCGGAATGTCCATGCGGCGGCTGATCTCTTCGTTGGTCGGCGCGCGTCCGAGTTCCTTTTCGAGCTCACGCGTGGCTCGCAGGAACTTGTTCATACTCTCGTTCATGTGAACGGGGATGCGGATGGTACGCGACTGGTCGGCGATGGCGCGCGTGATGGCCTGACGGATCCACCACGTGGCGTAGGTCGAGAACTTATAACCACGCCGGTATTCGAACTTGTCGGCGGCGCGCATCAGCCCGATATTGCCCTCCTGAATCAGGTCGAGCAGGTGCAGGCCGCGGTTGACGTACTTCTTGGCTACCGAAACGACTAGGCGGAGGTTGGCCTCGACCAGATCCTTCTTAGCGCGCTCAGCCTCGATCTCGCCCTGACGAATCACGGCCAGCGAATGCTTGATGTCACCGAGCGAGGCGCCCGCGAGCGATTCGCGCTTTTTGATTTCGCGGCGCAATTCGCGGATGCGAAGCTGGTTAATCTGGATGCCCTTGTCCTCGACGCGCTGCAACTCGGCGGTGAGGTGCAACAATTCATCGGCGGTGCGCTCGATCTCCTTGGTGAAGTGCTTCCAGCGCGGAAGCTGCCACGGAATCGCACGGATCGCGCGCGAGGTCTCCACCTTGCAGCGGGCCAGCTTGCTGAGCCACTTGCGACGGAGCTTTTTGTTCGCGGGAGCGATGGATTCCACCTTTTCGCTCAACTGCGCCTGTTTCTTGTGCAGAGCCGAGACGTCGAAGAACTGCTGCTTGATGTCGGCGCGCTTCTTGCTGTCGGCGGCAGAGCCGTCCTCGACATCGCCCAGGTCGACGTAGATGTCCAACTCTTCGGCGCCGCGCTTGATCTGCTCAGCGATTTCGACAATCATCTGCTGAACCAGAGCAGAGCGGCTGATGGCCTTCTGCATGCGCAGCTTTCCGCGCTCCATGCGGCGGGCCAAATCAACCTCGCCTTCGCGAGTCAGCAGTGGTACCGCACCCATCTCGCGAAGGTAAACGCGGACGGGGTCGTCGGTGTAAATCGATTCCTCGGCGGGCTGTCCGGCCGGGAACTCCTCATCGTGTACTTCCTCTGGATGGAAAAATGCGGCTTCCTCATCGAAAGGAAGGCCCAGAGGCTCATGAGCGTCCGTTAGAAAATGGTCTTCGAATTGGTCCACAGTGTTAATTTCACCTCCCCAATCTGTTGTTGGCTTTTGATTCGTTTGCTGTTGGGGTATTCTGTTTGATAACGGTCCGCCGCCACATTCGGCTTGGCTTCGAAGGTAACGCCGGATTCCGACCGCAAAGGCCGGATCGATTATACCATTGTTCCAACACGAAGTTAAGGCTCTGTTTTAAAGATGTTTCCGGGTCCGTTTGGTTACAGCAAAGTGTCCACTGCCCCTCGCAAGGTAACCGAAGGAACAAAGGATGGCCATAAGATCGGGTCAGGATCTCTTAAGCATAACCGTTTTGAGCTCGGCGATGAAAGCCTCGACGTCCTGGAAATCCCGGTACACGGATGCAAAGCGCACATAAGCGATCTTGTCCAACCCCTTCAGACGGTCCATCAGGAGTTCCCCGATCCCGGTGGTAGCCAGTTCACGGTCAGTACTATCGGCCAGGTTTGTTTCTACCTCGTCGACAATTTCCGCCAGCCTAGCCATAGGAACAGGACGCTTCTCGCAGGCCCGCAGTAGCCCACCCAACACCTTCTGACGATCGAACTTCTCGCGGCGCCCGTCTTTTTTGATGACCATATAAGGGATTTCGTCGCTGCGTTCATAGGTGGTAAATCTTCGTGCGCAGGAGAGGCATTCGCGGCGCCGCCGGATAACGTCGCCTTCCTTGCTTTCGCGGGAGTCGATCACCTTGTCTTCGCGATGGGCGCAGAATGGGCAGTTCATGGCGCGGGCTCCTCGGAAACGTGCCTCAGGTTGCCCCAAGTCAGTCCTTCGCGGAAAGCCAGGACCAACCCGAGCGGTACGATGACGACGAAGGTCACCAGCCACAGCGCTACCGCGAAGCCGCTGGCGGCCTCCAGCTTCAAACCGAACAGCTCCGTAAGGACCAGAACGGCTGCGACCTGCATACCCCCGCCGACGCCCGGAATCTGAATCGCCGAGCCGAGCGAAACGAAGCCCATGAAGATGATGATGTCGGTGGTGGAGAAGCGTTCGGTGGCGGGGAATGCGTGAAAGATGCTGAGGAAGCAGGCGATGATCATCAGCCATTCGAGGATGGAGTAAGCCAGCAATTGCAGGATGAACGTATTGCCGCGCGTCGATCCGAAACCCTGGGAGAATGCGGCGAGGACACTCCCGATGCGTTGCTGCAGCGCCGCGGGCAGGAAGGTGATGGACGCGAGCAGGCGTTCGTGCATCGCGGATGTGAAGTGGCGGAAGGCGAGCAACAGGCCCAGGCAGCCCACGCCCGCAACACCGATGATGGTGCCTCCGGCCTGCAGCAGAATTTTCAAATGCGGGCCTGGCGTGAGACCCGTGCGCGGCACCTGCGAGAGGGCAATGCCGAAGATCACCAGCACCATCAGCAGGTCGAGCACCCGTTCCAATAACCATGCGGCCATTTGCGATGAGAAGGGAACACGCTCCTTCACCGAGATCAGGTAAGGCCGCACGAGTTCGCCGGCGCGGCCGAAGAAAACGATCGCGGTGAAACCGATTGCGGTGGCGATGAAGATGCGCCAGGAACTCGAGTCGGGCCGGAGCGGCCGCACCATCACCTGCCAGCGTAAGGCCCGGCCATAATAGGTGACCAGGATGATGAGCGCGCTCAAAGCCAGCCACCCGCGATGAACGCCTTCAAAGGTGGCCAGAAACAGGCGCCATTCGAAACCCGAGGTACGCCAGCGGTAAACAACAAAGGTGGCGACCGCCAGAATGACGAGCACCAGAATGGCGGCGGTGCGGTTGGACAGACTGCGGGCGATGGCTCCTCCAAGTGCTACTTGCGGCTAGAATGTTAGTCTACACCGGAACGGACCACCGGGCGCCTGCCGGGGCCGCACCGCTGTTCGATTCCGTGAACTTTCAATGACTCAGACTCGTTCTAATTACTGGAAGGTAATAAGGCAGCCGGGACCACCCGGAGGCGAGGCTTCAAATGGCGGAATTGGCGCAAGCAACGCAGACGGCGATAAGCTGGCCTGCGTTTTGCGCGCACGCCACAGGACGGGCCTTGGATCTCGATAGCCAGTTGGTGGAGCGCTGCATGCGGGGAGAGGATGCCGCCTGGGAAGATCTGGTAAAGGTTCACACCCGGCGCGTGTATGCCATCTGTTACCGCTTTACGGGTTCGGATCACGAAGCGCAGGATCTGACGCAAGAGGTATTCCTGCGGGTGTTCCGGAGTGTGAAAAGTTTCCGTTCGGGCGAGGGATCGTTCCAGGTGTGGTTGACGCGGCTGACGCGGAATCTGTTGATCGATCATTACCGGCGAACCAAGCTGGACCGTCTGTCCGATTCGATTGAGGACCAGATGCCGATGCTCGAAGAGAGAACGGGAATATCGGCGCGGACCGATTCCATGCTGGCCGGGCGCGAGGCGAGCGAGTTGTTGCAAGCGGGGCTGGCCAAGCTGTCGCCGGAGTTGAGAGAGACCGTAATCCTGCGCGATCTGGAAGAGATGGAATACCGCGAGATTGCGCGAGTGTTGAATGTTCCGGAAGGCACGGTGAAGAGCCGTTTGAACCGTGGCCGTGCGGAACTGGCGCGCGTGCTGCGCCGCCAAAACGTGACGGCATGAGGAACGTATGAACTGCGCGGATCTGGAAATTCTGCTCTGCGACTACGTGGACGGAACACTCCACGGCGAGCCGAAGTCCGCCGTAGAGCGCCATCTCGCCGGATGCGCCGCGTGTGCGGAGATGGCCCGCGACTCGGCAGCGGCGGTGGCGTTCATGGAACGCGCGGCTGTGGTGGAGCCCCCGGCCGAGCTTGTCACGCGGATTTTGTTCGAGCTTCCCGCGGCGCGCCGTGCAGAGCATTCGGTGTCACCGTCGGCGTGGCGGCGGTTCCGGGCCAACTGGCTGGAACCGGTGTTGCAGCCGCGGTTCGCGATGGGTATGGCGATGACCGTCCTGTCGTTTGCGATGTTGGGGCGCTTCGCCGGCATCAAGGTGCGGCAGTTGAGCCCGTCGGATCTGGATCCGGTGAAGGTGTGGACCGCCGTTGAGGACCGCACGCACCGGACATGGGAGCGCGGCATGAAGTATTACGACAGCCTGCGCGTGGTGTTCGAGATTCAGAGCCGCCTGCGCGAGTGGACCGATCAGGCGGATGCGGACCGGGCCGCAAAACCCGGGGCCGAGAAAGGCCAGAAGAAATAACGAGCCGTTGGAGAACTGAAATGAACTGCGCCAATCATCCCGATGTAGCCGCGGTCGCCTATTGCCGATCGTGCGGGAAAGCCCTGTGCCAGAGCTGTACGAAGAGCGCCCAAGGAACCGTTTTTTGTGAGGAACATATGCCAGTAGAACAGACGATGAATGCCGGTCCGGCTGCCGCAGCTTATTCGCCATACACCGCGGCGCCGACCGTTCCCCCGCCGGCAGGGGCCGTGCCGAACTTGGGAGTATCGCCCGGATTGGCTTTTATTCTGGGCTTAATTCCCGGCGTGGGCGCGATATACAACGGCCAGTACGCCAAGGGCCTGATCCACGTTCTGGTGCTTGGCACGTTGATCAGCCTGATCAGCAGCGGCGCTGGCGGTGAACCCTTGTTCGGCCTGTTGATTGCGGCTTGGTTCTTCTACATGGCATTTGAGGCGTACCACACGGCGAAGCGGCGGCAATTGGGTGAGCCCGTCGACGAGTTCTCCAGTCTGTTCCCGCTGCGGGGCCGCTCGAGCCGGTTCCCGGTTGGGCCGGTGATCCTGATTGCGATCGGCTTCGTGTTCCTATTAAACAATTTGAACCTGATCCGTTTCCATGATGTCGCACGGTACTGGCCGGTGTTTCTCATCATCCTGGGAGCCTATATGTTGTACTCGCGGCTGACCGCGCCCGCGGCGGAGGCGGCCAATGAGCAACGCTAATCTGATCCAGGCCGTGCGCGGTCCGGTGATGATGATCACGCTCGGCATCCTGTTGGCGATCGATCATTTCGGACAGTTCAGCTTTGGAAGAACCTGGCCGCTGTTGATCATCGTGTTCGGAATCCTGAAGCTGGCCGAACGAGCGGCAGCGCCCGAGGGCCCTGGATATCCGGGCATGCCCGAAGGAGGGAAGGTGTGATGAGACGCGCATCGATTGTCGGGCCTCTGATTCTGATTGCGGTGGGCGTTCTGTTTCTCGCGCGCAATCTGTTTCCGTGGCTGCCCCTATTCGATTTCCTGGCCGACTACTGGCCCTTCATTCTGATCGCGTGGGGCGTTCTGCGGCTGGCTGAGATTCTGTTCTGGGCCGTGCGGCGCAGGGCATTGCCGGTGAACGGCATCTCGGGCGGCGAGTGGGTGCTGGTGATTCTGTTATGCGTTATCGGAGCGGGGGCCCATGCGGCACATCACTCATCCTGGTTTCCGAATGGCCGCATGCGCATCGGCGGTCTCGAGATGTTCGGCGAGGCATTCGATTATCCGCTCGCGCAGCAAACCGTCGCAGCGCCGAAGAACGCCCGTATCGTGATCGAGAGTTTTCGAGGCAATGCGCGCATCGCTGGAAGCGACGGCGACAAGGTGGTTGTGTCGGGGCGCAAGTCGATTCGCGCTCTGAAGCAGGAAAACGCCAACACGGCCGATCAGGCGTCGCCACTCCAGTTGGTCGTGAACGGCGACCGCGTGATCCTTCGCACCAATCAGGACCGCGTCGGCGACAGCCCGTCCCGGATCACTGAAGACCTGGAGATTACGGTTCCGCGCGGCGCGTCGTTGGAGGCGGTGGGGCGCTACGGCGACTTCGACATCACCGATCTGGGGGGCAACGTCGAGGTGGTGAGCGACAACGCTGGGGTACGTCTGCAAAACATCGGCGGCAGCGTACGCGTCGACACGCGGCGCAGCGACATCGTGCGTGTGGTGAACGTGAAAGGGGCGGTGGAGCTGAAAGGCAGCGGATCCGATCTCGAACTGCAGGATGTCGGAGGCGAGGTGACCATCGCCGCCAAGTACAGCGGCACGGTCCAATTTCGAGCGCTGGCCCAGCCGGTGCGGTTCGAATCCGACCGGATGGAGTTCGCCGCGCAGAGCGTCCCCGGACAGATGCGCATGAGCCTCTCCGATTTGAACGCAAGCAACGTGACGGGGCCGATTCGCCTGAATGCACGGTCCAAGGATGTTCAGATTCTGGGCTTCACGCAAAGCATCGATTTGACCGTCGACCGCGGCGATATCGAACTGCGTCCTGCAGCGGCAGTAGCCAAGATGGACGTGCACACGCGATCGGGCGATATTGATTTGGCGTTGCCCGATCAAGCCAAAGTGCAACTGGCGGCGACAACGGACCGTGGTGAAATTACGAACGACTTCAACCCCGCGTTCGAAGGCCGCAGCGAAGGGCGCGGCGCAACGTTGCGGGGCTCAGGCGATGGTCCGCGCGTGGTGTTGACGACGGGACGCGGATCCATCACCGTCCGCAAAGCATCCGAGACGGTGGCCGCTGTTCCGGCGGTGGCGCCCAAGCCGCCCGCCGTTCCGCGCGCTCCCTCATCGTTGAAACCAGTGGAGCAATAACGCTCATTTCCGAAGTTGAATACCTGCAACCGGGCCGCTAATCCGGGGCGCGATGCCCACCGGATTCGGCCCGGTTTTTGCTTCGTGGATGGTGCGCGAGAGCGGGTTGGCTCCGTCGAACGAGTATGGGGCACCTTCGACCAGGACGCGATGTACAAAGAAAGAGTAGTGCGTACCGCATGCCCGGGGAGACACGCGAGGGCGGACGCAGGTTTCTTCGGACGAATCGCGGCAGGGCCGACCGTGTATATAATTGATCCTTTCGGGTTTCGTATGAAGCATCGATTCTTCAACTCGGCGCTAACCGTACCGTCTGTACTCGCTTCGGCCGCAGTGCTGATCACAGCGGGATTTCTGATATTCTCCGCATCGGACAACACGCCGCTGAGTTTATATTCCCGGTCCGACCGTTCATCGGCCTCGGCTCCGGACGATACGGCGGCACAACGCCACGAGAGCAGTCCGTGGGTCTACATCCTGGTCGCGGGAGTCGGCGGATACGTCATCCTGCGGCACTTCTTCCGGCCGTGGCGAAAGTCTTTTAACGGCATTCCGGTGGATCCGAGGCGCGTTCAAGCCGCGGATCAGTTGCGCGATGCTCTTGCCGTATTTAACCGGCCTGCGTTTTACGGTTCCGATGCGGCCGCCGATCTCGCACCTTTATATAAGGAGATGGTGGCGACGCGAGTGGAACTGCAGAATCGGAACTCGCGTTTCATGTACGACACGATCGGCGCGGCCCACATCCAAGCCGTCCAACAGATGTTGATGGACGTAGACGAGGATCTCGGCCGCGAATGGCCGGACGTTCACGATGCACTGCAGAGGTTTCCAGAACGGCCGAGTGACGACGAGGTGGCCAGATTCCGCGCCCAGATGGCGGGCAAAGGCGAATACGATGCGGTGATGGAGTATCTTCAGGTTCTCCGCGCGGAGGCGAGGAAGGAGTTAGTTCACGCCGAACTTCGTTACCGGCGTTTACTGTCCTGATTTGTGCGGCAGGCAGATGTATACTAACCCCAAGATAGACTTTGGCGTTCTGGGGGTTCCATGAAGAACACGCGTTCCACCGTAGGACTGCTTGCGTTTTTTCCAATAACGGGAACAGGTTGCAAGTGGATTTCAAGAGCCCTCAACTATTCGGAAAGATAACAGGAGATCAGACCACTGCATCGTTCGCAGGTCAGCCTCTGATGAATCTGATGCTGCGTCTTAGCCTGGTAAGTGTCTATGACTCGTATCACAATCACTAAACCCATAAGCTGCGTAATCACGGCCGTCACCCTGCTGGCGACAGCGGGTACGGCCAATGCTCAATTGAACAGGTTGAGCAAGGAAGACATGATCGAGTACACGTCGCAGAACCCGTTCGAGCGGTTTCCCGATGGCAGGCCCAAGGTGCCCGATCAGTTGATGGAGAGAGCAAAAGGGCTCTCGGCAGAGGAGATCTTCGCGGTTTTACCCGGCAAGGGTTTCCGGAATCAGTACGAAGACGAGTTCAAGGTGCTACATCCGGGAAAGAAGATGGTTGGGCGCGCGTTTACTGTCCAGTTCATGCCGATGCGCCCGGACGTCTCCGCGACGATGAATAAAAAGGCGAAGGACAAGGGCATCGACGGCCTGAATAATCAAGTTGCGATCGATATGCTTCAGCCCGGCGACGTGCTCGTCGTCGACTTGAACGGCAAGAAAGAAGACGGCACGATCGTCGGAGATAACCTGTTTTACTATGTGATGAAGGCGACCAAGGGAGGCGGCTTGGTAGTGGATGGCAGCATCCGTGACCTGGAAGGGATCTCGGAGATGGATATGCCTGCCTACTTCCGGCACGCTCACCCGAGCTACATCTCAAATGTGATGTTAACCGGCATCAACGTACCAATTCGGATCGGAAAAGTGACTGTTATGCCGGGGGACCTGGTAATCGGCGATCAGGAAGGTGTTTACTTTATTCCGCCGCAGCTTGTGACTGCTGTGTTAGACAACGCTGACACCGTGCACATTCACGATGAGTGGACGCGTAAGAAATTCGATGAGGGCAAGTATAAGTCGTCCGAAATCTATGGCAGTCCTAAGGATCCGGAGTTAAAGAAGGAGTATCAGGAGTATTTGAAGACGCGCTTGCAGGAGATTCGGAGTAAGACGGAGGTGAAATGAGCAGCGGGTTATCACGACGACATCTATTTCAGACCGCAGCGGCGGCAATCGCAGCCGCGGAATTGGCCGGCGCTCAGGTCGCGTGGCCTCCGGCAACCGGTGCCGGGGCGCCGAAAATCTGCCTCGGTGGGCCCCCGAACCCCGACGAAGCGGCGGTGCGGGCCTTCAAACAGATTGGCGTCGATTACGTGTTAATGGGCGGTCCCAGAGCTCCCTGGAGCGAGGCGGACCTCCGCGCACGCATGGACAAGTACAAAGCCGGCGGCGTGTCGATTATCAACATGATGATTGGCGGGTTTGACGATGTGATCCACGGGAAGCCGGGCGCAGACGCTCAGATCGACAATGTTATTACTTCCATCCGCGCTGCGGGTAAGGTTGGCCTGCCTGTCATCGAGTACAACTTTTACGCGTACCGGCTGATCGAAGGCTACAAAGAAGAGATCGGCCGCGGCGGGGCTGGTTACACCGCCTACGATTACGAGTTATCGAAGAACTTGCCGCTTCGAGAGAACATCGGCACGCACACTCGCGCCGAACAGTTGAAGCGAGCCGAGCACTTTTTGAAAGCCGTCGTGCCCGAAGCGGAGAAGGCGGACGTGCGCCTGGCGCTGCACCCGAACGATCCGCCGGTGCCGCTCAGCCGCGGATCGGAGCAGTTGATGGGCACCTTCGAGCACTGGAAGCAGTACATCAACCTGGTGAAAAGCCCGTATAACGGCATGACGTTCGACTGCGGAGTGTCACGCGAAATGGGCGAGGATCCGGTGGCTGTAGCGCGCTGGTTGGGCGAGCGCGATTGCATCAATCACGTTCATTTCAGAAACGTGCGAGTCAGGAAGCCGTACGTTGACTACACGGAAGTGTTCATCGACGAAGGCGTCGTGAACATGTTTGCCGTGATGAAGGAATTAGTGCGGCAGAAGTATCCACGCGGCTTGTATCCCGAACATCCGCGAGCGATCGATATTGACCGGGCGAAAGGGATTCGAAACCAGTACCCGGGCGGGGGCGGATTCGCAGCCGAAATCTACAATGTGGGCTACGCAAAGGCGATGCTCCAGGCAGCGCTTTCGTCCTAACACGCGTGTGCGAATCGGCTTGTTGTCGGATACACACGGAGAACTCGACGACTCAATTTTCACGTACTTCAGCGAGTGCGACGAGGTGTGGCACGCCGGCGATGTCGGCGATGTCGATGTGCTGACGCGATTACGGCAATTCAAGCTGACGCGCGCCGTTTACGGAAATGTGGATGGCGCCGGGATCCGGACGGAGTTAGCTCACGATCTTGTCTGGGATTGCGAAGGCGTTCGCGTTTACATGACGCACATCGGCGGCTATCCCGGCAACTACGATCCACGGGCGAGGAAAGAGATCCAACTCGCCCGTCCGGGGTTGTTCATCTGCGGGCACTCGCACATTCTCAAGGTTATGCGGGACATCGATCTCGACCTGGTCCACATGAATCCGGGAGCTTGCGGTTACCACGGCTGGCACAAGGTCCGGACAGTTCTGCGCTTCACCGTTTATGGCGCGAAAATCACAGGCGTTGAGGCGATTGAACTGGGGCCGCGGTCGAAGACTCACACGCCCGGCGGCAATTCGAGCACGCGAATGTTGCGGAAATGAATCTCAGCGCCCTCTGATTCAAGACACAAGTAACCCTTCTTCTGAGTCGAGCGGCTGATCCCGTTTACGAACTTCCCGTTGACCGAGAGTTTAATAACTCCGTCGACACATACCACGTCGTAGACATTCCACTCGCCCTTGGGCTTGCAGCGATTCTCGATCGACTTACTGCGGCGGCCGCGCGGATTATCGGGCGTGGTCTCGACTCCCCCGACGCCAAACAGTTCGCCGTGTACGTACGCGAGCGGCGCGGGTTCGCCGTTGATCTTGTTCAGATTCACCCAGTCTAATTCCAGCATTTGCACCTCGATGCCGTTCGGCAGACGGCTCTTCTCCTGCGGACGCGCGTCGCTCCACACAAAGACGCCTGAGTTGCCACCCGGCTCAATGTGTTTCCATTCGATGTGCAGAATGAAATTCTCGTACTCGCGATCGCTGCGCATAACTCCGATGGGATGGCCAGTACAGACGATCTCGCCATTCTTCACTGACCACGTATTCGGGTCCGTGTTCACGTTCACCCAGCCGCTGAGATCCCTGCCGTTGAAGAGATCGCGGAACCCTGGCGTGTCAACGGCGGCCAGAGGACTGAGGATGAGGAGCGGAATCGCAGCGGCATACAAACATTTCATGGCACCAGTGTACTAGCGAGAGAACGCCGCCGCCGGCGTGACGATGTCCTCGGCTGCATTGGGGTCGCCCGCCGCCGGACCGTGCCAGACGCTCCCTCCAAAGGTCGTGATGAAGACCTTGGAGCGGTCGCGAGGATCGGGGATGACGCGATGACCCCACTTGAAGTTATACCCGCGGATCCGCTTCCAACTCGCGCCGCGATCGGTGGAACGCCACGCAGAGGACTCAAACCCGCAGGCGTACAAAATCGATGCGTTCTCCGGGTCGATGGTGACGTCGTAAACATGCTGGTCGTTGGCCAGCGTGTGACGCCAAGTCGCGCCCGCGTCGGCCGACACGTAAATTCCGCCGCCGCCATTCGGGCCTTCGATTTTCCGGCGCCACGCTGCGAGATACAGGCGGCGTGGATCGGCCGGATCGATAGCCAGCCCGTTGGGTCCGTTCACGCCTTCGGGCAACGCGACCTTCTCCCACGAATCGCCTCCGTTTCGCGACCGGTAGAGTGCGCCATCGCCGCTCGATCCGATGCTGCCATCTTCACTTCGACGGGCGATCACCACATACAGAGCACCGTCGCGATCCTGAGCCATGCGCCAGGCAAACGGCTCGGTGGGCAAGCCGGAGTTCTTGAGATTCCAGGTATCGCCGCCGTCATCGGAGCGGAATACGCCCGTGCCGAAACCAGTCACGAAGAGGCGGCGCGATGAGCCGGCGCGGCGGTCGATGAAGATGTGCGTGGCAGCAGTCTGCGGCATGCCGTTGGTGAGCGGCCGCCACGTTTTGCCGCCGTCATCGCTGCGGACTACACCTCCGCGGAATCGCGACACAGGAGTGCGCCGCCACATTTTCGGACGCGGCAGATCGTGTGTGCCACTCATCACCGCCCAGATACGGCCGCGAACCTCCGGGTCGAATACGAGCCAGTAGGTAGTGTTAATCCAAGGGCGCGGGACTCCGTTCTGTGTCGCACTATGCCAGCTTGCGCCGCCGTTATCGCTCGCAAACAGGCCGATATCGGTGTAGTCGATGAAGATGTGACGCGGATCGAACGGGTCGACGTGAACGCCGTAGGTGGTCGTGACGTCGAGGCCCGTGGTGGTCCACGCTCCAGTTGCGACACGCCGAGTGTAGGCCGCGGTCCATGTCGCGCCGCCATCGGAGGAGCGCAACGTGCGGCCCAGATCAGTGGCGTAGCAGAGGTCGGGATTTGATGGCGCGACCGCGAGGCTCAACGGAAGATCGCCCCAACCCGCGCCGAAGCGCTCGCTCACCCACCCGTCGTCCACTTGCGGCGACTTCTTGCCGCTCTCTTTCCAGACGGGATTCCACGTTGCGCCGTAGTCGGTGGTCTTCGCGACTCCGAAGTATTGCTTATCGCCCTCGTTCAGATTGCGATAGCTCGCGTACGCGGTCGCGGCCCGGGATGGGGCGGCTGCAATCGCCTGGAACTGTCCCGCGGCGCCGGTGCGGGTCCACGTTTTGCCGTCGTCGCGTGACACATAGACTCCGCCCTTTGCCGCGCCATAGGCAACGAATCCTCCGGCTTCGTCGAAGGCGCCCGAGACATCTGTGAACGGCTCCGGCCCGGTGGACGCGACGATATGCACACGCCCGTCCTTTGCGGCGTAGATGCACGCGGCGCCCGGCGGCGATTCGCGATCCATCGATTTCCAGGTGCGGCCGCCATCGGTCGATTCGCGCGCTGTCAGCCGGCGTTGGGTGTTGCTGAAGAGAGCATAAAGGTGGCGGCTATCGGTCGTATGAATGGCGAGCGACTGAATATTTTCGGCCGCCCCAGGATCCGCGCTTTCGAAGCGCTCCTCGGCATGGTCGTCGATCATCGATATGCCGGTAACGGTCATCGGATCGGGGTAGACCAGTTCCCAAGTCGTGCCCGCATTGCTGCTGCGCCACAGCCCCGTCGTTCGCGTATATAGTATGTTCGCATTCGAAGGGTCAAAGACGAAGAAGCGCGGAACGCCGCGCAGATTGATCATGCGCCAACTCTTCCCGCTATCGCGGGTGAGATACGATCCCGTCATGTCGGAGCCGAGGATCACGAATCTCGGATCATGCGGGCTGATCGCGGGATAGAACATCGCTCCGCCGCCGCCCGGACCGATTACGGTCCAACGGTCGTTACGGACTCCGTTGGCGAGACAAGCAAACAGGACGGCGATGAGGCTGGTTCGAATGAATGCTGGTGATGACATACGCTGACAGAACCATTTTGCGCTATCAATGCGGCAGAGTGGGGTATCGTCTGAATATGACGCTCAGGATTTGGTTGTGGGCTTGCGCATGCGCCGTGGCATTCGCAGGCGGAAGCACTCCGCATTCCGCGTTGCTGATCTTATCAAAGGCCGATCAGACGCTGGCGATTTTGGATCCGGCGACGCGGACCGTGATCGCTCGCGTGCCGTCGGGCCCCGATCCGCACGAGGTGGTCGCGTCCAGCGACGGCAAGTACGCTTTCATTTCGAATTACGGGGGAGGCGCATACAACACGATTACGGTTGTGGACCTCAATGCCCAGAAGGCACTGCCGCCCGTCGATCTCGGTCCATTGCGCGGTCCGCACGGCCTGATGTTCGTGGGCGGCAAGGTCTGGTTTACGGCGGAGGCGGCGAAGGTGATCGGCAGTTACGATCCTGTGGCGAAGAAGGTGGATTGGATTATGGGCACCGGACAAAATCGCACACATATGATTTATGTTTTTGAAGATCAGAAGCGGATGATCACCTCGAACGTCAGTTCCGCGACGATGACGATCATCGATAAGACCACCCGCGAAGGACGCCGTCCGGGGCTTCCGCCAACAACCGATTGGGACGAAACGGTGGTCGAGGTGGGCCGCGGCGCGGAGGGGTTCGACGTGTCGCCCAATGGGGATGAGCTATGGGCGGCGAACGCGCAGGACGGGACCATATCTATCCTGGATTTGAAGACGAAGAAGGTGACGCAGACGCTCCAGGCGAACGTGCGCGGCGCAAACAGGCTGAAATTCACGGCCGACGGCAAGTCAGTATTTGTCTCGAGCCTGAGTGGGCCCGACCTGGCGATCTTCGACCCGGCGACAAAGACCGAGAAGAAGCGTATCAAGTTGGGACGAGGCGCGGCGGGCATCCAGATGGATCCGGACGGCTCGCGTGTGTATGTCGCGTGTACACCCGACGATTACGTCGCGGTGATAGATTTTAAATCGCTTGAAGTTATTGGCAAGATCGACGCGGGCAAACAGCCGGACGGGATGGCTTGGGCGCTCCAGAAGTAGGTGGTTGTTATGAGACTCGTTTCGGTGGCTTTGATGAGCGCGGCGATCGCCCTGAATGCGCCCGCGCAGGTGAAAGTGTGGATGGGCAAACTGACTCTTCCGGTGTATGAGGAGGGGTTGCCCGATGTGAACCCGCCATTCGATGCTTTTTCGAATATCAAGTACAGCTATCCATACACACTGCGTACGCACTTGACGGGCACGCGGGCGGACAAGGCGCTACGGGCGGTTTACCTCGAGAACGAATATTTGAAGTGTTCCGTGCTGCCCGATATCGGCGGCCATTTGTACAGTTGCACTGACAAGATCAACGGCCGCGAGATGTTCTACGCCAACCCGTCGTTGAAGAAGCAACTCATTGGCTATCGAGGCGCGTGGGCCGCTTTCGGCATCGAATTCAACTTTCCTGTGTCACACAACTGGATGTCGATGTCACCCGTCGATTTCGCGTGGCGCAACAATCCCGATGGAAGCGGCTCCGTGTTCGTGGGCAACATCGACCGGCCTTACGGGATGCAATGGCGCGTCGAATTGATACTGCGTCCGCGCTCGACAGTGCTGGAGGAGCGAGTAACGCTTTATAACCGCGACATGATGCGGCATCGGTATTACTGGTGGAACAATGCGGCGGCAGAAGTCACTGATGATTCGAAGTTGTATTATCCGATGCGCTATTCGGCGAGTCATGGATTCACTTATGTGGACACCTGGCCGGTGAACCATGAGGGGATGGACGTGTCTTTGATCAAGAATCAGACCGCCGGACCTGTGTCCCAATTTGTCCACGGCAGCCGCGAGCCGTTCATGGGCGTGTGGCATCCGAAGTGGAACTCAGGCGTGGTGCACTACGCCGACTATGCGGATTTGCCGGGAAAGAAGGTGTGGTCGTGGGGCGTGGACCCGGACGGACTCGATTGGCGAAAGGCGCTTTCGGATAACAATAGCGGCTATATCGAGATACAGGCCGGACTGTTTCGGAATCAGGAGACGTACGCGTTTCTGCCGCCGCAATCGACGACTCAATTCAGCGAGTATTGGATGCCCGTGCGCGAGATTGGCGGTATCTCACGCGCCAACCTGAATGGCGTCGTATTCATGACTCGGGACGGAGGCAAGTTGCGCGTTAGTTTGAACGTGAATCGTCCGATTCCGGCCGCGCACGTTCGTGTGTCAGATGGCAAGCGTGTTCTGCTCGATACGCGAGAGACGATTGACCCGGCAAGGACATTCACGCGCGAGTTGGACAACGCGCCCAATGGCCGGTGCAGCTTCGAGCTGAGCGACGGCAAAGGAAATATATTGCTGGCGCATACCGAAGACACCTACGACTGGACGCCGCAGGCGGAAATCAAGACGGGGCAGCAACCCACGGTTCAGCGCGAGGCCGATCCGATCGAGCATGGGGCCGACCAGGAACTGAACGGGCAGTTATTAGCCGCGCTCAGCACCTACCGGAGTGCGCTCGAGCGTAACCCTGATTCTTTCGAATTGAACAGGGCGGCGGGACGGCTTGCAGTAACTGTGAAGGATTATGAGGCGGGCGTTGAGTATCTGAAGAGGGCGCAACAGCACTCGAGTAACGATGCCGAGGTGCAGTATTACTTGGGTCATGGCTATGCGGGACTAGGGGATGAGGCGCATGCACGCGCTCAATGGGAGGGAGCGCAGCGCCAGCCGCAATTCCGGGCCGCCGCACGTTTCGCGCTGGCGCAATTAGCGGCGCGGGAGAAGCGTACAGTCGATGCATTGCGTCTGCTGCGGGAAGCGCTGGCGGACGAACCGTCGATGGTGCGCGCGGGGGCGGCGGAAGTCGCGCTGCTGCGGGCTACCGGGGATACTGCTCAGGCTCGCGAGCTTGCGGCGAGGTGTTTCACTGAAGATCCCACGAGTTCCTGGCTGCGTTATGAGCTGACCATGATGGGTACGTCCGACGATGAGTTGTTTGTCCACCTTGGCTCCGATCCCGAACGCGTTCTCGAGATCGCCGTCGATTACATGAACCTGGGCCTGTATCGCGATGCGTTGAACCTGCTATCGCGCGATTACCCGAAACACTCGCCCGATGAGGCCGAGCCCGGGACGGTGCTGCCACAAGAACACGTCCTGATCGCTTATTACCGGGCTTACTGCCGCGACAAATTGGGCGAGAGCGGAAATGCCGACTATCGCGCAGCATCGCGCATGTCGACGCGTTATGTGTTCCCGAACCGCCCCACGACGCTGACTATCCTCAAGCAGGCGATTGCACGCAATCCCGACGATGCGACGGCGCATTTCCTCCTGGGCAGCTTGCGGCTGTCGGCGGGGGTGGTCGATTCAGCGATTGCGGAGTGGCAAACGGCACGCCGGCTCGACCCCGGCATTCCGGTGCTCCATCGCAATCTGGGCCAGACTCTGCTGGTGTTGAAGGGTGATGAGCAGGGCGCCGTCAATGTTTTGCGTGAAGGGTTGAAGGCCGATCCGGCAAACGTTGAAGTATACAAGGGACTGACTCAGGCGATGAGCATTCTGGGACGGCCGGCGGCGGACCGTGCCGATGTGTTAGAACGATACCCGGACCGCACCAACATGCCCACTTCGCTCGCGCTTGATTTAGCCTTGACCTATGCCGAAGTAGGGCGATTCGATGATGCCGAGCGCTTATTCCACAACAGGCACTTCGAAAAGGAAGAGGGTGGGGCGAACGTAGGCGAAGTGTATGCCGAGGTCCGGCTAAAAGAGGCATTGGCGAAACACACCGCGATGCCGCATTTTCCAGGGAAGGTGAAAGATCTCGATTTCGCAAGCGGCGACGCGATTCTGCGCGGTCCGCGATTTGAGTATTATCAAGGGCTCATCGCGAAACAACAGGGTAAGCCGGACGAAGCGCGCCAGCATTTCGCCCGGGCTTCGGCAGGTAAGGGCGTATTCGCAGTACTCGCCGCCCGAGAGCAGGGCGTACCCGATTGGAAGCAGCAGGCCGAACGGTTACTGAACGGCCATGCGCTCGATCGCGGCTTAGCACTCGCGGCGCTGAGCCGCAATGAAGAGGCGCGCGAGGTACTGCGGGAAGTTCTGCGCGCCCCCGACCGGAATCTGTCGCATTACCTCGCGCGACAGGCGTTGAAGTAAGCGGTCAACCCTTCTTCGATTTCTTCGTCGCGGTCGTCTTCGGCTTCGAGCTCAAGTCGATGCGCGTTCCACCCAGGCCTCGATCCTTGTCCGCCAATTCGCGATCCACGCCGTGCGCCGACGCCTCGCCCGTGCGCGTCGGGCCAGTATCGGCCGCCCAATCCTGCGCGGGAACATCGCCGATGCCGGTCAAGCCCAGGTCCGGATCGGTCGCATCATGAATGGTCAAGTCATCGAGATCGCTGTCGACGCTCAACTCGGCGATGCCCAGGCTGCCGTCCGTAGGTCCGCCTGCCAGTGCATCGGCGCTGGCCGTCGGATGTCCTTCCGCTCCGCCGTCTCCGCCTTCAACGCCCGATCCGCCCGGGCCGACGCCATCGTTCGGACGGGCCTCCAGATCGCCGGTATCCGCGCGATCGCCTCCACTGATGCCGCCATGACTGCGTGAAAGATCCATAAGTGCTCCTGCACTGTAGACTCCGATGGCGGCAAAAACTGGTCACCTACAGTTCGAACTCGATGCCTTGCGCCAGCGGCAAATCGGGCGACCAGTTGATGGTCACGGTCTGCCGGCGCATGTAGGCCTTCCACGAGTCACTGCCTGATTCGCGTCCGCCGCCCGTATCTTTCTCGCCTCCGAATGCGCCGCCGATCTCCGCGCCGCTGGTGCCGATGTTGATATTCGCGATCCCGCAATCGCTGCCGCGCGCGCTCAGAAATGTTTCCGCTCTGATCGCGCTCGTCGTGAACATCGCGGACGATAATCCTTGCGGTACGCCGTTGTGCCAGGCAATCACTTCATCAATGTCGTCGAATTCGAGCAGATAAAGAATGGGCGCGAAGATCTCCTGCTGGAGAACCGGCATTCCGGGATGCGCCTTGACGAGCGCTGGCTGCACGAAGCAACCGCCGGGCCTATCGATAGCAACACCGCCGTACAGCACTTCCCCGCCCTGCTCGCGAATCGTTTCGAGACCGTGTTGCATAGTGCGCACAGACGTGGAATCGATCAGAGGACCCATGAGCGTTCCAGGCTCGAGCGGATCCCCAATGGGCACGCGTGCGTATGCGCTAGTGAGACGCTGCGTGACTTCGCCAGCAATCCCGCGTTGCAGGAAAACGCGCCGCGTCGTGGTGCAACGCTGACCCGCGGTTCCGATCGCGCCGAAGAGGACCGCGCGCACCACCAGATCGAGATTCGCATCGGCCATCACGATGATGCCGTTGTTGCCGCCCAGTTCGAGCAGCGTGCGGCCCAAGCGCGCGCCAACTACCTGCGCGCAACGCCGTCCCACCGCTGACGATCCGGTAAGACTGATGAGAGGCAGGCGGCGATCGTTCAACATGCGGTCGCCAACAACTGCGTCGGCGCCGATGACCAGATTGCAAATCCCGCTCCAGCCATGGCGTTCTAAAACGCGATTGCAGATATGCTGCACGGCGATCGCGGTGAGGGGCGTTTTCAGCGACGGCTTCCACACCACCGTGTCGCCGCACACCAGGGCGATCAGCGCATTCCACGACCAGACGGCCACCGGGAAATTGAACGCCGTGATCACGCCCGTTGCGCCCAGCGGGTGCCACTGCTCATACATCCGATGCAGCGGCCGCTCGCTGTGCATCGTGAGCCCGTAGAGCTGGCGGGACAGGCCGACAGCGAGGTCCGCGACATCGATCATCTCTTGAACTTCGCCGCGCCCTTCCGCGAGAATCTTTCCCATCTCGAGCGTGACGAGCGCGCCCAGATCGTCCTTCGCACGCCGCAGTTCGTCGCCGATTTCACGCACGATCAGGCCGCGCTTGGGGGCGGGCTCCATGCGCCAACGCAGGAACGCACTGTGCGCTCGGTCGACCACTTCGTCGTAGTCGCGTTCACTTGCCATGCGAACACGCGCAAGCTCCCGGCCATCGATGGGGCTGTGCGAAATCAACTCTCCACCTTCGGGACGGCGGATCCATTCGCTGTGGCAAGCGCCTGAATTCTCGCTTTCAATGCCGAGCCGTTCCAATACTTCCGCCGCGGCTAATTGCTCTGTGCCAACCATGAAAAACCCTCCGGTCCTGTTGCGAAGCGCCGCCCGGCCGCCTTCGCCAACTCGTCAATGCGATGCACGATGCGGTCCTGAAATTCGGGATTGAACCAGTCCGTGTGTCCGTTCATTTCGGCAATCCGGTATGCCGCTTCGCGAGTGGTGGCGCCGTGCCGCTTCACCGCGCGAACGTGCAGCGGATCTCCAATCAAATTGTGACAGGTGGCCGCGATGGCCGCCGAAGCAAGCTCGTCGATATCGGCAGGCAGCAGCGGCGCAAGCGTGGCGTAGGTAGCGATTCCCGCCTCGCGAAGCTGAGCGATGGTATCGAGGCGCTGCTCGAACGTCGCGCAGTGCGGCTCATATCGATGTCGAATGTCCTCGCGATTTGTTGTAAGCGAGAAACTCACACGTACGGTGGTCCGGTCGCCGAGCGCCTTGATCTGTTCGAGGTCGCGCAAGATCATCGGCCCGCGGGTTTGCACGACAAACACTCGGGGCGGGTGGGAAATGAGAACGTCGAGCAAGCGCGGCATCATTCGCTCAGTCTCCTCGGCGGGCTGATACGGGTCCACCAACGGCGAACAGTAGATGATCTGGCCGGAGCGCAACGCGCGCGCGAGCAACTCCGGGGCATTGCGCTTGAACGTGGTGAACTGCCCCCAGCGCTTCCAATCCTCCGGCTTCAAGCCACCGTAAATGCCCATGGTCGGCACGTAGCAATACGTGCAGGCGAAGGTGCAATTGCGCGCGGGGCTGAGCGAGTGCGTGAATCCAGCTTGCGCGATGAAGCCGGACGTAGGCGTGAGTATGCTGCTCGCATCGCTCTCGAGAATCGCAAAGCGCGCGCTCATTTCACCGCACTGAGAATCGCCGCGAGTTGAGGTTTGGATAGATAGCGTCCGCGAACGGCGACCCCGCCGATGCGCGAGACGTGCCGAATGTCCGCGAGCGGGTCGGCTTCCAAAACGACGAGATCGGCCACCATTCCTTTCTTCAACACGCCGACGGATGCGTCCCATCCCAGAAATCGCGCCGGGATTACGGTGGCGCTCTGCAATGCCTGCATGGGCGTGAGGCCCGCCTTCACTAATAACTCCAGTTCGCGATGAAGCGTGACGCCGGGGATGGTGTAATCGTCGCCGGTGTCGGTGCCGGCCATGATTTCAACGCCGCATTCGCGCATCAGGCGGACGATTCGAAATGCGAGTTCGAGCTGGACCTTCGCGGCCTGAGCATCTTCCGCTTCAGCTTCCTTCAATGCTTTGGTGGGCGACGGCCACGTTGCGCGGATCGCGGCCGGAACATAACGCAGGCGCAGATCGTGGACGCGGTGTTCTATATCCGCGCCAGTCATCCGCTCCCACAAAGTGAGCGTGGGCACCTGGCGCGTCTCGAACAGCGCCGAATGCCGAAACAACTCACGGGCCTTGGCTTCGTCGAACGTCCGGATCGTTACGTCTCTCGGAACTTTGCCGGCGCGGATCGCCGATTCCTCGGACGAACAGGCGAGAAATATGCCAAACAGGTGCTCCATGCTAGTTTGGCGGGCATCGATCGCCTCGCGTGCCGTGACGCTGTCTGGCACGTGACCGGAGAACGCCATCCGCCATTTCCGCGCACGCTCGGCCAGCGCGATATAAGCATCCCGCGGAAGGTCGCTGAGCACCTTGATGAAGTCGACGTCCATATCGTCGAGCTTGTCGAAAACACGCCGCGCATCCTCGCCGGTGATCGCGACCATTACGGGTAGCTTCTTGTCGGTAGACGGACGCCCGGCAACGGGAGGTCCCGAGGTGACCACATGCGGACCGATCGTCTTGCCCTCTTCGGCCTCTCTGCGCCAAGCCGTCGTGCGCGGATAATCGCTGCCCATGTCGCGCACGCCCGTGATCCCGTTCGCGACATAGACGGGCAACTGATTCTGCGGATACCAGAGGTGGACGTGCATGTCCCACAGACCGGGGATGACGTAACGGCCACGCCCTTCAATCACGCGCGCGCCTTTGGGAACCTTGACCTGCGCCGCCGGACCCATCTCGACAATTCGCTCGCCGCGGATTACGAGCGTCCTGTGCGGCATCGCCGGAGCGCCGGTGCCGTCGATGACAGTGATGTTTCGAAGGAAAGTTACGGCGGCGTAAAGGGGAAGATGGAGAAGGCCCAGAATCAAGGCCACGCGAAGAAGCACTGTTCCATGATCCCAGATGGAGCGTCGGGGAAGCAGAGCCGCATGAGCGCGGCCCTGCGCCTGCCCGGTATTATTTGGCTATTTGCTTCTCGCTGCTGGCCAGAGCCCGCGCGTCTTTGGCGGCCTGGACGAGGGTGGCCGATAGAGCCTGGCAATGCGCGGCGGTGTCGGACGCGCTGGGCTGCGCGCCATACATCTTGGCCATCTCGGCATGCTCCGCCGACTCAGCCTCGTACTGTTTCGCCTTCGCCTCACAGTGGCCGTCTAAGCGAAGGTGATCCTGAGGCATCCTCGCGTCTGCGAGCAGCGCGTGCACTTCCTTCTTAGACAACTCACCTGTCCGCTGGGGGCCGCTCGCCGTCGTAACGACCATTCGAGCCGCAAAAACAGCAATCAGTAGAGCTCAGCGTGTTCCTGTGACATAGCTCTGCTGCGGCAATTCACAGAAAAATGATCGTCGATCCGCGGATACGCGTCTGAGTTACAGGAGTAGGGGTGGTGCAAGTCATAAACCTGAGTTGGACAGTGCTTGCCGCAGCCATGTTGGCCGGCGCGGCTCCGCAGCAGATGCCCGGCATGGGCGAAAAGCACGACGACATGCCGGGAATGAATCACGGCATGCGGATGAACGCCGCCGGAATGTACCTGATGAATATGGCGTCCGGCACCAGCATGAACCCTCTCAGTTGGAACATGCCGATGCTGATGCCCCGGCTTGGATCGTGGAACCTGATGATCATGGGTCAAGGCTTCGTGATCGACACGCAGCAATCCGGCCCGCGCGGTGCGGATAAGTTCTACTCGGCGAATTGGGCGATGGTCTCGGCCGAACACAAAATCGGCGCGGGCAGCTTTATGCTGCAAAGTATGGTCAGCCTGGACCCCGCCACCGTCACCCACGAGCGCTATTGCCTCCTGTTCCAAACCGGAGAGACCGCGTACGGTGTGCCGCTGGTGGACGCCCAGCATCCGCACGATTTCTTCATGGGCATTGGAGTCCATTACGCGCATCCGCTCGGCGCGCACACGATGCTTCAGCTCTACTACGCGCCTGTCGGTGATCCTGCGCTGGGGCCCGTCGCCTTCCCGCATCGCGCATCGGCCTTCGAGCTACCTCAAGCGACTCTCGGCCACCACTGGCAGGACTCGACTCACATTGCCGATAACGTTGCGACAGTGGCTCTCAAGCACAAATGGCTTCGTTTTGAAGCGAGCGGATTTTACGGCACCGAACCCGACGAACACCGCTGGAACTTCGACTGGGGTCCGATGAATTCCTACTCCGGCCGGATCTCAGTGTTCCCCACGGCGCATTGGATGGCGCAGATCTCGGCGGGCAGAATCACGAAACCCGAACGCCAGGCCGAGGGCGACGTGGTTCGAACGACGGCATCGCTGCACTACACGCGGCCACTCGCTGACCGGGACGCCTGGTCCACCAGTCTCATCTGGGGCCGCAACCACGACACATCATCACAACGCAACCTGAACTCGTACCTTGTCGAAACGCTGTACCCGGCTTCCAAAAAGGATTTCGTAACCGCGCGTCTCGAGTTAGTAGACAAGGATGAGCTCTTTGCAAACGATCCCGAACTGGAGCATCGTTTAGAGCACTCGGCCGGCAGCACCTTTCGCATTCAAGCGTACACGGTGGGCTACACCCGCGACATCGGGACAGTGAGTAACATCGAGGCCGGGCTGGGTGCAAACATAACGGCATACGCGATTCCATCGGCGATCAAGCCGTTCTACGGCGACCACCCCTGGGGCGCCAACATGTTTTTGCGGGTGCGGCTCAAGCGGGCCGATTAACCGTTAATTCCTGGACAGCTTCCCGGATGTCTCGCTGCAGTGCGCGGAAGGCGGACAAAGCGGTGAGACAGGAATAGCCGCGCATGTAGTCCGGAATGCGATGCGCACGTTGATGCACCGGGAGCTTCGATCTGCGTCGCGTATTCAGACCGCTCGCAGCGTTCAATGCATCGAAGAGCACGCGCTTGGGGTCGGGCAGATCTTCTATTCTGCTGAGGCTCGGTAAATTCAGCGGTTCGGTACCGCGGGGATTGCCTGCTGCCCAGCGGATCGCAATTTCGTCGACGAGCAGCCACGCTTCCGTCATACGAACAGGCACGACGGGCACGTGGCGGACCTTCGCCCATCGAAGTGCACTTGCAATCTCCTCTCGCCGCGCGCTAGCCGGCCGCGCTTCGGCATCACGGTGCACAAACAGAATGTCGCACGGATACAGATCCAGCACTGCTTGTACCCGTTGGTCGACATCGGGCCGCCGCGGAATGCGCCCAAGATCGGCCCATTGTGAAACGATCGAAGCAAGCGCGTTTTGCCGAAGGGACCAAGTCAGAAACGGGACGAGCACTCTATCTGAGGCACCGTCCGCCATTAGTGTGTAGGTCACTTGGAGATCTCGTCGAAATTCAGAGCGTATTGCAACACTTCGGGATTGTCGATGACGCGCCGGGATCGCGGCGGCGCCGGGGCAGATCCGGCGTACTCGCCGCCATTCCAACCTTCGCAGCCAGCGCGCGAGACAGGATTCAAATAGGCGAGCAAGCGGCCTTTCGAGATCGGCAGCATGCCACTCGCCTTTGCGCGCCACGTATCCGGAAGACATCGGAGTTGAAGAGCCTTGAACGAAGCACCATCGCGGCTGACCTCTACAGTTTCGGCCATCAATAGACTGTCTTCCGGCACTTGCATCACAACCGCGGGCGAATGAGTGTTGATGATGACTTGCCGGAGTTGGGCGGCATTTACGTCCTCTTGATTCACGTCAGTAGTCAAGTCGCGTAAGAGCTGGATCATCGCTGGAACACGCTCTGGGTGAATTCCGTTTTCCGGCTCCTCCATACAGATCACGGCTCTTTGATTTGGCTCGATGGAAAGTACGGTGAGCGCAAGGAAGCGTAAAGTCCCGTCCGACAGGGCCCGCGCGGGATACTGTGTTCCGTCCCGGCCTTCGGCGTAGATCGTAAGCAATTGGCGGGGTTCGTCGCGATCGACACGAACAGACCGTATATCGTCAATCAGTTGCGCGAGCCGGTTGGCTACCTCGGCGTATATCGAGTCAGGATCGGTTCCCTGAGTCGAATTCGCCAAATGGAATAGGGTCGCCGGAAGGTGCGCGCCATCGCTGGCCAATTCCACGGGCGCAGTGAAACTGTCCGGCTCCCGCAAAGCTGAGGGTTCAAGTTGAAGCAGACGCCAGGATTGCATCTCTCGCTTGACCAGAGTCGCCGTCGGAGACTCGGCTGAATTGGCGGCTGATAAGACAGTGCGCGGCAGGTTGGCGGCCCGGAGCTTCTGCGGTTTTCCGCTGCTGCCCCCGTCCTGATGAACATTGATCACCCGGTCGGACCCTGTGCCCTCGGTCGAAATATACTTAGGCGTCCGGCGTTTGTTTTGCACGACGTTCTTTCGCCACGCGCGTGAGCTATTGAAATAGAGATGGTCGGCCGCTTCTCCCATTGTGATGTGCTTCAGCTCTTCCCTGACGAGTTCTAATGATCCGAGAGCTCTCGCGGTTTCGTCACGGCGGTATCGCAAGCTGACTGCGTACTGAACAAAAGTCGCGGTAGCCTTGGCCGGCTGCCCGAGATCATCGGTACCATGCTCCGCGATGATCATCTCGGCTTCGAAACTCATCTCTTCCTCGAAGTGATCGCCCACGTGATGGAACAGACCCCGAATGTCGCCCGTCCTTGCGCCCTGATCTCTGATCGATAGCGCCGCGTCCAGCAGCGGCCCGTCAGCAAGTGCACTCAGAAATAGAATTGCGTCCAGCAGATTTGACTTGCCCACGCCGTTCGCGCCTGCAATACATGTGAACGGTCCGAAGCTGACGTCGACATCGACGAGATTCTTGAAGCCAGAAACGCGCAGCCGGGTCAGCATTACGACCTAAGCATATATGACGCGCGCCGGGGACTCACGTTGGCGGATGCACATTAGAGGGCGTCAGTTCCTCGCCAGCAACCAGCAGCTCGCGCACACGTTCGAATACATCCTGGTGCGCGCCGTCACTTCTGGCTCCGCGGTACATAATGCGGAGCCGCTGATTGCCCTCCAGCAGCGGACGGTGGCGATCCAGAAACGCCCAGTACAGCGGAGTGAATGGGCACGTCTTGCCGGGCACAAACCGGCACCCCTCGCAGTAATCGCTCATTCGGTGAATGTAATTCGCTCCGGAGACGTAGGGCTTGGTCGTAAACAGTTGGCCAGTAGCAAAAGTGCCCAGCCCGAGCACATTCGGTTCGACGACCCAGTCGTAAGCGTCGATGTACGCCACCCAGAACCAGTCCGTCAATTCGCGCGGCGACACATCGAGCAGACACGCCAGATTCGACAGAATCATCAAACGGGTGATGTGATGGCTCCAGCCCTCTTCCCAAACTCCGGCGATGACTTGATCGAGGCAATTCAATCCCGACTTGCGGCCCCAGTAGGCCGGCGGCAGCGGCGCGTCCGCACCCAACGTGGATACGAGCGATCCGCCATCGGAGCAGTCTGCCGGGCCTTCCCAGCCCGCCCCACTCCACCGTCCGTATCCGCCATCACCAGGTGAGACGGCCACCTCAGCGTTTGCGTCTGGCATCTTCCTAAAACCGTCCGTCTCTTCGTGCACGTGATGCATGAACTCGCGCCATCCCAGGATCTGCCGGATGAAACCCTCCTTGCTGGCGATCGCTATATCGAGCGCGGCAACATCTCTCACGATGCGCGCCGGCAGCAGGCGGTGAAGGTTGAGCAGCGCGGAAATTCGGGTGTGAAACAATGTCGATGACCCGGAGTACATCGCGTCCTCGTATTTCCCAAACCAGGGAAGACAATTCGCCAGAGCCCATTGCCAGTGGTGCTCGGCGTCGGCGGCGGTGACGGGCAGCGAATCGAGATTGAGCTTCCCGGGATGATGCGCGTAGACACGTTCAATCAGCCGCCCAGCTTCCTCCTTCACCGGATCGCTCGGAAAGGACGGCGGCGGTTGTGGGATCGGATCGCGGCCTGCCTTGAATGCACTGCGATTCTCTTTGTCAAAGTTGAAGTCGCCGCCGGCCGGCCGCCCGTTCTCCATCAGCACGCCCGAGGCCTTGCGCATAAACCGGTAGAACCGCTCGAGCAGGTAGCGCGCGCCATTCGGATGACTCGCCAGAAACTGCTCGCGTGTACTTAGCCAGCCTTCATGAGCAATCTCACAAAGCTCACCGGAGTCGAAGAGCGGTTGCAGATCGGCGCGCAATTCGCGCTCAGCCGGACGCATCACGCGAACTGGGCCCAGCGAGTGCGCAAGGCCGGACAGAGCCGAGCGGTACGGACCTTGAGCAACGATGTGCCGCACTGCCACCCCTCGCTCCGCCTGTTCCAACGCGAAGTGGCGCAGGTTGCCAATCACGAGTGCGAGCTTCTGCTTGTGGTACGGCCGCAGAGCCGCCTTCCATGGATTTTCGATGACGACAATTCCCAGCGTTCGCGGATCTTCGGTCGCCAGCGGGCCGATGCCGGCGCTGAGTTGGTCGTACGGAACGAACAGCCAATTCCGGTTCGCCGAATCGTGCTGGCGATCCTCGATCATGCGCCTGAATATGCTCATTCGAATTACAGATGCCGCCGCGCACCGGCGGGCGCTATAACCCCATCCCGGCCCCGGTTTCTATCGATCTTTCAACCAATCCGGCGACAGCAGAGCGCGAACTTCCGGCTTCTCCAGATCCGCCTTCACAATCACCCGCACAGGCAGCTCGACACGTTTCGCCGGCGTGCGCCCTTCCAACTTCTCTACGAGCGAGCGCACCGCTTCGTATCCCATACGAAACGGATCCTGCACCAGCATGACGCCAATCGTACCGTCCTTCAACGCTTCGACGTGGGTCGTGCTGTTGTCGAAGGTTACCAGCTTCACCCGGCCCGCGAGATTCCGCGAGCGTATCGCCTGGATGCACCCCAACGAACTGGCCTCGCTCGATGCGAACATGCCGTTCAGATCGGGATGCGCCGTCAGAATATTTTCAGCGGCGGCTCGGGACTTCGCCGGATCCGCCATGCCGAACTGCCGCGCGGCCACGTGCACTCCAGGAAACTCGCGGCGGAGGGTCTCATCGAACCCGCGCTCGCGTAAAACCGTGGACGTGCCACCAGGCTTCTGCATCACCATCCCGACCTTTCCGTTGCCGCCCACCAGCGCAGCCAGGCGCCGCGCGGCCGTGCAGCCGGCTGCGTGATTGTCTGTCGCGATGAAGCTGACATAGTTATCGATATTCACTGCCGAATCGAATACCGTGACGGGAATGCCGGCTTCGATCGCGCGTTCCAACGGCGCAACCAGAGCCCGTTCATCGGTAGCCGAGATAGCCAGCGCATCGACGTGGCGCGCCACCATGGCATCGACAATCTGGATCTGGCGCGTGTAATCGGTCTCATCGCTCGGGCCATTCCAGATCGCTTCAATGTGCAAATCCCGCGCGGCCTGAAGGACACCGGCGTGCACGGAAACGAAGAACAGGTGCGATGTGGCCTTGGGCACCACGCCGATGATTCGCTGACGCGATCGCCGGCATGCGGCAAGCGTCGCCAGAGTGCCGGTAAGGAAAAGCCGGCGGGTGGACATCAGCATAGGATAGCTCCGCGGCCGCTGCAAACTATAATCGCTGGAGATGACGGTTGAGACACGGCTGCGCGTGCGGTACGCCGAAACGGATCAGATGGGAATCGTCTACCACGCGAATTACTTCGTCTGGATGGAGATGGGCCGCGTCGAGTATTGCCGTGCCGCGGGAGTCCGCTATCGCGATATGGAAGAGCACGACGGAATCCTGTTGACCGTGGCGGAGGTCGAGTGCCGCTTCCTTCACCCGGCGCGATACGACGACGAGGTTGTCGTCGAGACCGCTGTGTCCAAAGCCCACCCCAGGCTCGTGTCGTTCGTCTACCGCATCCATCGCAGCGGCGAGGACGTCCTGTTGGCGCGCGGCGAAACCACGCACGTGTTTTGCGACCGCACACTCCAGCGGCGCAAACTGCCCGCAAAATACTGGCCGGCATTCGGTATCGCGGGTCCACAAGGCAACTGATGAAAACTCGGATCGAGCCCGCCAGCGACCGTTCGCTGCTGGTCACCTTCAGCCGCCAGATCTCGATCGCCACACACCGTAAGGTCGCCGCACTCACGCGCAGCCTCGCGCGGGATACGCCGGCGAACGTCACCAACGTGCATCCCGCGTATTGCACGGTATTGATCGAGTTCGATCCGATCGCGACGGATCACGCAACGGTTCAAGCGTGCCTAGAAACGCGAATTGCGCGCACATCGGACAGCGATTCATTCGATGCTGCCCTCATAGAGATTCCGGTGCACTACGGCGGCGAATTCGGCCCCGATCTGGAGCAACTCGCGCACCAACGCGGGCTCACGCCGCAGCAGGTTGTGGAGCTGCATTCCGCGGCCGAGTACACCGTGTACTTCGTCGGATTCGTTCCGGGATTCGCCTACTTGGGAGGACTTCCGCCCGAGCTCGAATCGCCTCGCCTGCCCGCTCCGCGTCCAAAGGTCCCCCCAGGTTCGGTCGGCATCGCGGGCGCGCAAACCGGCGTGTACCCGTTCGCAACACCCGGCGGCTGGCGGCTGATCGGACGTACGCCGCTCGAACTCTTCCAGCCGGATCGCGATCCGATGAGCCTCGTCGCGATCGGCGACAGGGTGCGCTTTGTGGTCTTGGAGAAGCCGGTCCGGTGATCGTCGTCGAGTCGCCCGGCCTGCAGACGACGGTTCAAGATTTGGGCCGGCCGGGCCACGCAGAATTCGGTATCGCGGCCGCGGGTGCCGCCGACCCGGTAGCGCTCCGCTGCGGCAATCTGCTGTTGGGGAACGCCGCCAACGCCGCCGCACTGGAGATGACGCTTGCCGGCGGACGTTTTCGTTTCCAACAAGCCGCGAGCGCCGCACTCACCGGATCCGCGCATGGCAAACTGAACGGCGCGGCCGTCGAGGCTTGGACCGCGTTCGATATCCCGGCGGGCGCGTTGTTCGAGGCAGGGGTCGATCAATCCGGCGCGCGCGCGTACCTGTGTCTCGCCGGTGGAATCGACGTTCCATCATTTCTTGGTAGCGCGTCGACCCACCTGCTCACAGGCTTGGGCGGTTACGCTGGGCGAGCGTTGCGCAAGGGTGACGTGCTTCGCGTCGGTCTGCCGGATTCGCAAGAGCACCACACCATCCGGCGCGAGATCCTGACGCGTTTGGCGCCTCGAAAAACTCTGCGCCTCACCTACGCCCCGCAAACTCACTGGTTCAGCGACGAGCAGCGGGCCGCTCTCGTCACGCACTCTTATCGCGTCACCCCACACGCCGACCGCATGGGATTGCGCCTTGAAGGTTGCGCGACGCCATGCGCGAACAGTGCACACATGATCACTGAAGGCGTTTCGACCGGTGCGCTACAAATCCCGCCCGGCGGCCAACCCATCATTCTGTTCGTCGATCAGCAAACCACAGGCGGCTATCCGAAAATCGCCAACGTCATCGCGGCCGACCTGGCCAGCGTGGGCCAACTGCGTCCAGGCGACGAAATCCGCTTCGAGTGGGTCTCGTTCGCGACAGCACTCGCGCTGGCCCGTGAACAGGAAAGCCTCCTCAGCCCCGCGGAGTTGTTCGCCTCATGATCGAAGGCGTCGGCGCGCGCGAGTGGAAAACGCTGATCGCCGCTCAACTCGGCTGGATGCTGGACGGTATGGACGTGATGCTGTACGCGTTCGCGCTCACCACCATCCAGAAGGAATTCGCGCTCAGCTCCGCGGTAGCCGGCGCGCTCGCATCCGCCACACTCATCACATCGGCCCTCGGCGGAGCCACCGCCGGTTACCTGGCCGACCGCTTCGGCCGCGCCCGCGTTTTGGTGTGGTCAATCCTGATCTACTCCGCGTTCACTGGGCTCACCGCAACCTCGCACAGCGTCGGGCAACTCGTGTTCTGGCGAGCACTGGTGGGAATCGGATTGGGCGCGGAGTGGACCGCCGGGTCCGTCCTGGTTGCCGAAACGTGGCCCGCGCGCCATCGCGGAAAGGCAATCGGATTCATGCAGTCGGGATGGGCGATCGGTTACATGCTGGCTGCCGCGCTCTCGGCGTTGCTGCTGCCCGTCTACGGGTGGCGCGTTCTGTTCACCGTTGGTATCGCGCCGGCGCTGCTCGCGTTCTGGGTGCGGCGCGATATTCAGGAGCCCGCCGCGTGGAAGCCCGAAACGCGCGTGCCAGTAGGCGCGGTGATCGGCGCTCTGATGCGGCCTCCCTTGCGGGCGCGGGCACTGATCGCCACGCTCGTATGCTCGCTCGTGCTGTTCGCCTATTGGGGACTCTTCACCTGGATCCCGGCCTATCTCGCAAGCCCCGTCGAGCGCGGCGGCGCGGGTATGAGCCTGGTGAAGACGTCCGCGTGGGTGATTGCGGTGCAGATCGGCGCGTTCCTCGGCTACAACATGTTCGGCATCTTTTCCGACCGTCTTGGCCGCCGCCCCACGTTCACCGTGTTCACTCTCGCCGCAGCCGTGCTGGTGCCGTTCTATGCGCAGGCGCATCGCAACCCGGCCCTGCTTCTTGCGCTCGGGCCGCTCATCGGCTTCTTCGGACACGGCTACTTCAGCGTATTCGGCGCTCTCCTGGCTGAACTCTTCCCTTCAGCGCTACGTGGCACGGCGCAGGGCTTATGTTATAACTTCGGACGCGCGATCAGCGCCGCGGCGCCCATCGTCATCGGAGCCGCCGCTGACTCGCATGGATTCGCGGCGGCCCTTGCCATCACTTCCGGCCTGTTCGCGGCCGCGGCTTTTCTGGTCCGATTGCTGCCCGAAACTAAAGGAGAGCAACTGGCGTGAACGCGATCGACATCAACTGCGACATGGGCGAGTTGCCCGAAGCCATTGCCGGCGGCACGCAGGAATCGCTGATGCCGCACCTGACGTCCGTCAACATCGCTTGCGGCGGACATGCGGGCACAGCTGAAACGATGCGCATCACCGTCGAACAGGCGATGTGCTACCGTCTGGCGATCGGCGCGCATCCCGGCTATCCTGATCGCGCGAATTTCGGCCGTCTCGAGTTGAACATGCCCCTCGGCCAACTCGCTGAGAGCATCGCGGAGCAAGTGGCCGCGCTCGCCGCGATCACAGCGCAAGCAGGCGCTCGCATGACGCACGTCAAACCCCATGGCGCGCTCTACAACCAGGCTGTGAAGAACCGCGAACTCGCGCGCGCCATCGCCGATGGAGTGGCGCTCCATACCCGCGACGTCATCCTGGTCGGGCTCGCCGGATCCCCGACGCTCGAAGTGTTCCGCGATACCGGATTCGCAACCGCCGCCGAAGCTTTTGCCGACCGCCGCTACGAATCCGACGGCACTCTGCGCTCGCGCCGGTACGACGATGCGCTCATCCGCGACCCGGCCGAAGCAGCGGCGCAAGCACTCCGCATCGCAACCGAAGGCCGGGCCGATACGATCTGCATTCACGGCGACACGCCCGGCGCGCCCGAGATCGCCGCCGCCGTGGCGCAGACATTACGCGCACACGGAATTGAACTGCGCCCGATCGAGGTGAGGCACGCATCATGAATACACGACTGGTCGCACTCGGCTTACTCTTCTGTTCAGAGCTACTCGGCGCAGCCCCAACGCGCATCCCGGCCAGCAAGATTGCGCGCATCGAGCAGATCGTTTCCACCGAGATGGCGCGGAACTCCATACCCGGCATCAACGTCGCCATCGGTTTCGGCACCGGCGTGGCGTGGGCGAACGGCTACGGTCTGGCTGACCTGGAGAATCAGGTTCCCGTTACCGCCCACACGGCGATCCGTCTCGCCTCCATCTCGAAACCGATTACAGCCACCGCCGTGCTCCAACTCGTGGAACGCGGGCGCATCCAACTCGATGCGCCGGTACAGGACTACGTGCCGCAGTTCCCCTCGAAACCGTGGCCGGTCACGGTGCGCCAACTCCTGGGACACCTGGGCGGCATCCGGCACTATCGCGACGATGAAATCTCGAGCGTGCGTCACTACTCGGACCGCGTCGCACCGCTGATCGTCTTCTCCAACGACGCGCTGGTCGACGAGCCGGGCGTGAAGTACAACTACTCCACCTACGGTTTCAACCTTCTGGGCGCCGCCGTCGAGATTGTATCAGGCATGCCGTTTGTCGATTACCTGCGTACCAATGTTTTCTGCCGTGCGGGAATGGATGAGATAAGAGATGATGATAGCTACTCCATCGTCCCGCATCGTTCCCGCGGGTACGCGCTCTCGAGTGACGGCCGTCTTCTCAATTGCGGCTTGGCCGATACCAGCAATAAAATCCCCGGCGGCGGTTTGATCGGGCCTGCCTCCGATCTGGTGCGGTTCGGCTTGGCGGTTCTCGACGGCAAGCTGGTCAGCCCCGAAACGGCCGATCTCATGCTGACTTCCCAGACAACGCGCGATGGACGCAGTACGGGTTATGGAATGGGCTTCTCGACGGGCCTGTTCAACGGCCACCGGTTTGCCCCGCACAGTGGCGGACAGCAGGGAACCAGCACGTACCTGATTCTTTTCCCCGCTGAGCGGATCGCCGTCAGTGTAATGCTGAACCTGGAAAGCGCTCCGGCGGCGGCCATCGCCCAGCGAATCGCCGTTGTAGTACTCGAGCCTTGAAACGGTTGAGCCCGCCTAATAAAAAGTTCTACAAGCGTCAGGAATCCCATCTAAAGAGTGCGCGTAAACTGTCTAAGAGATGCGCGTGTGTCCGCCACAAGCATCCCGATTGCCAAAACGTTCAGCTCTTGGTATGGTATTGTTCTTTCGGCCTCCTGTCCCGGTATCAACATGAGGATTGGTCGGATCTTATCGCTCATCGCAGCGGGGTGTTCGCCCGTTTTGTTCGCGCAGGTGCCCATGAGTTCGGGCCCCAATGGCGTTGCGCCGCGAATCTTCAATACAGATATGGCTGTGCTCGAAGCCGGTGATCCCCGCAAGGATCTGCCGTGCACGGTGCTGCCGGTCAAGCCCGCCCTCGGGTTCGATCTGAAATTTCACGCCGGCTACGACGTCACCGTCCCGCTGAAGGACTTGGCGGGTTCCGAGAACACGCTCACCATGCTGTTCCGCGTCGTGCCGGAGAATCACAAAGACGAGCCGGTATATTTCATCCACCGCGTCCGCGTGCCCGCCATCGAGGAAGATGCGCGTGGCGACGCCTACCTGCAGGGTGGCTTCGATTTGGGCGAGGGCAAATACCACATCGACTGGCTCATGCGCGACCGTGCTGAGCGAGTCTGCTCGAGCTACTGGGACACCGAAGCGTTCCTGCCGCCCAAGGAGAAGCAAATCACGTTGGCCGTTGCGCCCGGCGTTATCGAGCGGTTCGACGGCGAGCAGTTCCGTGAAGAGCCGCCCATCGAACGGATCACCAGCGAGCCCGCTCTCAATGTAAAGGTGCTGGTGAACTTCGCGCCGCAAAATCCGCATTCAGCGGCGTTTCGTGCCATGGACACCTCAGCCCTGGTATCCATACTGCGCCAGATCGCGCGCGATCCCCACATCGGCAAGTTCTCGGTTGTCGCTTTCAACATGCAGGAGCAGCGCATCATCTATCGCCAGGAAAGCGCCGGCCGCATCGATTTCCCCGCCCTTGGCGAAGCCCTGACCACGGTGAACCTGGCGACCGTAGACGTAAAGCGCCTCAGCCAGAAACACGGCGACACCGAGTTCCTCTCCGATCTCATCAAGAACGAAATCGGAGTTGCGGAACACCCCGACGCTCTGATATTTGCCGGCCCAAAGGTGATGCTCGACTCAAACATTCCGGTGGATTCGCTGAAGGAAGTTGGTGAGGTCGCCTACCCGGTGTTCTACATGAACTACAATTTGAACCCACAGGCGATCCCCTGGCGCGACTCGATCAGCCGGGCTGTGCGGTTCTTTAAAGGTACGGAATACACCATCAGCCGCCCCAAAGATTTATGGTTCGCCGTCTCCGAGATGGTCTCGCGTATCGTAAAATCAAAGCATGACCGTCCGATTTCCGCGCTTTCCACGCAGTAACGCGCACCGGAATATTCGCTTCGCCGTGCTCGCGCTAAGCGCCGCGGCCATCGCAGCCGCACAACCCGCGGCCTACTCCAACAAGCTCGCGCCATACGTCACATCTCCCCAGCGGGTCGTCGACCGTATGCTTGAACTGGCCAACGTGAAGGCAGGCGAGACGGTGTACGACCTCGGATGCGGCGACGGACGCGTTCTCATCACAGCCGCTCAGCGCTTCAACGCGAAGGCCGTGGGAATCGAAATCTCCGACAAAATTGCCGGCCAAACCACCGATCGCATCGCACGGCTCGGTCTGCAGGATCAGGTCAAAGTGATCAAGGGCGATCTGCGCGAGGCGGACTTTTCACCCGCCGATGTTGTCGTTATCTACCTGCTGACGGGCTCCAATCAGGAGATCCGTCCGCGGCTGGAAAAGCTGTTGAAGCCCGGCGCGCGGGTGGTCTCTTACTCCTACGCGGTACCGGGCTGGAAGGCTTCACGCATCGATAAAACGGATGGCCACGCAGGACATCTGATTTACCTGTACGACATGCCGCCGGTCCAATCCAAGTGATTGGGCGCTGGGCCGCCTGCATCCTCACGCTTGCAGCGCTGGCCGCTTCCGACAAACCATCTGGCGCGCTCGAAAGGCTCGATACCGGCCGCCTCGAATCGCTCCACCGCGCAAGGCTCGAGTGGGAAAAGGAGCGCGTGGTTCATCCGCCGCTCGGCATCTATCACGACTTTCGCGCGATCCTCCACATTCACGCCGAAGACGCTGAACACACGCTCGGCACCCGGGATCAGGTTCTCGAAGCCGCCAAACAGTCGGGTGTCGACGTCATTATGTGGACCGATCATCGCGGTCCCAAGCCCGAAACCTGGAGCGGCGTCCGCAAAGGCGTGCTGTTCATCCCCGGCTCCGAAGACGATCATCAACTTCGTTACCCCCATGCCGACGGCGACCTCAAATTCCTTTCGCACCTCGAGGAGACTCCCAACGCCTCGCCCGAAGGCTACGCGGGCATGGAGATCTACAACCGCCACAGCGACGCGAAAGCCCACACCGATTTCACAGCGTACGTTCAGCGCGCGTTGAAGGAGCCTGGTGAGTGGAAGAAGCTCGCCTCACGCCAGCGCCAGTATCCGGACGAGGTCTACGCCGCCGGCACAGGCCCGCTCCCCGAATTCCTCGCCTTCTACGACCGCCAGATCGGCGCCCGCCGCTTCACCGCGATTGCGGCCAACGATGCCCATCGCAACCAGGTGTTCAATGGCGTGGTCTTCGATCCCTACGAAGTCGCGTTCCGGTTCGTCAGCACTCATATTCTGGCGCAGTATCTCACTGAGGACCAGATCCGCCAATCGTTGCGCGACGGCCACGCATACATCGCGCACGATTGGTTGTGCGATCCCAACGGGTTCTCCTACGTAGCCATCAACAATCTCGGCGTCTTCGATATGGGCGACCGCGTGCCCATGTTGCCCAATACGCGGTTCACGGCGCGTTTTCCGGTGAAGGCGCATATCAAGCTGATGCACAACGGCGCGGTGACAGCCGAGTCCACGGGCGGCGAATTCACGTTCACCCCGAAGGAGGAGGGCGCCTACCGGATCGAAGCGTACCTGATGGCCGCGGGCGAAGAGCGCCCCTGGATCTTCTCGAATCCACTCTACGCCTACAAGCCAACCGCGGCCGAGTCGACCATACCCAAGGCCACGCTATCTGAGAACGTGAAGGTGGAAAAAGACGCCGTCTATGCCGAGGGCAAGCCGGAGGACGCAAACAAGCACAAGCTCGATATCTACGTCCCCACGAATAAAACAAATTATGCCGTTTTGTTTTTCGTCCACGGCGGATCCTGGCGCTCGGGCGATCGCAGTTCCTATGGCGCGTTGGGCAATCGCTTTGCTAAACAAGGCATCGGCGTCGTGATCCCCAGCTACCGTCTGGCGCCTGCCAACCCGCACCCCGCGCAGATCGAAGACGTGGCGGCCGCGCTGGCCTGGACCGTCAAAAACATCGGCGAGCGCGGCGGCGACCCCAAGCGCATTTTTATCGCCGGGCACTCGGCCGGTGGACACCTCGTCTCCCTGCTGGCGCTCGATCCACGCTATCTGAAGAAATACGATCTCACGCCGTCCATCGTCGCCGGCGTCATGTCCCTGAGCGGCGTTTACGATGTCCGCCAGATCGCAATGTTCGGAGCCGATGAGCAGGCTCGCCGCGCCGCTTCTCCGCTCGAGTACGTCACGCGAAAAGCGCCGCCCTTCCTGGTCACTTATTGCCAGTGGGATTATGCGGGTCTTGCATCGCAGGCGCGCGCCTTCGATCGCTCGCTGCGTCACAACTTCGTCGCTTCATCGCTGCGCTTCGTCCCCGGCGAGAATCACATCTCCGAGATTGTGCGGGTCGCCAACGACGACGACCTGACTGCGCGCGAGATGCTGCATTTTATGGATTCAGCGCAGCGGTGAGGGCCAAAGGAATCGATGCCTGAATTCGATGTGGTCGGCGTTGGATTGAACGCCACCGACACTCTTCTTTTATTACCCAAATTCCCGGCCTACGCGGGCAAGGTTCCGTTTGAAGCCGAAATTCTCAGCCCCGGCGGACAAGTGGCCAGCGCCATGGTTGCCTGTGCGCGCCTCGGCCTCCGCGTGAAATACATCGGCACCACCGGAGACGACGAGCGCGGACGCATCCAGATCGAAAGTCTGCGCGAAACTGGAATTAATCTGGACGATGTTGAAGTGCGCGTAAACTGTCCCAACCAGACCGCGTACATTCTCATCGATCAGACCACCGGCGAACGCACCGTGCTCTGGAGCCGTCCCGAAGGACTGCGTCTGGCGCCGGAAAGCATCACCCCCGAAAAGATCGCCTGCGCGCGCCTGCTGCACATCGACGGTCACGATACTCCCGCGGTCGCGCGGGCCGCCTCCATCGCACGCCAGCATGGCATACCGGTCACCGTCGATGTCGATACCATCTATCACGGCTTCGACCGCGTCCTGCCCAATGTGGACTACCTCGTCGCCAGCTCCGAATTCCCCGTTCAGTGGACCAACGAGCACGATCCCTTCAAGGCGCTCGAATTGATGCGCCGCGAATACGGGATGCGCGTAGCGGCGATGACCCTGGGCGCGCACGGATCGCTCGCGCTGTCCGAGCAGGGCTACGCGTATTCGCCCGCGTTCGTCGTGAATTGCGTGGACACCACCGGCGCAGGCGACGTCTTCCACGGAGCCTTCTGTTATGCTGTTCTCGAAGGGATGTCGATGCGCGACACCCTTGAATTTTCCAACGCCATGGCGGCCTTGAACTGCACAGCGCTTGGCGCGCGAGGCCGGGTTGGCACAGTGGCCGAGGCGAAAGCTCTCATGGCTCGCGCCGAACGCCGGGCGCACCGGGATTACGAGTCGGCGCGGTACGCATGATTCCCCTCCGTTCCACTGAACGCGTCTACTCGCCCTCGGTCGTCACCATCGCTCTCATCGCCACCAATCTGTTCATCTTCTTCTATGAAGCGACGCTCGACCCCTGGGGCCTCAACGTCTTCATCGCCCGGCACGGCGTCGTCCCCGATCGTTTACACTTCGCCTCGCTGCTCACCTCGATGTTCCTGCACGGCGGCTGGCTGCACGTGCTCGGCAACATGTGGTTTCTGTGGATCTACGGGCGTAATGTCGAGGACATCATGGGTTCGCCGCGATTCTTCGTCTTCTACATCCTGTGCGGTCTGGCGGCGGCCATCATCCACGTGTTCTTCAACCCGTTCTCGCGCGTGCCCACCGTGGGCGCAAGCGGCGCCATCGCCGGCGTCATGGGTGCTTACCTCATCAAGTTTCCACGCGCGCGCATCATTACACTGGTCCCGATATTCCTCTTCTTCACCACGCTCGAGATCCCGGCCGTGCTGCTTCTGGTATGGTGGTTCGTCATCCAATTCTTTAGCGGCTTCATGACCATCGGATATTCGCAGGTCTCGCAGGGCGGCGTCGCCTGGTTCGCGCACGTCGGCGGATTTATCGCGGGCATGCTGCTGGTCGCCGTCATGGGCACGCGGCAGCGCCCTCGCGCCTGGGATTACTGATGAAAGCTCTGGACGTTCTGGCCATCGCGGCCCACCCCGACGATGTCGAGCAGACCTGCGGCGGCACGCTGATCAAAATGGCGGAGATGGGATACCGTACAGGCGTGCTCGATTTGACTGCGGGCGACATGGGCACCCGCGGAACCCCGGAACTGCGAATCGCCGAATCCGACGAAGCCGCGCGGATCATGCTGCTCTCCTGGCGAGGCAATCTCCGGTTTCCCGACGCGCGCCTGGACAACTCCATCGCCGCCCGCATGACGGTCGCCCTTCAGATCCGGACGCTGCGGCCGCGTACCGTCATTCTGCCCTACTGGGAAGCGCGCCATCCCGATCATTACCGCGCGGGCGAGTTGGGTTACGAGGCTTGTTTCCTTGCGGGTCTTCGCAAATTGGATCCCGAGTCCGAGCCGCACCGTCCTAACAAGGTGATCTATTCGTCGCTGTACGCGAATGTTCTGCCCAGCTTCGTCGTCGACGTCTCTGCTCAGTTCGACCGGCGCATCGACGCTCTGCTCGCCTATCAATCGCAATATGGCGGACACGAACAAGGCTCCGATCTGTTTCCGGACTCAGCCGAGGTGCGCGATCGCCTCGCCGCCGTCGCCCGTTTCTACGGCAATCAGATCGGAGTCAAGTACGGCGAGCCATTTGTCGTCAAAGAAACCATGCGCGTCGACGACGTCGTCGCTCTCGCGCCTCGCAGCTTCTAACCAACCGATATATCATTCGATCATGCGCAAGTATCGTATCGCCCTCGGTGCGCTGGTTCTCAGCCTCGTGTGCCACGCCCAACTCACGACCGATCAGAAGCTCTTCGATTTCCGGTCGCTCGCCGCGTTATACGCAAAGCGCTACGGACCCTACGAGTGGAAGCGCGACGTCATCGGCTTCGACGCAATGAACCTTGGCCCCTGGCTCGACCGCGTGTCATCCACCACCAACGATCTCGACTTCTATCAAGCAATGGTGGAGTACGTCGCCAGTTTCAAGGACTCGCACGATGCCTACCACCTGCCGTCGAGTTTCACCGCGACGCTCGGTATGAGCGCAGACCTGTACGACGGCAAGGTCTTGATCGACGGCATCAACAGAACCCAACTCCCCGCGGCGCGCTTCCCCTTCACCACCGGCGATGAACTGATCTCCATCGACGGCCGCTCCATGGCCGACCTGATCGCCGAATTCTCCAAATACATCATGCAGGCCAACGATCGGGCCACGCGCCGCCGCGCGCTCGAGCGCATCCTGACTCGCTCGCAGACAGTGATGCCGCGCGCTCACGAGATCGGCGACAACGCGTCAGTCGTAGTTCAACGCCGGAACGGGCCGCTCGAAACGTACTCGATACCGTGGAGCAAGTCGGGCGTACCCATCACTCAGGTCGGCCCCGTGCCAATGCCGCAATCGGTCCCGCTTTCCAAGACCATGGCCGCGGTAAAGCGAACACTCGAAGAAGCGCCCGATTACATGCAGCCGTTGCTCGAACTGCAAACCGCCGTGGACCCCGACCCCTCAGGCGTTCTGAACTACGGTTCCCTCGCGCCTATCTACTCGCCCCCTGCAGGACTTCAGCAGCGTCTGGGAAAGGTCGCCTCCGACTACTTTATCTCCGGCACATTTACTTCGAGCGGCTATACGATCGGTCTCATTCGCATCCCGAGCTATCAGCCCGCCGATCAAGCCGCCGCTCTGGCTCAATTCGATGCCGAGATCGCTTACTTCAACAGCGCAACCGACGGCCTCATCGTGGATGAAATGCGCAATCCCGGCGGACAGCTATGCTACGGCGAGAGCATCGTAACCCGCTTAATACCGGTCAACTTCCGGCCGCTCGGCTATGAGATACGGGCAACCTGGGAGTATGTGCAGCTCTACTACGCACGTCTGGATAGCGCGAAACGATCCGGAGCGCCTGGCGACGTGATCGATCAATATCAAGTCCTCTACGACGCGCTGCTGAACGCCTATAACTCCAACCGCGGCAGAACCGACGCCGTGCCGCTTTGCAGCCCGACATTCGACCGCGCCCCCGCCACCGATCGCGACGGCAAAAACATCGCCTACACTAAGCCAATCATCATGCTCACCGACGAACTGACCATGTCCACCGCCGACTCGGTTGCAGCCATGATCCAGGACAATCAACGCGGACCGATTGTGGGCATGCGCACCAACGGCGCGGGCGGCAGCAATAGCCTGAACACGACCCGCTGGCCGGCGGGAGTGTATTCCGAAGGCGACACCGGCGTAACACTGTCACTCATGGTTCGCAAGGATCCCATCGTCACCGACGATTACCCGGCCACACGCTACATCGAGAATGTCGGCGTCCGCCCGGACGTTGTCATCGATTACATGACCACCGATAACTTGCTCCAGGGCGGCCGCCCATTCTTCCAGGCCGTCACCGATGTAATCGTCAAACAGATTGCCGCTTCCAAGGGGAATTGACTCTTGATCAACGCCCACCGTCTTGTTGTTTTTGTCTCAGTCTGCGCCCTGAGTCTCGCCGCCGTGGAACTCACGCCCGAACAGCGCAAACTCAACGCCGACTCCTTTGAGTACGCCTGGGCCACCATCCAGAAATACATGTGGGAGCCGATGCCCGCGGGAGTGGACTGGCAGAAAATACACGACGAGTTAAAACCGAAAGTCGAAGCGGCCAAGAGTACCGATGAAGCACGCTCCGTGATGAGACAGATGATTTCGCGACTCAAGATGACGCACTTCGGTATTGTTCCCGGCGATGTATACGAAAGGTTGGATGCCGCGAAACCCTCACTGGGCGATGGCCGGGCCGGGTTTGAACTGCGCATCGTGGAAGGACAGGCAACCGTCGTGTCCGTCGATCCGGATTCGCCTGCCTATGCTGCTGGAGTACGGCCGGGTTGGCGCATTCTACGCGCCGCTGGTGCCGATATCGCCGAGCTGATCACGAAACTCCGCTCTGTATTTAGCGACACGACAATCAAGGACATGCTGATCACTCGCGCGGTCGCATCCAAGCTGGGCGGCAACCCGGGCACCAGCGTAGCCGTCGAATTTCTGAATGGCGCGGATCAGCGGGTGAAACTCGACATTCCATTAATTCCACCGCGCGGCGCGGAAGCTAAGTTCGGATTCCTTCCAACTCAGCACGTCTGGTACGAATCAAAAACAGTAGGACAAACCGGCTATATCGCTTTCAACATGTTCCTCGATCCCGGCCGCATTTCCACCGCCTTCGGAGACTCCGTCCAGTCCTGCACAAGCTGCGACGGAATCGTCATCGATCTGCGCGGAAACCCCGGCGGCTTGGGCGCCATGAGCATGGGCATGGCGGGTTGGTTCATCAATAAGTCCGGCGTACAACTCGGAGTCATGAAGATGAAGTCCGACACACTCAAGTTCACAGTGTTTCCGCGCTCCAATGCGTTTACCGGTCCTTTGGCAATATTGGTGGACGGCTTAACGGCATCCACGTCCGAGATTTTCACGGAAGGGCTGAAGGACTTGGGCCGCGCACGCGTGTTCGGATCTACCACCGCCGGCGCAGCCTTGCCCTCGGTGTTCGAAAAGCTTCCCAACGGCGACGGGTTTCAGTACGCTATCGCGAACTACATTTCTGCAGGCGGAAAGCCGCTGGAAGGGATCGGCGTCACCCCGGATGAGAAGATAGAGCTGACGCGAATCGCGCTGCTGGCTGGTCACAATCCAGCGCTTGACGCGGCTCTGGCGTGGATCAAATCCCAAAGCAAGGCCACAAAGGAAACAAGCAAACCATGAGATTCAACAAATATCTGTTACTCCTCGCGGCTTTCATCGCCGCACCGTTGACGCGGGCGGCCGATGAGCAGGAACTTCCCAAAGCCGGCACTCTGATGGACCGCTACATCGAAGTCACCGGCGGCACGGCTCTCTACGAAAAGCGGCAGAGCGAGATCGCAACAATGGAAATGGAGGTCGTCGGCCGCGGCGTGAAAGGCACAATTACCCGGTACTCCGACCGTTCCAATAATTCCTACAGCACCGGGCAGATCGAGGGCATCGGCAAGTTGGAAGAGGGCGTCTACAACGGGCAAGCCTGGGAGATTTCCGCCATGATGGGCCCGCGTTTGAAAGAGGGAATTGAAAACGCCGACGCGGTCCGCGATGCGATGTTCAATTCCGCGCTCAACTGGCGCAAACTGTATAAGGCCGAGACCGTGGGCCTCGAGAAAGTGGACGGCGAGGATTGCTACAAACTGACGCTCACGCCCCTGGGCCAAGGCAAACCTCAAAGCATGTTTCTGAGCAAAAAGACCGGCTTGATGACGAAGATCAGCCGCACGGCCGTTACTGCCATGGGTGAGATCGCCGTCGAGGTCACCGCCACCGAATACAAGCCGTACGACGGAATCCTGACGCCGTCCAAGTTAGTACAGAGCGTGATGGGAAACCAGATTGCCCTCACTGTTCAGAGCATCAAAACCAATGAAGATATCCCCACGCAACGCTTCGAGCCCCCTGCCGAAATCAAGAAGATGATGGCCAAATAGGTATCCTGAAAGCATAATGAGAAAGCCTGTGATGGCGGGCAACTGGAAGATGTATAAAACTTCCAGCGACACCGCCGCATTCTTCCAATCTTTTGTGCCTGACGTAAAATCGGCGAGCCACTGCGAAATCGTGATCTGCCCGCCTTCTATTTGCGTTCCCGCCGCTGTCGAAGCTTCGCGGGGCAGCAACATCGAAATCGGTGCGCAGAACCTGCATTGGGCCACCGAAGGCGCCTACACCGGAGAGATTTCAGCGCCCATGATTCAGGCCGCCGGTGCCCGTTGGGTCATCATCGGTCATAGTGAACGCCGTCAGTATTTCGGCGAGACCGATGAATCGGTCCACAAGAAGACCGTCGCCGCTTTGGCTTCGAATCTGAAACCGATCGTCTGCGTCGGTGAGCTGTTGGACCAGCGCGAATCCGGCGCCACCGAAGATGTCTTGCGCGCTCAATTTCTGGGCGGCATCGCACCCCTCGATCGCGATTCGCTGTCCCGCATCGTGATCGCTTATGAACCGGTGTGGGCCATCGGAACCGGCCGTACCGCCACGCCCGAAATCGCCTCCGACGCCCACCGCTTCCTGCGCGATCAGGTACGCGAGAAATTCGGCGCGGAAGCCGCCGGTGCCATGCGCCTTCTCTACGGCGGCAGTGTCAAGCCCGACAATGTCAAGACACTCATGGCCCAACCGGAGATCGACGGTGTGCTGGTGGGCGGCGCGAGCCTCCATCCGGCCGGCTTCGCGCGAATCGTGAACTTTCAGTAGAAAGATGCATCTCCGGCGCGGCGCCCTGGTCATCATCGCCACGCTCACCGCCGCGGTAGCCGGTGAGCCAAACCAACCCGCGAAGCTTTCGCCGGAACTCGAAACCGTGTTTGGAATGGCGCTGGGGGCGCCTCCTGAATTCGCCGCCAGCGCCCTCCTGCGCATCGCTCCCCGTGTATCCGACAGACAACTTCGCCGTGATTTGATCGGCATGGCGTTTCGCCTCGCGGCCGGTTCAAACAATCCGGTGCGGCTCGCCGCGGTCCCGGGTCTCGATCCGGATACTCGCCAAGCCTTTCGAGCGTCCTCTGGGCGCGTGCGTCTGGACGCGCTCTCTTTGCAATCGCGTGCAGTGCGGGCGATGATTCCACTCGATCCCGCGCGAGGCCGCGAGTTGTTCAACCAGATGCGTCGCGACTGGCCCGCTCAATCGAGTTGTGACCAGAGCCTGCTCCCCGATGTTTCGCCCTACTACGATGCGCTCGCGCTGGTGATCGCTCGCGGCTTTTCGGCGAAGGAGCGCGCATCCGCCGAACATCTGACGTTCTCCGCAGCCGAGCTGGCCCGCATCACTATCGCCGAACTTGCTCCCGCTGCGGCCTTCTTGGCGAACCTGGACGGCTCGCGCTCTTCTTTCGAAATCGCCTCAGGCGCATTCGCAGCGAAACTCGAGAGCATGCCGCCCGACAGCCGTGCATTTCTGTTCTACTCGCCATCCATCGAAGACGCCGTCGCCGCGGTGGTCGCCCGAGGCCGCCAACTCGGCGCAGCAACTCAACCGTTGGTCGAGGCCTATCGCAAATTTCTGGTCGCGCAACTTCGCGGCCCTCGCTGCGCCGATTCGGGCAAAGCCTCCGGCAAAATCGTTCAGATCGCCGCTCCAACAGTTCTCTTCGGCGAAACCATTCGTGGAGAGTTGCCGCCGTTGCGCGCCACCGAGCAGCAGCCCGATCGCGTAGAAGGAGAAATGAAGCTCGACCGCTTCTGGCAGAGCGAGCCGGCGCAGAATGTGTATCAGGCGTGCCTGAAGCTGCGCCAGTCGGCGGATGGGACGAACCTCACCGCTGCAGCACGCCGCACCCCGGAGTGGTCGCGCCATTTGACCGACTTTCTAAGCCTCCTGGCCAACTGGCGGCCCGGCGATGAAGCGAGTGAATCGGACTACTTCCATCAGAAGGCAATCGTCTACGAGGCGCTGCTCGAGCTCGCCCCGCCCGGAGCGTCGAGCGATGCCGTCATCGAAGCCTTCACGGATTTCCTGAAGTCGTCAAACCTCCAGCAGCAGAATGTGGTCGAGTGGTTCTGGCACGCCCGTTCCACATTGGACCGCGTGCGCCCCGGTCAACCCGAACAATACGCGAAGCTACTCGCGGCATTCCGCGCATCGGGCAACATCGTCCTCGCCCTCGAAGCGCTGCTGGAAAGCGTCTCGCCAGCCGTGCTGCCATCACTGGCCGAACACAACGACCCGGGCACAGTGGCCCTTCCGTAATTTCTTATCGCTGGTGTACAACACGGAATCCGTGGCCTCCGCCAGGGCGATGTAGGTCGCATCGTAAGCGGTGAAATTGAGAAGAGAGGGGTCGCAAATCCAGGCGAACTCTTCTCAAGCCGAACGCTCATCGCTGGTCGCGCAGTTCGCGTATAACGTGGGCCGCGCCCTTCCTGCCAGGGATCGGCTTTGCCTGCCTCGTCAAATCCAGCCACTCCTGCATCGTTGGCCGTTCCGCCGTGCGCGCCAACTCCCGCCTGATAAAATCGGAAAGGCATGCCCTCCCGCGCCGCTCGCGACTTCAGGATGCCATGTACGTGTTCCGGGACATCCCGAACCTGTATCATCTTTGACATGCTCTCAGCATAATCACATGTCGAAACGAACCCGCACAAGACCTCTCCCGGCCTCAGATCCCGCCAGCCCTCCCACAACCGACCTGTTCCAGGCCATCGGAGGCTCCGCGAAATGCCGCGAACTCTCCACCGCCTTCTACGCCCGCGTCGCCAAGGATCCCATCTTACGCCCGCTATTTCCGGGAGAGACATTCAAGTGCGCCATCGAGGAGTTTGCGGCGTTCCTCGCCCAACTCTTAGGCGGCCCATCCCAGGACACCCAACGCCGCTGGTGGTTGAGTCTGCATGAATCGCATCTCCGCTTTCAAATCGGACCGGTAGAGCGCGACGCTTGGATCGGACATATGAGAAAGGCTTTGAGCGATGTTGCTATGAGCGACTCGATGCGAAGCTCATTCGACGAGCTCTTCGACCATGCGTCCGCCTATCTTGTCAACCATGGCGCAACCGCCTCCGCAACCCAAGCCCGGCCGGAACCTTCGGACGTCCACGCTGAAATCGCAAGCCGCTGGCAGGAGCAGCGAGCCTTGGATGAAGCGGTCGCGGCCGTCCGCGAAGGCGACCTCCACCGAACGATGGAGATAATCGCGGCGCCGCCTTTACACGCCTACTTCCTGCGCAGCCGCTCGATATTCGCGAATTTTCTCGGCCTCCTGCTCGGAAGCGCAAACCTCGCCATGGCGGAATACGCGGAACGGATCTTGCATCAAAACCCCGATCTCGCGCACGAACGCTACAGCGGCCGCACTCTTTTGCACGCGGCATCCGCTGCCGGCAATGCACCAGCCGTAGAGGCGCTCCTCAAACTCGGTGTCGATCCGAATATCCAGGACGAGGCCGGTCACACTCCGCTGTACTCTGCTGCCAACGAATGCCGCGGCGGCGGCGCCGTGGTGAAGAGGCTGATTCAAGCTGGCGCAAAAGTCGACGCCTGTGACGGAGTCAAGCGTTGCACGCCTCTGCACATGGCTGCCCGGCGCGATAACGTCGACATTTCCGAAGCTTTGCTTGAGTGCGGCGCTAACATCGAGGCCCGCGACAGCCTTGGCGACACACCGCTTTGTCGTCGATCATCTGAAATCGTCGTTTTTTGGACTTTCGCCGGAGGCAGGCAACATCATCTGCGCGTAGCGCAATCATCCGTCAATCATCAGATAGGTCATCGAGGGTGTAAGGTCGATGTGACAAGGCGGAACAAGTG
>JBBQGC010000012.1:0-97314 GCA_038322705.1 Bryobacterales bacterium | reverse complement strand
GCTCGCCAGCAGAGCCCGTCTCCGCTTCACCGGCACTAGCGATCATAAAATGCTGGACAGAAAAAAGGGAACGATTTATCATCGAACGGTAAGTGCGTCTTTTGCCCTGTGTCTCACGCCAGGGGGACGGTCCATAACTGCTGGGAACCTGCGCGCAGCAGCGTTATCCGCGTTCATCGGTGTTTATCTGCGGCTTGATCGTTTCAGAACAACGCGGATCGAACAACAAGATGTCGAAGGTGACGCCGCGGCCGCTTGGGGCTGCAATCGGGGCCGTCATTGCGGGGCCGCCAACGCGCGGGCACTGACGGCTGAACCGCCGCGACAAACGTCATCAACGTTCGGTGATCGGCGCCCGGCGACTCGGCTAAACCGAAATACCGGCCCTTATAGAATGCCAGTTTCCCGGCCTCCCGTCTCCATCGCTGGATCGCATCGAAGGCCATTGTCTCCGAGCTTTTCGCGGTCAACGAGAGTGTGATTTGCTGCTGGCCCGAGTAGGAGTAGCGCCAACCGGACGGCGCCTGCTCAGGTTCCGAGACAAGCTTCCACGTCCCCAATTGCTCAGGCAATCGCGGAGGTCCAACGGTGGCAACAGGCCCGCACGCGCTCAAAGCCGCAATCGCCTCTAACCAAATTCGCCGTGAAGTCAAGTGCCGCTCCAGCTTCGTTCCTATGCTAAACCTGTAAATACGTGCTGCTCTCGTTGTATCGCGACGAGCCGGATTCGGGTCGGTTCGCCGAGGAATTCCTCGCCAACAATACGCTCGCTCGCTTGAAGACGCTCGATTCACGCGCGCGCCGCAAGGGCCTTGCCTCACTCGAGCCTGCAAAGAACATCCTGATACCCATCGGCATGGAAGTGGACGGCGCCGGCGCGGTCACGAAAAACAGTTACGGTGTTTTCAATCTGAGCTGGCAAGCGGCGCAGCATCCGGAGTGGGCCGATACCGTCAACCGCGAGTTGCAAGCAATTCGCGCCGGCATCAAGCAGACCCACGGGACAGCCCTGAAATTCTTGATCTGGGCCGGCATGGGCGGTTCCGCGGAAGACAAGTCGATGTACAACGCGGTGGGCCTGTTGCGAAAGGGCCCGCGATGTTACGTGCTCGATTCCACCGATCCAGCGAAGCTCGCGGCCATTCTCGACGACATGCGCAAGCGTTCGCGGCTGGATATCGCCGATGTTCAGAAACGCACGCTGGTGGTTGGAATGGCGATGGGCATGACGTCCTATGAGCCAGTGGTGAATCTGGAAAAACTGGCGAAGCTGTACGACGCGAACGGAGTGGATTCGCGACCCAACTTCGTCTACATGACCCTGCCCGGCTCGTTGCTCGATCAGTTTGCCAGCTCTCGCGGCTACCGAAAAATCGAGTTGCAGTTGGATGGCGCCAATTCCACGGCAGGCCGGCACAGCGCCCCGCTGACGCGCGGAAGTCTTTATCCCCTCGGTTTGGCTGGCGTCGATTTAAGCAGTTGGATGGCGGGGGCCGCGCTCACCGATGCCCAGGTGCTCACCGCGTGGCGCCTGGCGGCGTTCCTTCACGCGCAAGGCACCGCGGGCCGCGACAAGGTCACCTTGCTGTTGCCGAAATCCTGGGCCGGCGCCGCGCTCTGGACCAAGCAGGATTTCGAGGAGAGTCTCGGAAAGAGCGAAGAGATAGGGATCAAGATCGTGATCGGCGAGCGGATCAAGATGACCAACTACGACTCGCCGAAAGACGGGGATCTGGACCGAATTTTTTTCGCGGTGCAGATCAAAGGCGAATCGAATCCGGAAACGGCGAAAGTCACGTTGTTACGGCGAGCGGGATATCCCGTTGCGGTGCTCACGTTTCCCAAAAGTTCACTGCTGTCCACCTACATGCAGTTCGTCCACTACGTGGTGTTCGGCATCGCCTATCTGCTGAAGATGAACTTCGTCACTCAGCCTGGCGTTGAGTTATACAAGACGATCACCAACGGCCTGCACGCGGAAGCGCAGAAGGCGGGCGGGCTCGAAAATTCGCGGCACTGGCGTGCATTCACCGCGACGACACAACAGGCGCGCTGGCGCAATCGCGTGACGCTGCGTTACGAGCACGCGGGCGTTCCCGTCGCGCCAAAGCAAGGAACCGCTCCCTCCATCTACGCCGCGCTGATTCAGGCCGCCTTCGACAACGGCGCGGAATATGGCGAAATTACCTTCTTCGGCGACATGCGTTACTCCAAGGACGGACTCGCCATGCGCCGCGTGCTGGAGCGCGCCGCCGAGCACGTCTTCCGCTCGAGGTTGAAGGCCGGCGTCGACGTATACGAGGGCCCGGCGATGAACCACTCCTATCACGAGATGGTGATCGGACACGGCCACGCGTTCTCAACGATCCTGCTGAGCGAAGCCGCGGCCAGCCTGCCCGAAGCCGAGTACACCGCGGATTATCATCGCGCACAGTTCCTGGCGACCCAGATGGCATTAGCCCAGCGCGGGCGTCCGGTGGTGTCGTTGACCCTCAAGGATCTGGAACCGGCCAGCCTTGCCGCACTCGATGAGTTCTTTCGCCAGACCGCGAGTTATCTGAAAGCTTAGAAATCAGGACATGGCGAAGCATAAAGCTCCGAAGGGAAAGCAGAGCGCGGTTGCGAAGGATTTGAAGAGCGCGCTGCCGTGTTTGGTAATTGTGTTGTTGGTGATCGGTGGAATCATGATGTTGTTCTATTGGGTACTGAAATCGAGTTCTTAATGAGAGTAGACGGACGGAAGCCGGATGAATCGCGGCCGGTCAACCTGACTATCGGTTATCAGCAGACAGCCGAGGGCTCGACGTTGATCGAAGTCGGCAACACGCGCGTATTGTGCGCGGCCACCATCGAATCGACCGTGCCACAGTGGTTGCGCGGCGGCGGCAAGGGTTGGGTAACGGCCGAGTATTCGATGCTGCCGCGCGCCACCATCACGCGTAACACGCGCGAAGTAACACGGGGCCGGCCATCGGGCCGCACGCTGGAGATTCAACGCCTGATCGGCCGCGCATTACGCTCGGTGATCGACATGAGCCTGCTGGGCGAACGCACCGTCATCCTGGATTGCGACGTGATTCAGGCCGATGGCGGCACGCGTACCGCGGCGATCACCGGGGCGTTCGTCGCCATGGTGACCGCGCTGAAATCCTATCGCGACGCGGGCGGGATGAAGCACTGGCCGGTGCGCGACTACGTGGCCGCGACGAGCGTCGGGGTAGTCGGCGGGCGCATGCTGCTCGACCTGTGCTACGAGGAAGACTCCGGCGCCGACGTTGACATGAACATGGTCATGACCGGATCGGGGCGGTTTGTCGAGTTGCAGGCGACGGCCGAAAAGACGGCCTTCGACGATACCCAACTCGCTGGCCTGGTGGAGCTGGGACGCGCCGGAATACGCAGATTGGTGGAGATTCAGCGGGCGGTATTGGGCGACAAGTGAAGCTTCTGTGCGCAACGACGAACGCCGGAAAGTTGGCGGAGTTTCGGCTCGCCGCGGAGAGCTTCGGGCAAGGACGTTTCGAAGTTGACGCTGTAAGCGCGATCGCCGCGCCGGAAGAGACGGGTACGACATTCGAGGAGAATGCCATCCAAAAAGCGCTCCACTATGGGCGCCGCACTTCGGAGCTTGTCTTCGCGGACGACTCCGGCTTGGAAGTAGACGCGCTGGGTGGCGCTCCCGGCGTGCATTCGGCGCGCTATGCCGGCCCCGGCGCGTCCGATCTCGAGAACAATTCGCTGTTGCTGGAACGCCTGAAAGCGGAGCCTAATCGCGCGGCGCGGTTTGTCTGCGCGATTGCTTTGGCGCGCGGCGGGAAATTGCTGCAAACCTTTCACGGCGAAGTGCACGGCCGCATTCTCGACGCACCGCGCGGCGCGCATGGCTTCGGATACGATCCGTTGTTCTTCCATGAGCCGTTCGGCCTTACGTTCGGTGAAGCGAATGAGACCATGAAAATACAGGTCAGCCATCGCTCCGAAGCCGTGCGTAGGATGTTCCCTTGGCTCGCCGGTAACGCCGCCACGTCAGAAAACCGATAATCGTTTTCCCATCCTGAATTTTTCCATCGCGAATCAGCTCGTCCAATTCCTTCGCCTTGAACCAGCGCACCTCGATTCGCTCATCTTCCATCGGCTTGGCCTCGCCCTGCTTCAAATCCTCGGCCAGAAACAGATCCATCTTCTCGGCGAGGAATCCAGGGCTCGGATAAAACGAAGCCAGACGGCTCCACTTCTTGGCCTTCAGACCTGTCTCTTCCTTCAGTTCCCGGCGCGCGGCTTTCAGCGGCGTTTCACCCGGATCGAGACGGCCCGCCGGCAACTCCCACAGATAATCGCGCGCTGGAAGGCGATATTGCCGGACCAGCAAAATTCGCCCTTTCTCATTCACGGGCAGCATCACGGCTGAGCCGTCATGCTGCACGATCGCCCGCTTTATTTCAAAACCGCCCGGCTCCACCGCTTCGTCTTCGGTGACCCAGAAAATTTTGGTTCTCAGCAGCTCTTTTGACGATATGAGTTTCATTTAGCTCCTACGGCGTTGCGGAATTCGGAGTACGGCAGAGTGTTCATAACATCGGTTCGCTCGAGCCATCCGCGGCGCGCCATCATCACGCCGAACGGCATATTCAGCAGATGTTTCGGGTGATGGGCGTCGGTGGACACGACGAACTTCACGCCGCGCGCTTTAGCGATGCGCAGCAGCGGACCGTTCAGATCGAGGCGCTCGGGGCTGGCATTGATCTCCATCCAGATATTGCGCCGCGCCGCTTCCGCAGCCACGCGCTCGAAATCGAACGGGTACGGATCGCGATGCATCAGCATGCGGCCGGTGGGATGGCCGATGATCTTCAGATACGGGCACTCCATCGCGCGCAGCAAACGATCGGTCATTTCCGCGGCTTCGATTTTCATGAAGCTGTGGACGCTGCCGATCACGACATCCAGTTCGGCTAACGCGTCGCCAGAGAGATCCATCGCCCCGTCGCGCAGAATGTCGCACTCGATTCCCGACAGAACGCCGATACCGGCCCCGTTCTGATTCAAGCGCCTGACGCGCGCGGCCATCGCGACGGCGCGAGTCTCATCCATGCCATTGGTCATGGACAGGGCTTTCGAATGATCGGTAATGGCGATGTACTCGTAGCTCTTCTGCCGCGCGGCTTCGACCATTTCCTCGAGCGTCGCGCGCCCGTCCGTTTCGCGCGTATGCATGTGCAGATCGCCGCGGATATCGGAAAGCTCGACGAGCGCTGGCAACGTTCCACCGGCCGCGGCTTCGATTTCGCCACAGTTTTCGCGCAGTTCCGGTGGAATCCACGCCAGACCCAGCTTCCCGTAAACTTCCTCTTCGGTTTCGCCAGCAACGCGAACGTTGTCCTCGAGGCGCGTCAATCCGTATTCGCTCAGCGTCAGGCCCATTTTTAGCGCGCGGGTCCGCAGCGTGACATTGTGTTCCTTGCTGCCCGTGAAGTATTGCAGCGCCGCCCCGTACACCTCCGCCGGCAACGCTCGCAGATCCACCTGCAAACCTTCCAGGCTGAATTTCACGCTGGCCTTGTTCGCGCCCGCGACGAGCACCTCGTGCACCTTCGGATGATGGACGAAACGGTCGAGAGCCTCGGCCGCGCCCAGTCCGGTTACCAGGAGATCCAGATCGCCGATGGTCTCTTTGCCGCGCCGGAGACTGCCTGCAACCGACAGCCGTTCGAGGCCGCTACCCTCCGAAAGATAGCTGAGCAATTCATTGGCGGTCCGCTGGCCGAAGCTGAGCAGGAAGCGGCTCGAACTTTGTCGGTGCTCGCTGATCGAACGCAGCACCTTCTCCTCGAGTTTGGCGCCCATGCGCGGCAGACCACGCAGCTTCTGTTCGCGGCAGAGCTGCTCGAGCTCGTCGATATTGCTGACGCGAAAATGCTCCCAAATCAGCGCGATGCTTTTGGGACCGAGTCCCTGGATTCGAAGCATGTCGAGCGCGCCGGGCGGATATTTCGCGAGCAACTGATCGCGTTTGTCGAAGGAGCCGCGCCGTTCGATCTCTTCCACTGCGCCCCCGATCGCTTTGCCGACGCCGGGGATTTCGGTCACTTTGCGCTGCTGATTCGCGACAATGTCGGCAACGCGCTCGGGATAGCTCTCGATGGCCGACGCTGCGTTTCGATAACTGCGAATCCGGAACGAATCCTCGGCCGCAATCTCCATCAGGTCGGCGGTTTCAGACAGAATTCGCGCTAGTTCCCGGTTCTCCATCGACGCCCAGATTCGATTGTAGCGGCCGGGTAAGGCTCGACGTGCACCAGAACGTCGGCGACCCAATTCAGTTGCTCGACAATGCGCGCGCGGACGTCGTGCGCGATTCCATGCGACTCGCGTACCGTCATCTCGGGATCGACTTCGAGATGCAAATCGACGTGGTACCGCAAACCAGTTTTCCGCGCGTAGCACTTCTCAATGCCAAGAGCGCCGGGAACCTGGAGCGCCACTCGCCGGATATCATCCACGAGTTGACCGGCCGGCATACGATCCATCAAATGCTGCGTCGTCTGGTTCACCACCCGCATGCCAAGAAAAACCACGATGATGCCGACCAGAAAAGCGCCGTAATGATCCGCCGACGAGAACTGGTCCGGCTTCCATAACGCCAGCGACACTGCTATCAGTGCCGTTAAGGCCGAGAGTATGTCGACAGTATCGTTCCAGCCGTCCGCCACCAACGCCTCGCTCTGGATGCGGCGGCCGATGTGAAACTTGGTCGCGCCCAATCCTGCTTTGGCAACCATGGACACCAGCAACGGCCACAGCGCAAAAAGCGCAGGCACATGATTATCGTTCAAATGCAGCGCGGCATGGAAGCAGATGCCGGCGCCAGTGATTCCCAACAGGACGCCCACGGCCAACCCCGACAACGTCTCCACGCGCCCGTGACCATAGGGATGTTCTTCGTCAGGCGGCTTGGCTGCGAGCGAGAGTCCGAATAACACGATGCCGGAAGCAAGCACATCGGCGCCGGATTCGACGCCATCCGAAACAACCGCGTTCGAATTGGCCATGAGCCCGACCGTGATCTTCAGCGCCGATAGCAACCCACTGATGATCATGCTAGCCACCGCCACGCGGCGCCCGATCTGTTCCGGATTGGCCATCGTTTAGGGCTTCGAGGAATCGGGCAGGCCCTTATTGATTTCGCGCTTAGCCTTTTCGAGTTCCTGCTTCACTTCCTTACCCGTTTGATGCAACTCGCGCTCGAGTTCCTTCCCGGCCACGCGCGCTTTTTGTTTGGCTTCCTGGCCGGCGTCGCGCAATTCGCGGCCGGCGTCACGCGCCTTGGCCCTCGCCCGCGCGTCGTCGGACTCCGTGCATCCGGCAAGGCAAATCGCGATCCCTACGGCCATCCACTTCAGTGTTGTTCTCATGATGCGTATGGTAGACGCTTCAGCGGGCCGGGAGTGTTACTCGCCGATTTTGCGGTTCAGTGCCCGAAGGCGGCCTGCGCCAAAAGGATCAGCGCCAAGCCGACGAAGGAGGTGACCACCTTCATCACGCTCCACGAGCGAAGGGTTTGCGGCACGGTCATCGCGAACGACTGGTTCACCAACCAAAATCCGGCGTCGTTGACGTGCGACAGAATAGTTCCGCCGGCGCACAACGCCAGAACCAGGATCTCCGGCGAGTAGCCCGGAATGCCTTTCACCAGCGGCGCGACGATACCCGCGGCGGTGATGATAGCGACGGTGGCAGAACCTTGCGCTACCCGCATTCCCGCCGCAACGAGGTACGCCAGGATCAGCGGCGAGATGTGGGAGGCGACAAGCATTTTGCCCGCGTACGCGCCGGCTCCGGAATCGACGATCACCTGCTTGAATGCGCCACCCCCGCCCATGATCACGAGCAAGCTCGCCATGGGAGCCAGCGACGCAGTTGCCATTCGCGTGACCGCATCGCGATTGAGACCGCGGCGGATTCCGAGGAAGTACATCGACGCGAGCGCCGCGATCACCAACGCCGTGAATGGATGGCCGATGAACACCAGGAAACCTTGACCTTTCGAACCGGCGCGGTTCGCCGCCGTGGAAGCGAAGATGAGTAACACCGGAAGCGTCAGCAGCAATGCGACCAATCCGACCGGGGGAGGAGCGGGTGCGTTAGGACCATTCGCCGGCTCAGGCGAGTTCGGCGGCACAGGGATAAACATGCGGTTCGAGATCCACCGGCCGTACACGATTCCACCTGCGATCGCCATTGGTATGGATAACAACGCGCCCCACAGGATCGTCATGCCGAGATCGGCGCCCATGAGTTGTGCCGCGGCTGCTGGGGCCGGATGCGGCGGAATCATAGCGTGCGTCACCGTCAGCGCACAGGCGATCGGCAGCCCGAAGTAGAGCAGCGATCGCTTGGACTGGCGCCCCAAGCTGATGGCGAGCGGCAGCAAGATGATGAAGCCGACCTCGAAGAAGATCGGCAACCCGACCAGGAACGCCGCGGTGAGCACGGCCCACACCGCGCGCCGAGGGCCGAACTTCGCGAGCAGCCACTCGGCCAATGCGCGTCCGCCTCCCGAATATTCGAGAAACCGGCCCATCATCGCGCCCAACGCCACAACGACGGCGATGAACCCGAGCGCCTCGCCGAACCCGGCCTGAATCGACTTCAGCAGTTTGCCCGGCTCCATGCCGCATGCTAATCCGAGCGCCATGCTGGTGAGCAATAGAGCGAGGAACGCATGCATGCGCACATACAGGATCAGCAATAACAGCAGCCCGATCGAGGCGAGCGTGTAGAGGACTAGTACATTACCAGCCGAAGTCATCAAGTCACCGGACCCGGATTGAAGAGGGCGATTGCGTTGTGCAACCCCCATCGATCGGCATGAGTCTGCTTGCGGCCGCTTGCGGCGTCGAGAATGAGGTGGAAAATTTCCCAGCCGACGTCCTCGATCGTCGCGGTCCCCGTTGCGATGCGGCCAGCGTCAATGTCGATCAGATCGGGCCAGCGCTCGGCAAGCGTGGTGCGCGAGGAGACTTTGATGACTGGTACCGTGGCGAGTCCATACGGTGTTCCCTCGCCCGTCGTAAACACGTGCATGTTCATGCCGGCGGCGGTTTGCAGCGTGCCGCAGATGAAATCGCTGGCCGGAGTCGCTGCGAACACGAGCCCCTTTGTTGTAGGCCGTTCACCATGGGAAGCGACGCTCATCAAGGCACTCGTACCCGACTTGGCTACCGATCCCAGAGCCTTCTCGACGATGTTGGCCAGGCCCCCTCGCTTGTTGCCGGGCGTCGGATTCGCACTCCGATCGGCGCTTCCGCGCTCGAGATACTCGTCGTACCAGGCCATCTCCGATATCAACGAACGGGCCACGTCAGGATTCGCAGCGCGCGGCGTGAGCAGATGTACGGCGTCGCGAACCTCCGTGACTTCGCTGAACATGACGGTTGCGCCCGCGCGGACCAGCAGGTCGGCGGCGAAACCAGTGGCTGGATTGGCGGTAACACCGGAGAACGCGTCGCTGCCGCCGCATTGCAGGCCGACTACGAGATCCGAAGCGGGGCTCGTCACGCGCGTTCGCCGATTCAGACGCGCCATGCGTTTCTCCGCGAGTCTCATGATGGCGGAGACGATGTCCCCGAACCCGCGGTATTGGGCGTCCTGAAGACGCACGATCCAAGGCTCCGGTTCGAGCACCGGGAGGTCGTTGGCGAAGAGGCGCGCAGGCTGCATCTTCTCGCAACCGAGGCTCACCAGCATCGGCTCACCGCCGAAGTTCGGATTACGGCTCAGGTTGCGAATCGTGCGGATGGGAATCTCCGCTCCAGGCGCGTCGATCGCCACGCCGCACCCATAAGGATGAGTGAGAGCCACGACGGCATCGACGTTGGGGTAGCGCGGCAGTATCTCCGTCTGTATGCGCCGGACCGCGAATTCCACCGTTGGCGCGACGCACTGCACCGTTGTCGTGATGCCGAGAAGATTCCTGGTTCCCACGCTGCCATCCGCGTTTTGGAATCCGTCGAAGGTGAACCCCTCGAGCGGGGGCGCCGGCTCGGGTGTTTCGGTTGCAAGCGGGAGCTGATCGAGGAGCGGAGCGGCGGGCGAGGCGAGGTCCTCGAGGCGCACCCAACCACCGGCGGGAATCGTCCGCAGTGCGTGGCCGATGACTTGTCCGTAGCGGATGACGGACTGGTGCTCGCCGATCGGGGAAAGCGCGACCTTATGGGATTGCGGAACAGCCTCGATCAGCCGCAAGCCGGACGGAAACTCCGATCCGCGCGCGAGGCCTTCCGGGTTGGCGACAATCCCGACGTTGTCGCGCGGGTGCACTTGGATGTAAAGTGGAACCATTCGCGGGGATGAGTTGTAAGCTTATCGTACTCGCACAGAGCGGTGGCGAGCAGGTTACGGTTGCCGCTCAATCGGCGCGGGTTCAATGGATCGCTGGCGGCAGCTCCAAAAAGTAGACAATCGGCCGCGCCCTTTGCTATCCTGACGTTTGCGTTCCTAGGGACGCCGCTCTCCATTCCATTCTCAACAGATTGCGTTCGAGGGAGTGTGTGAATCGCGGTCGAGGTGCGGCCGCGGCTCAATGGGAGGCAATCTCGTTAAGAGTTGCCGCTAGCACCAGTGAGGTATTGATGGCTCGAAAACCAGGCAAAAAATTTCAGGCTGCTGCGGCGCAGGTAGAACAGCGCCCATACTCTTTAGAAGAAGCCGTTCCACTCGTTCAAAAAATCAAGTTCACCAAATTCGACGAAACCGTCGAGGTCCACATGCGCTTGGGCGTGGATCCCAAGCACGCCGACCAGATGGTGCGCGGCACTATCGTTCTTCCGAACGGATTGGGCCGGTCCAAGAAGGTCCTGGTGATCGCGTCCGGCGACAAGCTGCGGGAAGCAGAAGCCGCGGGTGCAGATTACGTGGGCGGCGAGGACATGGTCCAGAAAATCCAGACTGAGAATTGGACCGATTTCGACGCGGTCATTGCCACTCCGGACATGATGCGCTTGGTCGGCCGTCTTGGTAAGGTGCTGGGTCCGCGCGGTCTGATGCCGAACCCCAAGACAGGTACCGTCACGCAGGATGTGACTACGGCGATCAACGAGATTAAGGCCGGTAAGGTCGAATTCCGAGTCGACAAGACGGGCGTCATTCACGCGCCGGTGGGCAAGGTGAGTTTTGAAACGGGCAAGCTGCTAGAGAACGCGAACACGTTGATTCAGGCGGTGGTTCGCGCCAAACCCAGCGCCGCCAAAGGGAAATACGTCAAGACGACGACCTTGTGCTCCACCATGGGGCCGGGCGTCTCGTTGGACGTCACCTCCCTGAACGCGAAGACCGCATAGCCAGCTCCGGCGGAGACATACATGAAGGACAAAGAGCAGAAAAAGAAAGATCTCGAAGCGCTGCACGCGGAGCTGGAACAGGCCAAGCACGTATTCCTGACCGGCTACGAAAAGATGACCGTGCAGCAGGATTTCGATCTGCGTAAGGCGATCCGCGCGGCGGGCGGAAATTATCAGGTCATCAAGAACAACATCGCGGAGAAGGCCTCGGAAGGGACACCCGCGTTGGAGTTGATGAAGAACCTGGCGGGCATGACGTCGATGGCCTACACCTCCGGCGATCCGGTGGCTTTGGCCAAGGCGCTCACGGCTTATGCGAAGGCTGTTCCGGCATTCACGTTCAAAGCCGGGATGGTGGAAGGCCGCGTCATCGATATCAAGCAGGTGCAGGATCTGGCGAGTATGCCGTCGCGCGAGGCGGTGCTGGCCAAGGTGCTGTTCCTCATCAATGCTTCCGCGCAACGGCTGGTAACCGCGGTGAGCGGGGTCGGGCGGAATCTGGCGATCGTCGTCGATCAGGCGGCGAAGGAAAACAAGTTCAAGGCCGAATAAGCGGCACGAGTTCAAACACACGGAGTTAAAGGAAGAGATATGGCGGACATCAACGCAATTGCGGATCAGATTCAGGGGCTGACGCTGCTCGAGGCGGCGAGCCTGGTTAAGATGTTGGAGGAGCGGCTTGGCGTGTCGGCAGCGGCAGCTTCCGTAGCAGCGGCTCCCGCTGGGGGCGGCGCTGCGGCAGCGGCTCCGGTCGAAGAGAAGACCGAGTTCACGGTGGTACTGACGGCGGCCGGCGCAAACAAGATCAACGTGATCAAGGCCGTTCGCGAAGTAACCAGCCTGGGCCTGAAAGAGGCCAAGGACTTGGTGGACGGCGCTCCCAAGCCGATCAAGGAAGGCGTGAACAAGGACGAAGCCGAGGCGATCAAGAAGAAGTTCACCGACGCCGGCGCCTCCGTCGAAGTAAAGTAATCGAGCTGCAGGTCAGGGTTGCCGTTTCGCCCGGCAGCCCTAGCGGCCCGTCTTCAGGACTTCCAACTCCTCCAGTGTGCGCGGCCAATCCCCGTGCAGCAGACGGGACAGGGCGCGGTCTGCGAGGAGTTTGCCTCCGGTCTGGCAGGGCGCGCAATAGTTGGTCTCATTCGACGCGTACCGAATGCGCTGGATCTTTGCGCCGCATCGCGGACAGGGCTCGCCGTATTTGCCGTGAACTGCCATCTCCGGGCGGAACGCTGTCACTTTCTCCGGGAATCTCCCCGCCGCTTCCGAACGCAATCGGTCTACCCACTCGACGAGCGATTCACGCGCCGCTGCGTACAAGCGCGCGACCTCTTCCGTCTTCAATTTCTGAGTCAGCGCAACCGGCGACAAGCGGGCGCGGTGGAGTATCTCATCCGAGTACGCATTGCCGATTCCGCTGAACACGTGCGGATCCGTCAGAGCGCGCTTCAGCGTGTGATTGGTCGCCGTCAGCGCCGCTTCGAAATCGTTGGCCCCGCATTCCAGCACTTCCAACCCACCCGCATCGAGCGCTCGAAGACCCGCGTCCCCCGACGCCATGGTCAGCGAAGCGCGTCGTTGCGATCCAGCCTCGGTGAGCGTGAGCCATCCCGAATCGAATTCCAGAACCGCGAGAATATTCCGCGAGCCTGTCTTTGGTTTCGAATCGTGCCAGTGAAGGCGTCCGGCGATCATCAGGTGCAGCACCAGCCACACGTCGTTATCGAAGCCGGCCGCGATTCGCTTGCCCACACGCCGTACCTCACGCACCGTCTTGCCCTGCGCCGCCTCGACGCGCGGCTCAGTGGAGCGCAGCAGAAACGGCCCGCGAATCGTAACGCTATTCAGCTTGTGGGAGACGATGCGCTCGCGCAGCGCTTCAACGTACACGACAACGTCCGGCAGTTCGGGCATGATTGGCCGGGAAACCTAGAAGATCCGCTCCTGGCGTTTGAGTGTCCCGAACGAGCCGATATTGGCAACGTTGAAAGCGACTCGAAACTGGTTCTCATTGCGCGACACCAAATCGAAGTGCCGGTATTGAACACTGAAGCCGCAGCAATCGGTGTTGTAAGTGACCTGTGTTGTCGCGTATTGCAGAATAGCCTGGCGGTAATCGTAAAATGCGCTGAAGCCCGCGTTCCAACCGCGCCGGTTCTCGTTGCCCACGCCCACGACGGCGCGGAACTGGTTCTGGTTGGGCGAGAGAACGGGATCGTTGCGCACCTGGCTGTGGCCCAGCGAGACGAAGTATTTGTCCTTGCGATAGTCGGCGGTGACACTGCTGTTGACGATGTGGCCGCGGAGAGGATCGTAATCCGTCCGCCATTCGACACCCACTTTGTTGTAGTAGCGGAATGCGCTGACCACCGGTGAGTAGTTGCGGTATTGGTCGATAAACGCGAAGCCGGTCAGGTCAGCGGAGCTCAAAACGAGATTGCGCTGGCCCGGTACGACGGCGCCGCCGAAAGTCGGATCGAGGTAGCGGCGCTGCCAGACCTGCCAGCTAAAAATCTCGTCAACGTGATCGTCGGTGCCTTTTCGATAGAGGCGGTTCGTGATCGACAGATCCACCTCGCGCGTGTTGGCGATAAGATCGGTCGTGTCGATGCGGATGATCCGGTTGTAGTCGGTCACGCCGCTGATGTCACGGAAGCTGGCGCGCGATTCGATGACGTGCTTCAGCTTGCCGTCGCCCATCCATTTCGGCGCTTTATAGATGCGCGCCAGGGAGGGCAACAGCAGGTCGGCTGAAATCTCGCGCGAGGTGCGCACGATGTTGGAACCCGTGGCGCGGTTGTCGACGAAGCTTTCGCCGTAGTGCGCCGCCCGCGCGCTGAACGTGGGGACGAGCGAGAATCCCTTCCACTCGAAAGCCGTCGTGACGCGGGGTTCGATGTTGACGCGATCCATGAACTGGCGAGTGGCAAACAGCGGCTCGTCGCGCCGGTACAGTCCCGCCGAACTCTCAAGCGATACCCAGATGGGCAGGACACGCGTATTGATCTGGCGCTCGCGGCTGAGGAATTCGAATTCGGGAAGCTTCCGCGTAATCACCTTGAGATCGGGATTGGGGGCCAGCTCGCCGGGCGCCCGGAACTGAAACACTTCGTCGCGATCGAAGACGATGTTCGTCCCGAAGGACGACCAGTGCTTGGTCAGGGAACCGACCGAGCGCGATTCGGCGAAGATGGCCTCGTGAAACGACTCCGTGAAATTTTGGCGAAAGGCGAACGAACTCAGATAGTCGAATTCGCCGCGCGCCGTCCAGCCGTGTCCCAGTTCGCTGCGGCCGCCGAAGTCGACGAGAATGCCTCCCTGCTTCACCAGGTTGCTACCGATCATGATTCCGCGATCGTTCACGCCATAAATCACAGCGCCGAATTCCGTGCGGTCGTTCACCTTCCCTCGAAAGTCGGCATGGTGGGCCAAGCCGCGCGTGGTGAAGTATTGAGCGCGGTAGAGCAGATCGTAGCTGCGGTTGATGGCCCAGTAATAGCCGGCCCCGATCATCTTGCCGCGGCGCGAGCTGTTGCCGATGTTGGGTGTGAGAAATCCGCTCTTGCGCGGGTTCTTGCTCAGCGACCGGTAAAACACGGGAGCGTAGAAGATCGGGTACTTCCGCAGCTTGAAAACCGAGTGATAGGCCAGCGCCCGGTCGCGCGGGATGATGTCGAACTTGGGGCCCTTCAGAATCCACCAGGGATTGGGAACCTTGCAATCAGTGACGTAGCCGTTGTAAAGGATGTAGCGGTCCTTCTGGCGCTCGGCCCACTTGCCCTGGAAGTAGAACGGCTCGCTCGTGGTGAGGACGCCGGGGCGGGCGTCGATCTTGGCGGGCGAGGTGCCGCTGACGTCGAAGAACTTCCCGGTCTTTTCGTCGACGTTGTACTCGGCGCGGGTCGCGTTCAACTTCTCGCCGTTGACGAAGTTCTCGTAACGCACGTTGCCGCGAGCTTCGGCATCGCCTGAATCGCTGTCGTAATCGATCTCATCGGCCTTGAGCAGCATGTCGCTGGTCTCGACCTCGGCGCGTCCGCGCAGGTGTACTTTCTCGCCATCGTGTTCTTCGGTGACCGCGAATACGCGTACATCATTAGGGGCGGGCGCGTTGGGACGGATGGGCTTGATCGGCCGGGCCGGAATCACCGGTGAGACGGCGGCCGCCGGTAGCGCCGCTCCGGGAAGGAACGCGGGACGGTCGGTCTGGGCGTAGGCCGAGGCGATAAAACAGCAAAGAATCGAAATGTTTCTGGTCGGGCGATGAGAAATTCCGTGACAAAATACACTAATTATGTTACGAACGATGGAGGGGAGTATCTCTGGGCGGGCGGACGGGCTACTCAATTGAGAACCGTAACATGGCAGGACCGGCCCCCGCAACCGTGATAGAGGGAGACGAGAACGCGATGCATTGCCGATATTGCCGGGCATGGAATAACGAAGAGGAACACCGATGTCTGCGCTGCGGACGGAGGTTGCACATGGCGAGCCGGCCCGGGCCCGAGAACTACGCGATCCAGACCGCAACCGCGCCAGACCTGCTTCAATACTCGCACACCGAAAAAGAGGCCGCGCCGCCGGAGCCGGAACCCGCGCGCATCGTGTATCAGCGTCCGCTGTTCCGCGAGTTGCAGCAGGTGATGCCCATCCCGAGTCTGCGCAGTTCGGACGCGCAGGATACGAAGCCGCACCGTCCGTCCCGGCCGCGTACAGCCCGCAGGGCTCATGCCGATCAGCAGGCTCTGGATTTCACAGCCCAGCGTACGAGAACGGCAGAAGCTTCGATCTATTGCGACGCGCCTGTAGCGTCGCCGGTGCACCGCGCGATGGCGGCGGCATTGGACGCGAGCATGGTGGTGATGGCGCTCGGCACGTTCGTGATTACCTTTGAGCTGGCCGGAGGAGTCGTGACGATGAACGCACACACCGCGGCAATGCTGGCGGGGATCGCCGCAGTGTTCGGATTGCTGTATCAACTTCTGTTCTGCCTGGCCAACGGCGATACACCGGGAATGCGTTGGACGCAGTTGCGGCTGACGAATTTTGACGGCGGGCGGCCCGATGCCGAACAGCGGGTATACCGTCTGGCGGGACAGTGTCTGAGCGTTCTGGCGGCGGGACTGGGACTGCTGTGGGCGCTGGTGGACGAAGAAAAGCTGACTTGGCACGATCACATGTCGCGGACATTTCCGAGCCCGCGCTCTCCGGGCACCGTCGAGTAGTTACTAAAAGATAAAGCTGAGGCCGCCGCGCAATGCGCGTGGTGAGTTGGTGAACAGCATCGACCGGCCATCCACCGTCGAGATGGGCAGGTAGCCCTGCTCGAGCAGGTTGCGCAATTCAGCCGTAGCTTCAAAACGGCCAGGCACTCCGCCGACGCTGGGGATCGGTTGGCGGATAAAGATATTCAGACCGGGCTCCGGACTGAACCGTTGCGCCAGGAACAGGTGGGCAGGCATCATCGACCGGTAGTCGGCCCACCCGTACGAAGCAATGATCCGAGTCCCGCTAACAGGCGCGGTACCGGCGACACGAGCGCTAGCCCAGTTCCGTTCATGAACGCGCACCAGCTTGCGCAAGGACTCGGCATCTTCGGAGCTTAGTTCCCGTCCCTCGGTGGTGAGCGCTCCACCGCGGCCGTAGGAGACGGACACTTCCAAGTGCTCGCCAATCGCCTGTGTGGCGGATGCCAGATAGCCCCACCGGTTGAACTTCCCGATATTGAAAACTGAGCTTTGGGAGCCGAGATCGGGCAGCACGTCGCCGTCAAACAGGTCGCCCGAACCTGCCAGGGTCAGGGCGCCATTGGAAACACGTTCGTGATACAGGCCCGCGCTGTAGGTTCGGCTTCCAGAAAGTTTTGTATAGCCGGCCTCGATGTTTTCCGTACGTTGCGCCTCAGCGCGCCCGTTGCGCACGGAGACACGCGGCAATGTGCCAAGCGCGTTGAGATCGTGCGCCAGCGATACGTCCTCACGTCCAGCGCGATCGTTTCCGCGGGCCGCGAGTTCGGTTGCCGCAGCGCCCGATGAGTATGCCACTTGAATAGAATCGCGCGGACCGAGATTGTAGGTCAGCCGCGCGAACGGACTCAGGATGTTCAGGCGGTTCAGCAGACTGACGGATTCGGCCGTCGCTCCATATTCCAGGCGAAGGCTGTCGGCGATAGCGAACTCATCCAGCATGGTCGCCGACATGGTCCGCAAACTCGGCGCATCCTGCCCAAGACTTCCGGGTGCACCGCGCGAAGGCAGGCTCAATTGGTGCATGCTGACGGTGACTTCGGGAGTGAGCCCGGCGCCATCGCTGCGCGTGTACTTGGTACGGAACCCGGCGGTCGGCAAGCCGGTATGGGCGCTGTACCCAAAGTTGCCGCTGAACTCGAACTGATTAGACCCGAACAAGGACGTAGCGAGCGCGAACGCCGTGCCAAGGTCGGCCTGAGCTCCGGAAGCTGCAAACGACGTCGCGTCGCCTGCGGATACTTTGACAATGCCGCGCGTTTCGGAAAACACGTTGCTCATGCGGGGCCGGTCGTCGGGGATCTTGGGAGCCGTGTCGCGGAAACGCAGCACAGGACGCGTGCTTTGCGAAGAACGCAACACCCATTTCCAATCGTCACTCATCCAGGCGCCCTTAGTAGGCGCTGCAGCGACAAATTCGACGGAACTGAGCATGCCAGCCATATTGATCGCCAGCACGCTTTGAAAACCGGGCTGGACCGCGATGTTCCGGCGGAATGCGGGAACAAAGCTGGCGAGGCTCACGCGGACGGAGTAGAGATCGGGCAGTAGCGACTCGAAGCGGAACGATCCGTCAGGGTTGGTCAGCGCCTGGCCGACCATGCGATCGTAGCGGTTATACACAACGACGGTGGCGCCCATCTGCGGGATTCCGCTCGCGCTGCGCACGTGTCCGGCGATGCTGCCCGAAAACTGAACTGGAGTAGCGGCAGACGCACTGAGGGCGGAGCCTAGCAGCAAGGCTGCCATGCTGAGCGATATCGCGGGTTGCTTAACTCTCACAGTGGTCAATCAACTCACCGCTCACTGCTGTCTAAAACGCCACGACGCCCGCCCGGCCGGAAACGCCGGGCGACGGCGTCTACCGCTTATGTTACCGTAAACGTCGCTGTCGGTGTGAGGGTCTGATTCCGGACTTTATCCACGACTTTCATGCGCAGCGTGTACGAACCAGGCTCGAACGTCTTCAACGGAAGCAATTTCTCCACGGTGACCTGCGTTCCGCCAACCTCTTCGCTGTACTCGAACACTTTCTGATTCGATCCGTTCTTCGTGATCTCGTATTGGATGGTGCCGTTCGGCTTCTTGGTGGTCTCGTCCTGCTCGAAGTTGTAGAGCTGGACATAAATTCCGAGCTTCTCATCACGGGCAAAAGACTCGCTGAGGCGCGGGCGCACCTTCGATCCACCGATCACGAACTGCCCGCTTCCGATGCTCTTGGTCGGCACTTTCTCGATGAGATCGGCCAGAATCACGGAACTCGCCGAGAGCTTGTCGTCATCGAAGTGCGGCACCTCGATGGCAGTCTCGTAGGTCGTCATGTTACCGCCCGTAATATCCTTGGCAACCACGTTGAGCCGGTATTTACCAGGGGCCAGCGGTACCGTTTTCTGATACACCGAGGCGCCCTGCGACGCTTGCTGCAACATGGTCGAGGGAACTTCCACGGTAACGACGTCCTCGAAAACGTTGACGGTTCGGCGCGCCATGGAGCTGATGCGCGCGTAGATGTTCACGGTCGCCTTGGACACGCCTTCCTTCTGCTGGAACTGCAGGTCCTTGCGCTCGAACTGCAAGGTGATGTTGCTGAAGATGGAGGTGGAGGTGACGGGAATGAAGTCCGTGCGCACCCGCATGGGCAGAGTGTTGTAACGGATTGTCGACGAAATCGCCGCTTCCAGATCCTTGAACTTGATCTTCGGCGCTTGTTGCAGTTTGGCGAATTGTTCGAGGCGCTCAAACTGGTTCATGCGCGCGGGCAGAGGCTGGTTGCCGGTCCCCAGGTGCGTGCCGTCGGTCCGGTTGAAGCGATCGGTTTTGCTGGCCATTCCCATCTGCTCCATCATCGTGAGCCCGGCGCCCGGGACGTAGAGGAGCGCGTCCTTTTCTGACGGGTCCATGGTCATGCGATACTCGCCGGTCATCGTGGGATCGACGAACTCGATGTTGATATCGCTGCCGATTCCTTCGAGGTAGCGGTAGCGCCATTTTTCAAACGGGTAGGTGGACGTCGTACCGCCGCCTTCTTCGATGGGCCGCTCATAGGTTCCGCCTGAGGCGTGCGACTCGATCTCGTCTGGCGGACCGAATGTAATATAGATGCGTCCGCGATCCGTCTTCCAGCCGGGGATGCCCGATGCGTACCGCTCGTTCGCATAGGCAATGCGCCGGTAATGCTCTTCCTTGAACTCGTTCTCTTCGGTATCGGGGGTCGGATCGCGCCGCAGCCAGAAACCCTCGACGAAATTCTGCTTCTCTTCGTCCGTGGTCAACCGCTTGAATGATTGCCGCTCCTCATCGGTGATGATGTAGGCCACGTCCACCGTCATCCACTGCTTGTAAGGGCCTTCGAGTTCCTTCTTCAGTTCCTTCTCGCGCCGCTTCCGCTCTTTCTCAGTCAGGGGTTTCGCCACCGTCTCGCGCTGCCCGGCAGCCGCGTCGGCTTTCTTGTCGGCGGCGAAGAGGGCGGCTTGAGGCAACAAAAGGGAATACGCCGAACACAACGCGACGAAGGGCTTGAATTGCATACACTACTCCTGGAGAGCGGTTGGGACTACTTCAATTATAGGGCCGTTTCCATTGGCGTACAAGGCGTGTTCAACCCCCCAAACGATCCTGGGCGGAGGACGTCCATCAAGGGCTGGAAGTTTCACCTGTTTCCACGAGCTTAGAGCGTATACTGCTAAACAATGCGAATCCTGATCCCAATCCTGGCGTCTGCCCTGGCGCTGACCGCCGCTGAGACAAATTGGCCACAGTGGCGCGGCCCCGGCGCAGCGGCGAGCGCCGAATCGAAGCAGTTGCCGTCGAGCTGGAGCGCTACCGAGAACGTGGCCTGGAAGGTGGACGTGCCGGGACGCGGACATTCGCAACCCGTGGTGTGGGGAAACCGTGTGTTTCTCACCACCGATATCGAGGGCGAGAAGGTTCCCGATTACAAAGAGATCGTTCACATGATGGGCAAGGAGAAGTTCACGCATCCGGATTGGACCGGCGCCGATGTGCAGCACAATCTGCGTGTGATGTGCTTCGATGCGGACACAGGCAAGCTGCTCTGGGAGCAGACCGCCTACACCGGTGCCGCAACCGACTACCGGCACCGGCGGAACACGTATGCCTCGCCCACCCCAGCCACCGACGGAAAGGCCGTGTATGTCTATTTCGAATCGATGGGGACGTATGCCTACGACATGAACGGGAAGCTTCTGTGGAAGACCTCGCTCGGTCCAATCGCCAGCATGGGGATGGGCCCTGGCACGTCGCCGGTACTCGCGGGCGATCTGGTGATCATACAAGCCGACCAGGACGACGGCGCCAAGTCCTTTCTCGTCGCGCTGTCCAAGAAGGACGGCAAGGTGGTTTGGAAAAAACCGCGAGCGGTTCAGGCTTCGTGGGCGACGCCGCTGCTGTATGAAGGGCAGTTGATCGCCAGCGGCAACGAGAACATCATCGCCTATGATCCGAAAACCGGAGAGGAGTTGTGGCGCGTTCCCGGGCTGAAATCGCACGCGATTCACACGCCGGTGCCGGGTGACGGCATGGTGGTGGTTTCAAGCGGCTTTCCGGCGAAGCGGACCTTCGGGTTGAACGTGGGCAAGACGGGCGAGCACCTGAAGTGGACCTACGAGAAGGGGACAGCGTATGTGCCGTCGCCCATCCTTTATCAGGGCTTGCTGTATCTGATGTCGGACAAGGGCCTGTTGACGTGTCTCGATCCAGCGACGGGCCAGGTGATCTACGAGGGCAAGCGCATCCCAGTGCCCGCGACCTTCATGGCTTCGCCAGTGGCCTTCGACGGCAAAATTCTGATCACGAGCCAGGACGGCGATACCTTCGTCATTAAAGCCGGACGGGAGCACGAGGTGCTGCGCACGAACTCGCTGGGCGAGCCGGTGTACTCATCGATGGCGCTCAGCGGCGACTCGATTTTCATTCGCGCCGAGAAGCACCTGTATCGCATCAAGAATCAGGCGAACTGATCACGCGGCGGCCTTCGATGCGCCACTTTCCGGAAAGGATGAGGCGGATCGCGTCCGGATAAATGCGGTGTTCCTGTTCGAGGATGCGCGCCGATAGACTCGCGGCCGTGTCGTCGTCCGACACCGGTACAACCGCCTGGGCGATGATGGGACCCGCGTCCAGGTCCTCATCCACGAAGTGGACCGTGCACCCACTGAACTTCACGCCGTGCTCGAGCGCCTGGTGCTGAGCATCGAGGCCCGGGAATGCGGGCAATAGCGAGGGATGGATGTTCAGGATGCGGGACGGGAATTCGCGAATGAAGTATCCGCTCAACAGGCGCATGAAACCGGCAAGGCACACGAGATCGACATCGTAGCGCCGCAAGGTTTCGACCACCTGGCGGTCGTACTCCTGGCGGTCGATTGCCTTGGATGGGATGCATTCGGCTGCGAGGCCTAACGCGCGCGCGCGTTCGAGTCCTCGGGCTTCGGGGCGATTGGAGATGACCACGACGATGGACGCATCGAGATCGCCTCGCGCGATACTGGCCGCGATGGCTTCGAAATTCGATCCTCGACCGGATAGCAGGATGCCGAGCCGCCTCATTCGTACACCACGCGCGGACCGCGGCGGGCTTGTTCGATGACCTCGCCGATTACGTAGTAAGGCTCCTGGAGGCGATCGAGCAGTTTGCCCGCTTTCGGCAGACTGCGCTTCCCGATCACCAGTACCATTCCGATGCCCAGGTTGAACGTGCGCCGGTAATCGTCTTCGGGGATGTCGCCGATTTTGCGCAGCAATTCGAAGATGGGCAGGACGGGCCACGAGTCTGGACGCACGCGGGCAGCGAGACCTTTCGGCAGTACGCGCGGCACGTTATCGGTGATGCCGCCGCCGGTGATGTGGGCAGCGCCTTTTAACATACGGGCCGCGCGCAGACGCTGAATCGGCTTCAAATAACTGCGGTGCACTTTGAGCAATTCATCGGCGTGCGCGGCTGCCTCGTGTTTCGCGATCTCGAACAGGAGCTTGCGGGCGAGCGAGTAGCCGTTGGTGTGCAGGCCGTTGGATGGGAGTCCGAGCAGAAGATCGCCCTTGCCGATCTCAGCGCCGGTGATCATCCGTTTACGTTCGACGGCGCCCACGATGAATCCCGCCAGGTCGTATTCACCGGCCGCGTATAGGCCCGGCATCTCGGCCGTTTCACCCCCGATCAGAGCGCAGCCGTTACGCTCGCATCCGCGCGCGATGCCGGAGACAACTTGGGCGGCGACGCCGGCGTCCAGTTTCCCGGTCGCGAAATAGTCGAGAAAAAAGAGAGGGTCAGCGGCTTGGACGGCGATATCGTTCACGCAATGATTGACGAGATCCTCGCCGATGGTGTCGTGGCGGCCCGTCATGAACGCGATCTTCAACTTTGTTCCGACGCCGTCGGCTGAACTGACCAGGACCGGGTTCTTCCATCCTTTAAGGAGGTAGCCCGCGCCGAAACTGCCGATGTCGGTCAGCACGGAGCTGTTGAATGTTTTCTTGGCGAGCTTACGAATCGAGGAAACGGCGCGGTCCGCTTCGTCGATATCGACACCCGCGTCTTTGTATGCGACAGGTTTTCGTGGCACGCAGTTTGAGAATACCGCCGAGCGGAGACCGGCGCCTATCGCCTCGCTTGTTTCAGCTAATTTTCAGGAGGCGGAGGTACTTTTTAGGTGAGGTACATTTATGATCAACCGGCTTCTCACTATTTGTCTGACCGCTGCAGTTGGCGTGTGCTTGTGCGCCCAGAAAGGCGTCCCGATGAAAACTCTTCCGGCGGCAGTCCAGAAGACCGTTCAGGAAGAGGCGAAGGGCGCCGACATCAAGAACATCTCCAAGGAGACCGAGAAGGGTGTCACCCAGTATGAAGTGGAAACCATGCTGAACGGCAAGCATCGCGACTTCAACGTGGATACAAAGGGTGCGCTTCTGGTCGTGGAAGAAGAGAGCAGCATCGATTCGATTCCCGCTCCGGCCAAGGACGCAATCATGAAGAAGGCAGCCGGAGGAAAGCTCGGGATGGTGGAGCTGTTTAAGAAGAATGGCGAAACGATGTACGAAGCCGCATATACGGGAAAGAATGGGAAGAAGCACGAGGTATTGGTGAAGGCCGACGGGACCGAGACGAAGAATTAAATTTAAGAGCGCCGCGCTGCTGGAGCCACTACATGTATGCGCGTCCATGCAGCGATTCCCGATATCTCGTTAAAAGCTCTCGTCGTAGGCTCGGCGGAGCTGTTTCTCTCGCACGTGAGTACCGAGCAGCCGGCAAGTCTGCGCCGGATGGCTGAGTACTCGTGGGCCATCTACCGCCGCGAAGGCCGGCTCCCCAGACAGACAGTCGTCTAGTGCTGGCGCGGTTGCGCTACGACCGGGCGGCAGTACGCAAAATCGTGGAGCGGGTCGCGGCGCTGGATCCGCAACCCCGTGAAGAAGCGTTACGCATCCTCACTGTGCTGTCGGGGTTACGCAGACTGGAACATGTAGTGAGAGAGGAGATCGCGCGAATGCCGCTGATTATCGACGTCATGGAGAACGAGATCCTGGGCCCGGAGTTCAGAAGGACGCGAGGAAGGTCTCGAGGAAGGCCGGCATGTTGGTGAACTGGCCGTTCTTACCCGGCTCCTCGAGAAGCGTTTCGGTCCGCTGCCGGTATGGGCCAAACAGAGCTTGTCAGCAAAGTCAGCGAGTCAATTCGAGGAACTCGAGCTCGCCGTCTCCGATGCGACGAGTCTCGAAAACCTGTTGAAGTAGTGCGGGCCGGCGCATCCGATGAGTACTCGGACGCCGTTGGATCAGCGATGTTCGCCGAGGGACGAGACAAGATTCTCGGCCCGAGTTCAGAACAGAGCTCGAGATACCCTGGCCGAGCCTCTAGTCTTGCCGATCTCCTCAAACAGGCGGGTTGAAACAAGTAGCAAACATGAATCAATCGGGAGGGCAGGATTCTTCCCCGCCCTCGCCTGGATCGCATGAAACGCTACTGACGCCGGCCTGTACCCATCGCAGGGGTGGACGACGGTGACGTGAACACCATATTCATCCGCTCACCGTCCTTCGATACGACCAGGCCCATTGTTGCGCCGCCTGGCAGCGTGAGCGTTCCCGAACAGTTCTGGTCGATCGTGTAGGTAATCGGGAAGGCCCGATCGGTGAAGTTCTTTCCAACCAAGTTTCCGGAATCGACCACCGAAAGGGTCCCGTTTCCATCGGCGACAAAGCGTCCGCTGTCGACGAATGGCGTATAGGCGCCGGTGGCACTGCTCTGTACGGATCCCTGAATCTGAAACATGTACGCGCCACTGAGAGTGGCCGTGCTGCAGGCGTTGGCCTGAGCGGCTGGCGTAAGCGAGAGCATGCCGACTCCCGTGTCCGTATACAAGCCATACAGTGGCGAGACCGCTTCATAGATCGGTCCGAAGCGGGTTTGAGCACCCGCGCCCTGATAGCCGAACGACAGAGTCACAATTGCTCCAGTGATGTCACCAAACGGTGTTGGAGCATCGTTCGAGATCACTCTTCCGGTCATCACGATCGAGGCCCCTGGCTGGGATGTGATGCTCGCCGTATCGACGTGGATCACATAATGATCCACGGCCGGGACAGGCGTGGGAAATGGAAGCGGCGATTTGCCCGGAACGATAAACCCGATCTGGTCGAGCGTGCGCTGGGCTGAATCATACTTGAACAATTGGTGTATTTCCAGGCTGCCGTTCAGAAAGCCAGCCAGAACATCTGGGGGAAGGTTCGGCGCCGACGGCGACAAGATGCCGGTGGGCCTCAAGATGCGCTCGATGACGAAGTCGCCCGGCGCATTTCCTCCGTTTTGATTGTCCTGGGCAAGGCCCAATGGACTCAGCAACACCAGGACCGCCACGGGGGCAACAAAAGCAAACTTGTTCATATTCTCTCCTTGTGAGTGGCAGGCTGGAATACCTGCTTCCATCACAAGCGCGCCGCCAGATGAGAAAAGCCATCACGGAATTTTGCGTGATGGGCGTTTGCGCGTTTTATCGCGTGACTGGATCGGAGGCTACCTTTTATGAATCGATCCGTCCTTACAATGCTCGGCATTGCTTTTTCCGCTTCGATACAACTCGGCGCTCGTCAGCTTACGCAAGCTGTCTGGGTGTACCCGCAACCCGGCTCCGATCCCGTGGCCGACGCCGCGGGCCGCCGCTTAATGGTGGACAGAAGCGCCGCCAGCGACGTGACGGACCTATACGTCAGCGTCTATCAGTCGACGCCGAATACGTCCGGCCGCCTCATGTATCCGGATTCCTCGATATCCGACCTGATCGAGAATGCTCACCGCAAGCACATCAAGATCTGGGCGGCGTACGGCGCCCCGGACTGGCCATCGCTAGGCAGTTTCCCGATGCAGCGCATGGCAGAGGTGAAGGCTTACAATTCGGCCAATCCTCACGCGCAGTTCGATGGCGTCGTGCTCGATGTCGAACCGGGCGAGCCGCAGACGGCTTCGGAATTCCAAAATCTCCTCGCGCTCTATGAATGTGTTCGCAACAACCTGCCCCAGAGAGGCGGCGCTCGTATCGGGCTCGCGGTGGCCATACGGTTCTTCTGGGACACAGCCGTCCCCTTCCCCGCGGCCGGTGGTCCACAGAAGAAGGTGTACGAACACATCATCGACATGGAACTCGATCACGTGATCGTGATGGGCTATCGTGACACAGCAGGTGCAGCATGTTCGTCGAACGGAATCGTCTGCCTGGACCAGGACGAGATGGCCTACGCCGATCAAAAGGCCGAGAACAACATGATTCTGGTGGGTCTTGAAACCAGTAATTGCGAATCCGGCTGCGGACTGCACGTCAGCTTCTACGCGGACGGCCAGAACGCTCTGCTGCAGCAGGCCTTCCTGGTCAGTCAATATTTCCGCGGAAGCCGCGCTTTTGGAGGCTTTGCGATACATCGCTATGGCGATGCGTACTTGAGCGGTACAACAGGTTGGCCGGCAAACGATACTGACAAGTAGCCGCGATGTCTCACCCATGGCAACGAGTCGAGGAGTTGTTCCACGAAGCGCTGAACATGCGTCCCGAAGATCGCTCGTCTTTTCTCGCGACGGCGTGCGCCGGCCAGGACGAGTTGCGGCGTGAGGTGGAGAGTTTAATCGCGGCGGACGATCGCGATCAGGATCTACCCGAGCCATTTCTGCCGCACTCGGCGCTCGGGCCAGGCTCGTGGTTGAATCAATACGAAATTCTGGAACTTTGCGGGCAAGGGGGCACTGGATCGGTTTACCGGGCGCGGGATTCGCGGTTGGGCCGGGAGGTCGCGATTAAGATCTTCCCGGCATTGGTCTCACCGGAACAGCGGCGGCGCTATCTGAAGGAAGCTCAGGCAGCATCGGCCCTGAATCATCGCTACGTTGTGACGGTGCACGAGGCTGGGCGCGCCGGAGATCAGGATTACATCGTCATGGAGTACGTCCACGGGCGGACTCTGGGCGAAGTGATACCGGCGGGTGGCTTAAAGCCCCATGAAGCGGTGGAATTGTCCGTGATGATGATCGAGGGTCTCGCTTGCGCGCACAAAGCGGGGATCGTTCATCGCGACTTGAAGCCGGCCAACCTGATGGTGACCCCGGACGGATCGGTCCGCATCCTCGACTTCGGGTTGGCCAAGTTCATCGACACCGAGGCCGCACGGTCAATGATGACCGCGACCGGACAGATTGTCGGAACGGCGTGTTACCTTTCGCCGGAACAGGCCGAGGGCAAGCCGGTGGACGCGCGCTCCGACGTATTTTCATTCGGCGTCGTGCTGTACGAGATGCTCACCGGCGAAAAGCCATTCGACCGCGGCTCGCTGGCGGGTACGCTATCGGCCATCCTGCGCGATACGCCGACGCCGGTTCGAAACCTACGGCCCGGGACGCCCCGCAAGCTCGGGCGCATCGTCGAGCGGTGCCTGGAAAAAGATCGCGAGCAGCGATATGCATCGGCCGCGGAGCTGCTCTCCGCATTATCGGTTTGTCAGACGGAACTGAACGCCGTTCCTGGGCGCGTGACGCGGTTGCTGCGACGCCCCGAGGCGCTGGTTCCAGCCATCGCGGCTCTCGCGCTTCTCGTTCTTGCATCGGGTTACCAGGGTGTGCGGCTCTATCGCATTCGGCAAGCGCGGTCGACGATTGCGCCGCGGATTGCGAAGCTGGTCGAGCAGCACCGGTATAACGCCGCCGATGAACTGGTGCGGCAGATCGAGATCATCGTGCCCGATGAACAGCAAGTGCGCGACTTTCAACGCGACTACAGGGTTCTAACATCCGTCACCACGACGCCCGCCGATGCTGAGGTCGCAATTAAGGATTACGAAACGCCCGAGGCGCCGTGGCGGGTGCTGGGCAAAGCGCCGCTTCAGAAAGTCACGATCCCTCTTGGGTATCTGCGGTGGCGTGTGAGCGCGCCGGGTTACGTGACTCGCGAGTTCGCCGAAACTGGCGTTCTACAACCAGCGATCAAGTTCGCGCTGTACCGTGCCGCGGGCAGCCCGGCGGAGATGGTCCTGGTGCCCGCCGGTCCAACGCGCCCACCGAAGTCCGTATCCGTTGGAGAGTTTTGGCTCGACCAGTTTGAAGTTTCCAACCGCAAGTATCAGGAGTTCGTGAATGCCGGTGGTTACCGGAAGCGCGAGTTCTGGCAAGAACCGTTCCTGCGCGACGGCGCAGTATTGAGTTGGGAAACGGCTTCGGATTTGTTCCGCGATCAGACCGGGAGGCCGAGCCCGGCCACATGGGAGTTGGGCAATTATCCCGAAGGAAAAGCCGATTTTCCAGTCACTGGTGTGAGCTGGTATGAAGCTGCGGCGTACGCGCGCTATGCGGGCAAGAGCCTGCCCACGTACGCTCATTGGAGCCGCGCGGCTCGCACCGAATGGCTGTATGCCGACACCACTCTCGTCAGCAATTTTTCGAGCAAGGGATTGTCTCCGGTGGGCAGTTACCGGGGATTGGGGAGGTTCGGCACCTACGACCTCGCGGGCAACTGTAAGGAGTGGATCTGGAACGAGCGGAAACCCGGGCAGCGCATGGTGATGGGTGGCGCATGGGATGAGGCGTACTACGCGGCGGGTGTCCCGGATCAGGCGCAGCCCATGGAACGCCGCGCCAACATCGGGTTTCGCTGCGCGAAGTATTTGGCGCCACCACCAGCGGCTCTCGCAGCGCCCGTGAACACCGCTCCTGAACGCGACTACAGCAAGGAGAAGCCCGTTGACGAAGCGACGTTCGCTCAACTGCGGAAGTTCTACGATTACGAGCAGACTCCTTTGCGAGCGGTGGTGGAATCTACTGACGAGAGTAATCCTTACTGGCGAAAGCAGAAGGTGAGCTTCGAAACCGCCTACGGTCAGCAACGCATGGCTGCGTTCCTGTTCCTTCCTCGCTCGAGCGCTCCGCCGTATCAGACCGTGGTGTATTTCGCGAGCGGATTAGCCGATTCGGAAATTTCGAGCGCGCGTTTGGAGATGTGGTACCTCGATCCATTGATTCGCAGCGGACGCGCTGTGTTGTATCCCGTGCTGTGGGGCATGTATGAGCGTAAGGCAAAGCTGAAGGGGGATGCGCTCGAACGCCGCAAGACTCGGGTGAAGAACATGGTTCTGGATTTCCGGCGTTCACTCGATTATCTGGAGACGCGGGCCGATATCGACGGATCGCGATTAGCGTATTTCGGTTTCAGCTCCGGTTCCTTCATCGCCCCGATTGTGCTCGCCGTGGATCATCGTATGAAAGCGGCTGTGCTCGCGGTAGGCGGACTTGGCCAGGGGACGCCCGCGCCGGAGTCGGATCCGTTTCAATTCGCCTCCAGAGCACGGACGCCTGTCCTCATGATGAACGGCCGTTACGATTTGGACTACGATGTGAACGCGTGCGCGCGACCCTTGCTGAAAGCGTTCGGTGCGGCGCCCTCTGAAAAGAAGCTTGCTTTGCTCGAAGCAGGTCACGCCATGGTGGGATTCCCGGCGGCGACAAGGGAGAGCCTGGATTGGCTGGACCGTTATTTGGGGCCAGTGACGCCGAGCCGTTAGCGCTCAAGCCGAGTCTGAGCCGCCGAGTTCGCGCCGGAGAAATGCGCGAGAGAATCGCCAGTCGCGCTCCAGCGTCGGCGTCGAAGCGCCCAGCACCACGGCGCATTCCTCCATCGTCAATCCGCCGAAGTAGCGCAACTCCACCAGCCTCGATTTGCGGGGGTCCACCTCCGCGAGCCGGGTCAACGCACGATCGAGATCCAGCACTTCCACCTCGCGTCCGCCGGCAAGTTCCATTGCCTCCGACAGTGAAACATTGGCCATGCCGCTGCCCCGTTTCAGCCGCAAGCGGGCGCGGGCGTGGTCGACCAATACGCGCCGCATCATCTCGGCGGCCACGGCGATGAACTGACGGCGATCCTGCCATTGCGACTGCTCCTGCCCGGCCAGCCGCAAATATGCTTCGTGAACCAGCGCGGTCGCCTGCAGCGAGTGGCCGCGCCGCTCAGCACCGAGTTGATAGGTCGCCAGGCGCCGCAGTTCGTTATAGACCGCCGTCAGCGATGTGTCCGAAACCCCCATAGTTCCAAGCCGCTCTATGAGACTACCGCAGCACGCGAGGCCATTAAAATGGAAACTCATGCGCCCTCTCGCGGTTCTCCTGTTCCTGAGTGGTTTCATTTACGCGCAGTCCACGACGACGGGAACCTTGGGCGGAGTCGTTTACGACTCGACCGGCGCAGGCGTTCCCGGCGCGCGCATCGTTGTTCGACAGATCTCCTCCTCGGCAACGCGCACCTTGGTCAGCGGCGATGCGGGACAGTTCCAGGCAGCGGGCTTGCCGATCGGCACCTACTCGATGCGCGTGGAAAAAGAAGGGTTCAATCCCGTCAATGTGGAATCGCTGGCGATCTCCGTGGGCCAGACGGCGACGCAGCACATCACCATGAAGCCCGCTGATTTGACGGAGCGAGTCGACGTTCAAGAGCAGGCGGATGCTTTGCAGACTGCGGCGACAACGGCAAATGTCGCGCTCGGCGGAGAACGCATCGAGGAAGCGCCGGCTCAGAACCGGAACTATTTGAGCTTCGTTCTCGGCGCGCCTGCCGTATCAGCTTCCGCGGGAACGAACACCAGCCGGTCGATGGCAGGGCTGCGAAATCCCGCTAACGACAGCGGCTTTGTGTTCAACGGTCTGCGAGGACGCAACAATAGCATCGCGATCGATGGCGTGGATAACCGCGACGAGACGACGGGCGGCAACCGTGTCGCGGTCGGCCTCGAGATGATTCAGGAGTTTCGCGTTTCCGGAACTGCGGTGAGCGCGGAGTTCGGCGGCGCGGCCGGAGGCCTCGTGAACGTGGTGACTCACACGGGCCAAAATATCTGGCACGGCGACGCGACCTTTTTTCTTCAGAACGAGAAATTGAACGCGCGCAATCCGGAGGTGGAGACAGGCGGCCGTCCGCTTGCCCGCAAGTACCAGCCCGGAGTTTCCAGCGGCGGTCCGATTCAGCGTGACCGGACGTTTTTCTTCTTCGCACTCGAACAGTCGTGGGAGAACGCGGACGAGTGGTCCGACGCGCCGCGACGCGTAGTAGGCATCATCAATCCCGCTTTGACCGGATCAGCTTTCGCGAACTCAGGCGTGCGCTCCGTGCTCCCCGGGTTGTTCTCTACCGGCGAAAATGATACGGAGTTCTCCATCAAGGGAACGCATTTGCTGAACAGCGGCAATACGCTCACCGCACGATATGCGTTCTCTCGCGGCAAGGTCCGGCGCGACGTACAATCGGGAGAAAATTTCACGGACCAGTCCGCCCGGGGCAGTAGTCTCATTGGCGATCATTCCTTTGTCGCGGGTTGGTCCTCGGCGCTCAGCCCCACGAGGATCAACGACCTGCGCGTGCAATGGAGTCAACGCGCTGCCGATCTTACGCCGAACGCGCCGGGTCCGATGTATGAGATTCCCGGCATCGTAACGTTCGGTGGAAGTTACCGGCTCGACCAGCAACGCACCGAGCGGCACGCCGAAGTTGTGGAAACATTTCAATGGTCGGCTGGACAGCACCTGTTCAGCATCGGCGCGAGCGTGCACGGCGTGTTCTTCGATGGCCGTCTTGCGAACCGATTCCGCGGAATCTTCATTTTTCCCGCGTTAGACGATTTCGTCGCAGGACGGCCCGACGTGGCGATTCAGGCCTTCGGCGATCCGCGGACCAAGGCGACCACCGTCCCCGCCGGCTTCTGGTTTCAGGATCACTGGCAGCTCGCGCGTGGGCTCACCATCGAACTCGGCTTACGCTACGACCGTCAATGGCTGCCTTCGCCCATTCCGGAAACCGATCGCAATGCGGCGCCCAGGCTCGGGGTCGCCTGGCATCCGGGTGGCGCGTCGAAGTGGGTGTTTCGCGCCGGGACGGGTCTGTTTTACGATCGCTATCCACTGGCGTTCCTCAACGACGCGCTTCAAAAGGATGGAGTGCATGGCTTTGAACAATGCCTGATCGGAGCGGAAGCGGCGCGGGCGTTCGCGTTGGCTCGAGGCGGATCCCTCGCCCAGCCGCTTCCTGGCGCCGCACTCTCCATCTACCGCGCCGCGCCCGGATTCCTGAGCACCTACAGCCGCAAGCTAACTGCCGGCGTCGAGCGAAGACTCGATCGAGACACGACGGTCACCGCGGAGTACAGCAACGTACGCGGTATACATTTGCCGCGAACACGAAATGCCGCGCTGACGTTGCCGCCGCAGTTCGATCTTGAGCAAACCGCGAAGTCGGCGTATCAGGGAGTGGCGATTGCGGTGAATCGCCGCCTGTCGAAGGAATTGACTTACCTGCTCACTTACAACGTGAGCCGCACACGCGACGATGCGTCCGATTACGACGAGCAACCCATGAACCCCGCCAACGCGCGGCAGGATTGGGCGCTGTCGCGCCAACATCAGCAGCACCGGATCAGTTTCGGCGGCCTGTTCGATCTGCCGGCGGAGGAGATGAAATCCGCTCCGGCCTTGTTTCGCGAGAGCTTCGAGGGCATCACGCTTGCGCCCTTCTTTACCTGGGGAAGCGCGCGTCCCTTGAATCCCCTGCTGACTACGGACGCATACCGGACCGGGGCCTATCCTATTTCCGGGCGGCCGCCAGGGCTCGCCAGGAATAGTCTATCGACACCCCGCACGGTCTCGATGGACTTGCGTCTGATGAAGACGGTCCTCGTGAAAGAGCAGCGCGCGAAAGTTCAATTTGGCGTGGAGTCCTTCAATCTTCTCAATCACACGAACCGCCTGCGAGTCAGTCCTTATTACACGAACACACTCGGCGCGTTAGTGGAGGCTCAGAATCCGCGTCAAGTGCAGTTGATGTTCCAGTTCGAGTATTAGCCGCTTTGCGCGTGTGGCAGAATAGTCGAATACATTATGATCAAGGTGATCGGCCTAACACCGCGAGGCGGTAGGTCAGTAGCGGAGATCAATTCTTTATTCCAAATTGTCTAATTCCCGTTGACAATTTGAACTGCCCGTGACAGACTGATATGACCTTCCGGCCGTCAAGGGAAGACCATAGCTGGGAGATCTTGTGCAAAGACGAACCGTTTTAGCGGTACTTGCAGTAGCTCTATCGACGGCTGTACAGGCCGCAATTATCACCTCGTCGGCCACTTGCGGCGGCATCACAACCAACGCCACGGTTTCGGCAGAATGCAAAGGCAGCGATTACGATGCCAAGGCAGGATTAGAAACAGGTGTCAGTTCCATTTACAGCATTACGGCATTTGCCAACGCCGACCCCAGGACGTACATCCCGGGCATGCCTGTGCCATCTAATAATGCGAGCGCTAGAGCGACTCTCGACGCGGACTTCAGCGTAACGGCCATCCTGAATAGTGTTGCGCCCGGGTTTCCGACGCCAACCTCGATACTCTTCGTGCCCTGTATTGCCGGCAATGCCGCCTCGACCCCCGGTGACCTTATATCCACCTCATCAGCAACCGCGAGTTTTGGTGCCGCCACGCTGAATGTTGCGAATGGCGGGACCGTCGATCCCTGCCGGGGTATCGGGTCCGCGGGAGCGATTCGACTTTCATTTAATACGCCCACCACGTTACATCTGTTGCTAACCGCCAGCGCAGGTGGTCAAAGTGATCCTAGTCATGGCGCCGGTGGAAGCTCATTCGCCAAGTTTGACGGCTGGAAGGTATTGAACCCCGCCACCCAGGACACGTTCCAAGCATCACAAGCTTCCATATCGGTGACTGTTACGGAAGCTACACCCGAACCTGCATCGGGGGCGCTACTCGCATTGGGCGCATCCGTGCTGGTGCTCTGGCGAAGAGCCCGGGTGCGCCGCTAACGCCTTTTACTCGTACCGCAGAGCTTCAATCGGGTTGATCCGCGAGGCTTTCATCGCTGGATAGATTCCGAACACCACGCCAACCAGCACCGATACCCCAAACGCGATCACCACGGAGCCGGTAGTCACGACGGTTTTCCACTCCGCGGTGGTCGCGATCAACCATGACAACGTGAATCCGAACGCGATCCCTGGCGCACCGCCTCCTGTAGCTGGAGTCAAGTTCGGGCCGGCGCAAGAACCCGCGCCGGCCGCCGCGCGTAACCGTGATCCGGAACGCGACGATTCTGACGATCATCAAGGGCAGGGTCAAGAACGGATCCATCCTCATCCGTGATGGCAAAATCGCCGAAGTGGGCGACAAGGTGAATGCGGCCGCCGGCGCCGAGGTCATCGATGCCGGGGACAAGTTCGTCATGCCGGGCATCATCGATTGCCACTCGCACATCGCCGCGGAGAGCATCAACGAAGGCAGCGTCTCGGTGTCATCCATCGTGGGCATCGAGGACGTGCTCAACTCACAGGACGTCGCGATCTACCGCGCGTTGGCCGGTGGCGTAACCACGGCCAACATTCTGCACGGCAGCGCCAATTCGATCGGCGGCTTATGTTCCGTGATCAACATCCGGTGGGGCAAAGACGCGATTGGATTGATCTTCGAGGGATCGACCCCCGGTATCAAGTTTGCGTTGGGCGAAAATCCTGAACGCTCGGGACGCACCACCATTCCGGGTCTTGGCGCGCGCTATCCCGCTACCCGGATGGGCGTCGAAGGTGTGATTCGAGAGGCGTTCAAGGATGCGAAGGTCTACCAGGCAAGCTGGCGCGAGTACCGCGAGAAGGTGAGCCGGCACGAGAACGCGATTCCGCCGCGGCGCGATCTGAAACTCGAGCCGCTGGTGGAAGTCCTCGAAGGAAAGCGCTTCGTGCACGCCCACTGCTACCCGGCGGACGAGATCCTGATGCTGCTGCGCGTGGCCGACGATTACGGCTTCAAGATTCGAACGCTGCAGCACGTGCTCGAGGGCTATAAGCTGGCCAAGGAGATCGCGTCTCACGGCGCGGGCGCATCGACGTTCAGTGACTGGTGGTCGTACAGATCGAGGCCTACGATGCGATCCCGTTCAACGCTGCCATCATGACCCGCAAGGGCGTGCTCGTCAAAACAGCTCGCCGTCGATACACGCGTCGGGCCATCGAGGTCGGAAAAGACGCGGATCTGGCCATCTTCGACAAACATCCGCTCTCCAATTACGCCAAGGTGCAGAAGGTGCTGATTGATGGGACGGTCTATTTCGATCGCGATCAGGACCAAAGCGAGCAGGTGCAGAAAGACGCGCGCAAGAAGGCTTTGATCGAGAAGGAAAGCAGCCCGACGGGCTTTCGGGGCATCTTGAGAATACCGCGCGACGGGCGGGCCGAGCGGTTCAGCGGGTTATGGCAGAATAGTCGAATACATTATGACCAAGGTGATCGGCCTGACGCTGGCGTGCGCGTGCCTGGCGGTGGCGGAGGCTCCGTCGGCGGTCGCTATCAAGGACGCGCGAATCGTCCCCGTAAGCGGTCCGGTGATCGAGAAGGGCACCGTTGTTATTCGTGATGGATTAATCGAGGCAGTCGGCCCGTCGGTCACGATTGCACCCGATGTTTGGGTCGTCGATGGCACGGGGCTCACCGTTTATCCCGGATTGATCGATGCACTGAGCACGCTGGGGCTACCCGATATGGCTCCGCCTGCTGCACCTGCGCCGGCCAGGGGAGCTGGTGGAAGGACGGCTGCCGCGGTTGCCGCGACGTTGGGCCCAAACGCTCCGCCGCCCTCGCGCGGCCCGGAGGATCGCCCCGCTACTACGAGTTGGGCCAAGGCCGAAGATCTGATTCAGACCTCGGACCGCCGCATCGGAACATTTCGCAACGGCGGATTCACGACGGCGGCAACGTTCCCCAACAAAGGCATCTTCGCGGGCCAGGGAGCGATTGTCGATCTGGCGGGAGAGAAGCCGGGTCAGATGGTAGTAGCCGGTCCCGTCGGCCAGTACGTCAGCATGTCGACGTCGGGGTCGTTTGGCAATTTTCCGGGTTCATTGATGGGCACCATCGCTTATATCCGGCAAGTCTATCTGGATGCCGGCCAGTACAAGGCCGCAAGGTCGATGTACGCCAAGAATGCGCGCGGGTTGGCGCGGCCCGAATACGATCGGACGTTGGAAGGCATCATTGAATCTCCGCGCGTGCTGTTGCCTGCGAACCGGACCGTCGAAATGGTGCGCATGATTCGGTTCGCCAACGAATTGAAGCAGCCGTTTGTGCTCTACGGTGGAAATGAAGCGTACCGGTCCGCGGATCTGTTGAAGCAGGCGAATGCGCCCGTGCTGGTGGATCTGAAATGGCCGGAGAAGAGCCGCGATGGAGATCCGGACGAGGTGGAAACACACCGCACTCTGGAGCTCCGCGCCAAGGCCCCGAGCGGCCCTTCGGAACTGGCCAAGGCCGGTGTGCGATTTGCCTTCTACACCGGCGGACTTACAACACCCAAGGAGACCATGCGCGCAGTCAAGAAGGCGATGGATGCTGGTCTGAAACAAGAGGACGCACTGCGCGCGATGACACTCAGCCCCGCCGAGATCTACGGTGTGGCCGACCGGTTGGGTAGCATCGAAAAAGGCAAAATCGCGAATCTGGTGGTCACCAACGGCGATCTGTTCCACGACAAGACCGTTGTGAAGTACGTTTTTGTGGACGGAGTGAAGTTCGAGCCCGTGGAAGAACCCGCGCCCACGACGCCGCGTACCCGGGAGGGACAGTGAGACATTTTGTAGCGGTATTGTTTGCGGTCGCCGCGGCCGCCGCGCCCGTCACGGTGATTCAGAACGCGACGATTCTGACCATCACCAAGGGGACCGTCAAGAACGGGTCCATCGTCATTCGCGATGGCAAGATCGCGGAAGTCGGCGACAAAGTGAGCGCGCCGGCGGGGGCGCAGATCATCGACGCGGGCGGCCAATTCGTGATGCCGGGCATTATCGATTGCCACTCGCACATCGCCGCGGAAAGCATCAACGAAGGGAGCGTATCGGTGTCCTCGATGGTGGGCATTGAAGACGTGCTCAACTCCGAGGACATCGCGATCTACAGGGCGCTGGCGGGCGGCGTAACGACCGCGAACATTCTGCACGGCAGCGCGAATTCGATCGGCGGCAAATGCTCCGTGATCAAGACCCGCTGGGGCAAGGACGCGAGCGGTCTGATTTTCGAGGGATCGACGCCGGGCATCAAATTCGCTCTCGGCGAGAATCCGAAACGCTCGGGCGCATCCACGATCCCGGGTATGCGCGCGCGCTATCCGGCAACGCGCATGGGCGTGGAGGACGTGATTCGAGAGGCGTTCAACGACGCGAAGGTGTACCAGGCAAGCTGGCGGGTTTATCGCGAGAAGGTGAAGCGTCACGAGAACGCGATTCCGCCGCGGCGCGATCTGAAACTCGAGCCACTGGTCGAGGTGCTCGAAGGAAAGCGTTTCGTGCATGCGCACTGCTACCGCGCAGACGAGATTTTGATGCTGCTGCGCGTGGCCGACGACTACGGCTTCAAGATCCGGACACTGCAGCACGTGCTCGAAGGCTACAAGGTCGCGAAGGAGATCGCGGCACATGGGGCGGGCGCGTCGACGTTCAGCGACTGGTGGTCGTACAAAATCGAGGCGTATGACGCGATCCCGTTCAATGCGGCGATCATGACGCGCAAGGGGGTTCTCGTATCGTTGAACAGCGACGATGCGGAGTTGATGCGGCGTTTGAATACCGAGGCAGCCAAGACCTTGAAATACGGAGGGCTGAGCGAGACCGAGGCGCTTTCGTTGATCACCATCAATCCGGCCAAGCAACTCGCGGTCGATACTCGCGTTGGGTCGATCGAGGTGGGCAAGGATGCGGATCTGGCGATCTTCGACAAGCATCCGCTCTCGAATTACGCCAAGGTTCAAAAGGTGTTGATCGATGGAACCGTGTACTTCGATCGCGATAAGGAGCAGAGCGAGCAGGTGCAGAAGGACGCGCGCAAGAAAGCTCTGATCGAAAAGGAAAAGCAGCAGCAGAGGGATGAAGCGCCACGCCGGCCGGCTGGGGCGCCCGCGCGGAGGCCCGCATGAAACGGATCGCATTGTGGCTCGCATGTGTTGTGCCGCTCGTGGCGGCGTCGAACGACTCGTTCCTGTTGCAGAACGTGATGGTGCATCCGGTGTCCGGTCCGGACATCGCCAACGGAAGCATTCTGGTTGAGAATGGGAAGATTTCGGGCGTTGGCGCGGGTCGTCTCTCCGCGCCAAAAGGCGTGCGCGTCATCGATGGCAAGGGCATGCACGCGTATCCGGGCATGATCGATTCGGCGACGCAGGTGGGGTTATCCGAGATCGGGTCGGTGCGCGAAACCAACGACACAAACGAACTCGGCGATTTCAATCCGCAGTTGAAAGCGCTGGTGGCGGTGAACCCCGAGAGCGAACATTTACCGGTGACGCGCGCCAACGGCATCACCAGCGTGATTACGCTGCCCGCGGCGGGTGGGGGCGGCGGAATGCGCGGCGGCGGAAGTACGCCGGTGATCGCTGGGCAAGCCGCCCTGATTCACCTCGACGGGTGGACTTGGGAAGACCTCGCGGTGAAGCGCTCGGCGGCCATGCAGTTGATCTTCCCCTCGCTTGAGACGCGCAGTTTTCGAATGGAGACGATGTCGGTGGCGCGCACGCCATTTGCCGAGGTGAAAGCTGCGTACGACAAGAAGCTCAAAGAGTTGGGCGATTTCTTCGAGACGGCGCGCCGCTATCAGCAAGCCAAGAACGGCCACGCGCCGGACTTCAAATCGGACTTGAAGTTGGAAGCGATGATTCCGGTGCTGGAAGGCAAGACGCCAGTCATGGTGGTTGCCGTTCGGGAACGCGCGATCCGCGATGCCATTGCGTTTGCGGATAAGCAGAAGATCCGCATTGTGCTGGCCGGTCCGCGCGAGTTCGGCAAAACGCTCGCCGATGTAAAAGCCAAAAACATCGCCGTGATTGCGGCTCCGACGCTCGAATTACCGCTCACTGAAGACGACCCGTACGACGCCGCCTTCACGCTGCCCTCTGAAATGTTCAAGGCGGGTATCAAGTTCGCATTCGGTTCCTTCAACGTTCAGTTCGCTCGCAATCTGCCGTATCAAGCGGCCGCGGCTACGGCGTTCGGGCTGCCGTATCAGGAGGCGCTCAAGGCGGTGACGCTGAATGCCGCCGAGATCTGGGGAGTAAGCGATCAGATCGGCTCCATCGATAAAGGCAAGTGGGCCGACCTGATGCTGACCGACGGCGATCCGCTGGAAGCCAGGACGCACGTCCAGCGAATGTTCATCAAAGGGCGCGAGGTGTCGCTTGCCAACAAACACACGCGCCTGTACGACAAGTACATGAACCGGCCCTGATACGCGTGTCCGCTATCCTGGAATCTCCAGGATGCAGCAGGACGCTTCCACGCCGCTCATGCGGCAATACCAGTCTGTAAAACAGCAGGCGCCCAACGCACTGCTGCTGTTTCGATTGGGCGATTTCTACGAGCTGTTCTACGAGGACGCCGTTACCGCCGCGCGCGAACTCGAGATCACGCTCACCTCGCGAAATAAAGAGAAGGGCCAGGCCATTCCGATGTGCGGCGTGCCGTATCATGCGGCGGGCGCGTACATCGCCAAGCTGATCCAAAAGGGACATCGCGTCGCGGTCTGCGAACAGATGGAAGATCCGCGGCTCACGAAGAAGCTCGTAAAGCGCGAGATCACGCGCATCATCACTCCGGGCACTGCGACTGAATCGAACCTGCTTCGATCGCACGAGAACAATTACCTCGCGGCGATTCTCCCCGATCGCGATCGCGCCGGGCTCGCGCATGTTGACATTTCAACGGGCGAGTTTCGGGTAACGGAAGTGAATCTCGCGGAGGCTGCGGCGACGCTCGAAACACTGAACGCCCGCGAGGTGTTGTTGCCCGAGGAAGCGGAATTCCCCGCCCCCTGTTTGCGCAGCGCTGTCGAGAGTTGGGCGTTCACCTACGATTACGCCGAAAGAAATTTGCGGGATCACTTCGGCCTGCTCGCGCTCGACGGATGCGGTCTCGAAGGCAAGCCGCTGGCGGTTGGAGCGGCGGGCGCGATTCTTCACTACTTACGCGAAACGCAGAAATCGGCGCTCGACCACTTGGAGCGGCCGGCCTTTTATGACCGCTCCGAGTCGCTCGTGCTGGATGCGGTCACAGTACGAAACCTCGAATTGGTGGAGCCTTTGTTCGCGGCGGAGAGCAGGGAATCGACGCTGCTGCATGTTCTGGACGAGACTGTCACCGGCATGGGAGGCCGATTGCTCCGCCGCCGTCTGCTGCAGCCCTCAATGGACCGGGGCGAAATCGACGCGCGGCTCGACTCGGTGGGCGAGCTCGCATCGGGCGCGATCGTGCGCTCGGAAATTCGCAAGTTGCTCGGGGGCATCCTCGATATCGAGCGCCTGTTGGCGAAGGTGACTTTGGGCACGGCGGGTCCGCGCGATGTGCTCGCGCTAGGCCAGTCGCTGGCAGTGATTCCGGCGCTGCGGCAAAAAGCTGGAGCGTGCCGCGCAGTTCGTCTGATCGACATCGCCTCGCGCATGGACGACCTCGCCAGCGTGCGCGATGGGATCTTGAACGGGCTCGCGGATACGCCGCCGGTCAACATCTCCGATGGCGGCACGATTCGCGATGGGGCGAATCCGGAATTAGACGAACTGCGCGACATCAGCCGCAATAGCAAGCAGTATATCGCGCAGATCGAAGCGCGGGAACGCGTCCGTACCGGCATACAGTCCTTGAAGGTCCGCTTCAACAACGTCTTCGGTTATTACATCGAGATCTCGAAGGCCAACCAGCATCTCGCGCCTGCCGATTACGAGCGCAAACAGACGCTGGTAAATGCCGAGCGGTACACCACGCCGGAGCTGAAGGAACTCGAGGTGAAGATCCTCGAAGCTGAGGAGCGGATGCTGGCGATCGAGCGCGATCTGTTCAACGCGATCCGCGCCGCAACGGCGGCCGAGGCCACGCGCATCCGCACAACCGCGAACGCCATCGCCGAATTGGACGTTGCAGCGGCGCTCGCCGAGGTCGCCGCGACGAGCCGCTATACGCGCCCGCGATTTGTCGAAACGGGAGAGATGCGCGTGGCCGCGGGACGCCATCCCGTGATCGAAAAACTGGCTGAGCGCGACGCGGTGCGCTTCATCGCGAACGATCTCTATCTCTCGGACACCGAATTTATCTCGATCATCACGGGTCCGAACATGGGCGGAAAATCGACGTACTTGCGGCAGGCCGCGTTGATGGTGGTGATGGCACAGATGGGCTCCTACGTGCCTGCGCAATCGGCCGAGCTGCCCATCATGGATCGCGTATTCACACGTATCGGTGCGGCCGATAACCTCGCGCGCGGGCGGTCGACGTTCATGGTGGAGATGACCGAAACCGCGGCGATTCTGAACACCGCCACGGAGCGGAGCCTGATTGTGCTGGACGAGATCGGGCGCGGTACGGCGACCTACGATGGTCTCGCATTGGCGTGGGCCGTGGTAGAGCACATTCATCAACGCATTCGCGCCAAGACGCTGTTCGCCACGCACTATCACGAGCTGACCGAGCTGGCCGAACAACTCGAAGGCGTTCGCAATCTGCACGTGTCGGTGAAGGAATCGGGCGACAGCATCATCTTCCTTCGCAAGGTCGAGCCGGGCAGCGCGGATCGCAGCTACGGTATCGAGGTGGCGCGCCTGGCAGCGCTTCCCATGAGCGTCATCGAACGCGCCCGCGAGATTCTCGCCTTGCACGAGCGAAGCGGACATGAGGTGACCGAGGAGCTTGCTCCAGCGCCTGCGCGTCACACGGGCGGCGGCTTGCAGATCCAACTCTTCGAACCGGTGAATTACGAAATTGCGGGCCGAATCCGCGACCTCGATATCGATCAGCTGCGGCCCGTGGAAGCGCTGCGCCTGTTAAGCGAGTTGCAGGAGGAACTGCGCCGGCAATGAGAGTCGCGGGGCTGTTGAGCGGGACTTCGGTGGACGGGATCGACGTCGCGATCGTCGAGATCACGGACTCCGATCTGCGACTGATCGCGCACGGCGCAGTTGACTATCCGCCCGATGTGAAATCGGGCATTCTCGCCATCTCGAACGCGAACACGCACACGTCGGCGATTGCGCGGATGAATTTTTTGATCGGCGAGCTGTTCGCAGACGCGCTCAAAGAGGTTGCGGGTGCGAACGGAATCGCGCTGGACACGATTGAAGTGATCGGCTCGCACGGTCAGACGATTTTTCACGAAGGCGATCCGGTAAGCGTGTGCGGCCGCCAGGTTGCCAGCACGATGCAGATCGGAGAAGCGGACGTGATCGCGGGCCGCACAGGTATTCCGGTGATCGCGGATTTTCGAACGGCGGATATCGCGGCCGGCGGCAAGGGCGCCCCGCTGGTTCCGTTTTTGGATTACCGCGTATTCCGTTCGGAGACAACGGGCCGCGCCGCGTTGAACATCGGCGGCATCGCCAACATCACAGTCATCCCCAAAGCGGGGCGGTCTGAAGACGTGATTGCGTTCGACACGGGGCCGGGCAACATGATTATGGACGCGCTCGCGCCGCCGTACGATCGCGATGGCGAAAAGGCGCGCGCGGGACGCGTGAATGATGCGTTGCTCGAGAAGCTTCTCGAAGATCCGTACTATCGCCGCCCTCCGCCCAAGACGGCCGGACGAGAACAGTACGGCGCGGAGTTCCTGAAATGCGGCATCGACATCACCACCGCCGCTGAACTTACGGCTCGCACGATTGCGGTCGCGCTCGCGGCCGACCGGCACATCGAAGAGGTGATCGTCTCCGGAGGCGGCGCGCATAATTCGTATCTGATGGAACGCCTGCGCGCGCTGCTACGGCAACGAGTCGTAACATCGGCCGAGCGCGGCATGGACATCGACGCGAAGGAAGCCGTGCTGTTCGCGCTGCTCGCCTATGAGAGCTATCACGGGCGCCGCTGCAACATCCCTTCGGCGACGGGCGCCAGGGAATCGGTGGCGCTCGGAAAGCTGAGTGCGCCTACTCGCGCGTCGCGGAGGCCGCGAGGTTAGGCTGCCACAACACCTCGCCCGCGCCGGTGACGTGCGCCGCCCAGCGGCTCTGAACGAAGAAGGCGTCGCTCAACCGGTTCAGGTACTCGATGGTCTGCTCCGGCGGCTGTTCACGCTCGCTGAACGCCACCAGTATCCGTTCGGCGCGGCGGCACACAGTACGGCACACATGCAGATCGGCGCTCAACCGCGATCCGCCGGGAAGCACGAACGAGCGAAGCGCCGGCAATGTCGCGTTCATCCGATCCATTTCAATTTCTAACTGGCGAACGTCATCTTCCGTTACGCGCGCCTGCTTCGGATGCAAATCGCCCGGCAGCGTCGCGAGCGCAGAGCCCAGATTGAACAACTCGTGCTGTATTCGCGCCAGGATCATATCCAATTCGGCTAGCTCAGGCGTCGCGGCCAGCGACTCGTTCAGGGACGCGCGCGCAACGCCGGTGAACGCATTAAGCTCGTCAATCGTCCCGTACGATTCGATTCGCAAATCGTCTTTGCGGATACGCTGGCCCCCGGCCAGTGCGGTCGTCCCCTGATCTCCGGACCGCGTATAAATACGATTCAGCGCAAGACGCGGCTCGTTGAACTTGTTTTCTCCCACCCGCAACCATTGTAGTGCGGGCTTCGGAAGATACCTGGAGGGCCAACATCGAAAATCGAAAGACAAACTGGCTCCGCTACAGCCGTGCCCTATCATCGCAGGACAATGCAAACTGCCAAGTTGCTTCTGTTTCAGGGTTTGTTTTCGCCGTCGGCAGCGCTGGCGATAACCAGCGGATTGAATAGCAGTCAGGCCTATGCGACTATCCTTGACGCGACGTTCCCCGGCGGCGAAGTCAGAGGGCAACTGGGTGCGGTGCCGGAACCCGGTCCTGCCGGTCTGCTGTTGCTCGGGTTAGTGCCGACCACGGCTGTCATCCGCAAACGCCGGAATCGCGCATAGCGGCGGCCGCCGTACCGCAGCTTTCTGAGGACCGTTGGTTGTGGCTACAATGGTGTATCCATGGTAATCTGCCGAACGGTCCTTGCGGCACTCATCTGTGCATTGTCCGCCTCGGCGGCGACGTTCGGTACCGTTGTTCCGCTGGTTGGCGGCGCATCGGACCTCGTTCTCGACGAAACCCGCAACCGCCTATACCTGGTCAACAGCGCGCAGGGCCGGGTCGAGGTGTACTCGCTTGCCCAAAAGCGATTCTTGAATCCCATCAAGACCGACACTACTCCCGTGTCGGCCGCCATCTCGCGCGACTCAAAGGCGCTGTACGTAACATCGTACGACGCATCGTCGCTCAACGTGATCGACCTCGATGCTCAGTCCATCACAACGCGCGTATCTCTTCCGGTGAAGCCCGAGGGAGTTGCAGTCGGCAATGACGGGCGCGTCCTGATTACCACTATCGGAACCGGCGCGGGCAATGCCTCACAAGTGCTCCTGGTGTACGATCCGAATGCGAGCGGGGGTACGGCATCGGTCAGCGACATCGCCGTTGCCCCGCCCCCGCCGACGCCGCCGCAACTTCCGGCACCTTCGGGACGCCCGTTTCTCTCGAGCCGCGGACAACTGAGCGCATCGCGCGATGGGTCGATCATTGTTGGCGTCAATATTCCCGCAGCCAACAACTCCCGAACCGCATTCGTTTACGAGACGTCATCGGGCACCGTCTTGCGCAGCCGCAACGTGACCGGCGCGTCGAGCGTACTTTCGGTTTCTCCCGACAACACAAAGTTCATGGCCGGTCTGAATCTGTTCGATACTGCGACATTGCAGATTCTCGGGCAGCAGAATCTGGCGAACTCGCCTTACCCCATTGCGCCGAATACCAACTTCAACACGCAATCCAATCAGGGCGGCAGCGCGTTCGCTCCGGACGGCTCGACGCTCTATTCGGGATTCGACATCACGCCGGTGCAGAATCCAGTAGCGCGCGCCAATATCAGCCAGTTGATGTTGAGCGATCCGGACAATCTGCTGATCTCGATGGGTCTGCAGATGCCCGAGAATCTGGCGGGAAAGATGGTGATCAGCGGCGATGGCGCGAACATATATGCGCTGTCGGAATCGGGCTTCACCATCATTCCGATCTCGACGATGCGCCAATTCCCGATCGTGGCGCCCGATAATACAGTGGCGGCGCTCGCCAACGATCAGTGCGGCGTTACCGCACAGCAGCGTACGGCGCGCGTGACGGTGAAGAATGCGGGGCGCGGTACGTTCAGCGCAAGCGCGCAAGTGCTGCAGTACACCGCGACGGGGCCCGGTGGCATCGGCGGGAACGGCGCGGGCGGGGGCGCTCCTGGCGGCGGCGTGATCATCATATTGCCGCCCGTTGTTACGCCTCCCGGTACGATCCCCACTGGACCCGTGGTGATCGGCGGTGGCGGGCAGACCAACACGGCAATCGTCCAGAACGCTCCGGCGGTGAGGACGCAGCAATCCGCGGACGGCGTAGCGCTCGACTTCACATTCAATCCGCTGGCTGCGCGCGGCATGGGCACCATCTCGCCCGCGCACGATTTTCTCATTCAATCGCCGCAAGCGATCAACATCCCGCAACAAATTCGGATTTATCAGAACAACCGCAATGCAGAGGCGCGCGGCGATCTGGTTCCCGTCGATGTGGGCATCTCCGCCAACGAGGCGTTGGAAGATCTCGCATACGATAGCTCCCGTCAGCGGATCTACATCGCCAACTCCGGCCGCAATCGCATCGAGGTATTCGATACGCGGCAGAAGAAGTTTTTGGATCCGATCAAGGCCGGCCAACTGCCGCGATCCATGGGATTGAGCCCGGACGGATCGACTCTCTACGTCGCCAACACCGGCGGCGAAAGCATCAGCATCGTCGACACGCAGAAGATGCAGGTGATCGGACGCGTCCAGTTCCCGCCCATTCCCCTGAACTCGAACCTGCCGCTCGTTACGCCTTCGGTGATTGTGGCGCATCAGGGCGGCGCGATGTTTTTGTCGAGCGCGGGCCAGTTGTGGGACGTGGTCGGCGGGCAAGCCGTGCCGCGCCGCGCGAGCTCCACGATCGGCGTAGACGCGTCGGGCCGGCCGCTCACCATCGCTGCTCCGCGAACCATGGCCGCGACGCCCGAGGGCTCCCGCGTGATCGTCTTTTCGGGCAACGGCTTCGTTTATCTTTACGATGCGCTTGCCGACAATTTCATACAGGCTCGCCAGGTGTTCACGGGCGGGATGACCGGTTACATCGGGCCTGTTGCGGCGGGGCCGCGCGGACAGTATTACGTAGTGAACGGCACCGTGTTGAACGAAGCGCTCACTCCGGTGAACGCTTCATCGGTCACGTCGGCGTCGATGGTCGCGGCCGTTGCGCCCGGGCCGCAGAATACGTTCGTGCGATTAGTGCAGACAGCGCGTGCGAATGCCAACACGCTGCCCGCCGACGCCGGATCGTTTGAAACCGTGGATGCCGCCACGGGCCAGACGCGCAGTTCCGCGCCCGCATTGGAAGGTCCGATCACGCAGGTGGTCGGTAACGCCCGCGCCGTCGTGGAGGGACGGACGCTGGCGGTGGATGCGAGCGGCTTGATTGCGTATGCCCTCACTACCACGGGTTTGAGCATCATTCCGCTGGACACGCTCAACGCCGCTGACCGTCCGCAGATCACCGCAAAAGGCGTCGTCAATCTCGCAAGTTATCAAACGTCGATGGCCCAAAATGGTTTGGTCTCGATCTTCGGGCGGAACCTGGCTTCCACCTCTGTAGCAGGATCGACGCCGCTGCCCGTCGTGCTCGGAGGCATTTGCGTGACGCTGGGCACAACGGCCGCGCCGCTGTTTGCGACTTCCACAGGTCAGATCAACGCTCAGATTCCGCCGGAACTCGCAGCCGGCAACTATCAGGTCGTGGTGCGATCGATCGACAAGAAGCTCGCGTCGGCGGGACAGTCGATCACGGTCTCCAAATACGCGCCGGCAGTGTTAGTCGATCCGCCGTCGAAACAGGTACTCGTATTTCACTCCGACGGACGGGCGGTGACCAAAGACAACCCCGCGCATCGTGACGAGCCGCTGGTGATGTATGCGCTGGGCCTGGGTGCGACCAAAGGCGGCAAGGTTACCGCCGGCGCGGGATCTCCGTCATCGCCGCTTGCCGTGACCGATCCAGTGACGGTGTACTTCGGGAATCCGCTGATGAAGCAAGCCGAAGTCATTGTGGACTGGAGCGGGCTGGCTCCCGGCTTCGTGGGCCTGTACCAGCTCAATCTGCGCGTTCCGGGATTCCACATGAGCGGCGATGCCCTGCCCGTCATGCTCAAGGTGGGGACGGTGAGCAGCCCAACCACAGGACCGTTAGTCCCCGTTATCGCGGTGGATTGATCCCGTTTCTTATAATGGAGCATGCCATTAGCTACGGGCGTGCTTGCGCCCGCGGACTCGATCGCCAAGTATGAGCCGGTAATAGGGCTCGAAATCCACGTTCAGCTTGCGACGAATACGAAAATCTTTTGTGGCTGTCCCACGGGCTTTGGCGCGCCTCCGAATACGAATGTTTGTCCGGTATGTCTCGGGCTGCCGGGTGCGTTGCCGGTTTTGAATCGGCGCGCCGTGGAGATGGCCGTGAAGGCCGCTCTCGCTCTCAATTGCCGGATCAACCCTGTTTCGCGATTCGCGCGCAAGAATTATTTCTATCCGGACCTGCCGAAGGGCTACCAGATCTCGCAATACGATCAGCCGCTGGCATCCGAGGGTGGGATCGACATCCGGCCCGAGGGGCAGCCCGCGCGCCGCATTGGCATCACGCGGGTGCACATGGAAGACGACGCGGGCAAAAGCATCCACGACGGCTTCAAGGATTCCGATCAGTACACCTACGTCGATCTGAATCGCAGCGGTACGCCGCTGATCGAGATTGTGAGTGAACCCGAACTGCGCAGCGCCGATGAAGCGTATGCTTACCTGGCCGAGGTGAAACAGGTGCTCGAGTATATCGAAGCATCGACGTGCGACATGGAGAAGGGGCATCTGCGCTGCGATGCGAACGTGTCGGTGCGGTTGAAAGGCGCCGAGAAGTTTGGGACCAAGGCCGAGGTGAAGAACCTGAACTCATTCCGCTTCTTGAAGGCGGCGCTCGAATATGAGATCGCGCGGCAGGTGGCGGTCATCGAGAGCGGCGGCCGCGTGGAGCAGGAGACGCGGTTGTACGATCCCGAGAGCGGCCGGACGTCGGGCATGCGCAGCAAGGAACACGCTCACGATTACCGCTATTTCCCGGAGCCCGATCTAGCGCCCTTGCGCATCGGCGATGCGTGGCTCGCCGAGATCCGGTCGGGCATGGTGGAGTTGCCCAGGAAGCGGCACGATCGCTTTGTCAGCGAGTATGGGCTGCGCGAGTACGACGCCGAAGTGCTCACGTCCACTCGCGCGTTGAGCGAGTACTTCGAGCAAGTGGTGAAGACTTCGGGCGATCCGCGAGCAGCGGCGAATTGGGTGATGGGCGATTTGATGGGCGCGCTCAAGGCCGAAGGGAAAGGCATCGAGCAATCGCCTGTGACGCCCGAGTCGCTGGGCGAACTCGTGGGCATGATCGGCAAAGGCGAGATTTCCGGGAAACTCGCCAAGGAGATTTTCCCGAAAATGTTCTCGGCCGGCGAGCCCGCACGCGGCATCATGGAGCGCGAAGGGCTGAAGCCGATGAACGATGCGAGCGCGCTCGAAAAGATCGTCGGCGATATCATCGCGGCGAATCCGAAGCAACTCGAGCAGTACAAGGGCGGGAAGACAACGGTGTTGGGATTCTTCGTCGGCCAGGTGATGAAGGCCACGCGCGGGCAGGCCGACCCTGCCGCCGTGAACGAGATCCTGAAGCGGAAGCTATAGCCGCTATCGGCCGAGCCATCCTCCGTCGACCACGAGAACTGTTCCGTTTACGTAGTCCGATGCAGCGGAGGCGAGAAACACCGCCGCACCCTTCAGGTCATCAGGATCGCCCCAGCGGCCCGCAGGAATACGCGAGAGAATCGCGGGATTGCGGACCGGATCGGCGCGCAACGCGGCGGTGTTGTCGGTTGCGATGTAGCCCGGCGCGATGGCGTTTACCTGGACTCCGTGCGGCGCCCATTCGTTTGCGAGTGCCTTGGTGAGCTGGCCGATTGCGCCCTTGCTTGCAGCATAACCGGGCACCGTGATGCCCCCCTGGAAGGTGAGCAGAGAAGCGGTGAAGATGATTTTGCCACGCCCGCGCTGGACCATCGCCCGGCCGATTTCACGGCTCAGAATCCACGGCGCGCGCAGGTTCGTGTCGATGACTTCGTCCCAGTATTCATCGGGATGCTCCGCGGCGGGCTTGCGGAGAACGGTGCCCGCGTTGTTCACGAGTATGTCGATTGCGGGAAAGTCCGCAAGCACCGTTTCCGCAAAACGCTTCACGGCCGCGCGGTCGCCGAAGTCGCACGTGTAGCCGTGAAACTCGCGTCCTGTTTTTGCGACAGCCTCGCCAATTTCGCTGCTGCCGGCTTCGAGCGAACGGCTGACCGCGATGATATTCGCGCCCGCCTCGGCAAGTGCGATCGCGATGGCCTTACCGATGCCGCGCCGCGCTCCGGTCACCAGCGCGAGTTTCCCATCGAGGCGGAACAGATCGAGCGCGTTCATTCCGAACACCGGACCAGGATCTTCATAACTTTTCCTCCGGATTCCATTTCGCGAAACGCTTGCGTCAGAGCGTCGAGCGGCACCACTCTCGTCGTGAGCTGATCGAGCGGCAATGCGCCCGAGGACGCCAGTTCGATCGCGCGCTCGAAATCCTCGGATTCATACACGCGCGCTCCGGTCAGTTTCAATTCTCGCCAGAAGAAGCGGAATAAATCCACCGGAGCGGGCTGGCTGTGGATCGCCACCATCACCATGCGGCCGCGAACACGCGGGATCTTGGCCATGAGTTCAGCGGCTGCGGGTGAACCGCTCACTTCAAAGACGACATCCGCCCCCGCGCCGCTGGTCGCTTCATTGGCAGCCGCGATCAGGTCCACGGCGCGCGGATCGACAGCCTCGATGCCCAAAGCGCGCGCTAACTCGAGCCGGTACGGATTCAACTCGGACAGCAACACGCGGGCACCACTCGCCTGTGCGACCAATGCGATCAGCACACCGATCGGCCCTCCGCCCAGCACGACGGCGAACTCGCCCGCCTTCACTTCGCCCATCCTGACATCGTGGCAGGCGACGGCCAGCGGTTCGATCAGAGCCGCGTGTTCTAAACTCAGCGACTCGGGCAGCCGGTGCAAAGTGTGCGCGGGAACGGTCCATAGTGTCTGCATGGCGCCGGGTGAATCGATGCCGATGAATCTGAGGTTCATGCAGATGTGACCATGACCGGCGCGGCATGCTGGACAATGTCCGCACGCATCGAGCGGACGGACTGTCACGCGATCACCGGGCTTCCAGTTGGTCACGCCCTCGCCCACCGCCGCAACGGTGCCCGACATCTCGTGTCCGATGATCTGTGGCAGCTTGACCCGATGGTCCATATTGCCGTGAAAGATGTGCAGATCGGTGCCGCAGATGCCGCAATGCGACACGCGCACTTGCACCTGACCGGCTTGCGAATCGACAGGCACGCATGGGCCGAGGGAGATGGTTTCGTGTCCTTCGTAGAATGCTGCTCGCATGGGATCATTACGATGCTATCCGATGTAAGATCGGTAGGCGGATGACGAATCAATTCCCGAAACTCCACAACGCGATGTGGCCGGGCCTGGTTGGAAAGGGCCCGGATTCAGAGCCCCCGATTGACCTGGAGACGATGCTCGATTTGACGTGCGCGGCTGAAGTGGGCGGCGCGCGCTTCGATGGCGTCGATCTGTTTTTGTCCGAGCCGCACACCAGCATCGATTCCACTGACGACGACTTGCGGCGCTTGGCGGACAATGTCGGGCGGCGCGGGCTCGCAGTCGGTTCGCTGGTGGCGCCGGTATGGCCCGCGACGGGCGGCGGCTCGGCGATGGGCGGCCCCGAGGATCGCGAGCGCTTCAACACGCAGGTCCGCAAAGCTTGCCGCATCGGACGCAAACTGCGCGACTACGGAGTTCGCTCGTACGGCGTGATCCGCATCGATTCAGCGGCGGGCGTCGCGGATTGGGCGGCTGATCCGGCGGGCAACACGAAGCGTATCGCGCAAACATTTCGCGAGGCGTCCGATATCGCGGCGGACCACGGAGAGCGCCTCGCCGCAGAAGGGGAGATCTGCTGGGGCGGCATGCACAGTTGGCGGAACATGGTGCATCTGCTCGAAGAGGTCGCCCGGCCGGAAACTCTTGGCTTTCAGGCGGACATGGCGCACACGCTGCTGTTCACGCTGGGCTACAACGCTCCGGAGGATTGCATACTTCCGCTGGACTTCGATTGGAAGGAGCCGGACGTAGTGGATCGGGCGCTCGAAAAACTGACAGCGGCGCTGCGGCCGTGGACCATCGATTTCCACATCGCACAAAATGACGCCACGGTGAAGGGCTCAGGATCCCACGACAAGACCGGCCACCATTGTTTGCCCCATGATCCGAACGGCAAGCTCGACATAGTGCGCCACGCGGGCTACTGGATCCGCGGCAATGATGGACATCCCACTCGGGCGTTTCAACACATCTGCTGGGATGGCTGCATGTTTCCGAATGCGACCATGATGAATCCAGAAACCTGGAATAGCATTCTCGCCACCATGCTTGCGGTTCGCGATGCACACGGGTGGCAGGCATGAGCGCGAAGAATTTGAACATCGGCTTGGTTGGTTACGGGTTCATGGGCCGTGCGCACTCGAATGCGTTCAAGCAGGAGCCGCAGTTTTTCCAACATGAATACCGTCCGGTACTGAAGGCGATTTGCGCGCGCGATGGCGCCAAGGCGTCGGCCTTCGCAGCGCAGTGGGGTTACGAATCGAGCGAGACAGACTGGCGCAAACTGGTGGAGCGCTCCGACATCGACCTGATCGACATTGCCAGCCCCAACGATACGCACGCCGAAATCGCCATCGCGGCCGCGCACGCGGGCAAGATGGTGCTGTGCGAAAAGCCGCTCGGACGCACCGCGCACGAGGCTGAGCAGATGACTGCAGCGGTTGAGAAGGCGGGCGTGCCGAACATGGTTTGGTACAACTATCGCCGCGTGCCGGCGGTGACCCTTGCCAAGCAGTTGATCGATGCCGGAAAGCTCGGCCGCATCTTTCATTACCGCGCTCAGTTTTTACAGGATTGGACCATCTCGCAGGATCTCCCGCAAGGCGGCGCTGGGCTTTGGCGATTGGATGTGAACGTGGCGGGCAGCGGCGTTACCGGCGATCTGCTCGCGCATTGCATCGACACCGCGATGTGGCTAAACGGCCCGATCGATCGCGTCACGGCGATGACTGAGACATTCGTGAAAGAGCGGCATCACAATCTCACCGGCAAAGTGGAGCCGGTGGGGATCGACGACGCGAGCGCATTTCTGGCGCGCTTCGGGAACGGCTCGCTCGGCGTATTCGAAGCGACGCGTTTCGCACGCGGCCACAAGGCGCTATATACGCTCGAAATCAACGGCGAGCAAGCCTCCATTCGTTGGGATTTGCATGACCTGCACCGCCTGGAATTCTTCGATCATGGAGACGCGAGTTACCTGCGCGGTTGGCGGTCGATTCACATCACCGATGGCGAACATCCTTATATGAAGCACTGGTGGGTGCCGGGTCTACAGATCGGATACGAGCACACGTTCATTCACCAGGTGGCCGATTTTCTGGAAGGGTTGGAGAGTGGGACGGCGGCGCACCCCACCTTCCGCGATGGGCTTGCGACCGATTATGTCACCGATGCTGTTTTGAAATCCGGCGTCTCAGGATCGTGGGAGAAGGTGTGATCGCGCTCTTCTACGCACTGCCCTTTTTAACGGCCACCATCGATCTGAGCCGGGCCGTGGTGGTGACGCGCGAGCCCGACGCGATCGCCGCGAAAGTGCTCGTCGAAGAGGTTCAGAAGCGCACCGGCCTTCGCCTGCGAACGGCTTCTAGCGCTCCTGAAAACAGCCCCGCAATTACGATCGCAATCGAGCCCAGCGGCAAGCTGAAACGCGAAGGTTACCGCTTGCAAGCTGACCGCGCGAGCGTCCACATCACGGGAGCCGATGCACGCGGCACGTTATACGGGGTCGGCCATTTCCTGCGGACGATGACTTGGTCGCCGAATCAGCTCACGTTTCAAACGCCTAGTGACATTACGACCGCGCCCGCCTACCCTATCCGCGGACATCAGCTCGGCTACCGAACGCAGGCCAATTCCTACGACGCATGGACCGTGGCGCAGTTCGAGCAGTACATTCGCGAGTTGGCCTTTTTCGGCGTGAACAGCATCGAATCGATTCCGTTCCACGACGACCGTCCAACGCCGGTCATGAAAGTGCCGCGCCGCGAGATGAACCGCGCGATGAGCGAGATCTGCTACCGCTACGGCCTCGATTACTGGGCATGGACGCCGGCCGATTTCGATCTGAAAGACACGGCGCAACGCGCGAAGATGCTGGAGCGCTTCGACGAATTCTTCAAGGACTCCAAGGAGCTAACCGGCGTGTTTTTTCCAGGCGGCGATCCGGGCAATAATCCGCCCGAGCTCGTGCTGCCATTTCTTGAAGACGTCTCGCGCCGCATGTTGCCGGTTCACCCGAAAGCGCGGGTGTGGCTATCGCTGCAATGGTTCAACGCCGCACAGGTAGATTCGATTTACGCTTACATCGAGCGCGAGAAACCGGCGTGGCTGGGCGGGCTGGTCGCGGGTCCATCGAGTCCGCGTGTGCAGCCCACGCGTGTGCGCTTGCCGCAACAGTACAAGCTGCGCCTCTATCCCGACCTTACCCATGACAAGATCTGTGAGTATCAAGTGCCGTCGTGGGATCAGGCGTACGCACTCACGCTCGGGCGCGAGGCCATCAACCCGCGGCCTTCCGAATTCGCTCTCATCCACAATTGGTTCGCGCCGTATAGCGACGGTTTCATCTCGTACTCCGACGGCGTGCATGATGACGTGAACAAGACCGTCTTCAGCGCCTTGAGTTGGGACCCCGCCCGAAGCGTGCGCTCGATTCTAACCGATTATGCGCACGTGTATTTCGATCCCGCGGTGGCCGAACCGGCGGCGGACGGAATTCTCGCGCTCGAGAGGAACTGGCGCGGGCCTCTCGCGGCGAATGGCGCGGTAGAGTCCACTCTGCTCGCTTGGCAACGCCTGGAACAACAAGCCCCGCAACTGGAATCGAACTGGCGCTGGCAGATGTGCTTGCTTCGCGCGAACTACGACGCATACGTGCGGCGCCGGCTGATCAACGAAACGCAGCTCGAGAACGCGGCCAACGCAATCCTCGCCCAAGCGCGGGTGCGCGGAGCCGAGCGCGCGATGACGGACGCGGCATCCGTTCTCAATCGCGCCGTCGACGCGCCGGTGAGCCCGCGCTTACGGGCGCGCATCGAGGATCTGTGCGCGAAGCTGTTCCAGAGCATCGGGCTCCAAACCAGCGTCGACAAATATTTCGCGAGCGGCGAGGAGCGAGGCGCGGTGCTCGATTTCGTCGATTACCCGCTCAACAACCGGTGGTGGCTGGAGGACGAGTTCCAGAAGATCCGCAATCTCCCGTCCGAGTCTGCGAAGGTCGCCCGCCTCGAAACGATCGCAACCTGGGAGCATCCGGGACCGGGCAGCTTCTACGACAACGTCGGGAACGAGTCGAAGTCGCACCACGTAGTGCGCGGCTACTCGGAGTTCGTCGCGCCTGAAGAGGACCAGCGTCCCGAGCCGATGTTCTGGTGGTGGGAGCAAGGCAAGAGCCGCGCGCGCCTTTCGTGGCAGGCGACCATGTGGCCGCACAGCTTGATCTACGAGGGCGTCGATCCGTCGGCGCGATACACGATTCGATCCACGGGCTACGGTCAGGCGCTGCTGCGCATCAACGGCGAGCGCGTCGAACCAACCGTCGACGGCAAACAGATGGGCGAGTTCAAAGAATTTCCGGTCGCGCCGCGCTTCCTGAAAGAGCGCAGGCTCGTGCTGACGTGGGACAAGCCCACTGGTGAAGAAAAGCTGAACTGGCGCAACCGGTCGCGCTTATCGGAAGTCTGGCTGTTGCGCCAGAACTGATCAATCCATCATCGCGGCAGCGGCTTCGTCCAGAAACCATGTCACTGCCCGGCCGTCATGCAGGCCGAGCTGCGATGGATAGCGCTTGGGGTCGTACGGTTGTTGGAAGATGTCCCGCAGGGGAGCCGCTTTATCTGCACCGGCCGCGAGCACCACGGTGGAATGTGCCGCAAGCAAAACTCCTGGCAGCAGAGTGATGCGCCATTGCGACATCTTCTCCACCCACACCGCGGCCGCGATTCCCTCGCGATCGTCGATCAGCGGTTCGCCCGGAAACAGACTTGCCGTGTGCGCGTCCGGACCCATGCCGCGGTGGATCACATCGAAGCGCGGCAGCGCGCTCGCATCCGTGCCGAAAAAATCGCGGATGTCGTCCGCGTAGCGCCGGGCAGCTTCATCCGGCCGCAACTCCGCATGCACGCGATGGACGTTTCGGCGTGGAAAATGGGCCGGCGTGATGAACGTTTCGTCGGCGAGCTTGTAATTGCTTTGGGGATCGGTCGGGGGAACTGCGCGCTCGTCCACCCAAAACAAATGAACGCGATCCCACGAGAACGGAGTTCGGGCCATTTCGCGAAACATCGGTGCGGGGGTAGTGCCGCCCGAGATCGCGAGCGCCGCATCGCGGTCCTCTCTGATCACGGTTTCCAGGTGCGCGAGGATGTGGCGGGCGCAAGCCTCGGCGGCTTCGGCGGACGTCGCGTACTTGTATCGATGGATGCTCATCAGCTCTGTTGCCTCAGGCGGTCGGCGCTTTCGAACACCGCATCGAAAGTGGGATCGGAGCCGGTAATCGTCAATTCCTCGCGCATGGCCCTGTAGTCGGTGGCATGCGGCAGGACGACGACATTCGACTGTCGCCCGGAAATCTCAACCGTATCGCCCTCGAGCCTGCGAAACGCGAGGTCCATTCCAGGGCCTTTGAACACCACGCCGGCAACGCGGCCCACCTCGCCCGGTACCGCATCGAAGCGCAGAGCCGCCGCGGGCAACGCACGCGCGAGCCATGCCCCCATGTAGTAGCACGACGTGGATGGCACGGCTCCGTAGAACTCCACCGCAATCTCGCCGATCGCTTGCTGCTCCTGCTTTGGCACCGACGCCTCGAGTGTGAACGCGATCATCTCGCGCCACATCGTTAGCCGCGACCACGCAAGATCGGCGACCCGCGGATGTCCCACCGCCCGCAACCGGCGCATCAACTCCCAAGCCGATTGCGCATCGCCCGATTCGCAGGAATCGAGAACCAGCTTATCGATCAATGGATAGATACGCTCGAACCCCGCGCGATGAAACCAGCCGGGACCGCGGCACCACAACACGGCTGGAAGGTCGGGAGCGAGCAGACCAAGAATCACCCGAGAGACTTCGTCCAGCTTCTCCTCGGGAGTAGTGATCTCGATCTGCTCGCAACAGATCTGCTGCCGGCCGCCGAACGGCATCCAGCACTGGGCATAGACGCGCGCGCTCAGATCATCCGGCGCGGCCGACGGCTTGAGAATGATGGCGCGGCTGGGATGCTCGTGCATGAGCTCGCCCATCGTCTCGGCCGCGTCCTGCACATCATCGGCGGAGGCCGCGGCAACCAGCAGCGTCATCGAGCAGGCGCGCAAAACCCCGGACGCCGTCGATGCGCCTTGATCGGGCTGCGCAAGCGACGTCCACAGTTCCGCGAGATCGCGGAGGATGCGTTCGGGCTGAATCGTGGCAGGCATTATGGAACTCTCCAGGCGTGTCCATTACGCGCGAGCATCTCGTCGGACTCCGCGGGACCCCACGTGCCCGCATCGTAATTGGGGAAATTGAATGTACGGCTTTGCCAATTTTCAAGCACGGGCTCCACGGCTTTCCAACTCGCTTCTACCATGTCCTGACGGCTGTACAGCGTCGCGTCGCCGCTCATCGCATCTGTCAATAATGTCTCGTAAGCGGTGGGCGACCGCTCGCCGAAACTCGTTCCATAGTTGAAATCCATCGACACGGGACGCAGGCGCATGCCCTTGCCGGGATGCTTGGACAGGAACCGCAACGAAATTCCTTCTTCCGGTTGAATGCGTACGATCAGAAGGTTTGGCGCGGCGGGCGTGCCGTCGTCGCTCGGGAACAAGGGGAGCGGCGCTGCATTGAATCGGATCGCGATGTCGGTAACGCGCTTGGGCATGCGCTTGCCGCTGCGTACGTAAAACGGCACGCCCGCCCAACGCCAGTTATCGATGTGGAATGTGACGGCCGCATACGTGTCTGTTTGAGCGTTCGGATCGACGCCCGGCTCCTGGCGGAATCCGGGCACATCCGCACCACCCACGCGCGCCGGTCCATACTGGCCTGCGACCGCATTGAGTGGAACCTCGTCCGGTTTCAGAATTCGAATCGACCGCAGCAGCTTTGCACGTTCATCGCGAACAGTCTTGGATTCAAACACCGATGGCGGTTCCATCGCGATGGTGGCCATCACCTGCGAAAGATGATTCTGGATCATGTCGCGCAGCGTGCCCGCTTCCTGATAGTACGCTCCGCGCCCCTCGACACCGATCGACTCGGCCGCCGTGATCTGGATATTGCTGATGTAGCGCCGGTTCCACACCGGTTCGAAAATACCGTTGCCGAAGCGAAAGGCCAGAATGTTCTGGACCGTCTCCTTACCCAGGTAATGATCGATGCGATAGATTCCTTCTTCCGGGAACACCTTGTGGATCCGCCGGTCCAACTCGCGCGAACTCTCGAGATCGTGACCAAACGGTTTTTCGATCACGACGCGGCGCCAACCCTTGCCGTGTTCCAGGCCCGCCGCGCCAAGCCCTTCGACGACGGTCGCGTAGAAGCTGGGCTGTGTCGATAGATAGAAAAGGACGTTGCCCTCGATTTTCTGCGCGCCCTCAATTTCGGCCAGACGCGCTGCGATCGCCTGATACATTCCCGGATCGTTTACATCGCCCGCTACATAAAACAATTTTTCTGCGAATGATTTCCAGAGCTCTTCGTCGAAAGGACTGTTCTCGAGGAACTGCTTGACGTCTTCGTACATTTTGGCTCGAAAATCGTCGTCGTTCATCTTGGTTCGCGAGTTGCCCAGGATGGCGAAAGCGGGCGGCAACCGCCGTTCGTAGGCGAGCCGGTAGAGCGCGGGTAAAAGCTTGCGTTTCGTGAGATCGCCATTGGCTCCGAAGATCACGATCGCGCAGGGCGGTACGCGGCGTTCGAAGCGCAGCGGATCGAGCAGCAGGTTTGGCTCAGCCATTGGATTCAGGGTACCAGCCGCGCGCGCGGGCTTTGAGTCCACGGGTTATCATAATGAGATTCCATGCAAAGGAAGCCAACGCTGCTGATCGCGGCAGCAGTTCTAGCCGTGGCGGGCGTGTACTCCGCATCTGCGATTCTCCGTGCCGCGCGGGTTCTGCGCGCATCCACCGATACCGTCGAGCGCGAAGGCCGCATCGCGTTTTCCGCCGCGGTACTCGACCGTCAGATTCCGGCCGGGTTCGAGGCTGTGCAGTCCCCGGCCGGGTTTCAAGACGCGGCTGTATTCGGGAACCAGATTTTCATTGGCGGCGCGGGCGGGTTGTTCGAATACAGCGCGTCGGGCGACCTGCTGCGCAGTTTTCGCACGGGAATCGAACTCCCCGCCGCTCCGGTTACGGCGCTCGCCACCGGACTGGCGGTTGGATCGGTGGGCCGGCAGTTATGGATCGCTACTGCGGGTGAAGGCGCGCTCGTCTATGATGGCTCCCGGTTCCGGCAGATTCGTGCCGAGTTGGCCGGCGCGCGCAAACTCACATCGGTGCTGCCGCTAGCCACCGGCCGCGTGCTGTTCGGAGGCGCAACGGAAGGAGTGCTGGCTTTCGACGGGGAACACCTAGCGCCCTTGCACCCTTCGCTCCGCGGTCTGCACGTAACTGCGCTCGCGGGTGAGGAATCGAGTTTGTGGATTGGGACCGAGGAGAGCGGCGTGCTGCACTGGCACGCTGGCCAGTTGGACCGCTACGGTGAGCCGGAAGGTTTGCCCGACCCGCATGTGTTTGCAATCGCCGTGGCCGCTGACTCCGCGTACGCCGCAACGGTGTCAGGCGTCGCCGAGATTCGCGATGGCCGCATTCAGCGCACGCTTGCGCCGGGCTTTACAGTACAAAGCGTTCTCGTGCATGGAGGCGAATTATTTGCGGGGACTCTCGGCGAGGGGCTCCGGCGCACGCCGCTGGAGTCGCGGACAAAAGCTGGCGCAGCGCTTGCGAGCGGTTGCGCAGATTGCTCGATAAGCCGCGTGCTCATCGCTGGAGGTGCTACGCTCGCGCTCACCAAAGATGGCCTATATCGCGCCGGACCCGAGTGGTCCGCATTGCTTACCTCGTCCGAAGCGCGCCTGACGGACCGGAACATCTCCGCGTTGGCGCCCGATGCGGAAGGCCGCGTGTGGATCGGCTACTTCGACCGAGGCCTCGACATTCTGGATCTGAATACGCAGCGCGTCCGCCATATCGAAGATGATGCGGTGTTCTGCGTAAATCGCATCGTGCACGACACCCATCGCGACCGGACTGCCGTTGCAACGGCGAACGGATTGGCTCTGTTCGGAGCGAACGGCGAGAAGCGCCAGGTGTTGACGCGGGCCGATGGTCTGATCGCCAGTCAAATCACGGATGTGCTGTTTCAGCCAGACGGCACCATGCTGGCCGGAACGCCCGCGGGCGTCAGTTTTATCGAGCCGGCTCGCATCAGCAGCGTTTACGCGTTTCATGGTTTGGTGAACAATCACGTGTATACGCTCGGCCAGATGGGCTCGCGCACGCTGGTGGGTACGCTGGGCGGGCTCTCTACGCTGGAATCGGGCCTTGTCACGGCGAGCTACACGATATCAAATTCCGGTTTCAAACATAATTGGGTGACCGCGTTGCAGCCGGTAGGCAACGATGTTTTTGTGGGTACGTACGGAGGCGGCATCCTGCACACCGCTCCTGGTGGCGCATGGACTACGTTTGACGGTTTTCCTGCCTCGTTCGAAGTGAATCCGAATGCGATGGCTGCCTCCAGCCGCGCCGTTTATGCGGGCACGCTCGATCGCGGACTCGCGCTCTACGACCGGGCCTCGGAACGATGGCGCTGGATCACGCGCGGCCTGCCGTCGTTGAATGTGACCGCGGTCGCGATTGAAGCTGGCGTGGTCTATATCGGAACCGACAACGGCCTGGTGCGCGTGCCCGAAGGCTCTCTTCTGCAATGAAACACGCTCTCCTCGTTGCATTCAGCGCGATGCTCGCTTTCGGCGACGCAGGCGTCCTGCTGCCCACCGATGCGAAACAACCCGATCCCGCCGTCCTGTCGTTGGAAGAAATGTCCATCGACGTCGTGATCGACAACCGGGATGCGCGCGTTTCGATCCGGCAGATTTACGCGAATCATACGGGCAAAATTCTGGAGGGCAATTACACGTTCGCACTGCCATCTCGCGCCCTGGTTTCCGATTTCGCGATTTGGGACGATGTGACGCGCATTCCCGGAGTCATTCTGGAGCGTAAGCGCGCCGAGGAGCTATATTCCGACATTCGCATTCGCGCGCTCGACCCCGGTCTGCTGCAGATGGGCGAACGCGATGCCGCTGAGGCTGGCCGAGGCGCTTCGTTCGTCGCGCGTGTGGCTCCGATACCGGCGTGGGGAACAAAGCGCGTTGAAATCGAATATCACGAGCGGCTCGCGGTGGATCAGTTGAAAGGCTATTTCGCCATTCCACTGCGCCCCGACGTGTATCGTTCACAGACGGCGGGTAAGCTGTCCGTGCATCTCGAGTTTCATTCCGAGCATCCGTTGCAAAGCTTCGCGTTCACCAGCAAGGCGTATCCGCTGAAGGTTGATGAGCAATCCGCACACCTGGTGCGAGCCAGCTTCGACGGACGCAGTGTGAATCTCAGCGAAGATCTCGCGGCCGAATACTCGCTCGTTGCGCCGGCCACGGATACGCTCGCGGTCACCACGCATCGGGACGCGAACGAGCCAGGATTCTTCGAGGCCGGCTTGGTGGCGGCCGGCCATGCGGAAACGACAACGGCTCCGCGCACCATCATTGCGCTATTCGATACGTCGCTTTCCATGCAATGGGAAAAGCTGGAGCGCAGTTACCAGGCTCTAGAAACACTGTTGCGTTCACTCAAACCCGGCGACCGCTTCAACCTCCTCCTGTTCAACAGCACTGTCACAACCATGTCCACGGCGCCAATCCAGATAGCTCCCGGCGCGATAGAAAAAGCGCTAGCGTTTGTGCGCGCGAGCCGGCTGACGGGCGGTACGGATCTTCAGGCGGCCCTCGATATCGCGTTGAAGCAGACCGGGCCCAACCTGTATATCGTGCTGCTGAGCGATGGCGGCGCCACCAGCGGCATCATCGGAAACGCGAAGCTCGCCGAGTGGTATCGTGCGCGCTGCAGTCGGATCGCGGCGAACCAGCGGCCGCGCACGTACGTGTTTGCCGTGGGTGATGACGCGAATCTGCCGCTGTTGAAACTGCTCGCGAGAGCGAACGGAACGCTCGAACACGTGCGCTCGACCGAACCGCCGGAGTTCAAGCTCAACGCCTTCCTATCCAAGCTAGGCCGCGATCCCGTAACCGATCTGCGGCTCACCGCGTCGCCGGGAGTGGGTCTGGTTTATCCGCTCGATGAGAGCGTATTTCCAGGTTCGATCGCATCGTGGGTGGGAATGTACGAGCGCGCGCGACGCACAACCTTCGCCGCGCGCCAGGCTCGTGCCGTGGTGGATCTTCCCGTGCAATCCGCCGCACATCCTGACTTGCCGCGCACGTGGGCGAAAGCGCGAGTCGATGCGCTGCTGGAGCAGATCGAACGCGATGGTGAGGCCCGGGCATTGATCGACGAGATCATCCGGCTGTCGCGCAAATACAAATTCGTGACGCCCTATACGTCGTTTCTCGCCGCTCCACGCGCGTTATTGCGGCCACGCCTGATCCGGCCCGGCGACCCCGTGCTGCGCGTGAAAACGGATCCGTCGATTGCCTCCATCACGGCCGTGTTTCCATTCGGCCTCGTGAAGAACCTGCGCTACCTCAAGCCCGAGGACACATGGCAAACGCGCTTCCTTGCTCCGCCGGACATGCGCGATGGGGTCTACAGCGTTCGTCTCGTGCTGCGCGATCGCGAAGGGCGCACGTTCCGCGAATCGAAAACATTTGTGATCGCGAGCAAGCCGCCAGAGGTTCGCGTACGTCTCGATCGCACGCGTTATCGGGCGGGCGAGATTGTCCGGTTGAAGGTTGGCGCCTCGGATACCGCGCGCACCATCGTTGCACGCCTGTATGGCGCGGAGCCCGCCCGCCTACGCTGGAATGCCCGGATGAGTTCCAACACCGGCGATCTGCTCGTGCCCTCCTATCTCGCCGCTGGGCGCTACAAGATCACGGTCACGGCGGAGGACTTCGCACACAACATCGGAACCGGGGAGGTGTCGATTGAAGTGGTTCCGTAGCGCGGCCGTGGCGATCGGGGCTTTCGCCGCCGTGGTGGCCGTGCGCGCCGATCTCGATCCCTGGGTTCAAAATATCGCCGCGAATTCTCCTGTCGAAAGAGCTTTCTTCAAGCGCGTGGCTTCAGGCACTCTCTTCGTTCCCGCGCGGCGGCCGCCCGAGGAAACGCGTCCGGAGCTGACCAAGCTGATCGCGACAGCGCCCGGAAGCGCCCACTTGTACTCGTTGCGCGCGCTCGAAGCCGAACAGCAACTCGACTTTCGCGCAGCCGAATCCGATTGGAAGCAGTATGCGCAACTGGCTGCTGACAAGGCCGCGGCCCACATCGCACTGGCCGATTTCTACCACCGCCGCCTTGAGCCGGCAAAGGAGATTGCGGCGCTCAACGACGCGGCTGCGGCTCAACAGGAACCGTCAAATCTGTTTGAGCGCGCCATCGCCGTAGCCGCCGATCATCTGTTGGGTTTCGATGCCTCGCGCGCAGAGTTTACTGCGTGGATTGCGCGCATGCCGAAGGATCCGGCTCCGTACGCTCGATACTTTGACTACGCGCTCGCGCAGAAGCAGTTCGAAGAAGCGGATCGCATCGCGCAGCAATATCGCGAGCAGTTTCCCGATGATGCCGTGTTCCCGGTTCGCGCGCAGGCCCAGATCGCCGCGGCGCGCGGATCCCAACAATCGGCGCTCTCAATTTACGATCAGGCTTTTCAACCGCTGTGGCCCGTCGAGGCCATCAAGGCATATTTCGAAGTTCTGAGTAAGACCGGTTCGCTGCGCCGCTATCTGGCCGATGCGCGAGCGAAAGCCAATACCCTGAACGGAACGGCACGCATCTTTTATTACTGGCAACAACAGGGCAATCTCGCCAATGCGCAACGCGCGCTGATCGCCTTTGAGGCGCACACGGCCAAGCCCGATGCGGAAGCCTGGTGGACGCTGGCGAAGTTGTACGAGGCTGCAAACAACCCCGATCGGGCCGCCCACGCCTATTACGCGATGTATTCCATGCAAGGCGCCGCACCCGCAGATGTCGAGCGCTCACTCGCAGGCATCATCGAGACTCTGTTCACGTACGCAGGGCAATATGTACAGCTCGGGTCGGGCGATCTGTCCTACTATCGAGACATCGCACAGTCCGATCCGTACCCCGGCTACCTGAATGGCATTCTCTCGTTGATTCTGAACACCACCGAGCCGCGTTTCCAATACAACGCCGAGAACGAACAGGCCCAGGCTTACTTTCACCGCGCCCGCGCCGCGGAGATGCTGGCGATATTCGATGCCAGGTTTCCAGCTTCGGCACGCCGTTCTGCACTGCATGCGAAACTGCTCGATGCCTATGCCACGCACGGCGACAATGCGGCCGTGGTGTCGCAGGGCAAAGACTTTCGGAATCGGTTTCCGGACGCGCCGCAGCGTACCGAAGTCGCCCTGCTCATGGCCGACGCGTACGCACGCACCAATCAAACCCCTGCGGAGTTTGCGTTGTACGATGAGCTGCTGCTGGAGCTAGGAAAGAGGGCGGGTGGCGTGCCCCTGGGAGAGCGTGCGGGGTTACCGGCCCCGAATCGCGTTCCAGGCGAACCCGTCTCCGATCAGCCGCCCAAAGCGCAAGCCGCACAGCCGCGCTCGCCCGAGTATGCCCGCATTCTGGATCGCTACATCGCGCGCCTGGTCAGCCTGAAACGCGTCCCAGCCGCGGTTGCACTGTATCGCCGCGAGATCGATCGCAACGCGAACGATCCCGGTTTGTACGAGCGATTTGCCGCTTTTCTTGAGCAAAACCGCTTGGGCGCGGAGGTCGAGGCCGCTTATCGCCGCGCGATGGCGCAGTTTCCGGGCAAGGATTGGAGCCATAAACTTGCGCGCTGGTACCTCCGTCAGAAACAATCCAGCCGGCTCGCAGCGCTCACCCGCGAAGTGACGCAGACGTTCTCCGGCGCTGAACTCGAGTCGTACTTCAGCGCGGCCGTACCGCGCGGCTCTCTGGCCGCATCGCTGTACCTGCAATTAAATCTCTTCGCACATCGCCGGTTCCCGCACAACCTGGCCTTCACGCGAAACCTGCTGACCGCCTATCAAACACGCGGCACGGCGAATCCGGTTGCCTATGAGTCTCTGCTGCGGGCCAATTGGTTCAACGCGAGCGATCTACGCGTGCGCTTCTTCGAGCAGCTTGCGCGCACTAGAAAATTGGACGCAGAACTCGCGTCACTCGGCGCGATCGCATCTCCACGTCAGGCGAATGCAAACCCGGTTGCGGCGCGCATGTTGGCCGATGGACAGGCTTGGCGCGGGCACTTCGAGGAATCGGCGCCGGTGTACCGCGCGCTTGCGGTCAGCTACCCCGCTTCACCAGAGACAGCCGGAAGGGCCGTATCGGTCTACCGGTCGCTGGCCACCGTCGATCCGCGCAATACCGAAGTCGCCGCGAGCATCGAACAAAATCTGATCACGCACGATCCGGGAAACACGGCCGCGCTCGCTTCCTCAGGAGACATCTACGCCGATCGCGAACGCTTCGATCAGGCCCGCCCGATCTGGAATCGTATCGCCGCGGTCGCACCAGGGCGCGCCGATGGATATCTGGAATCGGCCACCGTGTTCTGGGATTACTTCCTGTTTGACGACGCTCTGCGCGTTCTCGGCGAAGGGCGCCGCCGGTTGAATTCGCCTGCCCTGTTTGCGTATGAAGCCGGCGCGATCTACGAGAACAAGCGCGATTATGCCCGCGCGTTGAACGAATACGCCACCGCGGCTCTGTTGCAGTCGAACGACGCGGGTCAGCGCCGGCTGGTGCGGTTGGCCCGGCGCCCTGCATTGCGTGACGATATCGAGCGTCTCACTGCCACACTCGCCAGCGCTCCCGACGCCAAGCCGGGCGCGATCAAACTACGCGCGGCGATTCTCGAGAATCAGGGCCGCCGGCCGGAGCTCGAGACGTTCCTGATCAGCGCGGCCAAGCGCTCCGATTCGGCCGAGGCGATCGATACGATTGAAACGCAGGGTCGCGTTAGCGGGTTCGCGACCGTCCAGGAAGCCGCCATCGCGCGCCGCATCGCGATCACAACCGATCCCGTGGACCAGATCCGCTACCGGCTCGCTTTGGCGCATTTCTACGAGGACCAGTCTAGGCCTGCCGATGCGCAGCGAACGTTCGCAGCGTTGTATGCGGAACACCCGACCATCATCGGCGTCGTGCGAGCCACCACCGATTATTATTGGCGCGTCAATCAGCCACAACGTGCCGTGCGCACTCTCATCGATGCCGCCGATCGCGCGCAGCCCGTCTACGCGAAGCCGTTTCGCTTAGAAGCGTCGCGCAAAGCCACCGAATCGGGCGATGTGGCGACTGCCCGCCAGGCCCTGAATTCACTGCTCAAAGATGCTCCGTTCCAGTCCGAGTATCTGACGGCGATGGCGGACACCTACGCCAGATCGGGCGACGATGCGGGACTGCGGGCGTTTTATCAGTCCACTATTCAAGCACTCCGCGGATCGGACCTGAGCGCGCCGGACAAGACGGAGCGAGCGGCTGCGATGCGGCGCGGTCTCATTCCGGTGTTGACGCGCGTCCGCGACTACAACGCCGCGCTCGATCAATACATCGAGATTCTGAATCGTTATCCCGAAGATGAGCAGCTTGCACGCGAGTCCGCCTCCTACGCCGCGGCCCACGCGTTAGGGCCCGCGTTGATCGCGTCGTACACAAAGGCAACGGCCGCCTCTCCGCGCGATTATCGCTGGCCGATGGTGCTGGCGCGCATCGACACGGAGTTGGAACGTTTCCCCGAAGCCATCGACGCTTACACGCAGGCGCTCGCCATCCGGCCGGATCGCGTCGAGCTGTGGACCGCGCAGGCGCGTCTCGATGAACGGCTGCTTCGTTTCGCCGCGGCCGAGCAGAACTATACACGCCTGTACGAGTTGACGTTTCGCAATCCGGCGTGGATGGAGTGCGTCGCTACCGTTCGAGCGCGACAGGGCAACAAGGCGGGCGCGATCGCAGCGCTTCGAACTGCGTACATCGAGAATCGGCCCGAACACGCGGAAAAATACATGAGCGTCGCATCGCGTCTTGTGGGATGGGGCTATGCGGCCGAGGCGCGCCAGTTCGCCGAAAAGGGTGCGGAGTTGGCGGGGCCGGAACTTACCGCCGCCGATTCCGGCGACCTTGCCGGGACCTACGCGCGCGTCATGGGTCAGGCACGGCAGTACGAGACTGCGTATCGCCGGCTCACCGCCAATGGCATAGATGTCGAGAAGGCGCCCGGCCTGCCCCCGGCATTGCGCGCGTTGGGATCGGTGGTGAAAGAGTTTTATACGCCTGAAGAGAAAGCGGCGTTTGCTGCTTTCTTTGAGCGGCAGCGCGTCGCGGGCGCCGAGGCTGGTCTGGATGCAGTGGAGTCAGCCGGGCTGGAAGACATTACCGTGCGGTGGCTCGCGGCTTTGCTGCTGCGAGCGCCCACCGATGCAGCGCTCCAGAACCGCCTGGAGGAGCACCAACGCCGCCGCATACGATTCTCCGAATTGGGCGCGCAACTCGAGCAGGCTTGGAAGGCGACCCCGCTCGAAACCGAGAATCGCGATGCCGTGCTGAACCGTGCGGCTGACGCCTATCATCAAGCGGGCGATCGAGCCGCGGAATTGCGCATACTTCGGACGACTGCTCAGGAATCGCCGCGCTTATGTGCGCTTCTGATTCAGCAGCGGCCGGCGTTGTTGACCATCGCGGGGTCGGCAAACACGGCTGAGACGCTGCGCGACCTGGCTGCAAATTGCGCAATGGAAATGGGCGCAGGATCCGATGCGCTGGCTGCTGTCGCGGCGCGTGGAAAGGGGCTTCCGCCGGTGTGGACCTCCGCTTATACGGGCCTGACCGGGCTGTATTTCGGGCTGACTGGTCCGCAGGTGCGCACCGCATTTTTAGAGACGCTGGGCAGCCCGGTGATCGGCGACCGGCTAGGTAAGCCCACCAATCGCGACCGTCAGTTGGCAGGCGAGCCTTGGTTCTACTACGCCGCGCGTTACGGCGAGTACGAGGCGCGCGATTACCTGCCGGCGATGGTGGAAGCGACGCCGGGCAATGGGAATGCTTATTTCGAACTGGCCGAATCGTACCGCGCGCTGGGCGATGCGCCGCACGCGCTCGTCGAATACAGTCACGCGTTGGAACTGGATCCGTTGCGAGGCGCCGCGCACGACTGGATGGCCGAGCTGCTGTGGGCGTCGGGAAAGCGCGATGAAGCCGCCGCGGAGTGGGGACTCGCGCTCGAAACGTTGAACACGTTACAGGATCGCGGACCAGCGCCTCCATCGTTCACCGCGGATGTGAAGAGTGTGCTTCAGCACGCGGGTGAACATGGCCTGCTCAGCAAAGTGCGGTCTCGTGCCGATTTGCTGCTGAAGACCTATCTTCGCCGGAACGGGACCTATCGCTTCGAAGCGCTGCTCGAGGGCATTCTCGCCGCCTCGAAGAATCCGCAGGAAGGCGTCGCGTGGCTCGTGGAATTGAGCCGGTTTGCTGCCGATCCCGAAGGCGTCCTCGCTCTGGCCGTGCGCACCGAAAGCCTACCGGATGCGCAGCGCGATGCTGTGTACCAAAAGCTGATCGCGTTAAATGAAGCTAAGCTCGCCAACTCGTTCGGAGTTCCACGCGAATCGGCCGAAGCGAGCCTGCGTTCCTGGCAGGTGGAATGGCTCAAGTCGCTTGTGGAACGAAACCAGGCACAACGCGCGCGGGCTCTTCTCGACACCATTCCGGAGGCTGCGCGCAAAGCTCGGGTCAACGAATTGTTGCCGCTCGAATTTCAGATCGAGGCTCAGTCGGGCGGGGTTCAAACACTGCTGACCCGTTATTCGGAAAGTCTCGAGCCCCTGCGCAATTCCGCAAATGAACTTCGCCGGACCGGTTACGACGCGGCGGCGCGACGTGTTTCGAAATTCATTTACACGCGGGAGCTCGAAGCCCATCACTTCGATGCGGCTAATTTTCTGGGGTTGGCGGAAATCCGGCTCGAGGAGAATCAGGTTCCTGCAGCCGTCGAGTTACTGCGGCGAATGACGATGCTGAGTGGTGAGCCTTTCGAAAACCTGATGCCGGCCGCCGTACTGCTCGAGCGTTTCGGGCGGACTGCGGAAGCCGCATCGTTTTATGAGCAGCGCGGGAAGGCAACTCCGTGGGACGAGGCCGCGCGCAAGAAACCGGATGAACTCCCCGCGGTGGTTGCCAGCTCGCAAGCGCCGTATTCCGTCCGCACCGCCGCCGCGCTAGCATTGCGCCGTGCGGGAGGCCGTGCCCTGAAAGCGGGCTCGGCGGAATTGGATCTGATCGCCTCGTCCGGTCCGTTGACAGAAGCTGCCGTGAACAGACCCTATTGGTACCCAGCGCGCATCGAAGCCGCGCGCACGCTGAAGGAGCCGGCAGCGGCGATCCGGGTTCTCCGCGCGGCCATTGCAGTGGATCCTCAATCCCCTGAAGCGCGCATTCAGCTCTTCAAAACGACCCTGGATCAGAAGCTCTATGCGCTGGCGATCTCCGCCGTGCCACTGGAAGACGGCCGCGGCGATTTGCAAAATTCGGGCTTCCGTTTAGAGGACCGAGTCGAGGTGGCGCGTGGACTGGGCGAAGCTTTCCAAAATACTGGCGACCTCCCCCACGCCGCCGAATTTTATCGGCTTGCTTTCACGCTCAGCCCCGCGCACCGTGCCGAGATTGAGCCCCGCCTGCATGCTGTGCAAGCCGTGCTCGCCTTGCGAGAGGAGAACGCGCAGCGCCGCCCGGTGGTGAGCAAAAACATCGAGCAGCCGCGCACCGTGCATACGAGGTTGACGAAGCCGGCCAGGGGAATCGAGCGATGAAGAAGATCATTTTAGCGATTCTGCTTGCTGGCGTGGCGGTGCTGTTGCCGCAGGTGGTCATCACACAACGGCCGCTCGCCGATCTGATTCCCGCCGGCCCGCTCTTATATCTCGAGGCGAAGGATTTCGGCGCGCTCATCAGAGACTGGAACGGATCGAATACGAAGGGCGCCTGGCTTGCATCGGCGAACTACGCGGTGTTTTCGCGCTCGCGGTTGTTCTTGCGGTTGAACGATGCTCAGCGGGAATTCGGAACCGCTGCGGGATTCGATCCTGACATGCTGCTGGTGAACAGCGCCGCTGGCTCGGACTCCGCTCTCGCCTTATACGACATCGGCAATCTCGAGTTTCTGTACATCACGCGCATGCCGTCGGCGCGGGCCTTTGAAACCGCTCTGTGGCAATCGCGCGCAAAATTTCAGCCGCGCAAATCAGCGGGGATCGACTATTACGTCCGTCAGCAACAGCGCCGACTGGCGGCCTTTGCCGTCACTGGTGGCTTGCTGTTGATCGCCACGCAGGAGCAGGCGCTGGCCTCCGCCTTGACGCTGATCGCAGGCCAAACAGCGCCGGTGATGAAACAGGAGCCGTGGTTCAGTCAGGCTGCGGTGTCGCAGCCCAATGCCGGCGAGCTTCGAATGGCGCTGAACCTGGAACGAATCAAACGTACGCCGTATTTTCGCTCGTACTGGATTCAACGCAATACCGGGGAGCTGGCGCAATTCGGATCGGCGATGGTCGATTTGGATCGGACCGCGGGCGAATTTCGCGAGCGCCGTACGCTGTTGCGGACCGAGCCAGCGCCAGATCTGCGCAGCTCGGAAGCGTCCGTGAGTGAACTCAGCCGCTATGCACCTGATGGCGCGGGTCTCATCCGTGGGTGGGCAAAGCCGGACACCGGTTTCGCGATGGACCTGATTGACGGCCTGCTGAATCCACGCGCCGCACGCGATGCGGGAACGCATGCGCCGCAGGCCGGGGATCCGGACGCGATCGTGGGAACTGAACAGGATCTCGAAACGCGCATCGATGAGTCTGTCGTTGCCGGTACCGGGGCGGCTCCCGATATGCAGCCGGTCCGAAAGTTGCTGGATGGCAATCCGCCGGAAGCGATGCTCGAAGTGGGAGCGAGTCGAGTTGCGGCGGGCGGAGTGTTCGTTGCCACAGATCGGGCGATCGCGATTTTGGGCGCGCGGGCGTGGGACCCTGCTGCTGCCGGCGCAAACGTTACGGTCGCCGGACGCGTGTTGATCATCGCCAATTCTGATGAGCTGAGAACGAGAATGGCTGCACGCGCCGGATCGCCCGCTATCCTTCAAGGAGCGGCATACGCGGCGCTGTACCGGCACGCCCGCGAATTGCCGAATCTCCAGCGGATGATGAGCTTGATCGATTTTCCATCGTTACACGCGATGCCTGAAGGCGCACGCCAGCCGATGTTCTTCTCCGAGAACCTCGCCAGCTTGGGCCGAGCGTTGAGTAACGTGGAGTCGATGTCTCTGGAATCGCACGATGATGGAGCCGCGCTTCGTCAGGCGATCGTTTACAAGCTGCAATGACACGCAGCGGTTTGCTGGCAGTGACGGGGTGCGGATCGCCGGGGCCGACCGGTTCGTTGGTGAAGCCATGCACAGCGTTCGGCACGCGATGTCTTACAGGCTGCCATGACACGACGCGGTTTCCTGGCAGTGGCCGCGACAGCGTGCGATTACTCGATCGAGAGCTTGCTGAACGCTTCGAGCCTCGAGTACGTGTTGCTGCGTGCGGGCGCTTCGGCCGTGGTGGGTCTGCGTTGGAGGGATGCGGGTCGCCGGGGCCGACCGGTTCGTTGGTGATGCCATGCACAGCATTGGACAGGCGATCGTTTACAGGCTCCCATGACGTGGCGCGGTTTCCTGGCAGTGGCAGCGACAGTGCGCGATTACTCGATCGAGAGCTTGCTGAACGCTTCGAGCCTCGAGTACGTGTTGCTGCGTGCGGGCGCTTCGGCCGTGGTGGGTCTGCGGTGGCGGGATGCGGAGACGCGGAGGGCCGCCCGGTTCGTTGGTGAAGCCATGCACAGCATTGGACAGGCGATCGTTTACAGGCTCCCATGACAAGGCGCGATTTCCTTGCAGTGGCCGCGACAGCGCGCGAGTACTCGATCGAGAGCTTGCTGAACGCTTCGAGCCTCGAGTACGTGCTGCTGCGCGCGGGCGCATCGAGCGTGGTGGGTCTGCGCTGGCGGGATGCGGAGCGCCCGGCACCACTCGGTTCGTTGGTGAAGCCGTTTCTCGCGCTCGCTTACGGCTCGTCTCACGGATGGGAGTTTCCGCAGTTGGACTGTTCGGGATGCTGGCTGCCGCGGGGTCACGGCAGGCTCGATGTGCGCCGGGCCCTCGCGCAATCCTGCAATAGCTATTTCCTGCGAATCGCGTCGATGACGGCGCGCGAGGATGTGGAGCGCGTCGCCGGCTGCTATGGTCTGACCATGCCTGGCGACACCTCTGCCGAGGCTTTGATAGGAGGCCGGGCGGGCTGGCGTGCAACGCCGCTACAGACGGCACTGGCTTACAACGAACTGGCTCAACGCCGCGGTGAGCCGGGCGTGACCCTGATATTCGACGCGCTCCGGCAATGCGCCGAGATGGGCACCGCATCGGGCATCGGAGCGGGTGCGGCCGCAAAGACCGGAACCGCGCCCTGCGTGCATGCGGACCGAGCGCCGGGCGACGGTTTGGTGGCCACAATTTTGCCCGGCTATGTTTTAGTCGCGCGCGCACATGGAGTGCCGGGCGCGGAATGTGCGCGGCGGGCGGGCGCAATCGTTCGCGCGGTGATGCGATGAAGTGGGCGCTGGTGTTCGTGTGGGCAGCGGCACTCGCACCAGGACAGCCTGTTCGTATCAGTGTGTTCTCGCTCTTCCACCCGCAACGAGTCGAAGTCACTGAACGGCGCGGATCCGAGTTCGTGTTGAGAGTGCCGGGCCGCATTGAGCGCCGCTTCCACGGCGAACTCGATGTGATCCGCGAAGGCAACGAGGTGATTCCGGTTGTCACTATGGATCTGGAAACGGCGGTGGCCTCGATTGTGGCGGCCGAGAGTCCGCCGGGGGCGCCCATCGAGAGCCTGAAGGCGCAGGCGGTGGTTGCGCGATCGTTTTTGGTAGCCGCGCGCGGGCGTCATGCGCACGCCGACTTTTGCGATACCACGCATTGCCAGTTCCTGCGCGAGCCGCCGCTGCCATCGAGCCTCGCTGCTCTGGCCGCGCGAGCAACCGCGGGAATCGTTTTGCGCTATGGCGGGCGCACGATCCCGGCGCTCTACTCGGCGGATTGCGGCGGCAGTACGCGCGAGTTTCTGTCGGAAGCATATCCGTATTTCGCGATCGCCTGCCCGGTACGGAGCGGTGCGGTAGCGGGTCACCGGCTCGGACTGTGTCAGCAGGGGGCCGCTGCGAAGGCGCGCACCGGGGCTAGCTGGTTGGACATTCTACGGCTGTACTTCCCAGCAGCAGCCGCGGGGAGTTTATGAATGCCGCAATGTCTTCGGCCGCGAATAAGCATTGTCGACGCAAGGTCAGAATCCAGGGCCACTGCATCCCGGTTCGATACAAACAGTGCGGCTGACGAGCGCGCCTGTTCCTCGCGCTGGTGCGACACCATCAGCCGACTGAGTGCGCTCCTACGCTCGCAACCCCGGCCGCTGTGTGTACCTGTGCTGCCCGAACGCGCAAATGAGTTCGAACAACTCGGGTCGATGATCTTGCCAGGTGCCGGCTCGACAGCAACGCGCGGCGGAGCGGACTTTGCTTGACGAATCTCGCGAGCGACTCGGGCACCAACTGCGCGCAGTCGGAATCGCAAGCGGCGGGAGCAATCGTTCGAACGCCGTGAACGAGCGCCGGGGGGCACGACGTTACGGCATCTTTTGGCACCTGTTCTGTGCTCGTGTTGAACCAACCCGCGAACTAACTCTTGCGGGCATCTGACCGATTGCGGCGTCCGAGTTCGCGTGCACCGCGGTCTACATCCACGCGGCACACTAACTTCCGATTCAACACCACCCGAACGAATCTTACAATTTCATCTCGCTTAAAGCTTGTCCCAGACGAACGCCGCAAACGAGCGCCGGGGCACGAAGCCGAGCTCGCGGTAAAGCCGGATCGCGCTCTCATTGGCGATCGTCACCGTCAGAGTCACCTTCCGGCATCCCTGGCGCGACAACTCGAGCAGACTGCGGCGAAGCATTTCATATCCGACCTGCATGCCGCGAACCTCGGGCGTGACGCAAACCTGCGTGATGTGGCCGACGCCGCTCCCGACCAGGCTCGTAAGGCAGATTCCCGAAACGCGATGCCCCGGACTGACCGCAACCAGCGACGCTCCGGCGTAGAAAGAACCGCACCCCGGGTATTGCACGATATTGAGCAGGAAGCGGCGGGCACCGGCGGGGGAACGGTACTGATCGTTAATTTCCGCGTCGATGTGGCCGCGATACGCCGAAGCTATCGCGCGTGCGGCGTCGTCCTGAAAGCGGTCGGTCCACGGTTCGTACTTGACGCCGGGGACGGCACCCTTGGACGGCAGGCGTCGAACACCGTCGAGAGACATTTCCATGAAAGTGCGCGGATACAGGGCCAGGCTCTCGGCGCGGGGCATGGGGCGGTCGAAACACCGGCTCAGCATCATCAACTGAGATTCAACGCGCCGCACCCACGGGGCTCCAGTGAGGCTATCGAGCACGGGGGCGAGCAGTTGATTCTCCGCCGCCTCGGTGCGGAAACGCTGCATCACGTAGAGGTCGCCGATCAGACCTTTGCGCTCTTCGCATACATAGTAGATATAGCCCACCACGCGGTTCGCGGCGATCAGGCCAAAGCCCGTGAGCGCGTGCATGGCAACGAAACGCTCAACCAGTTCCGCGGAGCCGCTGAAATCCCAGTCGAGCTTCTCGCGCCACTCCTCGATCTCTTCGGCCAACAGCGGCTCGAGGTCGTCGGAGCGCAGTTGTCTTAGATCGACGACCCGCGGGAAAGCGGCATCTGACAGTGCAGCCACTAGAGGAATTATAGCTATTGATCGGGTACCGGCTTTACGTCCGGTCCGCAGAACCAGGAAGCGCGGACCCGAATGTAAATCATGTACAGAACGATCGCGACGTTGATGGCCAGTACGCCGAAATGCAGGGGGCTCGGGCGCACGATGATGTTGTAGATTTCCCACGGCAGGTACAGGAGTCCGGACAGGAGCGCGAACCACTCCGCCCAGACGAGCGCATGCCACAGCCCGTAGGCTTCGATAAAGCGCACTGTTGCGTATGCGACGGCTCCCCCGGCGATTGCCCAGAGCCGCGCGTCGGTCATGTGGTGAGCTGCCTGCACGAAGGCATGCGGAACGTGATGGTCCGGATTCAGGTGCAAGCGCCGGACGAGGTCCTCGGCAATTGCGCCCACATCCCGGTGCAGCATGGTCAGCAGCCCGGTTGCAGCCAGAATCACCAGCGAGCCTTTCGCCGCTTCGAAAATGGCGACGGCGCGCAGTCCCTTTAGATCGGTGTGGGTATCGATGGCCTCGGGCGGAGCGGGATCACGGAGGCGGAGGGTGCTTGGCACAGCGTCTTTCGATGATAGCGCGGCTTCAACGTTCGGGCGGAGGATCGACGGCCGGGGGAGGCGGCGACCGGCGGCGGCGCCCGCGTGCCACGAGCGTACCGGCCAAGGCGCCCGCAAAACCGGCGATCTGGGATGCGACCGGGGTCAGGTTCACGCGATCGGCGATGGCCGCCGCGGCACAGAACCCCACGAAGCTGAGACCGGCGATTTTTGTAAAACGGGGTATTCGCATCGTCAACTGCCAGCCCGAGCCCTGTTCAGCATGGGCACCGGTAACCGGACATCGCGCAACCAGAAATGCAGGATTTGCGCTACGGTTCGCGCATATTCATCGGGGCTGGCTGGCTTGACCACCCAGCAGTTTGCCTGCACGTCGTACGCCGCCGCTACGTCGTCCTTATTTTCCCAAGCCGCAAACACGATCACCGGGATCCGGCGGTCGAACCCGGTTTTCAGTTGCTCGATAAGACGCAACGGTTCCGTCCCGGCCAATTTCCATTCGAGCAGGACCAGGCGCGGGGTATCCTCGGCTGTCGCCTGTGTCAGCAACTGCAACGTATCGCGGCTATTCAAGCGCCAAACACGGCACCGGAAACCTGACTGCGCCGCTACGGCCGCCAACAGGTGTTCCGGAGCCGGATCGTCATCGATGAGCGCAATCAGGACCTCGGGAGTATCGTGAGTGGGAGAATCGTCGAGCGGCACGGCCCGATCTCATCGTACGACATCGTCGAGGCTTCGTGAGGTCATCGGTGGGCGACGGGTGTTGACGGAGCGTCACTCGCCACAATGGACTGCTCCAGCCGCGCCAAGTCATGAGCCATCGGTTCCCGTTCGTTAGTGCGCTTATGTTCCGCTTTTTGAGAATACAGCCGGCGGTCCGCTTGTGCCAGCAGCGTCTCTGTGTTCGTTCCGTCATCGGGGTAGAAGGCGACTCCCACGCTGACTCCAAGTAGCGGATCACCGGATATCTCCATGCTCACCCGCCGGACCATGGACGAGATCCGTTCGATTTTGCTCTCCACTTCAGCCTCGCAAGTATCGGGTAACACGACGAGGAATTCGTCCCCGCCCATCCGTGCGGGATATTCTCCCGTAACCGAATCGTCACTCAGCCGCAGCGCCAGTGTTTGGAGGATGCGGTCGCCAGTCCGGTGTCCCAACCGGTCGTTCACTTGCTTGAACCCATCCACATCGCACACCAGGACGGCGAGCCGGTTCTGCCGGGCGGCTGCCCAAGCCAATTCGGCCTCGAGGTGCAGGAACGCTGCGCCTGCGTGGGGCAGCAATGTAAGCGCGTCGGGCTGAACTTGTCCGGCCGCTGGCTGGTCACGCACCGCGTTCTCGATCGCGATGGATAATTTCGAGTTGATGGCCTGTAGTACGCGCAGGTCTTCGCCTGAGAAGCCGTCCTTTTCCGCCCTGTACAACCCGAGGACCCCGATAACTCCCGCCGGTGTTTCGAGCGGCAGGCTCAGCGCGGAGCGAAGCGTGCTGAATTTCGACGGGTCCTGCAGATACCCGGGCTCGACGGACGGATTGCCGTTCAGAATCGGCTTCCGGTTCTCAGCCACCCAACCGGAAAGGCCCTCGCCCAGCGGCAGCCGCAAGCTCGAGAACAGCTTATGGTTCTCGCCATTTACGTATGCAGCCGTCAGGGTGGTTCCCTCGCGCAGATAAATGACAATCGTGTCGTAAGGAACAAGCCCCTTGATCCGGGTCGCAATTACGGACAATGTCTCCGTGACGCTTAATGAGGGCCCAATCGATTTGGTCAACTCATATAAAGCCTGAACTTGCTCGCGCGCCGCAGCTACCGAATGCAGCGGCGAACCTCCCGTTTGTGCGCTCGTGCGGGCAGATTCGCCTTGGAAGCCGCTGTCAGGCGCTTCACCGCGCGCGATCTTGACCTCGAGTGACAGCTTACCCGGTTCCTGAATCGGCTCGGCGCCCGCCAGTTGCTCGAGTTCGAGATAGCGGCGCGCCAGGATGGTGACGACCGCAGGATCGAAACTCCGGCCCGATTCGCGCTGGACTACAGCCAGAGCCTCAGGCAGGGGCAGCGCTTTGCGGTACTGCCGGTCGGAGGCCAGAGCGTCGAAGCAATCCACGCAGGCGAGAATTCTCGCGCCCAACGGAATACTGGTATCTCGCAGCCCGTCCGGGTACCCGGATCCGTCCCATTTCTCGTGATGGGCCCGGACGATCGGTACCACTGGGTACGGGAAATTGATCGTGGCGAGGATCTCCGCGCCCACAATGGGGTGGATCTTCATCTTCTCGAATTCTTCCGGGGTCAATCGTCCCGGCTTGGAGATAATGTAGTCTGGAACGGCCAGCTTACCGATGTCGTGGAGAATGGACGCCGCCTGCAGAGCCTTGGTCTCGGATTCATCGAGCGATAGTTCCTTCGCAATCTCCCGGGCGTATACCTGAACGCGCCGCAAGTGAGTCCCCGTGGTGTGGTCCTTGGTCTCGATGGCCAGCGCTAGCGCTTCAATGGTTCGAAGGTGCAAAGCCGCCATCTCTTCGGCGTAATGCTTTTCCCGCTCCAATTGGCCCAAATACAGCCGATAGGATCGGAAGATGACGTAAACTACCGGGAACACGAACAGGCTCAGCTTCCAATCAAAGAAGTTCGATAGGTAACGCATCAGCGCCGTGATCGAAGCGCCGATCATATAGTAGGGGAACGACCAAAAATATCCGTTTCGCCAGATAGAAGTGATCTTCCCGTTCTCCGTGAGAGCGACCACGCCGGCGATGGAGAACGTATTCAGCAAAAAGTAAGTGCCCGAAGCGGAGGCGAGTTGTAAGCCGAGCTGCAGGGTGTGGTCGGAAGTGAGATGAGCGCTGTAATGGTAGGCCGCATAGGCTGCGGCGGAGGACAGGGAGATGCTCGCCGCATTAAAGGCCAGATGTACGGGCTGGGGCCGCTTCTTGGCATACCACACGCTCTGGACGATGCTCGAGAGAGCGGCGATAAGAACGACCTCGCCCAGGCTCAATTCCGCTATTGCTATGAGAATAAAGACGTAGCTAACCGACATCGTACCCGTGATGCCCGGCAAGCTTACTTTCATTCCCGCGGCGATAAGCGCCGCAACCGTGTACGCGATCAGGCGCACAGGATCACTGACCCTAGACGTCATCAGCGCGTATGCTGTTACCGAGGCCGCTGCGAGAAGTATCGCAACGATGTAGATTTTGGCCCGTGACGACATAGCCGCTATGAGTACTATCGGTCCCAGCCCGGAGTTTCTTTAGGGTTGGCAGCGACTCGACCTCGGAATGCCCGCACCCGGTCGCCTAACCCGCCGGTACTGGGCGGGCTACGCGCTTTAACTGGGACAGAATTGCTGCAAGTGTTTAGGCACAATTAGGGATGAGCGCCTATTCTAGAGGTGCACGCCGTCCACTAGAATCAGAGCCAGAGGTATGCTAACAGGACACGTCTTGAATATCGTGATGACAGTGCTGGCTTTAGCCGGAGCGGCGGCCGTTGCACTGGTCTGCGATATGCTCAAGGCCAACAACGAGCGTCTTCGCCAGGTGAACCTGGAACTCCAGATTCGGGGTGAAGAACAGCGGCGGCGGGCTGAACTGGCCTTGGAACGTCTGGCATCAATCACGGCCGCTTCCGAACCGCGCCTCACGGAAGGGCCAAAGCGCGGAACCATCGAGGGGGCAAACCTCGGAACTCGTGGGCTGCTTCCCGAAGGCGCCGGCCAGCGTAGCCCCGATCAACTGCGGGAGGGGCCCGCATCCGGCACCCCGGTCCAATTGATGTTGAACAGCCGTCCGCGCGGCGAACTTATCCAATTTACAGCGCGGCCCAATCACGCTCCAGATGCCGCACTGATTCTGCGCAGCCGGGACCCGTTCTATGGCACGATCGCCGGCATCGGCATTCATCCACTCGAAGAATCGAGCTTCGACATCGAGGCGATTCGGGCGGTGGTGTCCGACTATCTGCAGGCAATCCTGAACGAGACCGAACGCGTCTTTCATTTAGCGCCAGACCAGTACGTGATCCTCACACAGGATCGGGACCGCGCGTCCCAAATGCGTTGCCAGGAATTCGCCGACAAGCTGGCCGGATTCCCTGTTGGACCCGCTGAAAACGCCCCCGAACTGTTCCACTACGGAGTAGTAGAGGCCGACGGTGAGCCTCTGTGCGAAGTTGTCGCGCGCGCACTCCAGAAAGCCGTGGCGGCTCTTCCCGGCTTCGGGCAGGATCGCTCCGAGGAAGAAACTCGCCAGCGAATGGTCGTCTGAAATCGACGCGTATTCTATTTCCGCGCGAGCGACTCCACCGCCTCCAGTTCTTTCCCAGCCTCCGACCAGCGCCCCTGGGAGGCCAATTCCCGATACCGCCGGAGATGTTCCCGAATCGAACCAAGTCGTTGATCCGGAGCCGTCCCTGACGCTGGCGCAGCTACTGAAACCGGCGCTGCGGCCGTTACCATCGCCGCCGCCTCCGCTACCGGAGCGCCCGACAACGCCGCCAGTTGTGCGAGCGCCTGCTGGTAAGTGTCCGTATAGATGAGCGAATTGCCCAATCCCACCACCACCTTCTTCATCTGCGGCATGCGCGCTTCCTTGGCCTGGATGTAGATCGGCTCCACGTATAGGAACGTTCCGTCGATCGGCAGCACCAGCATCTGCCCCCGTAGCACCTGTGAACCCTGCTGGTTCCACAACGTCAGATCCTTGGAGATATTCTGGTCCTGGTTCATCCGAGCCTCCACCTGCATCGGCCCCAGCAGCAGCTCCTGTTTGGACAGCAGAAGGAAGACCAGCTCACCCAGATGCGCGCCATCGCAACGCGCCGCCATCAGGCCGATCAGGTTGTCTTTATTCCGCGGCGTGAACGGCAGCATTAAAAGGAACTCGGGACTCTTCTCGCCCGGCAAGGTGGCGATCAAATAGGTTGGCGCGACCGCCTCCGGATTACCTTCCTGGCTCTTGGAACCACGCGCGATATCCCATAGGTCGGCCCTGTTATAGAACGCGTCCGGGTCGCGCATGTGGAACGTCCGGTAGATCTCGGCTTCCGCCCGGAAGATTGTCTCGGGGTACCGCATATGCGCCCGCAGGTCGGCTGGCATCGCTGCGGCATCTGTGAATATGCCTGGGAACAGATTCCGATAGGCGCGCAACAGCGGGTCATCGGGATCGAAAACGTATAGCTTGATCGTCCCGTCGTAGGCGTCCACGGTGGCTTTCACCGAATTGCGAATGTAATTCACCGTCCCGATCCCTTCGATATTCAGGGTCCGCGAGTAGGGATGCGCATCGGAGGTGAGGTAGCCATCGACGACCCACACCGACCGCCCGTCGCTGGTCAGTACCAGGTACGGATCGCTGTCCCAGCGGACGAATCCGGCGATCGAAGAGAGGCGCTCGGTGACGCGCCTGTGAATCATCATGCGGCTCTCCGGACCGAGCTGGCTGGTCAGCAGAATGTTCCAATCCCCGTAGGTGATGGCCGCCGCCAACCGCAACGGCAGCCCCCCGATCGGGAATCCGCCTTTGCCGTCATAGCGCGTGTGAACGTTGTCGCCGCCCGACGGATAGTTAAACTCCGGCTGCTCGGTGCGCACAAACACCGGCTCGTGCACCACCTCGCCGTAGTACAGCTCCGGCCGGGTGACTTTCAAACTCGCCGTGTGAACTTCGGGCGGCGCATTCTCGATAAACAGAACCGGCAGACCGCTCGGTGTGATCCGGTTCGCTTCGGCCATCACCAACCCGTAGCCGTGCGTGTACACCAGATGGGGATTCGTCCAGCGGGAACGGGCGTCGCCCAACTGGTTCAGATCGAGCTCGCGCGGCGATACCAGCACCTGGCGCAACTGGCCGTCCAGCATGTAGCGGTCCACGTCGGTATCGGAGAAAATATACGGGCGGAGCGGCTGGATCTGGGAAACGGTATCGTGAAACGCCCGCCAATCCCACAGCCGGATATTCTCCAGCATGTTCCGGTTCTTTTCGACATCGATCTTGCCTTCCAGCCGCGCGCTGAAATCCTTCTCCGAGGCGTGCTCCGTCAGGCCGTAGGCTTGGCGCGTAGCTTCGATGTGGCGATGGATGTAATCGCGCTGGATCGCCAGTTCATTGGGCCGCACATACAGCGCGGACACGGCGCGAGGAATCGCGAACTGCAGCATCATGGCCGCGACCACCACAAAAGCTGCCAGACGCCAACGCCCCAGCCAGACCAGCGCGGCCGCGGCCGAGCATGCGCCGATGCTCAACCACAGAAACGGAATCGTGACCTGCTCGTTCACCCAGTCCACGCCGACCATGAATCCGTGATCGGTGTAGACCAGATCGTAACGGTCCAGGAACAAGCTGACGGCGTACGCGACGAGGAAAATGCCGAGCAGTGCGCGCAAGAAGCGGGACTCCAAAGCCGTGAGGGCGCCGAAATCGGGCAGCTCGAGAGCGAACTCGCGCGAATCCCGCGGCATGCGGGCGCTCAGCTTCCAGGCGCGCGCGGTCAGGTAATAGATCAGCCCACCAACGATACACAGGCCCAGAACCACTCGCAGCAGCATTGAGTAGAACGGCAGATCGAACAGGTAGAACGCGAGCGGACGTCCGAATGCCGGGTCGCGCCAGGCGCCCGCGGATTGGCCGTGTCCACCGAAAAACCTGACGACCGGCCAGGGGTCCACCAGGACCGCCGTGAACACCATCGCCGCCAGTATCAGGCCCACCGTAACCAGGCGCGAGTAAACCGAGTGGTCGCGCAGCCTGTTGCCGGACGCCTTCAGACCGCGCGCGTGCGCGAACCAGAAGACGGCAAACGCGATGAGCGCGACAGCCACTCCGGGCCCTACGGAATACCACATCATTGAGATCCAGGTTTCCACGTGGCCCAACTCGCGCCACCATTCGAAATCGAGGATCCACGACGCGAGTGTGCGCGCGCCGATCAACAGCGCAACCACGGCGATCACCAGGGTCACGCATCCGGTTTGGGACCGGCGTCCAGGTGCGGGTAACATTTGGCCTCCTCAGGCTTACTCGAGCCGCCAGGCAAACGCGCCGTTGACGATGGTCGCCACCGGGCCGCCTCGGAAGGCTTGCAGGTGAAACGGTGAATTACGGCTCTTGGATTGAGAGCGGTTGACGTCGAAGGTCCACGCACGCTCGGCATCGAGAATAGTGACGTCGGCGGGCGCGCCCGGCTTTAAGGTTCCGGCATTCAGATTCAGGATCGAAGCTGGACCCGTGCTGAACAGGTGCACCAGCCGCGAGATCGTGATACGGCCGGGGTGCACGAGCTCGCGGAACGCCAGTCCGATGGCGGTCTCGAGTCCGGTAATGCCAAAGGGACAGCGCTCGAACTCCTGCATTTTTTCGCTGCCGGGATGCGGGGCATGGTCCGTGGCGATGGCGTCCACCGTGTGCGCTTCGATCGCCTCGATCAGGGCCGCGGAATCGCAGCAGGCGCGCAGCGGCGGCTTCATCTTGTAGTTGCTGTCGTAGGGCGGCAGATGGCCGTCGTTCAGCGCGAAATGGTGCGGAGTGGTTTCGCAGGTAACCGGAAGTCCGCGCTGCTTGGCGAAGGCGACCATCGCGACGGCGTGCCGCGTGGAGATGTGCGCGACGTGATACCGCACGCCCGTCGCTTCAGCCAGCAGAATATCGCGCGCCACCATGACGTCCTCTGAGCACGCCGGAATGCCGCGGAGTCCGAGCCGCACTGACGCTTCGCCTTCATGCATATCGCCGCCCGCGCTCAGGTCCAGGTCTTCGCAATGGTTGATCAGCGGCAATCCGAATGAACTCGCGCACTCCATGGCTCGCCGCATCAGCCGCGCGTTCATCACCGGACGGCCGTCGTCAGAGATGGCGACGATGCCCGCCTGCTTCATGGATCCGATGGCGGCCAGTTCCTCGCCGGCGCTGTTTTTGGTGATCGCGCCGATCGGATACACTCTCACCACGGCCGCCTGCCGCGCGCGCTCGATGATGTAGCTGGTAACGGTCGGATTGTCGTTGACGGGCGATGTATTCGGCATCGCGCAGATCGACGTGAACCCGCCCGCCGCCGCGGCACGGGCTCCGGTTTCGATCGTCTCGGCGTATTCGAATCCCGGTTCCCGAAGATGCACGTGCATGTCGACGAAGCCAGGAGCGACGATCAACCCGGTTGCATCGAACACCTTCGCGCCCGCGGCATCGAAGCCCGGCGCGACCGTCACAATCCTGCCGCCGCGGATGAACACGTCGGCGATCTCGTCGCGATTCGACGACGGGTCTACGACGCGTCCGTTTCTGATCAGCAGCTCTCTCATTGGCACAGGACGCGTTCGAGTACGGACATTCGCACCGCGATGCCGTTCTCGACCTGATTCAAAATCACCGAGCGTTGCGAGTCAGCCACCTCGGAGGAGAGTTCGCGGCCGCGATTGATCGGGCCGGGGTGCATGACGATCGCGTCGGGGTTAGCCAGATGCAGGTGTTCCAGCCGCAGCCCGTAGAAGCGGAAGTATTCGCCGGCGGGGAAGGCGGCTTCGTGCTGCCGCTCGAGTTGCACACGCAGCATCATGATCACGTCCGCGCCCGTGATGGCCTGCCTCATATCGGTGGTCAGCGTAACGCCCGGGGCAATCGAGGCGAGTTGCGGTGGCAGCAGCGAGGCGGGCCCGCACAGAACCACGCGCGCGCCGAACTTCGATAGCAAGTGGATGTTCGATCGCGCCACGCGGCTGTGGGCGATGTCGCCGATGATCGCGATGGTCAGACCATCGATCTGTCCTTTGCGATCCAGGATGGTGAGCCCGTCCAGCAGCGCCTGCGTGGGATGCTCGTGCGTGCCGTCGCCCGCATTGATGATCGGAGTGGGCAGATACCGCGCCAGGAAATGCGGAGCTCCGGAGGCCGAGTGGCGCATCACGATCGCGTCGGGATGCATGGCGCCGAGCGTATTCAGCGTGTCCACCAGGCTCTCGCCTTTAGAGACGCTGGAGCCCGAAGCAGTGATCGAGATCGCGTCCGCGCCCAGCCGTTTGGCAGCAATTTCGAAGCTGGTTCGAGTGCGCGTCGAGGCTTCGAAAAACAAATTCACGATCATGCGGCCGCGCAGCAGATCGAGCTTCTTGCGGGGCTGCGCCGGGTCGAATTGGAAATCCTTTGCGCGCCCCAGGATCGCTTCGATCTCGGAACGGGTGAGCTCTTCGGTTCCTAGCAGGCCCCCCGGCATTTGCGAATCAGGCCGTCTCGCTTTCCGCCGCCTTCTCGACGAGCAGCACTTTTTCCATTCCGTCCACTTCGCGGAACTTCACTTCGATGATCTCGTTGGATGTGGTCTGCACCATGCGGCCCACGTAGCGCGCTTCGATGGGCAGCTCGCGGTGGCCGCGATCGATCAGCGCCAGCAACTGTACGCGGGCGGGGCGGCCGTGATCGAAAAGCGCGTCCAGTGCGGCACGTATGGTGCGGCCTGTATACAGCACGTCATCGGTGAGGATGATGTCCTTGCCCGTGACCGGGAAGTTGATCTCAGTGGCATTCAGCACGGGGGCAACGCCGACGGTGGAGAGATCGTCGCGGTACAGGTTGATATCGAGTATGCCCACCGGAATCTCGCGTTGTTCGAGCTCGTTGATCTTGCGCGCCAGGCGTTGGGCGAGCGGCACTCCGCGCCGGCGGATTCCGATGAAGGCCAACTTGTCCAGGTTCTCGGTTCGCTCGAGTATTTCGTGAGCGAGCCGGACCAGCGACCGGTCAATTTCCGATGCGCTCATCAACTGAGCCTTCTCGCGGGTGGCAGCCATAACCTGAAGGCTCAGAGTAGCACAATCTCCAGCTAATAGCGCTTCATGCGCGCTCGAATTCTACGCGCCGTTTTGTCGATCTCCTCCACCTTCTTGATATCGCCTAGCGAAAGCACGTATTGGGTATTTTTCTGGAGATCGTCGCTGAGCTCAGTGGAGAGTTTGACAAGTTCCTTGGCGTCTTCCAGGTTCTTGGCATGGTCCGCTTTCAACATCTCATCGCGCTGGAGACGCCCGTTGGGCAAGCGCAGGTCGGGGCCTTTTTCAGCTTCGGGAGGAGGGGAAGGAATTTGCCCTAGAAGGAGGACTACGGAGAGCAGGCGGGAGGAAGGCATAAAAGCGCGTGCAAGCCCATCATAACGTGCTTACACGCGCCTATCTGATGTTATTACCGGCGGCGCAGTTTGAACAGCAAAAGTCCTAACCCGGCCGTCATGGAAATCCATGTTGAGGGTTCCGGCGCGGCATCGGGCGCAAGCGATACTCGCGTTGGTGCGAGGCTGGGGCCCGTAGTTTTCGAAGCGACGGGGCCCACCAGTTGATCCGCTACTCGCGGAGTGGCTGAGAACAGGCTGAACCCGCCGTATAGGAAACCTCCCGAGCCCAGCGCCGGAGTCATCGAGGACGACGTCGATATCGCTGCCACGGTGGTCGTTTGCTCGGGTGCGAACAGCATCACGCCGGTCGAGAACGCCCCGGCGCTCTGTGGTACTGCAGCGGGCGGTGCCGTGTAAGCCGCTGGGGACGCCCCGAAACCGGCAAATGGCGCGTAATAGTTGGTAGCGAATCCGCCGGCCGCAGTCGAGGTGGACGCGGCAGGCGACGACACGCTGTACGACGTGGCGAGCGGAGTCGTCCCGCTAACCGATGCGTACGAGACGGTCGGCACAACCGACGCCGCCGAGGTCATCGAGACCGGGGCCGAAAATGAGACGTTCTGCTTCCCGAAGGGGTCAGACGCCGCAGTTACGCCAAAATTGGCGCTGGTATAGCCATAGAAATATGAAAGGGTGTCGCTGAAGACGAGGTTCGACGTTGCGAACCCAATCAACAGGGCTAACCTTCCTCCGATGCGGACAGTTTCTGCCAAGCGCATGAGTCAACCCTACCTTAACAATGATAGTAGACTTTTTTCGTTCTACTTTGGTTTCCGAACTACTTCAGCCAAACATGATTCCCGGCGACCATGAACCGCTGCCTCCTAGCCGGGGCACACACTGGCTACTTGCTATTATAGCCAGGAATGCGCGATGTCAAGGTAGGAATTATTGGGTTAGGCAATGTCGGCGGAGGAACCGTAAGAATCCTCACCGAAAACGCCCCTCAGATCACCCAGAAGTTAGGGTTTCGTCTAGTACTCTCAGCCATTTGTAGTCGGTCCGTGGAGGCGAAAACCTTCCCCGGCCTTCCAGACACCACCCGACGCATGACGGATTGGCGCGCCCTGGTGGCCGATCCGGAAGTCGACGTCGTCGCCGAACTGGTCGGAGGGGTGGGCGTCGCCGCCGAAATCGTCAATGCCGCCATCGATCACGGAAAGTCCGTCGTCACCGCCAACAAGGAATTGATGGCCCAGCGCGGCCCCGAGGTCTGGAACCGCGCGATCCAGGCGCGCATCAACCTGGCGATGGAGGCGAGCGTGGCGGGTGGCATCCCGATCCACGCAGTCCTGCGGGAAGGCATCTCGGGCGACCGCGTGACCGCGCTCTACGGCATCCTCAACGGAACCAGCAATTACATCCTCACCGAAATCGAGAAACATCATAGCGATTTTTCGGCCGTACTCGCCGAGGCGCAGCGCTTGGGCTACGCCGAAGCCGACCCCAGCGCCGACGTCGACGGCTACGACGCACGTTCGAAACTGGCGTTGCTGGCCGCACTCGCCTTCGGTGAGCGAATCACGCCGTCCGACATCTATACCGAGGGAATCCGCAGGATTTTGCCGGTGGACTTCCAGTATGCGAGCCAGTTGGGGTACACCATCCGTTTGGTGTGTTCCGCGCGTCAGACGCCCGACGGGTTGCTGCTGGCGGTCCGGCCGTCGCTTGTTCCCATGTCGACGGTCCTGGCCGGAGTGAAGGGCGCGTACAACGCGATCTGGGTCCACGGCCTGTATGGCGAGGACACGTTTTATTATGGCCGTGGCGCGGGGCCGCTGCCGACGGGTGTAGCGGTGGTGAGCGATCTGATGCGGGTTGCGCGCGAGATCCGCTGCGGCAGTCCCGAACGTGTTTCGCCCTTCGCACACGAGCGCCTCGGCGAATACAAACCGATTCCGATTACACTGAGCCAGTCGCCTTATTACTTGCGCTTTCGCGTCGAAGACCGGCCAGGCATCATCGCAACTCTGGCGACCGTGCTCGCGAACCAGAAAATCAGTATCGACTCGGTGATGCAACTGCCGATCGAAAACTGGCGCGACGTACCCTTTGTGATTACCGTGGAGCCGGCGGCGGAATCGGCCGTACGGGCGGCGATCGGCGAAATGCAGAACATGAATTTTCTGCTGGAGCCGCCGCTGGTGATGCCCATGGCTGGGGAGTGATTTAATGGACTCAATGAGAGCCCTTTGCATTTCGATCCTGTCCGCCGCGTGCGTGACGGCGCAGGTGGCAGGAACCGCGAATTCCGGCTACAAGACCAAAGAAGGCCGTGAGCGCGTTGCGGCGAATCTGGACGGGCCGGACCGTGACGCGCGGCAACGCCCTCGCGAACTCGTTGCGGCGCTGGACATCAAGCCCGGCATGACGGTCGTCGATCTGGGCACCGGTGTCGGCTACATGCTGCCCTACCTGAGCCAGGCTACGGGGCGCGCGGGTGTGGTGATCGCCGAAGACATCCAGCAGGATTTCATCGACAAGGCACGCGCCAAGTCCGTGCAGGAGCATCTGGCGAACGTGCGGTTCGTGCTCGGCACCGATAAGGATCCGGGCCTGGAAGCGGGCTCCGCCGACCTCATCCTGGTGCTCGATGCCTATCATCACTTCGATTACCCGGATCGAATGCTTGCAAAACTGAGCGCAGCGCTACGTCCGGCCGGGCGCCTGGCGGTGGTGGAATTCTACAAGCGCCGCGGTGCAATGGGGGAAGCGGATCCGGATCGCGCGCTATCGCACATCCGCCTGGATGCGGATGATGCGGTCAAGGAGATCGAAGCGCACGGTTTCCGGTTGGTGAAGAACCAGGATCACATTCCGGGCAGCCAGTATATAGCGATCTTTACCAATCGCTAGCCTCCATACGTTGCTGCTTAAGGCGGGGGCGCTCCAACGTCCCTGTCACCGACTATAGATGCCTGGCTTACGCTGTTGACCGGCTCTGCCGCCGAAGCGCCGTTCCGGTTGTTCTTTATAATCCCAGCATTCCCTGTTTGCCCTTAATCTCCGCGCCAGCCTTCTTAAAATTCAAATCCGGTTGGTAGTCCGGGTGCTCGGCCCGTTGCCGCTTGGACAGCAAGCCTTCGATAGTGAGCAACTGAACGCGCGCAAACTTGTGTTTGTTCGCGCTGGCGTAAAACCCCGCAGAGGCTGCGTCCTTGATCATTCCGGCTGTTGGCGGCTCCAACAAGATGAAAAGCGCCATCTCGGCCCCTTCTCGCTCGCGTACATGGTTGAGCGCGCGCACATCATCTGCCTTCAGACCGCCTCCTTTTACGCTGACGATAATCTTGCAGACCTCTTTGCGGTCGAGATCACGGAAAAACTTGATGCCATCGACTCCCCCATCGGCCCCCTTCTTTCTGCCCTGGAAAGGTTGCGCATCGACCAGCGATACCGCCCACCACTGGAATTGGTATTTATTACGGAAGGCCAGATCGCGCGCCGCTTCGAGGTCCTCGGGTGTCCCGAATACGTTAAACTTGCAGGCATCTCCAAAGGCCGTCCTTAAACGCTTTTCAATGAGGGAAATCGCCAGATGCGTGATGTCGATCCCGATCCATTGGCGTTCGAGCTTTTGAGCGGCATGGACCGCCGTTCCACAACCGCAGAACGGATCAAGGATGAGATCACCTTCCTTCGAACTCGCCGCAATTAGCCTTTCCAGCAACGCGAGGGGCTTTTGGGTCGGATAGCCCAGGCGTTCTTGGGCTTGCGAATTGATGGGAGAGATGTCAGTCCAGACCGTTCCCATTACGCCGCCGCCCTGACCTTCCTCCAGATACCGCTTGAGCCGCGGACGTTTGCTCGGATCAAATCCCCCGTCCTGCGTTGTCGGATACCAGATCCGGCCTTCGTCATCCAGCTTGGCCATCGTTTCTGGTTCGTAGCGCCATCCCTTCTCTGGGAAGGGAATCCCTTCCACTCGTACATCATGTTCGGCCTTGGGTTCGGACTCGTCATGTTGTCGAGCATGTAGACGCCGCGCCCATCGTTATCGTCGTATCGGTACTTCGAGGCAAGGTATTCTTCCGAATGCAAATCGCGGGGCGTGTTCCACGTAAAGTCGCCTGACTTCGTGTAAAAGAAAATGCTGTCCGCCACCCGGCTCCACGTCTTGCTATCGCTGTGGGTCGAGGTGCGCTTCCAGATAATTTCGTTCTGGTAATGCTCCTTGCCGAAAACCCCGTCAAGCACAATCTTCAGGTAGTGGGATGCGGTGGGATCGCAATGCAGGTATAGGCTCCCGGTCGGTTTTAACACGCGATGCAGTTCCAGGAGACGGTTGGCCATCATCGTCAGGTAGGCCATCATGTCGTTCTCGCCCAAAAAAGCACGAAGAGCCTTCATCACCTGGGCTACATCGGTATTGGGCTGGTGAATGAGTTCGTCAAACTCCCGCTCTGCCTGATCGCCCCAGTGCCACGAATCATAGAACGCGGTGATCTGGGCCTCGCTCTTGTGACCCTTCGGCGTCTTAAAGAGCAGATTGTAATCGCGTTTGGAGTTAAAGGGCGGATCGAGATAGACCAGATCAATCAACTCATCTTTGAACGACTCCCGCATGACCTGGAGATCGTCGCCATAGAAAAGCTGGCCCGGCGGCAAGCTTAGAGGAGTAGATGAATGCAAACAACATTCTAACGCCGCGCCGGTCCGGATCGCTTTAAGGCCAACAATATTCGAGTTGTTTTATTGATCCTCCGTCACGACCAGCGTCGACTTCCCACGGGGCATGCGTGAGGATGAGACTGGGCTGCTCTATTTGCTGGACACGACCCTGGCGCGCCGTCTCAGTGGGTCGTTTAGATCTCACTCATTCGAATGGCGTTGACGAACACCTTGGTGGCAAACGTCGGCTGGCGCAAGAACAACCAGAGCTCTAATTGTTTGATCGTGCCGGGAAACACGTACGACGTACTTCGATTCCCACTTGGACTGGTGGCAGTGGGGCCGGTCACGCTCAGATGGAAGGTTTGGCTCGCTTGATCGATCGAATACGCGAAGATCGCAACCTGTTCGGGATTGTACGTCGTCAGGCCTGTAACCGGAAAATCGCGTGTCGAGAACGCATTGAGATCGTTAATGAGAGCTGGTGTTTGCACCATCCCGATCTGACCTCCGCCGAACGGACTCGTGCTGAGTTCGCCGGCGCCGATAAAACTAGCGACAGAATCCCGCGTTGCCCGAATCCCAAAGCTCACCTTTCCGGGCCCGAGCAGGCGAATACTAAACTGACCATTCATCTGTGACGGAGGACTCGTTGTGAACGGCTCGGAACTTGCGAGAAGGAATTGGTGCAACGTGTCCGGATCCGCCAGAAACGCCTGCTTCGGAACTGTGAGTGCCCAATTTCCGCCGCCAGGATTCGACGCCACCACCGTGCTGAGAGGCTGCTGCGTCAGCCAGATGAATTGATCGTTGGACGGGTTGGGCGTGGGAAATTGCTGGGCCGGGCCAAGCGCCTGAGCGTTGAAATTCGAGTCCATTCGAGGGATATTCTCGGTGCATGCACCGGTAATCAAAGCCGCCGAAACGATGGCGAGTAAGGCCGTGTTGCGAGCCCGGCAGGCGGGCTGGAAGTTTGCGGGAGCGGAGAGTGGCATGATTTCCCTGTGTCAGCACAGTAGCATGTTCCGATCTTGTGGGTAGGTCAACGGCTCGCATCGCGCAATTTCGGATATGTTATATTGGCGGTGACCACAACCTGTTGCATCGGGACGCCCTTCAGAACGGAGAGGTGGCTGAGTGGTCGAAAGCAGCGGTTTGCTAAACCGTCGTACGGGCCTAAACCTGTACCGAGGGTTCGAATCCCTCCCTCTCCGCCAGACTCGCAAGTAAAAGACCGGGTCGCAATCAACGCTCAAAGCCGCGCTGGCTGTACTGAAGACCTCGGACCAATCTGGCCGAGGGGTTCTCCCGCCAAGTCCACGATGGCGAACCGCAGGAACTCCTCCACGCCAGATGCGTCGTTGGACAGTGCGCCGCCGCCAGATCCGCCCGTTGGCAACCAAATACCTGCCGTGCTCACCTTCCGCGGGTCTCGCTCCTCCGGGACTTCGATGCGATATGCGCGATTCTCAGTTTCCGGAGGCTCGGCCCGGCCAACGGGACAGAGAGGCCGGCGCCAATCAACACCGTGTGGGGCTTCTGGCTCGGGTGGTAACCGCCGCGAACGTTGAGCACGCGGGGCGTGATGCACGACACCATTCGCCGCAACGGCCGCAGGAACTGCTCTACGGCTACTTTGGGACTGGCGGCGGGCACGGGCCATCGGGGTTCAGCCAGGGGGACGAGCGTGGAGACCCATGCCACGCCGGGATCGTCGCATGCACCGTTCCGGAACCGGCCTTCTTCCCAGGCGCGGAGGAATTCGTCTCCGCTCACGACGATTGACCGTACTCCGACTCTGTCTTCCCTCGACTTCTGTCTTCCTCGACTTCTGCCGCCTCACGCCCTACCGCCTGAACCAATACAACAGAATCCCGTACCCCACACCCGCCGGGTCCGTCGTCCGCGCCGTCTGAAACGCCATGAACCGGCCATCGGTGGATACCACCGGATTCGACGCCTTCCCGCCCTCGTGATCGTTGAAGTGCGTGAGCCGCACGAAATCCTTTCCCGTCCCGTCCAGCTTCAACTTCCAGATATCGATGTTGCCCGACCCGTGTTTGCCGCCCAGCGTTTCCACCTGCCGGTCGCCCTCCACGCACGTGTATTGGCCGTCCGGAAATATGCCTTCCACTTCGTTGTACGTGCCCGGCGCCTTGGACATATTGGTCACCGCGCCGCTCTTCAAATCGATACTCATCACGCTTGCCAACCCCTGCGGCTCATAGCACGTGAACGTCATCTTCATATCGTCGTCGTAGAAATCCTGGGCTTCAACGGTGCAGCCGCGGTCTTTGCTTTCGTACACCGTCTTCTGATCCGTCAGCCGCGCAGCGCCACCGTTGATGACCACATCCGCGACAATCAATCGCGACGCGCCGGCGGCCAGTTCCTCGTTCTGCTCATGCGTCTGCGAAAAAGCAATCTTCAGGCTCTTCTTCGAGATCGCCGCACCTTCGCTCATCTTCTGTTGCAGGCGCACCGGCTTCGACCCGCGTTCCTTGCTCAAAAACCACAACTCGTTGTCCCGCGTCCGGCTGGTCCGGATGTTCTCGAACCGCTCGGGACCAATCAGAATGTAGTCCCCGGTCGAAAGATGCATCACGCGTAGAAAAACAGCCGCCGGAACATTGCACGTCAAGCACCGGATCCGCCGCGTCTCCAAGTCAACAACGAATGCATCGCCGAAACTCCTCGCCATGAACGCGACGCGCCGGTTGTCGGGCGAGATATCCGCGCGCTCGCCGAAGTACGTCAACATCTCGATCGCAGGTGGAAGACGATCGAGAGGATTCTCCGGCTTGCGTTGCGCGCTTCCCAAAACGGCGGCGCCCAACAGCAGGGCCACGCGAATTCTGTTAGTCATAAAAACCCCTCACACACTCCGCAACCTCTTCGGCCGCCGCAAACTCCATGTACGGCCACACCGGCAACGACAGAACTTCCCCGCACGCCACTTCCGCCTCAGGTAAATCGCCCGCCCGCAACCCGCAATCGCTGAAAGCCGGATGCAAATGCAGCGGTACCGGATAATGCACCCCAGTCCCAATCCCGCGCCGCTCCAGATACTGTTTCAACTCATCCCTGCCCTGCGCACGAACGACGTATAAATGATGCACCGAATTATCGCGCCGCAACAGCTTCACACCGGAACACGCCGCCAGGCGCTCGTCATAGATGCGCGCAATGGCGGCTCGATGCGCATTCCACTCGCGCAACTCCGGCAAAAATGCGCGCAGAAAGCAGCACTGCATCTCGTCCAGCCGCGAATTCACGCCCCACGTTTCGGCCACCTGCGGCCTCGCGCCACGCCCGCCATCGCGCTGCATCCGCAACCGCGCCGCGACGCTCTCATCCGCCGTCGCGATCGCGCCGCCGTCTCCCAACGCTCCCAGATTCTTCGTCGGATAAAAGCTGTAGCACACGTATGCCGACCGTTCCGTCAGCGGGCCGCCCTGATACACAGCCCCGTGCGCCTGGCATGCGTCCTGAATCACGATCGCTCCGCGGCTTCGAGCGATCGCGCCGATTGCGCCCAGGTCGCACGTCTGCCCGTACAGGTGAACGGCAACCACGGCTCGCGTTCGCGCCGTCATTCTCCGCTCCACATCCACCGCGCTCATCTCGAGCGTCAACGGGTCCACATCGGCAAACCGCGGCGTGCAACCGGCAGCGCGAATCGCCACCGCGGTAAACGGCGCGGTCAGCGCGGACGTGATCACGTCGCCCGTCACGCCCGCATCGCGCAACGCCAGCGTGATCGCATCGGTTCCGCTCGCCACACCCGTCGCAAACGGCGCGCCCATCGCGGCGGCGAACTCGCGCTCAAAAGCCGCCAGTTGCTCGCCTGCGATGAATTGGCTCGCGGCAAACATGCGCTCCATGTTGGCTCGCCAAGCGCGTTCCGTTGCCGCCAGCGCGGGCCGCAGATTCGTTACAGGGATGCGCACTTTCCGCGCACCGGGTCGCTCTTGAGAAACGGCGCCAGCAGCACCGTTCGTACGTACAGGCGCAGCAGTTGTCCCAGCGTCGTCATCAGCGACCGCACCCGGAAGAACTGCGACCGCCCGTGCAGACGCGGATAATGACGCACGCCCACCTCGACCACCTCGTACGGGCTCATCTCCAACTTGCGCACCAGTTCCACGCAGATCGTGCCGCTCGTCGACGTAAGCCGGATGTCTTCGAGCAGCGCGCGCCGGATCAAACGGAAATCGCAGTCGACGTCGCGGATCCGGATGCGGAACAGGAACCGCGCAAACGCGTTGTATGCGTTTCCGATCCAGATGCGATGCCACGGATCGTTGCGCTCCAGCTTGTAGCCATTCACCAACCCGACATCGAACCCCGCGCAGTCGATCAGCTTCGGCAACTCGCCGATGTCGTATTGCCCGTCTCCGTCGGTATAGAAAACCCAATCGCGCGTAGCGGCGGCGAAACCACTGCGCAACGCCCCGCCGTATCCCCGGTTCTCTGGATGCGTGATCACGCGCATTCGCGGCCCGTGCTCGCTCATCAACCGCTCCAGCACCGCGCCGGTCTCATCCCGGCTTCCATCGTTCACCACGATCACTTCGTAGTCTTCGGCGATGGCCCGCAGCACTTCGAACGTCCGCCCGATCAGTTTCGGCAGCGAAGGCGCATCGTTGTAAGCGGGGAAAAAGACGCTGAGGCTCGCGATCCTTGACACAAGCTCACTATGTTATCCCAAATGCGCCGGCTCTCACTTCAGACGCTTGGCAATCACCACCGTAATGTCGTCCGCTGCGGGAGCGCCCTGCGTGAATTGCGCCACCGCTTCGATCACAGCGCGTACGATCACCTCGGCCGGTTCGTGCGCGTGCTGCCGTACCAACTCTCCCAAACGCTCCTCGCCGAATTCTTCGTCCACATCGGGCCGCGCCGCTTCGGTCACGCCGTCGCTGAATAGAACCAGCACGTCGCCCGGTTCCATCGCGGCCTTCCCCTCCTGGTACGGGAACTTCGGCATGATCCCGAGAATGATGCCGCCCGTGCCGAGCGTTTCATAGCTGCCCGCCCCGCGCACCAGCAGTGGCGGATTGTGTCCCGCGTTGGTATAGGTCACCTCGCCCGTCGCCGGATCGATGATGCAGACGAAGAACGTGATGAACCGGTTGTCCGGGCAGTTCGATGCGATCGCTTTGTTCAAACGCACGACGCGTTTCGCCAGATCGTCATACTCCTCGAACAGCACCTGAACGCGCGCCTGCAGGCTCGACATCAGCAGCGCCGCGGGCATTCCCTTCCCCGCGACATCGCCCACCAGCATCGCCATGTGCCCGTCCGGATACGGGATGAAGTCGTAGTAATCGCCGCCAACCGTGCGGCATGCAGCGGTGCTTCCCGCCAGGTCGAGACCCGGAATCGTGGGAGCGCAACGCGGCAGGAGACCCCGCTGAATCTGCGCCGCCTGGTCCAGTTCCTTGGCCAGCAGCCGCTCGGCCTGCTCCACTTCCACCAGCCGCGCATGCTCAATACGGATCGCGGCGACGTTGGCCATCACGGTCAACAAACTCAAATCGTCGCGCGTGAACGGCTGGATCATGTTCGGTGAATCCAGGTAGATCAGCCCGATCACGCGATCCTTGGCCTGTAGCGGAACCGCCATCATGCTGCGCACGTTTTGCGCGACGATGCTCGCCCGTTCCCGGAACGCCTGATCCGTTTGCGCGTCCACCACCAGCACCGATGCGCCTTCCTTAATCACGCGGTCGCGCACGGCCGAGCTGATCTGGAACCCCTGCCCGCGCGCCGCCCGCACCACCAGTTCCTCGCCGTCAAGCGCCATCAGCACGCCGCGATTCGCCCCCACCGCCTCGAGCGACAGGTCCATGATCACTTCGAACAACTCGGCGAGCGAGAGATGTCCGGCCAACTCGCGGCCCGCTCGCAGCAGCGCGCGCGTCTGCAGGCTGCCGTGGAACACGCTGGTCTTGCCGACGTCCTCCACCTCCGGCCCCATCAGCCCTTCGAGACTCGTCGCGATGGTGGTGGTGGCCGCCGTGACCACCGCGCTGTCGACGAAGATAACCGTGTTTGCCGGACCCGATCCGCCGCCGCTCTCGCAGAACTCGATCGTCAGGTGCCCGGCCGAAATGCGGTCCGCCTTGCGCAGAATGTGCGGCCCGTTGATGCGGTTGGCGTTCACCGTTGTGCCGTTCTTGCTGCCCAGGTCGCGCACCGTCCAATGCCCGTTCACGCGCTCGATCAGCAGGTGCTGCCGCGAGAGTCCCGCGTCGTTGGGGTAACACAAGTCGTTGCCCGCTGAGCGCCCCAGTGACACTTTGTCCTCCACCAGGGGCACATTGCGGCTCTTGCCATCTTGCGTATGTACAATCAACTCGTACTTGGCGTCTACACTGAGTGCGGGTGTCACGTTAACGAGATTAGCTCACGAAGGGCCCTTCTGCATCCGTGAAGATTTATCTGTATTACATTGGCAAAGCTCGCGACGCTCACCTGAACTCGGTGGCGGCCGAGTACGTCAAGCGGACGGCGCGCTTCCTTCAGTGCGAAATGCGTGAAATCGATCCGCGCCGCTTCGATCCTGGCACGCGGCATCCAGGCGCAATGAAAGTTCTTCTTGACCCGCCCGGCAAGCGCATCGATTCAGCGCAATTCACGGCGCTGGTGGCCAAAGCCGAATTGGAAGCTAAAGACCTGGTGTTCGTGATCGGCGGAGCGGATGGGTTGCCGCCGGAATGGCGGCCGCAGGCAGATTTATTGCTATCGCTGTCGGCCATGACTTTCCCGCACGAGTTAGCGCGGGCGATGTTAGCCGAACAGATATACCGGGCAGCAACGGGGATGCGAGGGCACCCGTATCCCCGTTGAATATGAGTGATTGGTTATTTCTCGTCCATCGTGATGGAAGAGACTTTGATGCTATCGTCGGTCACGTCGCCGGAGACGGTCACTTTGTGACCGGCATGCGGGGTGGCCATTTTCTGATCGTCCAGCTTGTAGACCTTGCCAGCGGAAGTTACCAGAACCGCGGGCGACCCGCCTCTGATGCACTTCTCGGCGCACTTGGCATGTCCTTCAGCCGCCACTTTAGCCCCTTGCTTCCCCGCGCACGCTGCGTCGGCGATATATCCGGATACGTTCTCCGCAAAAGCGCCCAGCGCGAACGCGGTCGCATTCATTAAGCAAACAACGGCAAACTTCTTCATCAGGTAACCCTCCCAGGATTCACTAATGGTACGACTATAGCCCTTCCCTTGGATTTACGCAAGCCAGGGTAAAACGGGTGTCGCTAGTATGTGATGTGTCCGGTCCAATTCACACATGATCTGTCCGCTTTGAATCGCGGCGGGAGACGCTGGTTGGGTGGACCCAACCCGGCAATACTCGGCCGCAGAGATGGAGCGGATGATGAAACTGCAAGAC
>JBBQGC010000011.1:0-99783 GCA_038322705.1 Bryobacterales bacterium | reverse complement strand
CCTTCTGGAAGTACATCTGCGCGCCACTGGGCCAAGTGCACCGCGCTCGGTGGACCTCATTTTGTGTTTTCAACCGACGCCAACTAATTCTCTGGTCGGCTCGGCTGCTCGAAACATAGAGACTTCTGCCACAGGCTGCTAACACAGGCCGCTGAGTACGCCTGCTCAGATACCAATCGATGGCAAACGGACCCGCACCTTCAAACAGAAGGAAAAGCAAGCCGAAGAGCATACACAAATCGGTACGCGATTCGTGTGCCCCCGCCCAAAAGCCCTTATCGATCAGTATCGGAATTTTGGTTGTTGCGATCGCGACCGAAATGTCTATCAGAAGCGAAATCGCAGATAGCCGAGTCAGAAGACCGACGATAATCAAGGCGCCGAAGACGATCTCGACAATACCCACCAATGGTGCCGTGAAGGAAGGGTTTGGTATTCCAATCTTCGCGAACCGTCCAACTCCGAGGCTGTCCGGAAACAGGAATTTCTGAATTCCTTCGGTCAGAAACACCCAGCCGACGACGGCGCGGATCAGGATTGTTGCTCTGGGTGCAGCGGAAGCGAGTATCCGCTGTTTCAATGTCATAGCTCTCCACATCGCCCTGGCAGGCGCCTGTCCGCCCCTATGCTAGCACCGTACCTATTCTGCAGGTCCAAAGCGAGGATGGCCACTTCAAGGCCGACGGCGTTCCCACGCGTATGTACACCATCACAGTGTCGGCATCCGGGTTCGAGACGACGAATAAAACGGAGGTGGAAGTCGCGGTGTGGTTTACGACAGCTTCTTCACCGATCCCGAACGGGGGATGGTGGAGGGGAGGATCTGCGCCTTGCACGAGAACATGGGTCGCGCCCTGCGTTAGACGATGCTGCGACGGTGAACGGCGCGGAACTGCTGGGCCAGGAGAAGTCGCTGGGAGCGCTACGTCCCGGCTACTTCGCCGATGTCGTGGCTGTCGAAGGCGATCCGCTGGCCAATATACAGGTCGCAATCGAGAAGGTCCGCTGGGTGATGAAAGGCGGCGAAGGGGTCGTCGACAAGACGATAAACTTACGTCGCAGTCAACACCTCGCGCACGAATTGCGCCGTCTGCCCGATCTGATCGTTGAACCGCTGATACATTCCGATGATCAGCGCATCTCCCGGCTTGATCCCGTTCAGCGCAACGCCAATCCGCTCCTTCACCTCTTTCGGGCTGTTCACCGACCGGCCCGCCGCCAGCACCTTATAAGTAAGACACGGCTTCTTCGCCTTCCGGATGGTTTCCATCATGCGCGGTGGATCGCCGGGCAGATAGATCTCGCCCAGCGGAACCTGCCCCAGCATCTTCTCGAACACCGCGCGCGGCCGGATCATGTAATACAGGCTGGTCATGTAATAATCCACGTCCCAGCCCTTCTCCTCCGAATACTCCACCGCCAGCGGATTGTGGCAGGAAAGCCCCACCATTGCGCCCGTGTCGCGAATTCGCTTCAGGTAATCGAGGGAGCGGTCGAACTGGCCCGCGTCCCACAAACGGTTCGTCGCGCCCCCGTGCTGCGCGATCGCGAGCGGCTTCAGCTTCATCACACGTGGGAGCATCTGCGGTTCATCGTTGAACGTGGGCCGCGAAAGCACCAACAGTTGCAGCTTGCCGCCCTGCTCCTTATATTTCAGCCAATCCGTCTCCAGACGCTCGCTCCAGCTTGCCTGCCACGTGTTCAGCCCGGCGCGCTCCAATGCGCGGAGATACGATAGGACGCGCTCCGTGGTGTGATACTCGGCCATCTGAGTTGAAAAAATATAGTTGAAATGCGAGTAGCCGTAGATCGGATTGGCGCCGGAAATCAGGCGGGTGATCTTGTGTTTGCCGAAGGGGACTACGGGCAGCAGCGGTCCTGCCTTTGTGTCCGGAACATTGTCGCCTGTGGATGTTTGAGCGCTCGCGCGACTTCCCATTGCGAGATACGCGGCCACGGTACCGGCGCCGCGGAAAAGGTCGCGCCGCTCGAGACCCGGGTCGTCCACCGGTTCGAGCTCGATCATGCCGTTCATCAGAGGAGCTTCTTGAGATTCCATGCGCCCTCTGTTCTATCACGAAAAAGGACTAGAATTCATGAGATGCTCACTCGCAGGCAACTTCTTCTGGCCGGGGCCGCCATTCCCGTCGTCGCGGCCGCACCGAACTACGACCTGATTGTCCGCGGTGGGCGCGTGATCGATTCATCACACAAACTGGACGTCCCAACCGGGTGCGCATCCTGGTAAACATCTCGCGAGGCGGGTTGACAGGTGGCGCCGAGTTGGCCGATATTTCCAACGCCGATCCGGCGGCTGCGCTCAAGGCGATCGAGCGCAACCGGGAGTGGGTCATTGGGATTAAGGCCCGGCTCTCGCGACTAGCCGCCGGCGAGAACGACATCGAGGTGGTGCGGCGGGCATGGGCGGCGGCGGATCCGTTGCAGGTGCCTATCATGTTTCACGACGGCAATACCGCGTCGCCGCTACCCGCGATTTTAAGAATGCTGCGGCCGGGCGATATTGTCACTCATATGTACTCTCCGGTGCCGCGCGGAATGCTCGACGACAACGGACGGGTGTTGCCGGAGGTTCGGGCCGCACGGCGCCGCGGAGTGCTGTTCGACTTCGGAAGCGGGCGCATCGAGCATTGGACCTGGGATGTGGCGGAGCGGGCGCTCGCGCAATCTCCTCCGATTCGACGCTGGCGGGCCGGACCGATCAAGTGCTGAATTTCCCGAACGTGCTGTCGAATTTCCTCACGCTGGGCATGCCGGTGGAGCAGGTGATCGCACGGGCTACCGGTAATGCTGCGCGCGCGTTTCCCGAGCTGCGGAGTTGCGGCACGTTGCGCGTGGGGGCCGCTGCGGATGTGTGCGTGCTCGAGGTTCGCGACAGCGAGTTCGAATTTGTCGACATTTACAAGACGAAGCGGACGGGGCGGCGGAAGTTGTTTACCACCGCTGTGGTGCTTGGCGGAAAACAGGTGCCTGCGGAAAATTCCTAATAATTGCTCGCGCTCTAAGTGCCGATGTGTAGGGTGTGAGACGAAGCTTTATCCCGTTCTTCTTCCTGACATGCTGCTGGGCCGGGCCGAAGCTGTACCTTAAGAATCGGGTGATAGACACGGGCGAGTTGCAGGCTAGCGCCAGCAAATCGCGATTGGCAGTTTCTGCCGCTGGACCTCGTCACATGCTGGTTCAGTTCGACCACGTGCCGGGCGCTGACGATACACGGACCTTAGCCGAGCGCGGTGCACAGGTGTTGGGCTATGTGCACGAGAACGGGGTTTTGGTTGCCGCCTCGGACCCGGATCGCCTGGACGGGTTGGGATTGCAGTGGGCCGGCCCGCTAACGCCCGGTGATAAGATCAGCCCTCTTCTGCTTTCTGAAGCGGAGGCGGGCGATCGCCGCGCTGTCGTTATCGAAGTACATCCCGATGTCAGCCTGGAGACCGCGCGCAGAGCCGCACTCGATGCCGGATTTACGCTGTGGGATAACCCCGATCTCACTTCGCAACACGTGCTCGCCGAAGGCACGCTCGGGCAGATTGGCGAATTGGCGGACCGTGACGAGGTGGCGTATATCTTCCCGGCATCGGCTCCGCTGAGCAGTGGCCAGCCGCAGATCGCCTGCGCGGGCGCTCTCACGGCGCAGGGCGCGGCCGGACAGTACATCGCCACGATGGGCGACGGCTGGGACGGACCGGGGAAAAACAGCGCCAGTCTGAACGTCTCATTTTCGGATTTAACGGCCCAAATACCGGCAGATCTGACGCGTGCCGAAATTCTCCGCGCACTCCAGGAATGGGCCAAGTACGTCAAACTCAGCTTCATTCCTGGAGGCCAGCCCGACGCTCCCCGGACCATCAATATCCTGTTCGCATCCGGGTCCCACGGCGATGAATACTCGTTTGACGGACCGGGAGGAGTGCTGGCTCATACGTTCTATCCGCCACCGAATGCCGAGCCTTTGGCCGGGGACATGCACTTCGACGACGATGAGCACTGGCGCGTAGGCAACGACAAGGATGTGTTCAGCGTGGCTTTGCACGAGGCGGGCCATGCCCTTGGCCTGGGACATTCCGACCGGCCTGGCGCCGTGATGTACCCGTATTACTCACAGGTTTCCAGTCTCACTCCCGAGGATATCGGGGCTATTCAGGAACTCTACGCCCCACAAGATGGGGAGCCAGCGCCGGTGACTCCCGTTGCTCCAGCGCCGCCTGTTCCGGTCGTGCCAACTCCGGTTCCAACGCCAACTGCGCCGCCCAGCCCAGCGCCCATTCCGCCCGCCCCGAAGCCAGAACCGCTTTCTCTGACACTGGCGCCGGTCTCTTCCAGTACGGCGGCATCGTCCATCACACTGACCGGTGCGACCGCCGGAGGTTACGGAACCGCCGTCGTGAGTTGGACCACCGATCGCGGACAATCGGGAATCGCACAAGGCACGGCAGTCTGGACGGCTCAAATCCCACTGACGCTCGCATCGAACGTCATCACGATCACCGCGGCGGACGCGCAGCATTCCGCGGTAAGCAGAACGGTCAGCATCACCCGCCAACCCCCGGCGGCTGCTCCGGTCGAGATCACGCTCTCGTATCCGGCCGCGACGGGCATCCTCTCCTCTTCTCAACCGCAGTTGAACCTTCGCGGCGCTGCTTCTCACACATCGGGAATTCAGTTTGTTCGCTGGTCCAACGACCGCGGAGGTTCGGGACAGGCAAGTGGCACCTCGTCGTGGGATTCGGGCTCGATCACCCTCAAGCCGGGTCTGAATAGAATCAGTATCGTTGCCACCGCTGGGGACGGCTCCACCGGGTCACGCGTGGTTCAGGCCACCTACGTTTCCGACACCGCGCACGACACTACCGCACCCGCGCTCACTATCCTAAGCCCGGATAGCACCACGCCCCTCACTTCGTCCGATTCGATCGTGGTGCGAGGAACCGCCAGCGATAACGTCGGGGTGACGGAGGTGACTTGGTTCACCTCGACAGGCTTAAGCGGCTCCGCCACTGGCACTAATAGCTGGGTTACGCCGCCCGTTCCCTTACTTCGCGGCTACAACTCCATCGTCGTGCGAGCCTTCGACGCTTCGGGAAATGTCGGGTGGCGCGTGGTTATGGTTACGCGCCAGTAGCTGCCATCGGGTTAGGATACGCTTCGGGGTCCTTACACGCGTCGCCCTTGTGCAAGCACTGGAAGTCTTTTTCGATCAGGATTTCGAGTTCGCCTCCGCCCTCCAGGGGACAGCGGCCGCTAACACCCACCTGGTCGGTCCGGGCCCATTCGGCCACCGACCTCTCCGCAACGCGAATGGAGACGCACCCCGCCTCAAACCGGGCATCTACCAACGCTTCCTTGCCGGTAGCTATGGAGTAGCTGAACGTGCCCCCGCCGGGGAACTCGACCGAGGCCGTCACACCACCGCGATCCGCGAATTCGCTCACTTCCCGCCGGTTCAGCCGGAATCGCAGTGAATTGCCTTGAATCCTCAGCTTCATAAAACCTCTACGCCATGCCGAACAACTTCTCCAGCTTCGAGCCGCTCCGCACGATGGTCTCGGTGCGCTCGGGCCCGGTCGAAATTCCGCCAATCTCGACTGCCGTCTGCTGCTCTAGAAAATCGAGATAGGCTCGCGCCGCTTCAGGCAGCGCCGAGTATTCGGAAATCCCCCGAGTCGAGCTATGCCAGCCCCGCAGATTCTTGTACACCGGCTCAATCGACTGCATTCCACGGAAAGTGGCCGGCATCTCGGCCGTCTCTTTCCCCTCCACCCGGTAGCTGACGCACACCGGAATTTCCTCCAGCTCATCCAACACATCGAGCTTGGTCATGATCAGGCTGTCGAAGCCGTTCACCGTAGCTGTGTACCGCAACAGCGGAACATCGAACCAGCCGCAGCGCCGCGGCCTGCCCGTGACGGCGCCGTACTCATTGCCGGCCTTCCGAATCCGATCGCCGTACTCATCGAGCGTCTCGGAGGGAAATGGCCCGCTGCCCACCCGCGTGATGTACGCCTTGGAAACTCCGATAATCCCGTCGATCCGCGTGGGCGCGACCCCGGTCCCCGTGCACGCTCCACCGGCGGCCGCGCTCGAGCTGGTCACGAACGGGTAGGTCCCGTGATCGATATCCAGCATCGTGCCCTGCGCGCCTTCGAACAACACTCGCTTGCCCGCGGCGATCGCATCGTTCAGCAGTTTCGCAGTATCGCAGATCATCGGACGGAGCCGGTCGGCGAACTGCGCGTATTCGTCGCGAATGCGTGCATAATCGATCGGATCGTCGATCTTGAACGTCTCGGCCAGAATGCGCTTGTCCTCAGCCAAGGTGTCGTACAGCAGCCGGAAGCTGTCCGGGTCCAGCAGATCCGCGATGCGAATCCCCCGCCGCCCGATCTTGTCCTCGTAGCACGGCCCGATGCCCCGCGACGTGGTGCCGATCGGAATTCGGTTCTCGCGCGCCTCCGACATCTTCTCCACCAGCCGGTGAAACGGGAAGATGACGTGGGCGCGATTGCTGACAAACAGGTTTCCGCGCACCGCAACACCGGCGCGCTCGAGCGTCTCCATCTCCTGAAGCAGCGCGGCCGGATCCACCACGACCCCATTCCCAATTACCGCCTGAATGCCAGGCCGCAGGATGCCGCTCGGGATGAGCTTCAAAACATACTTTTGCTCTCCGATATAAACGGTATGCCCGGCGTTATGGCCGCCCTGATAACGCGCGACGATGTCAAAGCGGTCCGAGAAAAGGTCGACCACTTTACCCTTACCCTCATCGCCCCACTGCGCGCCAAGCACAATGATATTGCTCATTCGTTTGCCTCTACATTGTATACAAACGCGCCCGCTGCTCCGCTTCCAGGGCACCCTGCGCTAAACTAAGAGCTTCAGCGCTCCATTAAACCACCGGCATGCAAGTTTGCGACATCTTCTCAGGACTCGGCGAAGACTCTCTGGCTCAGGTCCTGCGCTCCATTTCGATTGGCAAGCTAAAGACGTATCAGCTTTATGAGCGTCTCAAGGCCCGTTTCCACGTCCAAAAGTTGAACACGGAGGCGTTGCGCAACGTCGCCCCGCGTTCCTGGCAGCGGATCGAAGCGGGTGACGAGGAGTTTGCTACCGAGCTCGCGCAGGCGATCCTGGTCTCGCATCTGGATCTGATCATGCAGGTGCTCACGTTTCTGGGCATTCCGCACGAAGATGGGTTCTTCTCCAAGGATCTGGACGCGAGCGAGCATCTCACCGAGGGGTGGCAGCAGCGCGTCTTCGATCAGTTCCGCCGCCAACACCCCGAGGCGCTGCTTCTGTTCTACATCAATCACCTCGCCGTAGAAGTGCAGAAGGCCGAGGTGCTGTTCAAACCCGCGGCCCAACCAGCTCAGCAATGAGACAAGCCGTCGAAGCCATCCGCGCGGACGGCGGTGCGGCGATCGACGCCGGCCGGTTGGAGCACTGCGGGGCGAAAACTCGCTCTTTCGTCCCATCTGCGCTCGGGGCCCAGCGGGGCTCGGAAACGGACGTGCCGGCAGCGGCTCGTGGCTCCGCGGCGAAGCCCGGCGTGTCCGTAGTCGTCGCTGGCTGCGACATGAAAATCGGCTGTGTGGCCGTATCACTGATCGACGGCAAACGGCGGGAGCGGTGCAACCCGAAAACGGTCGCGGAGGCGAGCGTGTCTGCCACGTCAGCACCCGACGCCGTGGCACGGTGCAATGCGAAAACGGACACGGCATCGGCGGTTCGTCGCCGGGCGCGCAAATCGTCCATCGACGCCCGGCTACCGAATTCGTTGCTACCGTCCCAAAGCCTCCATCACCGCCGCACCACACAGGACGCTCACCAATGAAGCAATTCTTCGAAGCTATCCGGGCGGGGGACGGCGCGGCCGTCGAATCGATGCTCGACGCCGATCCGCGATTGCTCCAAGCCGTCGACGATAGCGGACTCCCCGCTCTCACCGTCTGCTTCTATCACCATAAGGCCGATATCGCCCAATGCCTCGAACAGCGCGGCGCCAAAGTCGACCTGTTCAACGCCGCCATGTCGGGCCGCACGGAACGAGTCCGTGAGTTCATCGCTCAAACGCCCGATGCGGTCAACTCTTTCAGCTCCGATGGCTGGACGCCCCTGCATCTGGCGGCATTCTTCGGCTCGAGTGAGTGCGTTCAAGTCTTACTCGACGCCGGCGCGAAACCAAACGAGCGATCCACCAACGCGATGCGCAACATGCCGTTGCACGCCGCCGCGGCAGGCCGTCACGCTGCCATCGAGCGCGTGCTTCTCGAGCGCGGCTCGTGGGTCAATGCCCGTCAGAATGGCGGCTTCACCGCGCTCCACGCAGCCGCCCTGAACGGCGATCTCGAAATGGCCGAACTGCTCATCGCCGCCGGAGCCGACGTCAAAGCGCGCGCCGACAATAACCAGAATGCCCTCGATCTGGCGCTCACCAAGGGCCACCAGCAGATGGTCGAACTGCTCGATCATTATGGAGCCTCGTCCTGATGGCGGGCTCCGATTCGCTCGGCCAGATTCTGCACCAGGCGCGCACGGCCGCGCTCGAACGTTTCGCCGTCGCGCAGACCCACGACGAGTTGGAAGCCGCGCGCCTCGAAGCCCTCGGCCGGAAAGGCGCACTCGCCGGAGTCAGCCGCAACTTCGGCAAGCTCTCGCCCGAGGAACGCGCCAGCGCCGGCAAGCTGCTCAATGCCTTCAAAGAAGAGTTGGAGCGCGCCTTCGAAGCGAAGAATGCAGCCTTCTCCGCTCGAGCCCTGGCCGAGCGCCTCGACTCGGAATGGGTCGACCTCACGTTGCCGCAGTCCACGCTTGCCTGCGGACGATTGCATCCTCTCACCGTCGTGCAAACCGAGATAGAAGACCTGTTCGTATCCATGGGTTTCACCGTGCTCGACGGCCCCGAAGTCGAATCCGAATACTACAATTTCGACGCGTTGAATATCCCCGCCCATCATCCGGCCCGCGATACACAGGACACGTTCTGGCTCACCGATGGTCATCTGTTGCGCACGCATACCTCGCCCGTTCAGGTCCGCGGCATGCGCAAACTGGGTCCGCCCCTGCGAATGATCGCGCCCGGCCGCGTCTTTCGCAATGAAGAAGTCGACGCCTCGCACGAGCACACGTTTTACCAGCTCGAAGGCATGATGGTGGATCGCGACGTGTCAGTCGCCCATCTCATCTTCTTCATGCGCACGCTGCTCAGCTCCATTTTCCGTCGCGAGGTGACGGTGCGCCTGCGTCCCGGCTATTTTCCGTTTGTCGAGCCCGGCTTCGAACTCGATATACAATGCCTGATCTGTGGCGGCAAGGGCTGCCCGGTGTGCAAGCAGAGCGGCTGGGTCGAACTGCTGCCGTGCGGTCTGACGCATCCCAATGTTCTGCGCTTGAGCGGCATCGATCCCGAGGAGTGGAACGGGTTCGCATTCGGCCTGGGCCTGACCCGCCTGGCGATGATGCGCTACGGCATCGACGACATCCGCCTTCTGCTCAGCGGCGACCTTCGATTCCTGAATCAGTTCTAAGCCAATGAAGTTCTCCTATAACTGGCTGCGCGAACTCGTGGACGGCCTGGAAACCGCACCCAAAGCGCTCGGCCATCTCATCACCATGAAGACCGCCGAGTGCGAAGGCGTGGTCCCGTACGCGCCGCACCTGGCACGCGTCGCCGCCGCCCGCGTACTATCGGTCGAGCCGCTCGCTGGCAGCCACAACGTCAAGGCGGAAATCGATGCCGGCGAGTACGGCCGCCGGACCGTGGTGTGCGGCGCCTCGAACTGCCGGCCTGGCGTATTTACCGTTTACGTTCCGCCCGGAACCATGCTCGGTTCGGCCACTATTCGGAAGCTCGTCATCGACGGTGTGGAAAGCGATGGACTGCTGGCCAGCGCCGCCGAATTGGGCCTCAGCCGCGATCATTCCGGAATCCTCGAACTTCCCTCGCAACACTTCGACATTGCGCCCGACAGCATCATCGAGATCGATAACAAATCCCTGACCCACCGCCCCGACCTGTGGGGACACCACGGTATGGCTCGCGAGGTCGCCGCTATCAGCGGTGGCGCGCTGCGCGAGACGGCCGCGCTCGATCTAATCCCGCACGGCCATGCGCAGGTTTCGATCGAACTTCCTGAGCCGGCGCTGTGCCCGCGCTATTCCGCGCTTGTGTTCGAGAACGTAACGGTGCAGCCCTCGCCGCTCTGGATGCAGCACCGGCTCCAGGCGGTCGGCCTGAATCCGATCAACAACATCGTCGACGTCACCAACTTCGTCATGGCGGAACTCGCCCAGCCAATGCACGCCTTCGATGCGGACAAGCTCTCGGGTTCCACCATCTACGCGCGTTCCGCCAAGCCGGGTGAACGCATCGAAGCGCTGAACGGCGAGGCATACGATCTGACGCCCGCGAACCTCGTGATTGCTACCGATCAAGGCCCCGTTGCCATCGCCGGGGTGATCGGCGGCGCGGCAAGCGCAATCTCAGAATCCACCACGCGCATCGTGCTCGAGAGCGCGAACTTCGACGCGGTCAGCATCCGCAAAACTTCTTCGGCCCTGAAGCTGCGCACCGACGCGTCCATGCGCTTCGAGAAGTCCCAGGATCCGGTGAATACGGTGCGAGCCCTGGCCCGCGCCGTCACGCTGCTCGAACAGGTATCGCCCGGTATCCGGGTCGTGGGCGGGCTGGCCGACGTGTGGCATGCGAAGCCGGAACCGCCGCCGATCCGCTTGCCTTTGGAATGGCTCGAGCTTAAGCTGGGACGCCGCATCGATAACGCCGAGGTGTGGCGCATTCTGGAATCGCTCGAATTCGGAGTGAGCGAGCCGGTCCGGAACGTGCTCTCCGTCACCGTGCCCAGTTGGCGCGCGACCAAGGATATTTCGATCAAGGACGACCTGGTCGAAGAAGTCGGACGGATGATCGGCTATGGGTCCATCACGCCGCGTCCGCCCATGATCGCCGCCGCAGTGCCGCCTTCGAGCGCGGAGCGGCGATTCTACCGGGTGATCCGCGAGAAGGCGGCCGCTCGGGGCTTCACCGAAGTGATGAACTACTCCTTCCTGAGCGAGGAGACGGCTGCCCGTTTCGGTGGTTCCGGTTCGCTGCGTGTATCGAATCCGATCGTCGCCGGTCAGGATGTGCTGCGCGGCACTTTGATTCCGGGAATTTGGAAGAACGTGCTGGACAACAGCAAAAACTTCGACTCATTTCGGATCTTCGAAATCGGCCAGGAGATTCATGAGCGCGGCGCGGAGCTGCCCGATGAAGCGCCGCATCTCGCGGCTGCCGTATACACGCGAACCGGCGATGGCCAGGCTGGATTATTCGAACTCGACTGCCTACTCCAGTGCCTGATGCCCGGTATGAGCGTGGAAGCCGGCGAGGCGCGCACATATCAGCATCCGGCAAGGACGGGGCGAGTTCTACTGCAGGGCAGGGAAGTGGGCCAGTTGTTCGAGTTCCACCCCGAGCTCGTCGAAACCGGTCGTGCGGCCGCGCTGGACGTCGATTTGCGCGCGATCTTCGCCGCGCTGCCCGATTCGGTGCGCTTCGTCCCCATTCGACGCCTTCCCTCAAGTACGTTCGATCTGTCCGTTATCACCGAACCGCGCCGGCCCGTGGGTCAGGTTCGAAATGAGCTGATTGCGCTCGCCGGCGTCGATCTGCTCGCGATCGAATTCCTGCGAGTGTACTCCGGCGCTCCACTGGCCGGCAATACGAAGAGCATCTCCTTCCGGCTGAACGTCGGCGCTCCGGAGCGGACGCTATCGTCGGAGGAAGTGGGCGCGATCCGTACCCAAATCATTGAGGGCATGCAAAGCCGGGGTTACGAGTTCCGGCTTTAAGATGGAAGCAATGACAGCCGCTGTACCAGGCATTTTGGAGCGCATCGTCGAGCACAAGCGAAGTGAGCTCGCATCGCTCCACCCCCAGCGTGCGGCCCTCGAACGCCAGGCTGCAAACCGCTCCTCCGCCACTCGCGACTTCACGCGCGCTCTGACCCAGACCCGACCCGCCATCATCGCGGAACTCAAGAAAGCTTCGCCCAGCAAAGGTCTTCTCGCGCCCGAATACGAACCCACGCGGATAGCCCGTTCCTACGAGGCGGGCGGCGCCGCAGCCCTCTCCGTACTCACCGACACCGAGTTTTTCCAAGGCGGTCTCCAACACTTGCAGGCCGCGCGCGCCGCCACGAACATCCCGGTGCTACGCAAGGATTTCACCATCGATCCGCTGCACGTTATCGAAGCCGCTGCCCACAACGCCGACGCCATTCTTCTGATCGCGGCGATTCTCTCCGATGCCGAATTGCGCGCTTTCAGAGAATCCGCCGAAAGTTTCGGGATGGCGGCTCTGGTGGAAGTCCACGATCGCGAGGAACTGCGCCGCGCCATCGCATCGGGCGCACGCATCATCGGCGTCAACAATCGCAATCTGCGCACCTTCGAAGTTCATCTCGAAACCGCAGTCGATCTGGCCGCGCATTTCCCCACCGGCGTGATCCGTGTCGCCGAAAGCGGTATCCGCTCCGCGCACGACGTCCGAAAACTGTCGGAGGCCGGCTACCATGCATTTCTTGTCGGTGAGCATCTGATGACTTCGACGGATCCTTCAACCGCGCTCCGGAACCTGGCTGCATGATGGTCAAAATCTGCGGGATCACGAATGCCCAAGACGCGCGCGCCGCTATCGACGCGGGTGCCTCCGCGCTCGGCTTCAACTTCTACTCGAAAAGTCCGCGCGCGGTCACGCCGCAGACGGTGAAAGCGATCCCTGTGCCCGCATCGGTGCTGAAGGTCGGAGTGTTCGTCAACGAGCAGACGGCCACGATCGCCCGCACGATGATCGAAGCATCCCTCGACATCGCCCAAGTGATCGGCCCCGCGCCCGCAAACACGAGAACGTGGATCGTCCATCGCGTCAGCGAAAGCTTCGACCTCGCCCAACTCGACGACCCGGCGGCCGAAGCGTTCCTGCTCGACACGCCCTCGGATTCCCTATACGGCGGGACCGGACATACATTCGACTGGTCGCGCGCGCGAACACCGTCCAAGCGCATCATCATCGCCGGCGGACTCGGCCCTGAGAACGTCGCCGAAGCGATCCGCCAGGCGCGGCCCTGGGGCGTCGACGCCTGCTCGCGCCTGGAAACATCGCCCGGCCGGAAAGATCCACTGAAAGTAAAGGCATTCATAGCAGCGGCACTCAGCGCATGATTCAATCTCAACCCGATGCCGGCGGACACTTCGGCCCCTACGGCGGACGCTACGTTCCCGAAGTATTGATGGCGCCGCTCGAGGCGCTCGAAACAGCTTACGTCGAAGCTCGCGCCGACCCGGCCTTTCAAGCCGAGCTCGACGATCTGCTCAGCAACTACGCCGGCCGGCCCACTCCGCTTTATTACGCAAAGCGGATGAGCGAACAGCTCGGCGGCGCGCGCATTTATCTGAAGCGCGAGGACCTGCTGCACACCGGCGCGCACAAGATCAACAACTGCATCGGGCAGGGTCTGCTTGCCCGCCGCATGGGCAAACATCGCGTCATCGCCGAAACCGGCGCGGGGCAGCACGGGGTGGCAACGGCCACCGTATCGGCGCTCTTCGGCTTCGATTGCACGGTGTACATGGGCGAAGAGGACATGCGCCGCCAGCGCCTGAACGTGTTTCGCATGCGGCTGCTGGGCGCGAAAGTGGTCGGCGTCACGAGCGGCAGCCGCACCTTAAAAGATGCGATCAGCGAGGCCATGCGCGACTGGGTGACCAACGTCGAAACCACGCATTATCTGCTCGGCTCGGCTTTGGGCGCGCACCCGTACCCGCTGATGGTCCGCGACTTTCACCGCGTGATTGGCGAGGAAAGCAAGCGTCAGATTCTGGAGCGCGAGGGCCGTCTGCCGCACCGCATTTTTGCCTGTGTCGGCGGCGGCAGCAACGCGATCGGCATGTTCCACGCCTTCGTTCCCGACGCCGATGTGCGGCTAATCGGAATCGAGGCGGGCGGGCGCGGACCCGCACTCGGCCAACACGCCGCCCGATTCTCCGGCGGATCGCCCGGCGTCCTGCAAGGCGCGTACAGCTATCTGCTGCAGGACGGCGACGGGCAGATCTCGCTGACACACTCGATTTCCGCGGGCCTCGATTATGCGTTGATCGGACCGGAGCACGCCTGGCTGCATGACCAGGGCCGCGCCGAATACGTCAATGCCACCGACGCGAGCGCACTCGAAGCGGCCACCGCCCTCTCGCGAACCGAAGGCATCATCCCAGCGCTTGAATCGGCGCACGCTGTTGCCGAAGCCATGCGCCAAGCCCCATCCGCAAAGGACGAGATCTTCATCGTCAACCTGTCGGGACGCGGCGACAAGGACACCGATATCTACCGCGAAAATCTGCAGGAGCTGGATGCCCCCGAGAATTTCCGCACTGTTTGAGCGCTTGGGCCAGGAGCGTCGCGCCGGCCTCATCGCCTATATCACCGCCGGCGATCCGACGCCCGCGCACACCCCGTCGTTAGTCGCTGCTTTGGAGCGCGCCGGGGCCGACCTGATCGAACTCGGAGTCCCGTTCTCCGACCCGATCGCCGACGGCCCGGTGATTCAGCGCGGCTCCGATCGCGCGCTACACGCCGGAACCACCGTGCCTCGCGTGTTGCAGATTGCGCGCGAGATTCGCGAGCACAGTCAAATTCCCCTTCTGCTGTTCAGCTACTTGAACCCGCTGCTACGCTACGGCTTCGACCGGCTGGCGCACGATGCCGTGGACGCTGGAATCGACGGCGTCCTGCTCACCGACCTGAGCGTGGAAGAGGCCGGATCGCACGTGCCCGTCCTTCGCGCCGCCGGTCTGGATACCGTGTTTCTCGCCGCCCCCACCAGTACTCCGGCGCGTCTGAAACTGGCTGCCCAATACTCGACGGGGTTCGTGTATCTCGTCTCCCGCACCGGTGTCACTGGCGAGCAGGTGAAGCTCTCAGCCTCTATCGAGCCATTGGTAAACGCGATGCGCGCACACACTCGTCTGCCGCTCGCCGTCGGCTTCGGAATCTCGACTCCGGAACAGGCCGCCGGAGTGGCCCGCACTGCCGACGCCGTCGTGATCGGGAGCGCGTTCGTGCGCTTCATCGAAAAGAATGCGGCCGATCCCGACCTTGCCCGCCTGCTCGAGGATTTCACGAGGCCCATCGCCCGTGCGATACGATCGTCGAAGTCATGAACCGGGAGCAAGCTCTGGAGCGTCTAACCGAATGCCGCGATAGCATCGACGCCATCGACGTTCGCATACTCGCTTTGCTGAATGAGCGGACGCTTGTCGTTGAAGAGATCGGACGTGTCAAGCGCGCCTTCGGCATGCCCATCTACGAACCCAAACGGGAAGATCAGGTTTTCGAAAACGTGACCGGCAACAACGACGGTCCCCTTTCCGCGGCAGGCGTCCGGCGCGTTTTCGAGCGCATCATCGACGAGATGCGAACCGTCCAGCGCGAGCGTATGGAGCGTCCGCAGGCCGGCTCCGTCGAAGGAACTCAATAAAACATGCTTGTGGTAATGCAGCAGGGCGCCACCGAACCCCAGATTCAGGCCGTCATCGACCGTCTGGTCGCCATGGGATTCAATATCCACCGCTCGACCGGCGCGATCCATACGGTGTTGGGCGGCGTGGGCCCCATGGACGATTTCGATTCGGCGACCTTTGAGGTGATGGACGGCGTGAAGGAATGCCATCGCATCATTTCGCCCTACAAGCTCGCGAGCCGCCACTTCCGTCCCGCGGGCACGACCGTGAAAATTCGCGACGTCGAGATCGGCGGCAATCAAGTGGTGATGATGGCCGGCCCGTGCAGTATCGAGAACCGCGATCAAATCGAACGCGCAGCCGAACAGATTGCCGCGGCCGGCGCAAAGGTGATCCGCGGCGGCGCTTTCAAACCGCGCAGCTCACCTTATAGTTTCCAGGGCTTGGGCGAGCAGGGCCTGCGCATGATGCGCGAAGCGGCTGACCGTCATGGACTGCTCGCCATCAGCGAGGTGATGGATCAGACCCAGATCCCCGTCATGCTCGAGTACGTCGACATCCTGCAAGTGGGTGCGCGCAACATGCAGAACTTCACCCTGCTAAAAGAACTCGGGCGCGTCACCAAGCCGGTGCTCCTCAAGCGCGGTATCTCGGCCACCATCGAGGAACTGCTGTTATCGGCGGAGTACATCATGGCGGGCGGTAATTACCAAGTCATCCTGTGCGAGCGCGGCATCCGTACCTTCGAGACGTACACCCGCAACACCATGGACATCTCCGCTATTCCGGTCGTCAAGAAACTTTCCCACTTGCCCATGATGGCCGATCCTTCGCACGGCACCGGGCGCCGCGACAAAGTCATTCCGATGGCTCGCGCCGCGGTGGCTGCGGGCGCCGACGGACTGCTGATCGAAGTGCATCCCGACCCCGACAAAGCCTTCAGCGACGGCGCGCAATCGCTCTTCCCCGCGCAGTTCGAAGAGTTGATGCAGCAACTGCGGATCATCGCGCCCGCGGTGGGCCGCACCGTCTAACTTTCACGCATGCGGCGCGTCGCAATCTTCGGTGTAGGACTCATCGGCGGGTCCTTCGCGCTGGCGCTCCGCAAAACCGGATTTGACGGTGAGATCGTGGGCGTCAGCTCGCCGCGCACGCTCGAAATTGCCCGCGAGATGGGCGCCATCGACCGCGGCGTCACCAGCGTCGAAGCCGTCGAGCATGCGGACTTCATCTATCTGGCCCAGCCCATCCTCGGAATCATCCGCACACTCGAAGACGTGGGTTCTCAACTGCCCGCGTCAACACTGATCACCGACGCCGGCAGCACCAAGCGCCAAATCGTCGCCCAATCGCGGAACACGGTTACGAACGCACTCTTCGCCGGTGGTCATCCCATGGCCGGGAAAGAGCGCAGCGGCATCGAACTCGCCGATGCGGATCTGTTCAAAGGGCGGCCCTACGTGCTCTGCCCCGCCAGCCCCGGCGATATCGAAGACGCCCGCTTTCAGAACCTGAAGACCTTGGTGGAGAGGATCGGCGCTCACCCGGTGATTCTCGACGCCGAACAGCACGATCGCCTGGTCGCGTTCACCTCGCACGTTCCACAATTAATCTCCACCGCCTTGGCATCGGTGCTTGCCGGGGTGGAAGGCGCCGAATATGTGGCCGGTCCCGCGGTCCGCGACATGACTCGGCTGGCTCACAGCCCGTTCCATATCTGGCGCGACATCCTGCAGACCAACGACGATTTCATCGACCTTTCGCTAACTGAGGTAATTGCCCGCCTAAAAGACATTAAAGATCTTTTAGCATCGGACGATCTTGTCTCTGAATTCGACCGCGGCGCAACTGGGGCTGAAAAGTTGCGTGGAAAACTACATAAGTGAGCCGTTTGACACTTTTTTTGTTACATTTCTCGCTGAAACGCATATAATGTGTTCAACCTATGAGTGCTGCTCTGTCAAAACTGATACGCGAAGAATTAGTGCCTTTGGAAGGGGTCCGAAAGCACGCACCTACCCGCCGCGCCATGAGCCTTTACACGGCTGAAAGCACCGCCGACACGGTCTTTTTTGTCGAGTCCGGGTTCGTTAAGATCATGCGCCGGGGCAAGGATGGAAAGGAAGTTCTCATCAGCATCGTCCCGCCAGGCCAGATCTTCGGCGAGCAGGCGCTGTACGTGGGCGGACCGCGCTCAGCCGCGGCGGAAGTGATGCAGGAGGGTGTTGTCTACGAAATCCCGCGCGACCTGTTTTTGAGCTTCTGCGATGAACGGCAGGGCGTGTGGCGGCAGTTATCCGAACTCTTTGCCTCCCGCGCGCGCGAGTTGGAGCAGAAGGTAGCCCTGCTCTGCTTGTACGACGTTGAGTCGCGCATCCTGTACTACCTCGGCAGTTTGGCCAGCGTCTTCGGCGCCAATTCCGCCAATGGCCAGGAGTACTCGCTGCCCCTCTCGCAAAGCGAGTTGGCCTGCCTCATCGGTGCAACGCGAGAGACCACGTCCACCACCTTGAACGCACTGGCGCGCCGCGGACTGGTGAAGCTCGGGCGCAGGCTGCTGATTATCAGTTCCGGTGACGCGCTTCACGCCGCCGTGGACGAACGTGTTGCAAAGGTAGCGCATGGTGCAGCCGCCGCGGTTTAGTCCTCGCCCCGGAAAGCGCAGTGTCGCTCCGATTTCACACCGGTCCTCGTGGCCAAGTAGCTAATTCTAATCGGGAAATGTAGTGGCAAACGGCGTGCTTACATAGGTTGTATGCGCGCCGTTCTCTTTTTCTGCTGTGCCGTCGCGGTCTTCGGCTGGAACCCTCAGGAAGACATCAACGTCAATTCACGGTACACCGTGGACCGTGTCAACGTAGTCGGCGCAGCCAGTTCCCGCATCCCGCTGGAGCTGCGTAGGGAGTTGGACGCCGTGGTCGGCCAGAAGCTCGACAACGGCCTGCTGCAACGTCTCGCCGCCAGGATCCGCCACGATCTGCGCGTCCAAACCGTCTCGGTTCACGTCAAACGCGGGCAGATTCCCGACCACGTCACCGTCGAGTTCGATACCCGTAACGGCCGCTCGAGAGACTTCGACGTCGACATACCGAAGCTCGCTTACCACTCGCGCCAGGGCTTCACCGGAATCGCCGAGGCTACGACGACCGTGGGCAACACCGCCGTGACGATCGGAGCCGCAAGCGATGCCGATGAACTGGTGGAGCGTTTCTCCGGGATTCGCGCCCGCATCGAGCGCCAGTCGCTGGGGACGAAGCGGCTGCGCCTGCGCTTCGAGTTTGAGAACTATCATGAACAGTGGGACCCGTCCACGGTGAATGCATTTGCGCGCGACACAACGCTGACCGGGTTGGACCGCAGCCGCCGCAACTTCCACCCCACCGCGACCGTTGTGATCGCCAAGCCGCTCACCTGGAGTTTCGGCGTCAGCTTCGAACAACTGCAGTTCTCCCCGGCGCACACCGAAGCCGCAAACGCCGCCGAGAGCACCCTGCGCTATCACAAAACCTGGGAGGACGGCGAATCGGGAACCCAGGCCCTGGATGCCGGCTACTCGCTGCGGGCGGCGACGCGCATGCTCGATAGCGACTACGTCTATGTGCGCCACTCCGCTAAATTGCGCTACGAGCTTCACAAGGGCCGCAACGAGCTGAACGTCGCCTTCGCGGCCGGCGGCATCAGCGGGCGCGCGCCCATGTTCGAGCGTTTCGTTCTGGGTAACGCGTCCACGCTGCGCGGCTGGAATAAATACGATCTCGATCCGCTCGGCGGCGATCGCGCAATCCATGGCTCGGTGGACTATCGCTACCGCTTCGCCACGGTGTTCTACGACACCGGCGTGTTGTGGAATGGCCCGGTGGCGACGGGCACCAAACGAGGTGCGGGAATCGGATTCCGTTCCGAAGGCAAGGACGGCCTGTTACTGGCGGTGGCGTTCCCGTTGAGGTCGGGACACGTCGACCCCATCTTTATCGCGGGGTTCAACTTCTAGGTGATCCGTTCGCGCATTTGTGGCCTGCTTGCCGCCCTGGTCCTCCTCGGGGGTGTGCTGGCCGCATGGAACGCGGACGATTTAACGGTTGAGCCGCGCGACGACGAAATGCACATCATCGCGCCCCGGCTACATTTTCTGACCGGCACCTCTCTCGAGCGGCTCAAGAATGGCACCGCCGTCCCTTTTGATTTTCAGCTTTCTCTATCTCTGGACACCCGCACCAACCTGTACGACCGCTCGGCCCAGCGCTACGCCGTCTCCTATGATCTTTGGGAGGAGAAGTATTCGGTCACGCGTCTTTCGAGTTCGAGCACGCTGCGCGGAGCCACCTCCCGCCGCTCTCACGAACGCCGCTCCGTTTCGCATTTAAGCGCCGACGGGGTGGAACGGTGGTGCATCGGAAACGTCGCTGTCTCCATGTCCGGCATCGCGCCCGGCCAGCTATTTTGGGTCCGCCTCGACGTGCGCTCGGTGGATCCCAAGGAATCCGCCCCGCTGTTCGGCGACACGGGCGTCAGCTTGAGCCGTCTCATCGATCTGTTCAGCCACCCGCCCCGTTCGGGCCAGCAGCATTGGACGCTCGACGCCGGTCCGTTGCGCTTGAGCGATCTTCGAAAACCCGGCACACGCGGCTCATGAGCGGTCTTCGCGGCAGGTTGATCGTCGTGTTTCTCGCGGCTACTCTTGTACCGCTCGCGCTCACTGTTTGGACCAGCATCGAGCTGCTTGGCTACAGCCTCGACCTCGCGCCCGTCCGCGAACTCGACCGCTTGTCCAAATCCTTCGAGCGCGTGAGCCGTGAATACTATCAGCGGTCCAGGGAACGTTTGAAACAGGATGCCGCCTCGGGCGTTCTCGCGCCGCGAATCTACCCGTCGTCCGGGCGCTCCCAGTGGCCGGCCCGCATCCAGGAGTTTGCCGATAGCGGAGCCGCCCGCCGCTTCGATTCCACCGGCGCCGAAGGACGCGTGCTCGATTATATTGAGCGCACCCCAACCGGCGTCCGAGTCTACTCGCGTGAATTGGGCATCGGGACCAACGAGTTGACGCGCGAGTTCGCCGGGGCGCGCGCGGCCATCGCTTCAAGTCAGGCGCGCAACCTGAAGCGCGGTTTCATCCTGACCTTTATCGCCATCGCCTCGGCAGTGTGGATAGCGGGGCTAGTGATCCTGTTGTACTTCGCGCGCCGCATCACCGCTCCCGTTCACGCACTCACGCGGGCTCTGCGCGCGGTGGGACAGGGCGAGCTGGATGCGCGGGTCCAGGGCCACGCTCGTGCCGACGAGATTGGCGAGGCGATCCAGGCCTTCAACAACATGGCCGCCCAGATGGAAACATCGCGAGCGCGTCTGATCCAGATTACGCGCCTCGAGAGCTGGCAGGCGCTGGCCCGCAAGACGGCACACGAGGTGAAGAATTCGCTGACGCCGATCCGCCTCACCACCGAAGAAATTGCCGCGCGCGCAACGGGTCCGGATGCGGCCTTCCTGAATCAAGCCGCCCAGATCGTGGTCGACGAAGTGGTGAGCCTCGAGCGGCGCGTCCGCGCGTTTTCCGAGTTCGCAGCCGAGCCGCCCGTTTCACCCCAGCCGCTCGATTTCAACTCACTCATCGACGATCGCGTCTCGTTTCTGAAGAGCGCGCATCCCGACGTCATCTACACCGTCCAGCTTTCCCCCGAGCGGCCTTCCGCGCTGGTAGACCCCGATCTGTTGAAGGGCATTCTCACCAATCTCCTGCAGAATGCGTCCGAAGCTGCGCGGCCGGGCGGCGTCGTGATGCTGCGCACGACTGTCCGGCTTGGCGAGGCGATTATCGAGGTTCACGACTCCGGGCCGGGCCTCAGCCCCGAGGCGCGATCGACGGTGTTTGAGCCCACCATCTCCTTCAAGAAAGGCGGCATGGGGCTGGGCCTCTCCATTGCCAGGAAGAGCGCGTTGCTGTGCGGCGGCGACATCGCGCTGATCGCAGGTGAGCTGGGCGGCGCGGCATTCCGTGTCAGCCTGCCACGTTCGGCCACCACGCCCGCCGTAGCTGCCGCGCACCAATCAGCCGTTCTGACAACATGAAACGTGTACTGGTCATCGACGACGAAGAGAACATCGGCCGTTCTCTGAAGCTCATTCTCGAGCGTGAGGGCTACTCCGTGGCTACAGCGGGCACGTGCGCCGAAGCGCGCGCCTGGTCAAGCCGCGTCGACGCGTATCTGCTCGATGTGCGCCTGCCGGACGGAAGCGGCATCGATCTGCTGCGCCATCTGCGGCAGTCCGGTGTCGACGCGCCGGTGGTGATGATCTCGGGCCACGCGACAATCGCGGACGCAGTGGAGGCCACACGCGCGGGCGCATTCGACTTTTTGGAGAAGCCGCTGGGCCGGGATCGCGTGCTGCTTGCGCTCAAGAACGCCCTGGAACAATCGGTGCTGCGTGAGGAGAATCAGCGTCTGCGCGAGATGGTCGGCTCGCCATCGCGGTCCATCGGTTCGAGCTCGCCCTGGCTGCGTGTTATGGAGCAGGCAACAATGGCGGCGCGGTCCGATGCGCGCGTGCTGCTGATGGGCGAATCCGGCACCGGCAAGGAGCTGTTGGCCGCTCACATACACGAGCAGAGTCCTTTCTCGCAGGGTCCTTTCGTAAAAGTGAACTGCGCCGCGATTCCGACAGAGTTGATTGAAAGCGAACTGTTCGGGCACGAGAAGGGCGCTTTCACCGGAGCCGCCGCGGCCCGGCGTGGGAAGTTCGAGCTGGCCGATGGCGGGACTCTGTTTCTGGACGAAGTCGGCGATCTGCACGCGGGCTCGCAGGCCAAGCTCCTGCGCGTCCTGCAGGAAGGCGAATTCCACCGCGTCGGCGGCGAGCAGCCCATTCGCGTCAGCGTGCGCGTCGTTTCCGCGACCAACAAGAATCTGCCTGAACTGGTGGCTCAAGACAAGTTCCGCGAGGACCTGTACTACCGTCTGTGCGTCGTGCCCATTCGCGTCCCGAGGTTGCGGGAGCGCCCCGGCGACATCCGCGCGCTGGCTGTCTACTTCCTGGCCGAGTTTTGCGCCCGGAATAATTTCCGGCCGAAGGTGCTGGCCGATGGTGTGTTTGACGTGCTGGAGGGCTACCACTGGCCGGGCAACGCGCGCGAGTTGCGCAATACGGTCGAGCGTATGGCGATCCTGACGCAGGGCGATGATCTGGACGTGGAGTCGGTGCCCGTGGAAATTCGCGAGCCGCGCGATTCCGGCGCAAAATCGAACCTGCGCGAAGCGCGCGAATCCGCCGAGCGCGACCACATCCGCCGCGCGTTGGAAGAGAGTGGGTGGAATGTATCAAGCGCGGCCCGGGCCCTGGGGATGGAGCGGACTAACTTACATAAGCGCATGCGGTCGCTAGGATTGGCCAGGCAGGGGTGATTACGATTTCGCCCGCCTTGGGTTCCGAGCCACGCGCGCAAGCAAGTGGTCTTTTTGCGCCGCCTCGGAATTTCGCGCGGGAAAATAGCTAAACTCGCCCCCTACGTGACAGCGCGCACCAAAGTGATGACAAATCCAATCACATTTATGAAGCTCCAGATCACCACTGTGAGGCCGAACAAGCAGGTCTGTTCGGACTGGCCTATATCTTCGCTGATCTTCGCCTTTATCGTGTTCGTCACATGGAATTCGTCCTCCCTTGTGAGCGAAGCGGGCGTTTGCCCCGGCCTGCGCGATGAGCGCCGGAAGGTTGCCCGGCTGGTCCTGTACTGCTGCCACCGTTAATGCCTGGGTAATGAGTTCTCTCCTGCTATCAGCCGGTCGAGAGTATCCTGGGCGATATGGAAATTGGTGCTGCGGAGACGTTCGAGGGCGTTTCTCAAATCGAGCAGGCCGCTTTCTGCCGCCGCCCGCAGAATGCCGACGGTTCCGGTAATCTGCAACTGCCGCCGCCGTGCTTCGTTTCTCCCGCGCAGCTCGTCGATGATCAGTTCGTCGGCTTCCAGCTCTTCCGCAAGCAGTATGGCGTCGCGCTCGCCAGGGCCAGCCGGGCCTGCACGAGCGCCACGTCGGCGATGAGAGTAGGAGCGCGTGTCTCCAGCCAGGCCGGGGGATGCGCGATCCCATCGGCGCACCGCTTCCGGCGCCCGTGGGTGTTTCAGTTCATCGCGGACGGATGGCGGAACCAGGATGCTTCCATAGAGTTTCGGCAGGATGTCGATTAAGTCAATCCTGATGAGGTAACTGATAGGACTGGTATCGGCGATAACTATCATCCGACAGGGGATTCGGCGGGAGTTGCATCCTTCCGTGCCCGATACCGCCGAGCGACCTCCAGGGCCGCGGCCGTGTCCCGCTCCACATCCTCTAGCGTGTAATGCATAAACGCGCCGTGCTCCTTGAGGAAGCCGTGAACTTCCATCCGCGTTTCAAAGCCGAGCAACTGCTGAATTTCATATTCCGAAAGTCGGTCGCTGCGATAGCCTTCGAGCGCGATGGCTTCGATCACGGCGCGCGACGGATCGCCGCCTTGCGTGACAAACGCGGCGGCGAGCGCATCCGGAATTTCGACGGTAACAGTCATGCAGGCCTCTCGATGGGAAATGGTTCACCCCTACCGTATCGCCGCTTCATCATTCGGTCAACGGTATACGGGACAATAACATACTGAACAGGTACGTCGAGTCAGGACCGAACTGAATGACAACGTCTGTGAGGTTCTTGGCTCGCGGGACCAACTCGATATGCGGTTGGCCGAAAGACAAGCCGAAGCCGGGGCTTATTTGCCATGTTCTCATTGATCCCGCGCCGGGCCGCCTGTTTCTCCTTAAATGACCGAGATCGATCCACGCTGGAGCTATTTCGTCTTGGGTCCGGCCACAAGACGTTCCGCTGCCTGGATCGGGTTTTCTCGAGCCAGCCCTGCGCATCGCGATATGTTCCGTGGCGCTTCATCACCGGGTAAGCCCGGCCAACGTCTCAGGCTTTATACATGTACTTGATATTCGATTTGAATATCAGCAGGTTCGGCGACCCCTCGCGATTGACTTTCAAACAGCCCTTGTCATACCACTCAATGATTCCTGTCAGGCTCTCGCCGTCCTTCAGCACGATTACCATCGGCGTCTTGGACTGCATTTGCTTGACGTAGTAGTAATTCTCGGCGTTGGTTTGATCGGGTGGGATCGACTTCTTGTTCTGTGCCGGCGTTGTTTTACGGGGTGCCGCTTTGTCTTTCAGCTCGGTTAACGATGGGCGGATCAATCTTCGGTTCGCGGACTCCACAGCAACTCTCCTTCATGCATCCGAGGGGATTTCCGGGGTGCGCCGGTACGTATATCTCGTTGATAGCACAACTCCGATCCCATCGCAAGGAGCTCGCGCGATGGCGTCCCGTACGGTAACGCTATCCCCGTTCCTAAACGCACCAAGACAAATGCGGTATCGGCCATTGGCGTGACGCCTGTGGCTGTTTAGAGTCTCCAAACTACCGGACCCCCCTCAAATCCAAAGCCAACGCATCCAGTGCAATGCTCTTCTGAATGTTGCGCCGCAGTAATTCCACCAGCTCATCCACCTTGCCCACCGCCGTCCGAATCCAGTGAAACGATACGCCCGCCGCAAGCTGTTCCAACTCGCTCACCAAGTCCGGATTCCGCAACGCGGGCGAGCGATGCTGCAGCAACAAAATATCTTCCAGCAGCAGGTACAGCACCTCCAGGTAATAGTCCAACTTCTCGTTCTTGCGCGCCGACAAATACTCGGAGTGCTTGGCCCACTCCGAAAACGGCGCACGCCCGGCACCCACTCGCAGCAACGCCAGCATCGCCTCCCGCCGCCGCCCATAACTCTCCAGGTCCACCGACAGCGCCACCCCAGGACTCCCCGCCGCCAGCGCCAGCCGCCGCTCGATGTCCGGCAGCCCTCGCGACTTCGCGAACGCCCGCATGTCGCTATCCTCTAATCGCCCCATTTGAAACTGAACCGAGCGCGAGCGGATCGTGGGCAGCAGATCGTAAGGATTCTGCGCCGTCAACACCAGGATCAAATGCTGGGGCGGCTCCTCGAGCGTCTTCAGCAATGAATTCGCGGCCTGCTCGCCGGCGCGGTCGATGCCGTCGATCAGAAATACACGCCACTTCCCATGCAGCGGGTTGAACTGCGCACGATCCTTCAGCAGTCGGATCTGTTGAATTGAGATTTGACGTAGCGGACCCTCGGCCGGGAATGTCAGGAAATCGTTATGCGAGCCGAACAGTAACGGTTCAGACGCGCGTTTATCCGACGGCAACTTCTCCCGCTCGGCCAGCACCGCCACATTCTCGGCGGATGACAGGTCGTCTCTCTCGATGTTGGCGGCGTCGCCCAACAGTGCCGCAGCGAACCGCCGGGCCAGCGTCGCTTTACCTACCCCTGGCGGACCGGCAAGCAGGATTGTGTGATGGATCCGCTCACCCCGGATCATCTCGTTCAACACATCCACCACCGCCGCGTTACCGAAGAAGTTCCCGATCACTAGACCCGTTGTAACACTCCGGCCCGTGGCACGATAAAAGAAACCGATGAAAGCTGCCGCATTCGAAACCCTGGACGGTTACAGGCCCCTGCTGTTGGGCGGCATACGCGTGCTGATTCTGCTCGCCGCCGGTTACCTGGTCACTCTGATTCTCAATCGTGTGATTCGTGCCATCGGCCGGTATTCGGTCCACGTGATGACGCGCCAGAACGGTGTGCTGGAAATTGAAGCCGAGAAGCGCGCCGCCACGGTGACCTCGGTGATCCGCCGGACTCTGCTGACCTTGCTGTGGGTCGCGCTCGCGATGATGTCGCTTCAGGAGTTAGGATTCAAGATCGACGCATTGCTGGCGGGCGCAGGCATTAGCGCGGGCATCATCGGAGTGGCCGTCGGATTCGGTGCGCAGAATCTCGTGAAGGACGTGATCGCCGGTCTCTTCATGCTTATAGAAAATCAGATCCGGGTGAACGATGTCGCGGTTATTAACGGGACCGGCGGCTCCGTCGAGCAGATCAACCTGCGCACCACCGTGCTCCGCGCTGAAAATGGCGCCGTTTATATCTTCCCTAACGGTTCGATTCAGACGCTTGCTAATTTAACCCGTGATTTCTCGTTTTACGTGCTGGAAATCTCCATAAATTATGATCAGGATGAGGAGCGTGCGTTAGAGATAATGCGGGATACTGTGACGCAAATGCGGGCGGTATTACCCTACAGTGCGGTGATCCTAGGCGACCTCGACGTCATGGGCGTAGACCGGCTTACTGTCGCCGGACTCGTATTGAAGGCCAGGATTAAGACCCTGCCCACCCAGCAATGGCTCGTGGGCCGGGAGATCAACCGGCGGCTTCGGACCGCGTTCGCCACCGCAGGCATCACCCTCGGGACAGCCCCGGTCGACATTCGCATCCAAGGCACGCCACCGAAGCCTTTGGTATAATTATTCATTGGAATGAATAAATATCCGACTAAGCAGCGCGTCGGCGTCATGGGATTCCGGGGCTATAGCGGAGCCGAACTGGTCCGGATCCTGGACCGGCATCCGGTGGTGGAGCCCTTGCTTTTAGAACACAGGACGGACGCAGAGCACCGCCCGCAACCTATTGGATACAATAGGTTTAGGCGCGCTCCGGCTACCGCTGAAGGAGCCTTGGCCGAGTCGCTGACCCTCGTATTTCTGGCGACTCCACCCGAAGTTTCCATGCAGTCGGTCGGTGCGTTCTTGCAACACGGAATCAAAGTGGTGGACCTGAGCGGCGCATTCCGTTTACGCACTCCGGACGCGTACCGGCGCTGGTATAAAGAAGATCACTCGGCGCCCGATTTGCTCGTCGAAGCCGCTTACGGTCTGCCGGAATACTGCCGGGCCACCATCCACGGCGCGCGCCTGGTTTCCAATCCCGGCTGCTACCCCACGGCGGCGAATCTCGCTATCCGGCCTTTGCTCGAAGCAAAACTGGTGGATCGAACCTTCGGAATTGTTTGCGACGCGAAATCGGGGGTGAGCGGGGCGGGCCGCAAGCCGACGCTGAAGACCAGCTTTTGCGAAGTCACCGAGAATTTCTCCGCGTATTCAATCCTCGATCACCGGCATGTTCCTGAGGTTCTGCTTACTTCCGGGCTCGAGGAGGCCGAATTCAGCTTTTCGGCCCAGCTAATTCCGATTGACCGCGGGATTCTCGAGACAATTTACTTCAGAACGAGCCCAGGCGTAACGTCCGCGCAGATGCTTGACGCTTATCAACAGCAGTACGCAACCGAGGCTTTCGTGCGCTTGTATCCGCCGGGACAGGTGCCCGACATTCAGGCCGTCCAACGCACGAACTTCTGCGACATCGGATTCAAGCTCGATGAGTCGACGGGACGCGCCGTCGTGGTCAGCGTGATCGACAACCTGGTCAAGGGCGCTGCCGGTCAGGCGATTCAGAATATGAATCTGGTGCTCGGGCTTACTGAAACAGAGGGCCTGCTGTGAGAATCCTGATCAAGCTCGGCGGCACGTTGCTCGATACCGCCGAAAGCCGCAACCGCCTGGCCGTCGAGATTGCGCAGCTACGCGCCCAAGGTACCGAAGTCGCCGTCGTGCACGGGGGAGGGAAGCAGATGACGCGCTTCCTTTCCGAGCGGCAGATCGAGAGCCGGTTCGTGAACGGCCTGCGGGTTACGTCGCCCGAAGTGCTGGACGCCGTGCTGAAGGTGTTGGGCGGAACAGTGAATCATGAGCTGGTGGCGGCCTTTACGGCAGCGGGCGCGCGGGCCGTCGGACTCAGCGGGCTCGATGCTGGAACCGTTACCGCAGAGCGGCTGGATGCGCAGTTCGGAGCAGTGGGCCGGCCTGTCGGATCAGATGGATCTTTGGTTCACCTGCTCACTTCGAACGGCTACCTTCCGGTGATTGCCTGTATCGGAGGCGATGCCGCTGGTCATATATATAATGTCAACGCCGATCAAATGGCGGGGGCTTGTGCGGCAGGATTCGGCGCCGATGCGCTCTACTTCCTCACCGATGTCGAGGGTGTGCGATTGCAGGACGGCACGACGGCCACCTCTTTGACGCCGGCCGGAATTGCGCGCCTGATCGGAGACGGTGTCGCGACGGGCGGAATGCAGGCAAAACTCGAAGCGGCCGCAAAGGCGATCACGTCCGGAACGCGCCGTGTAGTCATCGCTCCAGGCGCGCTGGAAGGCGTGGTCGGACAGCTTGCCGCAGGCTCGCGCATCGGAACCTCCATCGGCGTGGAGCAAACATTTGCCTGAACAGATGTTCGATCTGCGGCGCGCGGGTCTTCGCGATATCGGGCCCATGCTGCGGCTCATCAACGCGTATGCTTCCGAGCGGATCATGCTGCCGCGCACCGAATTCGAAATGGCGGAAAATATCCGCGATTTCGTCGTTGCGTATCGTGGTACGGATCTGATAGGGTGCGGCGCGCTGCACTTTTATTCACCCACTCACGCCGAAGTTCGATCGCTGGCTGTCGATCCGCATCGCAAGTCCTCAGGCATTGGACGCGCAATTGTCGAATTACTCGAGAAAGAAGCTCGCGACAACGATCTCGAATCTCTTTTCGCGTTCACGTATGTCCCCGGTTTCTTCCGCAAACTCGGCTTCAGCGAGGTCGACCGCGGCGAACTACCCCTAAAGGCTTGGAAAGATTGTCTCAAATGTCCCAAATTTCAATGCTGTGATGAGACGGCAATGCTGAAGGTGCTTCGGCCTCATCAAGTCTTGAAAGCGGAACATGCATTTTTCGAGGTAAAATCCAACACTTCGCTCATAAGTATTGTTCCTTCGGCCCGCTAGCCAGCCGATTGCCGCTCCTCTTTAATTCCCGATAAAAAATCTGCGAATATTTGAGAGGATTGTTGATCTATTTCTACCTATCAGATGTAGAATCGAAGTCAAGAAGCGGGCTGGATTGATCAAAAACACAGAGGTCCACTTAGGATTACTATGAAGGCTCTCACCGTCGAGGTTCAAGAATCGACAGGACGCATTTTATGCTGCACCATTTTCCGTCCAAGCGGGAAAAAGCTGCTGGCAAAGGGGCACGTCATCAGTGATGAGGATGTGCGGCTACTTCAAACAGAAGGCATGCAACAGGTTTGGGTGACGGAATTGGAGGACGGCGAAATCGGCGAGGATCAAGCCGTACTCCAGGTCGCCCAGGAAATGGGGTGCGGCTGCCTCGAGATTAAACTCGCAGCCGGGGGACGCGCCAATCTGGTCGCGACCGAGGACTGCTGCATGCTGGTCGACGACGATCTGCTCCGTCAGATTAATTGCACTTCGAGTGTGGCAATTGCAACAGCGCCGAATTTTATCCACGCTAAAACGGGCCAGCGCATCGCCACTGTAAAAAGTGCGCCGTTTGCTATTGCGCAATCGCAGTTGGAAGCGGTAATCTCAATACTTAAAGAGAGAGGCCCGATACTTCAGGCGCGTCCCATCCGCAAGGCGTCGGTGGCCGTGCTGTACGCGGATCCGGTAAATGGAGATCGCGCGCGGCAGTTGTTCGAGAACATCACCCGGCAGCGGTTGGAGCGGTTCGGCATCTCGAGCAATCTCGCGCTGGCGGTCACCGAGGACGAAGCTGCCGTAACCCGCGGCCTGCAGCAATTGCACCGGTCGAAACCGACCGTGATTTTGATTGCATCCACCACGGCTCCGGCTGGACCTGAAGATGTTGTGGGCCGGGCCATGGCCAGGGTCGGATGTCAGTTGGAACGCTTTCTGGCCCCGGTGGAACCTGGGAATTTGATGATGCTGAGTTATAAAGACGACATCCCGATCGTGTCCGCGCCCGGATGTTTCCGCTCGGCCAAACCGAATGTAGTCGACTTGATGCTACCGCCGCTGTTGGCGCGATATCGTGTGACCGGATGGGAAGTGGCCTGCCTCGGGCACGGCGGGCTGCTGGCTTGAACACGTAAACTCCTCCACTACCACGGGCCGCAACCTCCGAGCGGCTCGTGTGTGCTCCTCAGCCGGGCGTCTGACCAACGCCCGGCTCTTTTTATCGGAACGGGGGCGCAATCCTGATAAGCTGGCGCTTGAACCAGCCTGTATGCGCATCGCCACACTCGAATCGTTCCTCCTCTCCTACCCGCTTCCCGAACCTCTGAAGCTCACCTACCACGGCGGTGAACGCACTATTCTAAAACGCGACGCCATGCTGATCCGCATCGAAACCGAATCCGGGTTGGTCGGCTACGGCCCGGGTCAAGGTAGCGCGCTCGCCAAGCGGATCATCGACGAAGAAATCGCGCCGTTCCTCGTGGGCCGCACTTTGGCGGATCCCGACGCCCTGCGCGTCCCCTTTTTGAGCGCTCCGGGGCGCAGCTCTGAAGCCGCGAAAGTCTACTGCTCGGTCGAGATCGCGCTCTACGATCTGCTCGGCAAAGCGCACGGCGTGCCTGTGTCGGAACTGCTGGGCGGGCGCGTTCGGGAGCGCATCCGTCTGTACGGCTCGGCCGGCATGTATATGTCGCCCGCCGAGTATGCCGCCGAGGCGCTGGCCATCTCGCAGCTCGGGTTCCGCGCGTACAAGATGCGCGCCGGCATGGGTCCCGAGCAGGATATCGAAACCGTGCGATTGATGCGCGAAGCCGTCGGCCCCGACTTCGATCTCATGGTCGACGCGCACACATGGTGGCGCATGGGCGATCGCAATTACATCCGCTCGGCCGTCGATTCGATCGCCGAACGATTGGCGGAGTATCGCATCGCGTGGCTCGAGGAGCCGCTTCCGCCTGACGACCACGACGCTTACCTCACGTTGAAGGAACTCGACTACGTCCCTCTGGCCAGCGGCGAACACGAGCCGAACGAATCGCGTTATCTCGATCTGATCATGAGCGCGGCCGTCGACTACGTCCAGATGGATATCGTGTGCCAAGGTGGTTATCCCACAGCGCGGCGGCTGTTGCCAGCGATCTCCGCGCATGGTCTGCGATTCGCATTTCACAGTTGGGGGACCGCTCTCGAAGTGATCGCGGCGGCGCAGCTTGGTATCTGCTGGCCGGAATCGCTGGTCGAATGGCTCGAGTTTCCCTGCTATTCCACTCCATCGCGGGTCGGCATGTACCCGTTTCCGCTCGCCGCCGATGTGCTAGCCGAACCGCTCGACATCGATCACGGAGATTTGATTGTCAGTAAAAAGCCCGGGCTGGGAGTCGAGATCGATGAAGGCGTGATCGAGCGCTATCCATGGATTCCCGGACTATGGTCGTTCTTCGAAGTGGCTGAGCCGCGCGAGACCTGGGCGGTGACCGCCGATCATAGCCAAAAGTGGGAAAACGAACTTGAGGGTTGACGCGGAACTGAAACCGCGCTTAGCTGAATCATGCACCGCCGACAGTTTCTCGCCTCCGCCGCGGGCCTTGCGTCCGCGTTGAAAGAAGCATCCGCGGCGCGCCCCGCAGATGAAATCGCCCGCGATGAAGATTTCTGGTTCAACGTCCGGCACGCCTTCGTTGTCGATCGCAATCTGATCAACCTGAATAACGGCGGAGTCTCGCCCTCGCCAAAGGTCGTCATCGACACCGAGACACGGCTGCTCGAGATGGAGAATATGACGCCGACGTATTACATGTGGCGCATTCTCGATCCGGGCGTGGAGAACGTCCGGCGCAGGCTGGCACGCACATTCGGTTGCGATCCCGAAGAAATCGCAATCACACGCAACGCCAGCGAGGCTCTCGAGAACATCCAGTTCGGCCTCGATCTGAAGCGGGGCGACGAGGTGATCACCACCAATCAGGATTACCCGCGCATGATCTCGTCGTGGCAGCAGCGCGAGGATCGCGACGGGATCGTGCTGAAGCAGATCACGTTCCCGGTGCCCCCTCCCAGTCTCGACGATTTGGCGCAACGAATCGAGCGCGCCATCACGCCGAGAACGCGCGTCATTCACATCTGCCACATGACGAACCGCACCGGCCAGATCTTCCCCGTGAAGCGGATCTGCCAGATGGGCCGCGTCCGCGGGATTGAAGTGATCGTCGACGGCGCGCACTCTTTCGCCCAGTTTCCATTCACCCACGCCGACCTCGATTGCGATTACTTCGGCACCTCACTGCACAAGTGGCTGCTCGCGCCCATCGGCACAGGGATGCTGTACGTGCGCCGGTCGAAGATCGGAAACATTTGGCCGCTCATGGCTCCCGAGCGATCGCTCAAAGAGGATATCCGCAAATTCGAGCAGATCGGAACGCATCCCGCATCGCAGCGCAACGCAATCACAGAGGCGCTCACGTTTCACGAGAGCATCGGCGCGGAGCGCAAGGCAGCGCGCTTCCGCTACCTGCGGCGGCGTTGGACCGAACGCCTGCGCAATCTCGATCGGGTGAAGCTGCTGCACAGCGAGGATCCGGAACAGTCGTGCGCGATCGGCTTCATTAGCGTGGATGGGATGGATGTCGGGAAGTTGGTGGGCCACTTATTCAACAAGCACCGCATCTGGACAACGGCGGTGGTGACGCCTGGCGAGTACCAGGGCCTGCGCATCACGCCGAACGTTTACACGACTATCGAGGAGATCGACACCTTCGCCGACGTGATGGAGATGTTGATCAAGCGCGGCTCAATCCCGGCTTGATCCGTCGGTCACCTGCAGCTTCTTGAAATCGAGCACGCGGCGCATGTTGCCGTGCTTGATCGTCATCACCTGAGAATCGACTGCTGACTCAATGAACGGGCCGCCGAACAACGGCCAGTTCGCATAATCGAGCGCGCGTCCATTCACGCGCGGCGTCTCTCCCCAGGTGAATTCGATCGTGCTGCCGCGAAGTGATTTGAAGCGTACCGAGGGCACTGGCTCATAACGAAATACCAACCGCAGCGCTTTGATAGCCGTTCCGAACGCATCCAGATCGCGATACTCCGACGCCGCCGCGACTTGAACGACAACCCCGTTCTTCAAATACGGGCTGAACAATCTGCGCCCGCCGCCCGCAATCGGCTTCCACGAGTAGGGCTGCAAGGGCTGGCACGCGATGTACGCCTCGCCGGCTCGCAGGAAGATCCATCCCGACGGATCCTCGCGCACCTCGGCCAGGTCCTTCGAGAAGTACGCGTTGATGTGAGGGAAGCGCGCACCTTCAGCGATGTTGTACAGCGCGATGAGCGTGTCCTGGTCCTGCACGATCTTCTCGTAGGGCGATCCACCCGAGAACTTGTCCGGCGAATCGTACATCTTCTTCGAACGCACCACGTCCTCAATGCCGCTATCCGGAGCGAAGACGAAAAACGTTTGCAACTCACGCAACGACGAATGCGGATTCAGAGCGAAGAAGGTGTTGTGCACGCCCCGCCCCCCGGGAGCCCACGTCACGTCCCACGAATGCTGCTGTATCGGTTGCAGGATCCCGCCCTGATCGGAGCTGACCGCGTACTCGCGCCGGACGTACGTGGTCTTGTACACCGGCGCGTGCAACTCGTCGTGGAAGCGCCATTGGTTGCGTGTGCGCTTGCGTTCATAGTGCGTGTACGGCTGGGACCGGTCGGTCGCGATGCGCCGCAGTATCTCGGGAGGCTCGTAGGCGCTAGCCAGCAAGTAGAACAGCAGAAATCCGCTCGGAGCTGTTGGCGGTTGTCCAAGACCGAACCAAGCCCATCCGAAGTCGCTCGACACATTCGACGACTTGTCCAGAAGTTGCTGATCGTAGACGCGCGATTGTGCGCCCACGTAAACGCCATCGAGATTCTCGGGCGCGTAGTCGGCAATCAGGTAGTCGAGCATCATGCGCGCGCGCTGCTTCATCGCCGGGTCCTGCGCCCAAGCCGCGAGATAGGACATCGGGATCAGGTACACGCCGATGTAATGCGGAGAGTCGTATTCGCCCTGTCCGCGTGTCGTCGTCAGACGCACCCACGATTCAATCCATTCACGCGACTCTTCGAAATTGGCCTGCGACGATTTGCCCGTATACCAGGTTTCCGCCGCTTCTCCCGGATAGAGTTGCGTCATGAGATAGAGCGACGTGTAGTAGAGCAGCCAGTGATTCTCGGTATCGCCGCGATACGGCGCATAGGTTCTCCACGCATCCCGCAAACGGGCCCGCGCCTCGGGCGTAAGCTGACCGCGATCCAGGTACGCGATCGACACAACCGGATACATCCAGAACATATCTCCGGAGGGGCCGGCAGCCAGCAGTTCGATCAGCCGCTTTGAACACCACGCCGCATCTTCGTGCGCCCACAAGCGCGCGGCGATGGTCGCGTAACCCGGTTCCCCTGCTTTCGGATGCGCGTAGTAATCGATGACGGAGTGGACGCGATCTTTGAATGGCGGGGCGCTGATCGCGGGTGTGGCCAGTATCAGCAGCGCAGCAGCGGCGCGTGCGATCACCGCGGCCGCCCGCCCGGAAGGAAGCGTAGCCGGTTCACGTGAGCTCCTTCCAAGCCGTCCTTGGTCCACTTCAGGCCGCAATCGCCCGAAACATAGACTGCCTCTTCGTGCACCGCCGCGAATAACCGTCCCGGGTTCCGCGGATCGAAGGTGATGCTGGTCACCTCGGGCCGGGGCAGTCCCGAGTTGCGCAGAACCCACGTTTTGCCGTTGTCGGACGAGATCGCGACTCCCGGTCCCCATCCTGCAATGGCGATGCGTTCGCGCTGCGTTGGATCGAAGGCAACGTCATAAAGGTTTTGACCGACGCCCAACGAGCCGAGATTTTCGAAGCTGCGCGCGCAATCGTGAGACGCAAAGATACCGCCCTGTTGAGTCGTGGCAAGCCAGAAACAAGGATCGTGCGGCGACGGCTCGATGCGCAGAATCTGAAATCCGGCTGCACCCGCAAGCTTCCACGTCGTGCCCGCATCAGCGCTGCGGAAGATGCCTTCCTCGCCGCCTGCGACCAGAGTCTTCGAGTCACGCGGATCGACGCGAATGGTTTCGGTGTAATGACGGTGCAGGGATGCGCCCAACTCGCGCCAGCTTGAGCCGCCGTCGTTGGTTACGCGAATGCCCGCGGTGTGCGCGAAGTAAATCGTGTTCTGAGATTTCGAGTCCACGGCAACATCGCGCAACTCGGTGACATCGCTGCCGGTCAGAATGGTCCATCTCTCCGCGGCACGGATCAAGCCATTGCCTGCTGCAAGGTAGAGCGTCGCGGGATCGTTACTCGTCGCGTCGAGTCCAAAGACAAACGGGGTATTGAAGCCCTTGTGCCGCCACTCGCCTTTCGCGGTGCGTTCGAAGAGTCCGCTGGGAGGCAGTTTCGCGCCCACCACGTATTCCTTGGTGAAGCTGGCGCAGGCATACAACACCGGTTGTGCGCAGGCCGGCAAACACAGCAGCGCGCCGATGCACGCGAAACGAATCACTTCCCGGCGTCCTGACCTAAGCCGAAAGCGTATACAGTCGAGTCGGCTGTTACGACAAACACGCGGCCTTCGGAAACAGAGAGCCCGCTGAAATGAGTGAACCCCTTGATCAGATCCTTGCTCGAATACAGAACTTCGCCATTCGACGCATCGAGCGCGTAGAGGATCGCGGGCTTGGAGGACCCGGCGCGCTCCTTGGAAGTAAGGATGCGCCCGCCCGAATCCACCTGCCGCGTCTCATCGCCCGTCGACACCGCGAACACGATACCGTTGGCCATGACGGCTGGATCGGGAGCGATCATTTCGAGCGACGTCCACGCGGGTTCGAGCGCGGGCTGGCCGTCTTTGGAGGCGACCTTGAACGCCATGATGCTGCCCTCTTTCGCATCTCCGTGCCGCATCGGAAAAGCGGCGCTGGCGCTATGCGGCGGACCATAAGCAGGCGCGGCCAGCCAGCGCGTGCCGTTGTCTTCCCAACTCGTGAACGCGCCCCAGAAACCGCGCATGTGGAAGTTGGCCTCTTCGTTGGTGTACGGCGGGCTCGTGTAAACAGGCGTGCGGTGGTCCGCTCCGCCGATCGACTTCGCATCGAGAAGATAGATCACGCCTTCCTTGCCTGACGCCGCGATCAGCTCGCGCCCTTGCCAGGAAAACACGACCGGGCTGATGTTGCCCATGTCGAGATCCTTCTTATCGATGAACCGCTGATTCTTGGGCGCGAAGTAGTCGAGCAGGCGCAGCGTCTTGGGCTCGAGCTGGATCACCGCATCGGAGTATTTGCCCGCCTCGGGATCGAACGCGCCATCGCCGATCTCGGCGTAGATCTTTGCATCGGTTCCCGCTGCCACCCCGGCCCGGCCCCACACGCCGCCCGCGGTTTGAAACGTCGTTACCGGGCGCTTCGGGTCTTTGAGATCGATCGCGTACACGCCGTTCTTGGCGCGATTGCAGCCCTGCGACAACGCGGTGTACAGGACACCGTCGATGAGATTGAGGCTCCAGCTCTTGGAGTACGGCGGAACAAATTGCACGGGAGGAACACGATCCTCGCCATTCACGACGTTGAGCGAATGCAGGCGGCCATCGATCGAGATGGTGTGGACCGTGCGCGACTGCGCGTCATAGAGCGGCGTTGCGACGACGGCGTTGGGACAGAGCCATCCACCGGTTCCCCTGTTGGGCGGATCGCCGGCCTCGCGTTGGAATGATTTCTTCCACTCGAGCTTTCCCGTGTCCGCGTCGATCGCGAACAGAGTATCGGAGCTGCCGGCGGTAATCACCAGGTCACGAAATCCGCGCGGGGTGATCGTGTTGACACTGACGACGGGCGGAGTCAACGCATACAGCTCGATGGGAGCGTTCTCCAGCTTGAGGCTCCATTCGAGCTTCAGCTTTTTGACGTTCGACTTGTCGATCAGCTTTTCGCCTTTTGCCCAGCCGGTACGCTGCGCATCGCCGCCGAACGTGCGCCAATCCGCAGCATGTGTCGAGAGGCACAGCGCCAGTATCAAAAACATTTTCATCGCAAGAGTGTTATACCAGATCGCGAGTGGTGGCGACAAAGCGAGGGGCCGGTGGTGCGTTATGACCCGATAAGCAGCGTCGAGATTGATGGCTGCAATGTAAGCGCGTATCTCATCGAGGCCGTCATATGCTTCCGGGTGAAGCGCATACCTGTTCACGCCCTGCCGTTTGGCTGAGCGTCGGTTTCCGCCATGAGCCGCGCGAAAGCTTCTTCGCCGTCAATGAGTGTTACGCGTCCGCTCTTGATATCGTCATAGCGGCTGTCCAGCATATCTCGTGTCGTGGCAAGTTCATCGACCAGCCCAGCCACGGCGTCTTGCACCAGTTCGCTAGTGGGCCTGCCCGTCAAAGCGGCCAAGTCGTTGAGCTTCTGTTGAAGCTCAGGGGTGAAATGCACTTCCATAATTCAACCCGTGCTGTAACGAGCGTAGCGTGGAGTGGGTGTTGCATCTCGCGGGCTCTGTGAACAGCAAGTCTGGTTCTGGTTCTGGACAATAAGCTATTTTCTTTCCTTGAATGTTGTCTTGATGCAAGGGGGCGCTCGATGTATCTACAACTGCCTTGCCACCGAGGCGAGCACGCCCACGGCGCTGACTCGCCGTGTGTGTTCTGAATCGCTCAGCCAACGTAAGGTTGAATTCGAAGCCGGTTACCGGAAAACACGCGGAGTGAAGCGAGTTCGGGTTTGCGGAGCCGCGCCTGCGATCCCATGTTGGGCTGCGTGGCAAGCGGAGCAAACGTATCGTGCGCCGCGACCAGAAAACGATGCGCGACTTCCGGCGTCGATTCGATTGCGTAGTAATGCGCTTGATCGTCAACGCCCCGGTCTGCCCTGGAACGGACGACGTAACGGCCTTCGATCACTTCGTACCAGTTTTCTTCAGCCGTTCGTCCAGGCGCCGATGCTTCTGTTCCCAATATGCAGGGCCAACTTCGATCGGCGCCCCTGAGTTGAAACCTTCCAGGGCGAGCGATTCAAGTTCCTCCTCGACCGCTTGCTCTGCGCTAACCAAACGCTCCATGTATGCGGACACTGTGAGCCCTTCGGCGCCCGCTCGTTCCAGCAGACGGGACTCGAGCTTTGGGTCAATAGTGATTGTCATCGCTCTCCCCCAACACTCGCCGAGTCGCTATCCATCTGCTCGTCCCATCGCTCCTGCTCGCGCGCCTTGTAACCAGTCGACCAGCCGCCGATAGTCTGCGGGAGGCAGGTTCGTGATCGCTGTCTCGATTTCCTCGATTTAGCAACGGCGCCGTCGGTCAGAGACCATCCTTTACTCCCCCGCTCTCTTCTCCGCAATCTCCGCCAACCGCTCTCGAATCCGCTTCTCGAAACCGCGATCGGTAGGCTCGTAGAATCGGGTGCCCTCCAGGCCCGGAGGAAGGCAGGCCATATCGGGAATCGCGTTTTCGAACTTGTGAGCGTGCTGGTAGCCCTCGCCGTAGCCCCACGATTTCATCGCACGAGTGGGCGCGTTTCGCAGGTGCAACGGCACGGGCTCCGCGGTCCTGCTCTCGACTGTCTCCTGCGCGCGGGTCAGCGCCTTGTATGCCGCATCGGACTTGGGCGCGATCGCCAGATAAATCGCCGCCTGCGCGAGCGCCTGATCGCCCTCCGGCTCGCCCAGGAAATGCGCGGCTTGCTGAGCGGACATCGCCTGTTCGAGAGCCCGTGGATCCGCCATCCCGATGTCCTCGATCGCCATGCGTACCAGGCGCCGCGCGATATACATGCGATCTTCACCTGAAGCCAGCATCCGCGCGAGCCAGTACAGTGCCGCATCCGCATCGCTCGAGCGCACCGACTTGTGCAACGCCGAGATCAGGTTGAAATGTTCTTCGCCCGACTTGTCGTAGACCAGCGTCTTGCGTTGCAGCGCGTCTTCGACCGCCTGATTGGTAATGTCGCCCTCGACTGACGCCGAAGCAATCAGCTCGATAATGTTGTAGGCCGAGCGCGCATCGCCGTTCGCGTAAATCGCGATCGTTTCCAGGATTTCATCGGACGCCTGCAGCCCGCGGGTGCCCAATCCTCGAACGGGATCGGCGAGCGCGCGCCGCAGCAGCACCGCGATCTCGGCCGGCGTGAGCGCCCGTAACGCGTACACCCTGGCTCGTGATAGCAGCGCCGAGATGACCTCGAAGGAAGGATTCTCCGTCGTCGCTCCGATCAAAATGACATCGCCGCGCTCCACATACGGCAGGAACGCGTCCTGCTGCGCCTTGTTGAAACGGTGAATTTCATCGATGAAGATCAATGTTCGCCGGCCCATGCGGCGCGCCTTCTCCGCATCCGACATCACCGCTTTGATCTCTTTGATGCCGGCCAGCACAGCGCTGAACGGAACGAAATCGCACCGGGTGAGCCGCGCAATCAGGTTGGCGAGCGTCGTTTTTCCAACGCCGGGAGGTCCCCAAAGTATGATCGAGCTGAGCTGGTCGCGCTCGATCTGCATGCGCAGCGGTTTGCCGGGCCCGAGTACATGCTCCTGTCCCACGAACTCTTCCAACGTCTGCGGACGCATTCGTTCGGCCAGGGGCCGGCCCGCATCAGGAACCGGCAGCGGCAGCGAATCGAACAGGCTCATACGCTCCCCTGGCGTTGCGCCTCGTAGAGCAAAATCGCCGCGGCTACGGCCGCATTCAACGACTCGACGCCGCGCGTTGGAATCCGTACTGCAACCGCATCGCGCGCCAACTCGGGCCGTACGCCGCGCCCCTCGTTCCCGATCACGAGTGAGCAAGAGTGGCGCAGATCCGCCTCGTAAATTGTGAGGATCCCATCCGCCGCTGCAGCAAACAAACGCCGGTGCGATTGTTTCAAACATTCACGCAGCGTGCTATCCGCCACATCGAGCACGTGCGGCACCCGGAAAAGCGAGCCGGCGGATGCCCGCAGCGCCTTGGGGTAATACGGGCTCACCGAGCCTTTCAGGAACACCACCCCGCTTGCGCCAAATGCTTCCGCTGCCCGCACCATCGCGCCCGCGTTACCCGGCTCCTGCACGCCGTCCAGGATCAGCGCAATGCCTTCGCCCCCGAACACTCGATCGAGCGTCCAAACCGGCGCGCGCACCAGCGCGATCACGCCCTGGGTCGTCTCCGTCGTGCGGATGGAGTGGAATGCGGGCTCACTCAGCCGGTAAAGCGTTATGCCGTTGAGGCTTGGTTGGAAAAGGGCCAGGACACGTTCAGCGGACTCGGAAAACAGGACCGCGCCGATCTCGCATCCGCTACGTACCGCTTCCTCGAGCAGATGCGCACCTTCGGCGACACAGTAACCATCCGGCGTCAACTCGCCGCGCTCTCCCGCGCGCCGCACGGCCTTCAGTAGCGGATTCTTCAAACTCGTGAGCGCTTCGGCTTGCATGGGTTCGCTGCTGAATGGCGACGCTGGCTGATAGAGTAATCTACTGAAGGCCCAGAATAACGCAATGAGACGGATTCTGTGGACCGGATCGGGTCTCGCGCTGCTCGGTCTTGCCGGGTGGCTGGGCTACGTCGCTCACGAGATTCAGGTCCAGTCCACCATCGACGAAGCCCGTCCGGCCGATGTCATCATTGTGCTCGGCGCGGCGGAATACCGGGGCCGTCCATCCCCGGTTCTGGAGGCGCGCCTGAACCATGCGCTATTTTTGTATCTCAAGGGTCTGGCGCCGCTGGTGCTGACGACGGGTGGGGCGGGCGGCGATCCGGTGTACACAGAGAGCGAAGTGGGGCGCAGATATCTCAGCAGGAAAGGTGTTCCGTCCGAATCGATTCTGGTTGAATCGGAAGGTGAGAGCACGGCCCATAGCACGGCCGCAGCCGCGGAGATGATGCGCCGCAGAGGGCTGAGGAGTTGCATCGTAGTAAGCGACGGTTATCATATCTATCGCGTCAAAAAGATGCTGGAATTTCGCGGCCTCGAAGTGTACGGATCGCCACGTCCTTCGGCGGTCAAAAGCGGCTCCTCCGATTCCTGGTTGTATTTGCGTCAGGCGGTGGCGTTCGGATTGTGGCTGGTCGGCGTGAACATTTGAAGCCTGACATGCAGCCGTTAGATTCTGTTCGCAACCGGCACTTCGATGTCGTCGTGGCTGGCGGCGGCATCATCGGCGCCGGAGTCGCGCGTGACGCGGCGCTCCGAGGTTTCTCGGTCGCACTATTTGAAAAGGGCGACTACGGCGGCGGCACCACGGCGGGCTCGACGCGCCTGATTCACGGTGGTCTGCGCTATCTCGAGATGCTGGATTTCGGACTGGTGCGGATGGATCTGCGCGAGCGCGAAATTTTGCTGCGTATCGCGCCGCACTTGGTGAAGCCTCTCGAATTCCTGATTCCGTTTTACGACCGCAGCCTGCTGCATCGCTGGAAGATGCATGCGGGCATGCTGCTATACGACGCGCTCAGCTACGACAAGAGTCTGCCGCGCTACCGCGTGCTCGGAGGCTCGGAAGTGATGGAGGCCGAGCCGAGCCTGCGACGGCAAGGATTGCAGGGCGGCGTCACTTATTACGATGCGCAGGTAGAGATGCCCGAGCGGTTGGCGGTCGAGAACATCGTCGACGCACGCAGCATGGGTGCCGTGACCTGCAACTACGTCGATGTAGTGGGGCCGATGTCCGATGCGCGAGGAGTGACCGGCGTTCGGGTTCGCGATACGGAGACCGGCGAGCAAGCGGAAGTGCGCGCGCGTGTTGTGATCAACGCCACGGGTCCGTGGTTCAACATGACGCCGCTCGGAAACGTGAAGGCGCGAATCCGCACGACGAAAGGCGTTCATCTTACCTGTCCGCTGCTAAGCCAGCGTGCCATCGTTCTGTTCTCGAAAAGGGACGGGCGTTTGTTTTTCGTGATTCCGCTGATGGGCCTGGGATGGATCGGAACCACGGATACCGATTACGCGGGCGACCCTCGCGACGCTGTCGCCAGTGCCGCGGACGTCGATTATCTGATGCAATCGACGGGCGAGTTCGTGCCCACCGCTGTGGAAGCTCCCATATACTGGACCAATGCTGGGGTCCGTGCGCTCGTAATGCAGCGGGGCAGGGAATCGGAAGTCACCCGTTCGCACCGGATCCAATCGAGCCCCGGGCTCGTATCGATCCTGGGCGGCAAGATCACCGGCTATCGCTCGATCGCTTCGGAAGCCGTGGACCAGGGGATGCGGCAACTTCGGGCCGAGGTGAAGTGCTCCACCGCGGAACGGATGCTGCCCGGCGCTCAGCGTGAAGAGAACGATGATCTTGAGGCCGCGATTGAGCGGGCGGTGAACGAAGAACAATGCCGCGATCTCGCCGGCTTCATGCTGCGACGATCGAAGCTCGGGTTCCGGGCGGATCAGGGGCTCGACGTGAGCGCGGATGTCGCCCGCATGATGGGCGTCCAGCTTGGCTGGTCAGCCGCGAGGATCGAATCGGAACTGGTTTATTATCGGCAATGGGTCTTACGCACACGGCAACCTCTCCGGGAGAGGGCGGGTAATAAATACCACCTCACGCATCCGCTTGGAATCTAAACTCCTGAAATGCTGTTCTGGAATGATGCGTGCTCGGACTAGCCCGGTGATAAATTCCGATAGCTCGACGTCTGCCTCGCGATGGCGCAACATCGGCGACCGCATCCGCCGGCATCCCTGGGTTACGGCGGCGGTGATGGCGACGATGTTGATGCTCACGGTATTCGTTTTGGTATATGCCAGATACTACCGCATCGTCAGCGCCACGTTGCGAAACGGACCTTTCGCGAATGCTTCGAACATTTATTCCGCGCCGCGTTCTATAGAGCCGGGCGAGCAAATCACCCCCGAAGCGGTGGTTACGGGACTTGAGAGAGCGGGTTACTCGCGTCAGGAAGGGAACCAGAAGGGCTGGTATCGGCTGTTGCCGGATTCGGTTGAGGTGCATCCGGGGCCGCAGTCGTACTTCCAGCCGCACCCAGCCGTCTTGAATTTTAGTAAGGGCGCGATCACCGGGATGGTGAGCCTGTCGACCCATAACAAGCTCGATACCTATCAGCTTGAGCCTGAGCTAATCACAAACATCGTGGATGGCGACCGCGAGAAGCGCCACATGGTGAGCTTCCCGGAGATTCCCGCTACGCTCGTGCACGCGGTCGTGTCGGCGGAAGATAAGCGGTTCTTCGAACACATCGGGTTCGACCCTTTTCGTCTGGCAAAGGCCGCCTACATCGATGCGAAATCGAAGCGCAAGGAACAGGGCGCGTCGACCATCACCATGCAGTTGGCTCGCGGGCTGTGGCTCGACCCTGAGAAACGGTGGCGCCGCAAGTTCAGTGAATTGATGATCACACTGGTGCTGGAACAGCGCCTCTCCAAGCAGGAAATCTTCCAATACTACGCCAACCAGGTGTACCTCGGTCGCAGCGAGACATTCAGCGTCCACGGATTCGGTGAGGCGGCACGGACGTTCTTCGACAAAGATATTTCGCAGCTAACGCTGCCAGAGTCTGCGCTGCTGGCTGGCATGATCCAGCGCCCCAGCTACTTCAATCCGGCACGGTATCCCGAGCGTGCGAAAGACCGGCGGAATCTCGTGCTGCGTCTTATGCAGGAGAACAGTTATATCACCGCCGGACAGTATGCGAGCGCGGTGAAACAACCAGTGCGGCTGATTCCACGCAAGCTGGACGCCGGGGATGCTCCGTATTTTGTGGCGCTGGTGAACGATGAGCTGCAGGATCGCCTGAATAACAACGAAGAGCTGACGGGCAGCCTCGAGGTGCGTTCCACGCTTGACCCCGAGCTGCAGCGAGCGGCCCTCGAGGCGGTCCGGGTCACGATGCCCAAGATCGATGCGTTGGTGAAAGCCAAGAAGATCGCGAAAGACGGCGTATTTCCTCAGGTTGCGTTGATCGCGCTCGACCCGCACACGGGCGAGGTGAAAGCTTTGGTCGGCGGACGTGATTACGCGCGCAGCCAGTTGAATCATGCGCTCTCGAAGCGGCAGCCGGGCTCGATCTTCAAACCTTTCGTGTATGCGGCCGCGCTGACCACGGCGATCGATGGTTCGAAGAAGGTGTTCACGCCTTCCAGTACTGTCGTGGATCAGCCCACTGTGTTCCGTTATGCGGGCGGGCAGACTTACGAGCCGTCGAATTTCGGCGAGCACTTCTATGGAACAGTGACTCTGCGGCGCGCATTGGCCAAGTCGCTGAATCTGGCTACGGTCAGTTTGGCGGAGAAGGTCGGGTACGACCGCGTGGTGGATTTGGCGAAGCGTTGCGGCTTGAATGATGAGGTCCAGCCCACGCCCGCGGTTGCGTTGGGAGCCTACGAAGCGTCGCCGCTGGAAATGGCGGGAGCCTACACGGCGTTCGCAAACGAGGGAGAGTATGTGCGTCCGACCTTTCTGGCCAAGGTGACGTCGAACGGGCGTACTCTCATTGCCGGGACTGCGGAGCGGCACCGTGCCCTCGACCGGCGCATCACGTTTCTGATGACGGACATGCTGCAGGAAGTGATGCGCAGCGGTACGGCGGCCAACGTGCGCTCACTCGGTTTCAAAGTGCCGGCCGCGGGGAAAACGGGAACGTCGCGGGATGGTTGGTTCGCGGGCTACACAGCCGATCTGCTGTGCATCGTGTGGGTGGGCTTCGACGATAATCGCGAGCTGGAACTGGAGGGTTCGAAATCGGCGTTGCCGGTGTGGGCCGAGTTCATGAAGCGCGCCGCAGCGTATCATCCGCATACGCGCCCATTCGATCCGCCGCCGCCCGGAGTTTCGGGGGTTGGGGTGGACGCTGTGAGCGGACTTCTGGGCGCTCCCGAGTGTGGCCCAACGGTTCGCGCCTATTTCATCTCCGGAACGGAACCGCGCTCAGTGTGCGAGCCGCTGGTGATCGATCCGCTTTTTGAGATGAATGGCGGGCACATCATCATGACCTCGCGCGCGGTGACGGCGTGGCCGCAACCCGCCGTGAATCGCGTGGGCGAGGCAGCCCGGCAGAAGGATGTGCGGCCGCCTCTCGAGTAATTATCGATCGCTGTCAAGCCGCCGCGGCTTTCAGCTTGAGCTTCCCGTACTCGAGCGGAGTGATCAGATGGAAGCGAATCCGCAGCGACGTGTGCGATTTTAAAGCTATCTCCATCGTTTCCGCCGGCAGTTCCGGGCCCGCGATATCCAGATACCCTTCTTCGATTCGAAACGGCAGCACATTCCACTTCTCGGCAACTTGAGCCGGTAACGCGCGAGCCACCCGCGCAGGGATACCGGGTGCCCGCACGACCGCGAGAGGCAATTCCTGCTGCAGGCTCAGCGCTTCATAGAGGTCGTCTTCGGTCAACTCGCCCAGCGAAACGAGGTATTCGCCGATGCGCATGTTGGCGGGTTGGGATGCGAGAGCACGGTCGAGAACATCCTGCTCCAGGTAACCCGAGCCGACGAGAATCTCGCCAAGCAGGCGCTTCTCCACCATCAGTGCCATGCGCGAAGGATAGGCGTGCTCCGTCTTCACCCACACCAGTTGCTCGCCGCGCATCTTCGCTCTCGTGTAGCGGTACACGGCTTTGAACGCCGCGAGCGCGTTCACGTAATTAGCTACGACGGCCCGCAATGGAGCGAGCATGCCGAACACGATGCCGTACACGCGAGCGGCGCAGCCGATGCGGATCGCCGTACGAAGAATCTGCAATGCGAAGGTCACCGCGAGAATCCTGGCGACATAGCCCGGCAGAGTCACGCGCGACCATAAGCCCGACGCCAGCGCATAGCCGCATACGAGATTGGTCAGCAGGCTGATCGGATTTGCAATCAACCCCTTCCGGTCGCGCCACAGCCAGTAGAGTTGGCCGGGGCGGCCGTGCCAGCCGTGATTCTCCCAGCCCTGCAGTGCAATGCCGGTTACCCAGCGTGTGCGCTGGCGAATGGCCGCCGCAAGTTTGCGTGGGAAGAATTCCCGAGTGGCGATAAAGCTGTTGCGCCTGGTGATGGGTACGAACACCTGCTTGAAGCCGAGCGCATGCAGCCGGAATCCGTTCTCGTAATCCTCGGTGAGGGAACCGGGCTCGAAGATCCGGTTCGACGACGACTCCGCAAGCGCTTCCAGAGCCGTACGTGTGTACGCCGTGCCCACACCCGCCGACGGCACGAACGCGCCCATGAAGTTGCGGACGGGCAAATCTCGGGTTTGAAATTCGGCAAACTCGTCGCAGTAGATTCCGTGCGCGACGTTCAGAAGTGGAGTCGAGAGCGCGAGCACGGGAATCTGAACGAACCCGAATTCCCCGGCAAAGTGGTTCACCCAGCGCAGCGATTCGGGATGGATCAGGTCCTCGGCATCGTGGGTCATAACGACATCAAACTTCGCCCCGTTCGCTTCTTCGAACAGCAGCATGCGCTGGTAGATCCAGTTCAGGCAGTCGGCTTTCGAAGTGGGGCCATCGTGCGGACACACCGCCAGGTGCACGTTGGCAAAGCGGGCTTCAGAGGCGCGCACCGCCGCGATAGTTGCAGAATCGTTGGGGTACGCTCCGACAAAAAAGTCATAATGGTGATAGCGGATCGCGGCAACGTTGTGGGTCAGCATGCCGCCGATCACCTCCGCCTCGTGCCACAGCGGTACGAAAATGGCGATGCGCTGTTCAGGTGATGAGACTAATTTTCGTTCCGAGGGCAGGACGACGCGCGGTTTCCAGAAGAGCTTGCCGCGAACGGTGAAACACAGCCAAACCATGTCAATAAACAGGTCATCCAGTCCGCTGAATAAAAGATATATTCCGAGCGGGACCAGCAGTTGTAACACGAAGCCGTCGGCAGCCTGGCGAAGATCGGCGAGATGGCTCATCACGGTCTACTAGTGCCCGGAACGCGGAAAACCTCTCACCGTCTCAGAACAATCCTTATGATGGGTACCCTGCGATTGTGGATGAGCCTGGCTCTGGTGTCGGCGGTAATCGCCACGGGCGCCGGCGACCATTCCGATTTCCGGTTTGCGATCCTGGGCGACCGCACCGGTGAGGCACAGCCGGGAGTCTACGAGCAGGTGTGGCAGCAGGTGGACCGTTGGCGTCCGGACATGGTGATCAACGTCGGCGATACGATTCAGGGTGGCGATGATTCGACAGCCGGACGGGAATGGGCCGCGCTGCGCCCGCTGTTCGCAAGGTACCGGCGGTATCCTCTTTACTTCACGCCGGGCAATCACGACATCTGGTCCGAAGCGTCGCGGCGGATCTATCAACGCGAGACGAAGCGGCCGGCCCACTACAGCTTCGATTACGGGAGCGCGCATTTTACGATCTTAGATAACAGCGAGACCGAGGGGTTGGGGGCCGGCGAAATGGAGTTTCTCGCGGCGGATCTGGACAAGAACCACGACCGGCCGCTCAAGTTCGTATTCTTCCATCGCCCGTTCTGGCTGTTGCCGGTGATGCTGGGCGGAGATTTTCCGCTGCACCGGCTCGCCGTCAAATATCACGTTCAGTACATCGTGAGCGGCCACGCGCATAAGTTCGCGCGCTTCGAGCATGGCGGCGTGACGTATCTCATGGTGGGCAGCTCGGGCGGGCACCTTCGCGGCACGGGGTTCGAGGAAGGCTGGTTCTTCCACTACGTCCAGGCGACTGTCTCCGGGTCGAAGGTGCGGATGACGATTCAGGAAGTGAGCGCGCCATTAGGACAAGGGCGGTCGTTCACAGAGAAGCAGTGGGGCAGCGGGCCGGTGATGCGCAAGTGAGCGAAGAGTAGAATCGGAGGTGTACCCCCGAATTCTATTCGCACTCCTGGCGGCGATCCCGGCGGTGGCTCAATTCTCCGAGCTGGCCACAACCGCGGACGGGAATCAGCTCTACTTCTCTTCACAACTCAGATTGAAAGGCGCGGCGGGCGGCGTGCCGGCACCCGAGTGGCGAATTTACCGCTGGACGCCCGATGGTGTCGAACTGTTTGCCGAGCGCGGCAATCTGGTTCCGCGCGGACCGACGATCAGCGGTTCGAATAGCGAGGGCGCGTCGCTACCGCAGGTGTCGAGCGATGGACGGCTTGTCGGATTCACGCTGCGCAACGCGTGTATGACACCCGGTCCGCCAGAGGAAGCGTGTACGGCGATTCCTGGCCGGGGCGAGCTGCGTGGCACTGCGGCGCGCACTCTTGGCGAGGGATCGCTCGAGTTGAGCCGCAACGGACGCTGGGCGCTGCTGATCCCGCCGTTTGGGCCTGGACCCGCCCAGGCAGCCACGTTGATCGACCTCGAGACGGACAGTCGAGCAAGCGTGCCCGCGCCGCCATTACAGGCTGCGGCAATCGCATCGGACGGCAGCGTTCTCACCGGTTCCGGCATCTGGCGCGACGGGGCGGTCAAACCTATCTCGCTCACCGGCGGCGTTTTACCGCTGGCGCTCAGCGATAGCGGCCAGGTGCTGGTATACATGCAGTTTTCGATGGCCGCGGACGCCAAGCCCAACGGCGCCCGGCTGCTGGTTCGCAATCTGTCGACGAGCGCCGACACTGTCCTGTTTGCTCCGGTGGCGAGCCGCTTCCAGGGTCCACAATTCATGTCGGTCAGCAACGATGGCCGCTGGGTCTTGTACCGTGTGACAGAAGCGCGCATCGAGGGTCCGGCGTTTCTGGCGGACTCGACCACAGGCGTGAGCCGTCCGATTTCTTTGCGCGAAGGCGAACTCGCGTCGGCGGGCGTGCTGAACGATGCCGGCGATGTCGCCTTTGTGGCAACTACGGCCGGGCGAATTGTCAGGATCCGGGTTGGCGCGGGCGGCGAACAGTCGCTTAAGACCGTCGTGCCCGCGACGCCCTTTATCAACGTACCGTTCGGGTTCGTGCCCGGATCCATGGTTCGCCTGGCCCGAACCGGCCCGTCGGGGGCGGATGGACGCTATCTTCTCGACGACAAACCGCTGCCAGTCCTATTTAAGACCGATCAGGAAGTCGCGGTTCAAGTGCCCTGGGAGCAGCGTACAGGCGAGTTGCCGTTCCGTCTGGATTTCGCCGGCGATTCGCCATTCGCGCAGATACAAACGGCCGTTGTGCTTGCCTTCGCGCCTCGTTTCGAGCCGGCGGATCCGGGCACGACGAGCCTCCTCGGAATCAAGATGGTGACCGCCGACTTCAGCGCGCTGGTCACAACCCCGCCTGCGCCCAGCGACATTGTGCACATGTATATGACTGGGTTGGGCGCGGTGCAGGGTTCGGTAACGACGGGTGTACCCGCGCCACTCGATTCGCTGCGGCCCATCACCGGCTCGGTCACCTGCCGTTTCGCACCCCAAACCGCGCCTGCGACGACCCTGTTCGCCGGACTCGCTCCCGGAATGACTGGCGTGTATCAGGTGACATTGCGGTTGCCCGATCAACCGTTCGCTTCGCCGCTGGCCGGCTTGGATTGCGGCTCATTCGCGGTTTACCGGCTCGTGATGGCGCCGTAAGTTCTTGAATTGAACTATCGTTGTGGGCCTTCTCGTGACGTCGCCTTCAAAATTGCGTTGACGGTAATGTTAGTTCCGGCTTGCACGTCGAGCGTCCGTTCCCAAACCTCGGCACCGTTCTTGACCGCGATCTTGTGTATGCCCGCTGGAAGCCTGCGCGTGGTTGGCGTACTGCCGGTATAGTTGCCGTCGATTTCGATCTCAGCCCCTGACACGTTGGAGGTGATGGCCAATGTTCCGGCGTCGGAGGAGCCGGAGCTGTTCTGATTCTGTGGCGTTGGCCCTTTCAGGGCGTGGTCCTGATCGGTAAACACCTCGAACACAATACCTTTATTGATGGTCACATCTTTGCCTTTGCGGAGTAAAAAGAAGGGAGCGGCAGGCCAGAATAGGACGGCGGCTCCTGCAGTCATAACACCAGTGCTGACCGCGTGACTCCCGCCTTCGCGTTTCTGCATCGTATACCTGAGCGGAATGAACTCGCCATCCGCTGCACGGACTTTGTCTATGGAGAAGTCCAGCTTGCCCGTCCGGCCCATCCGGCGTTTCGCCGTTGCTGTGACGACGGTACCCTGCACGACGGCGCCCTGTGGGATGACAACCTCATCTGCTATCTTGACCGGCTCGGTAACGGACAACTGGACAGGTTGGCCCTCGTCGGCGGTGGCCGAGGAGATTGTCTGCTCGAGACGGCAGGCGATCTTCGTCCCGGTCGGAATCTGAATTTCGGCCAGAGCTTGGGACGATACAAGAATAAGCGCCATCGCGCCATTTGATATCGCGGACATTCGCATGAATAACATATCGGCAGCGACCGCCGGCAGATGAGAGGAACGGCCCCGTCGCGACACTGTTCTTTACGTGACGCAGTCCCTGATTGATATCCAAATCCCATCCATCTATAACAACGGCCCGCTGCCTTCGCGGATGGCCAAGTGCACACCCGATACGCGCGCGGGCATCCTCGCCATCGCGGCCGACGTTCGGGCGAAGGGCCATGAACTGCGGCTGAGCGATCTGTTCCGTAGCTACGACATGCAGAAGCAGTCGCATGAGGATTGGAGGCAGGGCAAGAAGAAGGCCTATAGCCCCCCTCCGGGCGGCAGCATGCACGAGGCGGGGCGCGCCATCGACATCGACTTGGCCTCGGTGGGAATGGCGCTGGCCACTTTCTGGAAGGTCGCTCGCGCCCACGGGTTTGAGCCGATCATTCAATCGCCCAATCCGGGCCAGAGCGAGGCGTGGCACTTCGACCGCCGCGGCAGCCATCACGCCGTCTATGAATATGTGGTCAGCGGGAAGGCGGGAAGGGGAGTGTCCGCGTACGCCCAGATGTCGGTGAGCAGCATCCTGCAAAGCGGCATACCAGTTGATTCAGTGAAGGACCAGGACGTCGCGCGGCTGCAATCGGGATTGATTCGTCTGGGCTTCGACGCCGGTTGCATCGACGGGGTTCTGGGGGAGACGACAATGAAAGCGATCGAGCAGGCCGGGTGCACTCGGGCGAATGCAATGGATTGGGTTACGGCTCAGCTCCGGCAGCGCTTCCCTGAGGAGTACGCGCCGGTTGTGCCGCCCGCAGCAGGACCGAAGGGATAGGGATCTCCATTTGCGAGCAGTCGATTTCTGAAGAATCCGGCGCTGACACGGCCTCACTCCGTTACGAGCTTTCCAAACTCTGCGTCAAAGGACTCGTGGAGAGAGTCTCGCGCACCCGGCGATATCGCTTCCTTCGCGACGGCCACAACAACGCCCTTTCACCGAGCGCGACTGCTCGCGGGTGATCACGACGAACCTGTTTCGACTCCGGTTTCTACGAGCCGCCTACATCCGCACATCCGCGCCAACTCACCCGTAGAAAGCGTGCGGATACAGGAGCCGGACTCCGAACCCAAAAATCGGCCAATACAGCCGCCCGAATAATTGCCAGCACAGCAGCAGAGCCAGGAACGAATAGGAGCGGAGCGAGTGGCCCAATTGGTCCCATCGCGCCGCGGCTGATTCAGGCAACAGCACGCCCACCGCGCTGAACCCATCCAGCGGCGGCACAGGGATCAGGTTGAAGACACCCAACAGCAGATTGAGCGAGAACAGTACACTGACCAGCCGCGCGATTCCGTCCCAGGCGCCCGGCCGCGCCGCCTCCACCAAGTGCTGCGAATTGAGCTGCTGCGGAGCCTGGAACACGCCCGCCGATAACCCAACGTGAATCAGTATCGCCGCGATCAGAACCAGCGCAAAATTGGCGCCCGGCCCGGCCAGCGACATCCAAGCCGCGCGCCGCGGGTGCTTATGCTGCCACACCGGATCGTACGGAGCGCTCGCCCAGCCGATCATCATGCCCCCGGTGAACAGCGCCAGCAATGGCACAACCACCATGCCGAACGGCTCGCGCCGGATGTGCGGCACCGGATTCAACGAAACCTGGCCGGAATGAAACGCCGTGGGATCGCCCCCGAGTTTCGCCGCCAGCGCATGCGATGCCTCGTGACACGTCGTCGAGAACAGGAAAACAGCGTAGCGAATGAAGGCGAGGGCGATCATTTCCGGCGTGAATGCTGGCACACCTCTATCCTCTCGCACCGCATCGAGTAATCGAAGCAAAAACTTCCGCTGGATGCCAGGCCTGAAAGATCTCGCCGCGTCCACTGTTACACTGAAATCGAAGCTGAATGCGTCAAAAAGTTCGTTCTACTACCATTCTGTGTGTTCGCAGGAACAACAAGGTGGTGATGGCAGGAGATGGTCAAGTCACGTTTGGACAGGAGGTTCTGAAGGCGTCCGCCAAGAAGCTGCGGAGGCTCTATAACAGTAAAATTCTCGCCGGTTTCGCGGGCTCAACCGCGGATGCGTTCGCCCTATTCGCGCGCTTCGAATCCAAACTCGAGCAGCACAATGGCAACTTGGCCCGCAGCGTCGTCGAACTCGCCAAGGAGTGGCGTACCGACCGGATTTTGCGGCACCTGGAAGCGTTATTGCTGGTCGCCGACCCCAAAGATATGTTCATCGTCAGCGGCAACGGCGACGTAATCGAGCCCGATAACGAAGCGGCATCCATCGGCTCCGGCGGCCCGTTCGCCAAGGCTGCTGCGACGGCGCTGCTTGAAAACACGAAGCTCAGCGCGCGCGAAATCGTCGAAAAATCGATGGCCATTGCGGGTAAGATCTGCATCTATACGAACGAAAATATCAGCTACGAGGAACTCGAGTAAATGGTCATCTATCTGCCGGCCCAGGCCAACGACGAGCGTCCATTACTCGATGAATTAACCCCGCGCGAAATCGTGCGCGAACTCGACCGCTACGTTGTCGGACAGGCCGATGCCAAACGCGCCGTCGCGGTCGCGCTGCGCAACCGGATTCGCCGTCAGAAGCTCGATCCCGAAATGGCCGAGGATGTAATTCCGAAGAATATCCTGATGATCGGCTCGACCGGCGTCGGCAAAACCGAAATCGCACGCCGCCTGGCCAAGCTCGCCAATTCACCGTTCTTGAAGGTGGAAGCCAGCAAGTTCACCGAAGTGGGCTATGTCGGCCGCGACGTCGAGGCCATGATCCGCGACCTGGTCGACATCTCGATCGACATGGTGCGCGAGGAGCGTCTGGAAGAGGTGGCCGAGCGCGCCGAGAAGAACGCCGAGGAACGCCTGCTCGACCTGCTGATGCCGCCGCAGCCCGAGCCGCCGGAGAGCGCCGAGCGAACGCGTGAAAAGCTCCGCGAGCGGCTGCGGGCCGGTAAGCTCGACGAGCGCATGGTCGAGATCGATGTCAAGGATCGCGGGCCGACGTTCGAGATCACGACCAATCAAGGCATCGAGGAGATGGACGTCAGCCTCAAGGACGTTCTGCCGACGCTCTTCGGCGGCCGCACGCGTAAACGTAAAATCCGGGTCAGCGAAGCTCTCGAATATCTCATTCAAGAGGAAGAGCAGAAGCTGATCGACATGGAGCAGGTTACCCGCGTTGCCCTGGAACGCGTGGAACGCAACGGCATCATCTTCCTGGATGAGATCGACAAAATCGCCGGCCGCGAGTCCGGGCACGGGCCGGATGTCAGCCGCGAAGGCGTGCAGCGCGACATACTTCCCATCGTCGAAGGCACGACGGTCAACACGCGCCACGGCTTCGTGCGGACGGATCATATTCTGTTCATCGCCGCCGGCGCTTTCCATGTTTCGAAGCCCACCGATCTCATCCCCGAACTGCAGGGGCGCTTCCCGATTCGCGTCGAGCTGAAGGCACTCACCCGCGACGATTTCATCCGCATCTTGAAGGAGCCCAAGAACGCGCTCATCAAGCAGTACATCGCGCTCATGGACACCGAAGGTATCAAACTCAGCTTCACCGACGACGCGCTTCACGCCGTGGCCGACTATGCCCAGCGCGTCAACGATTCCAGCGAGAACATTGGCGCCCGCCGCCTGCACACCATCATGGAAAAGGTGATCGAGGAGATTTCCTTCAATGGTCCCGACCTGAGAAAGAAGAACATCAAGATCGATGCGGCCTATGTCGACAAGCGCCTGGCCGACATCGTGAAGGATCAGGACCTCAGCAAGTACATCCTCTGATGCGCGGGTTCGTGTTTCTTCCGCTCCTTCTTTTGTGCGCTTCCTGTGGTCAAATCGGCGACCCCCTGCCACCCGCTTTGAATATCGCCATGCCGGTCCGCGACCTGCGAATCGTCGAGTATGGCGACCGGCTGATGATCGACTTCACCATCGCGCCGCTCACCACCGAGGGGCTGGTGTTGAGGCGTCTGGGCACCGTGGATCTGCGCATTGGCCCGGCTTCCTCGCCGTTTGACCAGAACCGCTGGGCCGACTCCGCGCGCAAAATCGCCGTCGACACAACCGCTACCGGAGCCGTGCACACCGCTGTCCCCATTGCGGAGTGGACCGGTACGGAAATTATCGCCGCCGTTCGCGTGGTGAACCCGAAAGGGCGCGCGTCCTCCTGGTCGAACATGGTTTCGCTCGCCGTAATCCCTCCCGTTCCCGCGCCCCTCGACGTGGCCGCAAAAGCCGTGCCGCAGGGTGTTGGCCTGAGTTGGCGCAGCGATGAGCACGCCTTCCGCGTCTTTCGCAAAGGCCCGGATGAAAAAGCTCCCGCGATGATTGCCGAGCCGGTGACGAAGACCTACGCCGACGCGGGCGCGCAATTCGGCGTCGAGTACACCTACATGGTCCAGGCGATCCACGACAAAGCGGAGAGCCCGATCTCGGCACCCGTCATCATTATTGCGAAGGACGAGTTTCCGCCCTCCGTACCCGCCGGGCTCACCGCCGTAGCCGGTATCGGCGTGATCGAGTTGGTTTGGGACCGCAACACCGAGCCGGATCTGCGTGGCTACCGCCTGTACCGTGCGACCGGCGCGGGCAGCTTCGAAAGAATCTCCGAATTCACCGATGCGCCAGCCTTCAGCGACCGTCAGATCGAGGCGGGGAAGAAGTACCGCTATGCCGTCGCAGCGCTCGATCTGAGCGGGAACGAAAGTAAAATGTCAGCAGAAATCGAGGTCGCCGCTCCCTGAATTATGCAAAGAATCCGCTACTCAAAATTGCGTGAGATCCCTCCCACGACGACGGACAACAAGGACGTGTGCTACGGGGATCCTGCTTCCGTCAACCTCACTGAAGTTCGGTTGCTGCCTCCCTGCGCGCCGTCGAAGATCGTGTGTGTAGGGCGGAACTATCCCGAACATGCCCGCGAACTCGGCAACGAAGTTCCCGCCGAGCCGCTGATTTTCCTGAAGCCGCCGTCCTCGCTCGCCGCCTCTGGTGACGCGATCGTCTACCCGGCTATCTCCGAACGCGTCGACTACGAGGGCGAGTTGGGCGTGATCATCGGCAAACGCGCGCGCAACGTCCAGCGCGAGCACGCGATGGATTACGTGCTGGGCTACACTTGCGTCGACGACGTGACCGCGCGAGACCTGCAACGCAAAGACGGCCAGTGGACCCGTGGTAAAGGCTTCGACACATTCTGCGCGGTTGGGCCGTGCATGGTGGGGCGCGACGATGTCGACCTTCAAAAGCTGCGAGTCGTGACGCGTGTTGACGGCATCGTGAAGCAGGACGGAGAAGTTTCGGGGATGCTTTTTCCGGTGGATGCTATCATCTCTTACGTCAGCGCATTCATGACGCTCGAGCCCGGAGACCTGATTGCGACGGGTACGCCGCCCGGAGTGGGCCCGGTTCAACCTGGCTCCATCATCCGCGTGGAAATCGAAGGCATCGGTGTTCTCGAGAACCCCGTCGTGCGCCAGTGAAAGGAAGGGCCAATGAAGTTTTTTCTGGATACAGCGAACCTGGATGAATTGCGCCATGGGGCCGATCTGGGCTTGGTGGACGGCGTAACAACTAATCCGACTTTGATCGCCAAAGAGGGCAAGCCGATCGAAGAGCAGATCCGCAAGATCTGCGACATCGTCGATGGCGACATCAGCGCCGAGGTGGTGGCCACCGAGACAGCCAAAATGCTGCCCGAAGGCCGCAAGCTGGCGCAGATTCACAAGAACGTCGTGGTGAAACTGCCCCTGACGCGCGACGGCATCCGGGCCTGTTCCACATTGAGCAAGGAAGGCATTCGCGTTAACGTCACGCTGTGTTTTTCGGCCGCGCAAGCGATGCTCGCCGCAAAAGCCGGCGCCTACATCGTCAGCCCCTTCGTCGGCCGGGTGGACGATATCGGCTGGGACGGCATCCATCTGGTCAAAGAGATTATTCAAATCTACGGGAACTACGGAATCAAAACCCAGGTGCTGGCGGCGTCCCTGCGGACTTCGATCCACGTGATTGAGGCTGCTAAAGCGGGCGCGCAGATCGGCACCATGCCCTTCAAGGTGCTGGACATGATGTTCAACCATCCGCTGACCGACAAGGGACTGGAGCAGTTCCTGAAGGACTATGCCAAGGTTTTCGAAGAGGTTCCCGCAGGCCGCTAAAGGAGGGTATGTCCTGTCCCCAGCCTGGCAACTTGCCGGCCTCGCCGCTCTCGCCGTTGTGCTGATTGCCGCCGGGGCGCGGATCGTTCTCACCGGCCAGCACAGATCCGCGGCCGATCGTGAGCGGGAACGCCGCCTCCTGGTGGCCGAGCGAGGCCGCCTCACCGATGGCATGATCATGGAATCGGGCGCCGGCGCCATCTACTACTCCTACTCGGTGGCTGGCGTCCGCTACCGCGCCTCGCAGGACATCTCGCAACTCTCCCCCTATTTGCCCGCCAGCCCGGAAAGGCTTGCGGGTCCTGTAACTTTGAAATACGCGCCGGATAATCCCGCCAATTCAATTTTGATTTGTGAGCGATGGTCGGGAATTAGAACGGCGCATAAGGAGACGATTTCAAATGAATGTGTCTAGAAGAGTACTGGCCGTGGCCTGCCTCGCCTTGATGGGCGGCGTGGGATGGCTGGCCGGAGCCAACCGCTTCGGAAAGCCGAAATCAGTGCTGCACGTTGTGACTGTGCGCTGGAAGCCGGATTCCACCGAAGCCCAGCGGGACGCGGCGATCAAAGGCCTGGAACAGCTTGCGGGCGGGGTTCCGGGGATTAAGAATATTTGGACAAAGACTTTGAAAGTGCAGGGGGACAATTATAATAACGCGTTCGTAATCGAGTTTGAAAGCGAGGCTGCTTTTAAAGCTTACGACGACGCGCCTGCGCACAAGGACTGGGAAAAGCTGTATCTGCCCGTTCGCGACCGCAGCACGACGCACGACATCACTAACTGACGCGCTCGAGCGGGGCAGGCGCTTTAGCCCGCCCCGCCCGCACCGTTACGCCACCTTGCGATCGTCCAGCTTCGGCAGTTGCACCACCGGTGGCCGGATGGGCACGACTCTGCTCTGTCTTACCGGAAGCGCCTGGGCCCGCTGCGTGCGATGGTTCGAGCCGAAATACTGGTCGAGCGGGTACAGGGCGTACGGCTCCAGTTGCGAGTAGACTTCGCCCAACCTGGTCTGAATGCGATAGACCGCATGGTGGAACGGGCCTCGTTCCATCTTCAGTTTTCGCGTGCACAGCTTCCAATCCGCCCCTAACAGATACCGGTACTTAAAAATCCGGTAGTCCTCCGCGCCCAAAGCGTTGCGCGTGACGCTCAAAAAATCGGCGATGTATTCTTCCTGCTTCAATCCCCACGTTCCGCGGCGGTTCGGGCCGGAGTGAATTTCCAGGGTCACTTTGCTGAGGTATTTCTCGCGCTCGACGCAGGAGCGGAAACGGTTGAAGCAAACCTTGAAGATGTTGCGTAGCACGCAATCGCAGCCCCGGATAGCGCCGGCGCGGCCAAAAGTGAGTCCAGATCCACGGCATACCACGCATTTGTGGGTTGCCAGCGCGAGAGTATTCGAACGAGTCCAAAGCATTTTATTAGTGTCCTCCGGGCGGATTCTCCGATCCACCCTGGTTTATTATCTGTTTCAATCTTATTCCAGCGCGGAAATCCGTCAACGAATTGCGCCGGAACAAAATACGGAATATCAGCAGCCGGCCTGCGCTGCGAACCGGAAGCTATTGCTGGCAAAGGAGTAAGTAGACGAGAGAAAACGATGTGACTGGAGAAAATATAGTATGATTAGCGTGTATTAAATCGAAGTACTATCGACCCTATTTCAAATAGAAATAGTACTTGGCACCGTATGATAGGATTTGAAGCGCTTCGCGGCCGCCTCGTCGAAAAAGTCCGCCGGCGCATCCAGAACGGGGAGTTGACCGAACGCGCCCTGGCTCTGAAAGTCGATATCTCACAGCCCCATCTTCATAACCTGCTCAAGGGCGTGCGCGCCTTCAACGCCCGGTCGAGCGACCGCCTGCTGGCCGGCCTCGCCATGAGCGCGCTCGATCTGCTCGAAACCGATGAATTGCGCCGTACGCTGCTGATGCGCGCGCGGGCGGCCGAACTATCGATCGAGGTGCCCGTCTTGAAGGACCGCCTCGGACCCGGTCTGCCCTGGCCGGACCAGCCCAGCCCCTTTGAGCGTGTCCCTGTCCCGATCCGGTACCTCTCGCGTCTGGACAATCCCGTCGTCGCCCGCCTGGCACACGATGAGACGCTGACCCCGCTGCTCTCCACCGGCGACCTGGTTCTGCTGGACTCCTCTCCCGAAGGACTGATGTGCCCGGATCCCGAAGCGCTGTTCGCAGTCATCCTGGATGGCCAGGTCTGCCTGCGCTGGGTACGGCGGGGCCGCGGAAGCCTTTATCTGATCCGCGCCTCGTGCCGCAATGCACCGCACCGCTGGGAGCGGTCGGCGGCGCCGTGGACCGGGCTTATCCGAGCCCGCGCTATTCCGCTGCACTGGATGTACGAGCCCGAGCTGTTACGCGATCCCCTGCTCCCACCTCGCGATACACCTCGAGTACCTGCTCGGCCGTCCGCCGCCAGCTAAACCGCCCAACCTGCCGGTAACCCTTCTCGATGCAGCTCCGGCGCAGGTCCTGGTCGAGCAGCGATTCTTTGATGCCCCGCTCGATATCGAACAGGTTTTCGGGGTTCACGATGATCGCGGCGTCGCCCACCACCTCCGGCAGCGAGCTTACGTTGGATGTAATCACCGGGGTGCCGCACGCCATCGCCTCCATCGGCGGCAATCCGAAGCCTTCGTACAGGGAAGGGAACACGAACGCGGCGGCCTGCTTATAGAAGATGCGCAGCGTGGTGATCGGAACGAACCCGAGAAAGCGGACCGCCTGCTCCACCCGGCTCTTGATCACGGCGTGGCGCACCGACGGGTATTTTGAAATCTCATCGCCGATGATGATCAGCCGCAGATCGCTGTAGACCGGATGCGACGCCAGTTCCCCGCGCGCCACGGCGAAAGCTTCGATCAACCGCGGGATATTTTTCTGCGGCCGGATATTGCCGGCATACAGCAGAAACGGGTAGTTGATCTGATACCGCTCCATCACGCGATGTGTCTCCTCCAGCTCGAGGGCGAGGGGAGGGTTTGTGAAAATCGGATCGGGCGCGTTGTAGATGACGCGGATTCGCTTCTCGGGGATGCCGATCAGGTTCCGCACGTCGCGGCGCGTGGCATCGGACACGGAGATCACCTGGTTGGCTCGCAGCAGTCCGCGCCGGAAACGGTGGACGTTGACCTCGTCCCGCCAGCCCGAGCGGTGCGGGCCAAAGAGAATCGTGCTCATGTCGTGAATGGTCACCACGTACGGCTTCGGCATGAATAGGGGAACGTCGTTGAGCGGAATGTGAAACAGGCCGGCGTTGAAGCGCCGCAGGAAATGCGCGAACGACATCGTATCGATCCAGCGGCGGCCCGATCCGCTGTATTGGACCTGTTCGAAATTTGGAGGCGCGGCCGGAATCAGCTTAGCTTCTTCCGGCCCGGTAATGATCGTATAGTGGTTCTCCGCGTCGAGACCGGCCAACGCCGAAATAAGGTTGCGGATGTACGTCCCGATTCCGAAATCCGAGATTCGCCGCGCGTCCAGGACAATGCGGAGAGGCGCTGCGCCCATCGTTGTACAAAGTCTAACGGATCGGGGCGCGAAATATCCAGGATAGTTGTAGATTCGATTATCGACGGTCCCAGAATGGTCAGGCGATGCCCCTCGGGATCCGTCTTGCACTCACACGGAGATCATGGAAATGCGCAGCGGCGTGGGCGTTTGAGCGAGCGCGCCGCCCGCAACAATGAAGAGGCATCGTCATGTCGCCAGTGTGCCGGAATCGCGCCGTTCCGTTCATTCTTGTCCGATCTTGCGAATTTGCTACGCGCGGCAACCGGCGTTTCCATCTAATGCGATCGGTGCAACCGGGTGAACGCAGATGGGCTGGATGAAGCCAACGTCCAAGCACGCTTCCAGCACGCGGCACCCGGACTCGATCAGCTTGCGGTTGCGCTCCAAACGGAGTTCTGTCGAATACGGCTCTTCGAGGCCGATTGGAGCAAGTAGATGTTTCCAGCGAAGGGCGAGACTTTCGATTCCCGGCAGCGCGGCGAATCGGCGTGGGCGCTTGCGACGCATCACCACACGTGGCCGGCCTAAACAGGGATGAGATTCAGTCCGGGGATCTTTTTGAAGTGGCGTTCATTGCGCGTCGCGATGGCGTATCCGCGTTCCAACTCGCAAGCGCCAATAAGCAGGCCGTCGAAAGGAATAGTGACGAATTGCCGCGACTATTCGGCGTGAATCTTCCGCTAATTCCGCAGTATTGCTTGTGATGGGAAATCACTACTGTAGCGGCCTACGTCGAAGTGAAGCCGCTCCGCCTCGATCAAAGTACTGGAGTCGAGAATCACCCCCAGGCGGGCGGTCTCCATGATTGGCTGCGTTCGGCGATCCCGTCTTCGAAGTCCCTCATAAAACCCTCATCAAGGGTTGCAGTTGTACCACGTGCCTCGGCAAGCGCGATACTCTCCGATAGCAGTCGACCCATTATGTGCGGTGTGCTGATCGTCGCCACTGGACGATTGTCCTGCTCGACGATCACCTGGACGCCGTTCTGAACCCTCGCCAAAACGCCATGGACATCTCGGGCCAGTTCAGCTTCTGTGATCCGCAGTGTCTCCATTCTTTCAATCATAGCGCTCGTTGGCGGCTATGGACGCGGCGCCCGCAGAAACTACTCGCCGACTTCAACCTGCTTCTTGACTGAGCTCGATTGGCCGCCTTTTTTCGCTCGAACCTCGATGTTCCACTTGCCTTCCATCATGAACTTCGCACGCCCTTCGTACGAACCGGCAGCGGATTCACGCGTTGACACCTTGGTTTCGCCGTGATCCATGTCCACCATCGTGAGCACGATCTGGACTGTGGCGCCCGTGACAGGCGCGCCACTCGCGTCTTTCACGGTCACTCCGATCGGCACGGCCGGCCCCGCTTTCAATGGCGCCTTCGGTTCCAATTGGATGGTCCAAACACCGCTGTCGGCCGATGCGAGCGCTGCGAACATGAGTGTCAGCAGAAGCCGGGTCATTCGTCACCCTGGAACATTCGCGCCACCAACAGACCCACCACCGCAGCGCCACCCAGGAAAATCCAAGGCTTCCGGTCGAAGTGCGCCTTCACGTCCGTCTTCTCGCGAACGTAGGACTCCAACTCGTCAATGTTCTGACCCAACCGGTTCCGCTTCACCTCGATCTGCTCTAGGATTTCGTCTGCTGTTTCAGCCACTCCACATTCTCCTTTACATCCTGAATGGTCTTAGTTGGTGTCGCGTTTACATGCTTCCAGCGGGCAAGACCCAGGTTCACCATCACGGCCGCCGCCCCCGCCAGCACCGCTCCAACGATCAACGCAGCCGCCCACCACGGCAGCACCAGCGCCAGTGCGGCAACGCCAGCGGCGATGAGGAAACCGAGCGCGTACAGCCCGACAACGGCTCCCGCGCCCAGTAGCGTTCCCGCCGAGATTGCCTTCGCCGACTCCTCGCGAACTTCCGCCTTCGCTAGACGTACTTCAGACCGGATGATGTCCTGAGCGCTGGATACGATATCTTTGACGATGTCGCCAGGCGAGCGCTCCTTGCCGTAGCTGTAGTGCCCCAGTTGTCCTGAGGCATCCTTGGCCGCGTCCTTCATACTACTCCCCTGTCCGGAAGTCTGCTAATCGTTGCTGCGGAGCGCGATGCCCAGCAGGAAGCCGACCGCGAGTGCCGCGAGCAGCGAGGGACCGGGATTCCCGCGAACCGCGTCGGTCAGGTCGCTCGCCATCGATCGGATATCGCGCGTCCGGATATATCCCGCCGCACCTTCGATGGCATCGGCGGTGGAACGCGCCTTATCGGCAACTGCATCCGGAGCATAGGAACGGATGGCGTCAGCGGTTTTCTGGAAGCCTTGGGCCACGGGTTCACGGCTAGCGTCGATTTTGTCGACGGCCTCCTGTCCTACTTGTGAAGCCTTGTCGCCGGCCTGCTTAGCAGCTTCGCTGGCGCGATCGGCAGCTTGCTTGACGGCATCACTGGCGGCATTCATTGCGTCTTTGGCTGTGTCGCCGGACGCTGAACCGGTTTTCGGATACGTGGGTGTAGACATAGTTCCCTCGCATCTATGACCCGAAAACCAGCCATCCGATTTCGTAAATTCGTGCAGCGGCGACTGCGCCGCGCTGTTAAGCGTCTTTAGGCGGGTACTCGCGATGCGCTGGGACGGCCTGCAGCATGCGGTGTTTTTCCGGATCGTAGGCCATCATTTTACCCGCGCGGTACGACTCGACACCCATCTTGATCGCCACCATCACCTGATATCCGCGCGTTACGTTGTAAACCGTGGTATTACGGGTGCGCATGCAGTCCAGCCAGTCGTCAACCAGGTCAGGGCTCTGTTCGCCCTCAATCGTCACCTCGGTCTTGCCGTCGTTGACGTCCTGGAATTCCTTGGTGAATGCGCGCTCAGCCTTGATCACGGCTGCTTGTTGGGGCCGCGGCTGCCCCGGTTCCGTCTTGCGCAGATCGCCCATCGCGCCCATGGCCGCCCTACCTTCCAATACGGTCATCGTGCCCCAGTTGCCGTACACGGTCATCGGCACCGACTGCGAATTCGCCATGCACGAAACCATATTCACGCAGTAATCGCCGGGATACTCGACCATGGTCATGTATACGTCGGGCACTTCGCGATCTTTCTGGACGTAAATCCCGCCCATGCCCGATGCACGCACGGGGAAGTCGAAGCCGACGATGGTCGACATCATTCCGAGCCGGTGATACAGAAGGTCCGTCGCATTGCCGCCCGAATAATCCCAATACTTGCGCCAGCGGAAATATCGATCGGCGCTGAAGGCGCGTTTACGGGCGGGGCCAAGCCACATCTTCCAGTCGAGATTCTCGCCCGGTTTCACTGCGGCATCCGGCCACGCCTCCTCGCCCACGCCAGGGATCGGATAATCCCACATGCCGGTCCGTGTGTTGCGGTTATAGCTGATCAAGCCCCAGACCACCTTGCCCATCTTGCCCGCGCGGATGTACTCGTTCAGTTTCCAGTACAGCTTCGTGCTCGGGCCGGTGCCGCCGACCTGCAACACGCGCTTGGTCTCCCCGACCAGATCGTTCAGCTTCGCGGCTTCCTCGATCGTGTAAGTCATCGGCTTTTCGAGATATACGTCTTTGCCGGCCAGCAGGGCTTCGCGCGCCATCGGATAATGCCAGTGATCCGGCACGGCGATCACGACCCCGACGATGTAGGGACGCGCGAGGACATCGTGGTAATCGGCGTAGGTCTTCTCCGCGCCCGTCCGCTTCTTGCCGAACTCGGCACGCGGGGCCCACACGTCGCACACCGCGGAATACTCGAAGTCGTTCGTCTCCTTCTTGCGCCGCTCGAACGCACGATCGAGCAGACCGTGGAATTGCATGCCATTGCCGATGAACGCCAGGTTAATGCGATCGTTTGCGCCCAGCACTCGGGCGGCGGCCTTGGCCATCGGCCGTTCACCTTTCGACTTCGCGGCAATGCCCGCGGCGGCTGCGACGGTCGCGTTGCGGGCGATGAAATTGCGGCGTGTGGTGGTGTCTTGGTTCATGGTGTATCCGGCTTTTCACCAATGTATCATTGCCCCGGTTCGCCCCGGCAGGCGATCTTAAGCGAACTCTATTGCTCTCTTGCTAGCTCCATGCTCAGATTTCCGGCGGCACATAGACGTTGTCGGGCACGGTTTCCGATCAGAGCGGAGCCTGATCCCGGGGGGTGCCGTTACCGCTCGCCAGCATGGCGAAGCCGGTGAGCGAAAGACGGCCACCGATGCAGATGCGCGTTCCAGTTCCCGGCTGTGTCCTCCGGCGACTTCACGATCGATTACTGTCCCTGTAACCATTGCAGGCCGAAACCCCGCACTCTGCGGATTGCCTGCCTCTTGCGGGTGTGCGTCAGGACGCAGCACACCACGAAAAAAGACGGCCCACGGCTCACCACGGCCGTCGATGCATTCAACGTCACGAACCAGGTCAACTACGCGGGGTAAGTCGGCAATCTCAGCTCGCCCTTCTTCGGTCAGCGCGTAGCGCGCGGCCGGCACGCCGGGTGCAGTTATCGCTGAGATTTGCCTTTTGAAGCGACGCGCATCAACTCCAGTAACTCCGGTCCAGACTGCGGTACTGCACAGCTTCGGCCAAATGTTTCGCCGAGACTCGCTCGCATGCATCGAGATCTGCGATGGTGCGGGCGACCTTTAAAATCCGGTCGTGCGCTCGCGCCGACAGTCCCATGCGCCGCACCGCCATCTCCAGAGTGCGCTCCCCGGCCTCATCCAGCGCGCATACCGTGCGCACCGCGGCCGACGGAATCTGCGAGTTATAGTAGCCGCGCTCTTGCTGGATCCGCCGCGCCGATTCCACCCGAGCCCGCATCTGCGCCGACGTCGCACCGCCGTCTTTTGCGCGCAGCTCCTTGTACGGAACCGCGGGAATCTCGATATGCAGATCGATCCGGTCCAGCAACGGCCCGCTGATCTTACCCAGGTACCGCGAGATGATCGCACCCGTACAGCGGCACTCGTGTGTCGCGCTCCCGTAGAACCCGCAGGGACACGGGTTCAGCGCCGCTACCAGCATGAAGTTTGCCGGAAAGGACAAGGTCATGTTGCTGCGCGCCAGCGTTACCGCGCGTTCTTCGAGAGGCTGGCGCAGCAGCTCCAAAACGTTCCGCGGAAACTCGGGCAGCTCGTCCAGGAACAGCAGACCGTTGTGCGCCAGGCTTACTTCGCCCGGCCGCGGCGTTCCGCTTCCGCCTCCGATCAGTCCGGCATCGGAAATCTTATGGTGTGGCGCGCGAAACGGCCGCTCGCTCAGCAAACCCACGCCCGAGCCGAGCAACCCGGCGACGCTGTGCACCTGCGTCGTTTCCAGCGCTTCTGCAAACGTGAGCGGCGGCAGAATGCCCGGCAGCCGCCGCGCCAGCATCGTCTTTCCAGACCCGGGCGGCCCGATCATCATCAAATTATGCGCGCCAGCAGCGGCTACTTCGAACGCGCGCTTACCAACCGTTTGTCCACGGACTTCGGCGAAGTCCAGGCCATTCGACGGCGCTGTCGATGAAAACGCCGCCCGCGCGTCGGTGGGCTGAAATAAAGACGGTTCCGCCAGAAACTTCACCACCTCGGATAAGTGCCGCATGCCGTAAACGCTCACGCCCTGGGCCACCGACGCCTCCGCCGCATTGTCGGCCGGCACGCACAGATTTCGGATCCCCTGTTTTCGCGCACACGCAGCCACCGAGAGAGCGCCTCGTACCGGACGAATCGAACCGTCGAGCGACAACTCGCCGAGGAACAGATGCTCGCCTGTGCCACTCACCATCCCCATGGCGCCAAGGATTCCCAGTGCCATCGGCAGGTCGAACCCGGCGCCTTCTTTGCGGACATTGGCCGGAGCGAGATTGATCGTGACGCTCTTGTTCGGGTACCCGAAACCCGAATTCAGTAACGCCGACTTGATCCGCTCGCGGCTCTCCCGCACCGCCGTGTCGGGCATGCCAACCGTGATGAAATCGCGGCCGGAGCCCGGATACATATCCACTTCAACATCGATGATATGGGCGTCGATACCGAAGACCGCCGCTGTTCGCGTAGTGAAGAGCGCCACGGGATGTAGTGGCTCGAGGCGCGTTTATTCGCTGCAAATCTCGAAGAAAGTTTTGTACGGGCGATCAGCGCTCGACCGTGAACGTCTGCGCCGACTCCGTGCTCTGCGCGCCCACCTTGTCGTCCGCCTTTATCGTCACCGTATATTGGCCGGGCAGCAGATCCCTCGTAAGGTCCAGCCTCAGCCCGGCCGGCAAGTACCGTCGCGGGTAGAACGTCTGGTCGCGCTCAACGGCGGCCTCGGGCTGCTGAAACAGGACGTCCCCGTTCGGCCGCGCAACCGTGACCCCATAGCCCACCTCGAGACGGTTCTGCTCGCCCAATTTGAAGCCGTCGATCTCGAACCGAATCCAGACCGTATCGCCCGGCCGGTAAGAGGCGGGGTTCAGCGCTGCTTTATCTTCCTCGCCCCGATAGAATCCGATGTCGCGCAACACGAGAGATGCCGCAGGCAGCACTTCACGGCCGTGAACGGCGAACTCGACATCCCTATGGACCTCGGCATTTGCGATCTCATCCTTCACGTACAACTTTAAGTGATACTTGCCCGACCCGGCGAACGGCGGAATGAGGATCGTTCCCCGAGCCTTGGGCATCCAGTTCTTGTCTTCCCGCGCCAGCACTGCGGCGATGTTCCCGGCGAGCGGCTCAACAACCGGCACCCCGGCTGCGTCTGCGGCCTCGATGCGCCAGCTCAGCTTGATGGCAGGATCATCCTCGGCAGTAGACCGGTAGCCGGACACCTGGAAGCTGACCCACACGGTCTCTCCCGCGACGAAGAACGACGACGGCGGCACCCCCGGCCCGTCCTCATACTGGCTAAGCGCCGCATTTTGGATGGACAGCGGCTTGGGTGGGGCGGCCGCATTTAAGACTGTGAAGCAGGATAGGGCCAGCACTGCGACGGATCGCATATCCTTTATTATCCGCCCGGTTGGATTTTTCGGGAGCCCGGCTTGTTGTCATTCGTGGCGAGCGGAGTGCGGCCATTGGGCCTCGCGCAGGAACTTGCCTGATACTGGCTCACGGCTTCGTCGGGTGATTACAGTCGTTGTGGTGCGGATGAGAGGACTTGAACCTCCACGTCCTTGCGAACACTAGAACCTGAATCTAGCGCGTCTGCCAATTCCGCCACATCCGCACGATGGGGGCGAGCTACGAACACCATTCTACACGGCCCAGCAACGCGGGCGCTATATCATTCGTAACGAAGCGCCACCACCGGATCGAGCCGTGCTGCTTTATTCGCCGGCCAAATGCCGAAGAACAGACCGACGCCCACCGAAACCACCAGCCCCAGACCCGCGGCCCACAACGGCACTGAAGTCGGCAGACTCGGGAAGACCAGCCGCACAATCATCGAGATCGTCCAGCCCAATGCCATCCCCACCAAGCCGCCGAGACCCGTCAGCACAACCGCTTCGGTCAAAAACTGCACTACAATATCCATGCGGCGGGCCCCGATCGCCTTTCGCACTCCGATCTCGCGCGTGCGTTCGGTCACCGAAACCAGCATGATGTTCATCACGCCGATCCCGCCCACCAGCAGCCCAATGGAGCTGAGCACCACCATCACCAGCGCGGTCATCGCGGTAAATTTGCGGAAGTCTTCCACCATCTGGTCGGACGTTGAGATGTCGAAGCTATCCGGTTTGGAGTAGCCGTCGCGGCGCTCCTGGCGGAGTACGGCGCGCACCTCGTCCTCAGCCGCTGCGAGCTTGCCCGGCTTCGCAATCACATTCAGCATGTTCTCGCGCGCCGACGGAAACAGCTTGCGCATCGTGAAATAGGGCAGCAGGACGCGCCGGTCGTCACGTCCGGGCATCGACGCGGCCGGGCGCTTCATCACGCCCACCACCTCCAGCACGTGGCCGTTCAACTCAACCGACTTGCCCACTGCGCTTTCGCCGCTGAACAAGGCACGCTCGACGTCCTCGCCCAGCGCGACCACGGGCATATGATGCTGATTTTCGAAGTCGGTGATGAATCGCCCGGATTTCATTTCGACGTTGCCGCCCTCGGCATAGCCCTCCTCGGTGCCGCCCAGATCGAGCTGAAGGAGGTCGTTGCCCTTGTACCGGATGCGGTCGATCTGCGGCCGGTGCGAATTCGGGTCCCAGGAAAACAGGTACGGGCTCACGCGCTCGACCGATGGGCAGCGCTCGGCCAGGCTCACTGCGTTCTCATAGGTGAGCGGCTTGCGGGCCCGCTCCTCGGCGCTGCGATTGCCGAAGGACACCAGCTTGAATTTGAACACCACGAGCGTGTTGCTGCCGAAGCTGCGCAGTACGCCGGTGATGGCGCCATCCAGTCCGGTGATAATGGAGCCCACGCCAATAATGGTCCCGGTGCCGATGATGACGCCCAGCACGGTGAGGAAGGCGCGCATCTTGTGCTCGCGAATCGTATTCAACGCGAGCAGGACGGCGGCCATGACTTGCGGAAAACTCATCTATTCTGCCCTCAGCGCTTCAATCGGATCGAGTTTCGAGGCTTGCCGCGCGGGGTAGATGCCGAAAAACAGGCCGACCGCGGCGGACAGTCCGACCCCGATCAACACAGATGTAATTGGCATACGCATGGGCACCGGCGTAAAGCTGCGCACGACGATCGTAACGGCCCAGGCGATCAGAACTCCGATAAGGCCGCCCGCGCCCGACAGCATCGACGATTCCACCAGGAACTGGTTGAGAATATCCTGGCGGCGCGCGCCCACCGATTTGCGGATTCCGATCTCGCGCGTCCGTTCGGTCACCACGGCAAGCATGATGTTCATGATAACGACGCCGCCTACCACCATGAATATTGAAACGACGGCGACGGCGGTAGCGGCGATGGCGCCGGTGAGTTGGTCCCAGGCCGAGACGAGCGAATCCGAGGAGATCAACGAGAACGTGTCGTCCTGTTTGGGCCCCAGGTGGCGATAGGCGCGTAGCAGCATGCGGACCTCGTCCTGCGCCTGGGCCAGAACCGTGCGATCCTTTGCCAGGGCGATGTAGGCCATCCCGCCACGGGCGCCGTACATTTTGAAGTAACTCTGCGCGGGCACCACGACGTAATTATCCTGGCTCTGTCCAAAAACGCTGCCCTTAGCCTTTCCGCTGCCAATCACTTCGAAGGGCCGCCCGTCGATCTGGATCGTCTTGCCCACCGGGTCCAGGTTGGGGAAAAATCGCTCCTTGAGATCGCTGCCGATAAACACGACGGGCAGGCGATGCTGGTCGTCGGTTTCGCTGAGGAAGCGCCCGTTAGCCACCTGGTAGTTGTTGATGACCGCATAGTTGGGCGTGCCGCCTTCGACGTCCACGCTATCCAGAGCATCGCCGTTGCGGGACACGCGGCCGCTGCGGCCCACTCCGATGCCAATCTCGCGAACCAGCGTCGCCCGGCTCTTGAGGAACTCGAACTCCTCGGCGCGGAGCAGCGGGTTCTTCTTTTGGAACTCCAGGAACTTCTTGGGATCCCAATTGCCGATAAACGCCATGCGAACGACACGGAATCCGTCGGCGCCCATGTCGGATACGTTCTCGGCAATGTACATATTCATGCCGTTGATGATGGACATGACGGCGATGAGCGTGGCCGTGGCGAGGATGATTCCGAGAAGCGTCAGGAAGCTGCGCAATTTGCTGGAGCGCAGTGAGTCGGCGGCAAGGCGGGCGGCCTCGGCAAAGGATGCAGTGGATTGCACTACTTAACAATGACGGATGTGAGGGGGCCCTTGTTCCCCGGATTCGGCGGGACTACGCGTCTTTGCCCCACTTTCTTAATGGGATGCGCTGATGGCGCGCCTCTGGCGGTGCAAGGGAATATGGAGTCAGGCCTGTGATGAGAAACATGCTGCGGCGCCTTGCGAGAGACTGCTCCGGGGCAGATATGATCGAATACGCCCTGGTTGTGGCGGCGCTGGCCGTCATCGTCGCAACGTTCATTCCAACGCAGGTGATACCGGTGATGAGTGGCGTTTACTCGAAGATCTCTTCGAGTCTGAACGCGAGCTGAGGGTGGCAAATTAAGATCGGCGTGAGCAACTGGCCGGAGTCTGGCGGCTGGCATTCCCGCGCCCCACTCCTCGGTATAACGAAAGCGTGGTGTTTGCAGAGACGGCAAACTCGGCGTTGAGGTCGAGCGAGGCGCCGACTGCTCGAACGCCGCCCGACCGGTCCAGGTAGTCGAACGTCACCGTTTGGGATGCTCGGCCACTGTCGTACCACACAGGTCATGCACGTCGCTGAGCCGGATCGAATGTTCGCGCCTCGGGAACTGATCGCTTACTACCGCAGGATTCGCAGTTCGGACAGGCTGTCCAACGAAACGGCCGGCAAGTATCCACCCGCTGGAGTTCGTGTCCACCATTGTCCGGTTTGCGCTCGAGTGCGCGGGTCCGTGAAATGGTACTCGTAAACGACGGCCCGGACAAAACGGGGCGGATGATCTCGAAACGGGTTGTTGTCAAGTAAGCGCAGCACCCGCGGCTCTCCCTGCAGCAGGCGTGCTACGAAGTTCACGAACCAAACGTTCTTGCGGTAGGAGCCCAGTGCGGCGAACCACATCTGCCAGTCCAGACGCGGCTGCAGCGGCGCAATCCATGCGGGCATGCGGTCCAATCGCCCGGGCTTGTATTTGAACTCGTAAGGACGCCAGGACACCGCGTCGTTCGACCCCTCGACGATGATCTCGGACCGGGTTGTGGTCATATTGGCGAATAAACCGTAGCTGTTGACGATGCCGAAGGGTGCCGCGGCTTCGAGGATCGGGCCGGACCCAGGTAGGCGGATCGCGGTGAGGGTATGCAAGGCGATTAGAATACTCAGGCCGATGACAAGGGCCGCGGCGCTCCACGCGATTGCCTCGCGGCCCCGCTCCGGAATGAAACTGCGTTGCTGCAGCGCGGCCGGATTGCGCCACCTTACCGGCGATACGCGCGCGAGCACGCCGTCGTCCACCAGGAAGATACACAGCGCAAGCGTCAGCAGGTTGAAGAACGCGAAGTTACCGGTGAGCATGATCAACGCCTGGAGTCCGGCGAGCCAGGGCAGCGCAAACAGGCGCGCGCGCCGCGGACCGAGGACGAAGAACGGCACCACCAATTCGATGAACAGCACGATCACGCAGGATGCCTGTTGAAACCACGGCGGGAGATTGTGCGCGTACCAAGCCACAGGGGAGGGAAGCGGCTGAGTCTGGTAGTGGACCGTGAGTGCGGTTAAGCCGCGCCACGTCAGATCGCCGCTGAGTAGCTTCACCGCGCCCGAGAAGAACATCAGCCGGAAGAGCAACCAGCGGAACAGGTAATCAATGACCGGGCCATAACCTAGAAACAAGGCCAGGAATCCTGTCTCCAACAGGAGAAAGTCCCATTGATAGGACAGAAACTCCTGGGAGACATTGACGAACGAGAGATAGAGGATAAAGCACGCCGCCAGTGCGCCGCGCCAGAAGACGCCCGCGATCGCCAGAACCGCGCAGACCGCGCCTGCGATCCATGCGCTATAAAGTACGGCATCGCCGCTGCCGATCCAGAAGAGTGTGGGCGCCATGCGGTATCCGGAGCTTCCGGCGACCTCCGCGATTCTTGCCAGATACAGGTGCGCAGGCTCGATGCCACGCGATCCGATCAACCCTGGCACCTGCATGCCGAAGGAGATGAACGCAACCAGGTAGACTACGCCGAGCAACCTGATGAATAGCCAGCGCACTGAGTCCACAGCGATATTTTATTCGCACGAGCGCAACGATTTTGCGCATTGCTGGCGTATTCGGGTTAACATAGAGAGAATCCTTCAAAGGAGCCCGATGCCCCGCCTGTACCGCCTCTTTTCACTTGGCGCCGGAGTGGCCGCCGCGCTATTCTTTGCGAACCGCGCACCCGCGGACGAGAACAGTTCGGGCGCGAATTGTAGTTTCCAGTCAGCGCCGGACCGCTTTCTGGCCGTGCAGTCGCGGACTCGCGGGGAAATCTTCGCGCGATCCAAGATGTTGCATCTGGCCAGCGCGGCCCAGCAGCGGCCCGCGGCAGCCGCTAGCATTCGGCCCCGCAACTTCATCGACGACGAAATTCTCGGGGCGATGGCGACTGCCGGCGTGACCCCCGCGCTATTGTCGAGCGACGAGGAGTACTTCCGCCGCATCAACCTCGACCTGACCGGGCGGCTGCCAAGTCCACAAGCCATCCGCGATTTCGTGGCCGATCCGAATCCCGAAAAACGCGCGGCGCTCGCCGATCAACTGCTGTGGGCTCCAGGATTCGTCGACAAGTGGACGATGTGGATGGGCGACTGGCTGCGCAATTCGGCCAGCAACTCCGTGTCCTACAGCCCGGAACAGATCGACGGCCGCAACGCTTTCTATAAATACATCTGGGTTTCGGTGTCGGACAGCAAGAGCATCCGAGACATGGCGTCCGAAATGATCAACGCCACGGGCAACACTTACGACGAGGCCAGCGGTGCGGTCAATTTCCTGTCGAGCACGGGCGCGCCTGGCGGGCCGGCGCAGGACACTTACGACGCGATGCTGGTGAAGTCGGCTACAACATTTCTGGGTCTTGGACAGTACGACTGCCTGCTGTGCCACAACGGACGCGGCCACTTGGACGCGTTGAGCCTGTGGGGCAAGAACGTGGTGCGGACCGATGCCGAGAAGATGTCCGCTTTCTTCGCCAAAAGCAATCTGGTGCGCTGGACCCCGCCCGCGGGCACTCCGGCGAATGTTGTCAACACGCTGTTCTACAACAACAGCTACTCGGTGCAGGACATCGCCAGCCGGACCTACGATCTGAATACGAATTACGGCAATCGTCCCAATCGCGTCTCCAGCCCCCTGATGCGACTGACGCCCGAGTACCGCGAGACTGGGGCGAAGCCCGCCGATGCAGACTGGCGCGGCGCGTTTGCGGCCAATCTGGTCAACGATCCGATGTTTGCGCGCAATTTTGTGAACCGCGTCTGGAAGCAGATGTTCAACATGGCGTTGGCCGATCCGGTCGACGGACTGGATCCCGCGCGCCTGGATCCGGCTCATCCGCCCGAGGCTCCCTGGACGTTCCAGGCCACGCATCCGCAACTTCTGGAGAAGCTGGCCGGCGAGTTCGTGCGCCAGAACTACAGCCTGCGCGAAGTGCTGCGGCTGATTGTGAATTCGTCGGCTTACCAGCTCAGCTCGGAGTACAACGGCGAATGGAAGATCGAATATGTCCCGCTGTTTGCGCGGCACTATCCGCGGCGATTGGACGGTGAAGAGGTCCACGACGCGTTGTGCACCTCGACGGGCGTGTTTAACAAGTACGCGCAGTGGGGGCAGACGGTGACCTACGCGATGCAGTTGTTGGACAGCGTCGAGCCGCGCACCAACACAGGCAATGCCCAGGTGTTCATGAACTACTTCCTGCGCGGCAACCGGGACACACAACCGCGCGGCCAGGCGACTTCGGTGCAGCAAGGCATGGCTCTGATGAACGATAGCTTCGTGCTGAATCGCGTCCACGTCGCCGCTTCACCCGTGTTGCAGAACATTGCGAAGATGACCGCCAACGATGCGATCGCTGAGGAAATGTTCATCACTTTCGTTTCGCGAAAGCCTACGGACGCGGAACGGACGAAGGTGGTCGCGACCTTGTCGAAGGCAACCACCGCCGCTCAGAAGAATGCAGCCATCGAGGACCTGGCTTGGGCCCTCGTCAACAAAATCGAGTTTCTGTTCAGCTACTAGGGGACGCACAAAATGGCACGCGATCGATTCGGAGTGGATTGGGGTGGGCTTCAGGGATTGCCATTCTGGCGCCGTCCGCACATTGACCGGCGCATGTTCTTCCGCCATGCCGGGGCCGCGCTGAGCGGATATTTTCTGCTGCCGGGCAGGCCGGGCGCAACCGTGGCAAAAGCCGCGCCGTCGCCCATCGGCACCGCGAAGTACTGCATATTCGTCCTGCTGACGGGCGCGCCGAGCCATACCGACACGTTCGACTTAAAGGAAGGCGCGTGGACCCCTTCCTATTTCAATCCGACCAGCTACGGTGACATTCGCTTCCCGCAGGGGTTGATGCCGAATGTGGCCGCGCAGTTGGATTCGATCGCGATTCTGCGCAGCGTGCGCGCGTGGAATACGGCGCATGGACTGGCGCAGACCTGGGTTCAAATCGGCCGCAATCCCATCTCGGGGCTATCGCGTATCGCGCCGCACATCGGTTCGGTAGTGGCCAATGAGTTGGGCGGGGCAGGCGTGCTCCCCGCGTTCGTGTCACTGAACAGCCAGTCGGGTCCTGACCAGGGCTACTTTCCGCCCGAAGACGGGCCGTTTTACGTGAGCCCGAATGGCGGCGGATTGACCAATACGAAGCATCCCGACGGCGCCCTGGCGTTGGATCGGAGGTTCGGGCTCGCTTTGGATCTCGACGGTGAGATGCGCAACGGCGCCCCGATCGGGCCGTCGGCCGACGAGTACGCCAAATTCTCGCTTACCGCCCGCCAGATGATGTATAACGGCGAGATCGATAACGTCTTCAACTTCGATCAGACCCGCCGCAACGCTTACGGCAACACCAGTTTCGGCAATGCTTGCCTGACCGCGCGCAATCTGGTGAAGGGGAACCTGGGAACGCGCTTCGTACAGATCACGTTCGGCAGTTGGGACCATCACTCCAACATCTACGCTCCGAACGCCAACCTGCAGAGCATGGCCACGCAGTTCGATAAGGGAATGGGGCAGTTGATTGCCGAGTTGAAACAGGACGGGCTGCTCGATCAGACGCTGATCGTGGCCACCGGCGAGTTCGGAAGGACCGTGGGCGCTCTGAACGCGACCAATGGGCGGGATCATCACCTGCAACAGTCGGTGATGATTGCGGGCGCAAAGGTGTCCGGGCGTAAGGCCATCGGAATCACCGATGCCCAGGGCGCGGCGATCGTGGAGCCGGGCTGGTCGGGTAAACGCGAGATCAAGCCGGAGGACCTGGAGGCGACGATTTACTCCGCGCTCGGGATCGATTGGACCAAGGTTCGCTACGACGACCCGTTCAAGCGCGGCTTCGAGTACGTGCCCAAGACGGACCGTTTCGATTACGCTCCGGTCACCGAACTCTGGAGCTGAGACCAGCCGCCCTAAATATATCGAGCCGTTCAGCCGATACAGAAAGCAGGCCATTAACCTGCGATGAGCGAGCTGTTAATTCAAACCTCCGACACCCTTCGGTCCGCTGATGGCGATCTTCTATTTGCCGCCAACCCGGAGCCGATGTGCGTTTACGACGTCGAGACGATGCGCTTTTTGGCGGTGAACGACGCTGCCATCGCGAAATATGGATACAGCCGGGAGGAATTCCTCTCGATGACCCTCTCCGATATCCGGCGTTTAGGAGTTTCGGGCCGCTCAATTCACAAGACCAAGCGCGGCGAAATCATCGAAGTCGAAGTGGTCTCGCAGGACCTGACCTTCGCGGGGCGGCGCGCAAGACTTGTCGTCGTCCACGATATCCATCGCGGACCAACACCGGCCTTCCCGATCCATCGCGGCGAGTCGTACTTCCAGGCGCTCATCGAAAACGCCTCGGACATCATCACGGTTGTGGGCGGCGACGGCCGTATCCTCTTCGAGAGCCCATCGCTGTTCCGGGTTCTTGGCCATCGCCCTGAGGACGCCGTCGGAACCGACGTGATGGAGGCGGTTCATCCCGATGATGTTGCCGGTGTCCGCAGCCTACTGCAAGCTACATTGGACACGGGACTGCCGGCCGCGACTTTTGAGCTGCGGCTGCGGGCTGCGGACGGGTCGTGGAAGACGATCGAGGCCTGTGCGAGGAACCTTCTGAACGACCCCGCGATCGCGGCGATCATCATCAACTCGCGCGACATCACCAGCCGCAAACAGACCGAGGAGCAGCTACGGATCGGCGAGGAGCGTCTCCGGCTGGCGCAGCGTGCGGGCCACATCGGCACTTGGGAATGGAACTTCACGACGGGCACATCGCAGGGGTCGGAAGAGAATGCCCTGTTGTACGGGGAGGCGGACCTTCTTGGCCCGATCAACCTCGAGTCCTGGCTCGGGCGCGTGCACCCGGATGATCGGGAGCGAGTGGGAGCGCGATTCGCCCGCAGCATCCAGAATCAGACGGGAATCTCCGACGAATTTCGGGTGGTGTGGCCGGACGGATCCGTCCACTGGTTGAGTTGCAAAGCCGAGGTATTCCGGGGGAATTCCGGGGCGCCGGACCGCATCATCGGCGTGAACGTCGATATCACGGAACGGAAGCTCGCTGAGGAAGAACTGGCCAGCGCGCGGGACAAAGCGGTGGAGGCCTCCGAGCTGAAATCGCAGTTTCTGGCGACGGTGAGTCACGAGATTCGGACCCCGATGAACGCCATCATGGGGCTTACCGGGCTCCTGCTCGACACGGAACTCAGTTCAGAGCAGCGGTCCGATTTGGACACGATTCGGACCTCGGCGGCACACCTGCTAGAACTGATAAACGATCTGCTCGATCTGTCGAAGTTAGAGGCCGGGACGATCCGGTGCGAGCGGGCCGCATTCGACTTAAGCGCTATGATCGGCTCGGTAGCGGACCTGATGGACGCTGCGGCCAAGGCAAAGGGACTCGAGTTGACGTTCGAGTACGCACCGGAACTCCCCTGCAAAGTTTGGGGCAACGCTGGGCGAGTTCGCCAGATCGCGTTGAATTTCATTGCGAACGCGGTCAAATTCACCAGCTCGGGATCGGTCACAGCGAGCGTTGCCCCGGCCCCCGGCAGCACCGGCGAGGTCATACGGATAAAGGTCGAGGATACGGGCCCAGGGGTTCCCGCGGACTTGCAGCCGCGGCTTTTCGAACGCTTCGCTCAGGGAGATTCGAGCGCGAATTGCAAGTACGGGGGCACAGGGTTAGGGCTCGCCATCTCGAAGGGGCTGGCCGAAGCGATGGAAGGAAGTGTCGGTTGGCGAAACCTCAGTGAGGGAGGGGCTGAATTCTGGGCCGATTTGCCTCTGCCCGCAGCTTCGGACACCGATCGCGATGCGGTGAAAAGCTGCACGCGGCTTGAATTGAGTGTTGCCGGGGCACGCGTACTCATAGCTGAGGACAATGCGGTGAATCAGAGAATCCTGGTGCGACTGCTCGAGAAGCGCGGGGTGCGGGCGGACCTTGCTTCCAACGGCATCGAAGCGGTTCAGATGTGGGCGCGATTTCCCTACGATCTCATCTTCATGGATTGCCGTATGCCGGACATGGACGGCTACGAGGCGGCGCGCCGGATTCGCGCTTTGGAGCACGGCAGGCGCCGGGTACCGATCATCGCTGTCACCGCCCACTGCGGACCCGCTGAAGGCGAGCGTTGCCGGGCAAGCGGAATGGACGGCCGTTTGGAAAAGCCGTTCCATCCCTCGCTGCTCGACGAAACGCTCGCACGCTTTCTGCCCTCGCCGGAAAAGGACCCTGCTGCGAACGTGACCAGCACGGTGTTGCTGGAGCGTCCACCGGTCGAGATCTGCACCGATAACCGTCCGAGGGGAGCCTGAAGCCGAGGGTTGCGGGCAAGCAGGATGGACAGGCGTTGGAAAAGCCGTTCCATCCCTCGCTGCTCGACGAAACGCTCGCGCGCTTTCTGCCCTCGCCGTAAACCTCGATCTCTCTGGATCAGGCTGCGACCGTAACGAGCCCGATGTTGCTGGCGCGTCCGCCCGTCGAGATCTGCACCGAGTAGCCGTCCGAGGGGAACCTGAAGCCGAGCGTTGCGGGCAAGCAGGATGGACGGCCGTTTGGAAAAGCCGTTCCATCCCTCGCTGCTCGACGAGACGCTCGCGCGCTTTCTGCCCTCGCCGGCGAACTCGATCTCTCAGGACCCGGCTGCGACCGTAACCAGTACGGTGTTGCTGGCGCGTTCGCCGGTCGAGATCTGCACCATATAATCGCCGGACGGTAGGCCGGCAGGGATGCGCACGTTGATCTGCGCCATCCCGTTCCCCTCGCCGGGAGCCGCTCCGGCAAACACGACGTCAGCCGGGCCGCCGATGACGGCCGTTACGGGGAGAGTCGTGTTAATCAGCGTATTGGAAGGCCATATGCCCCCGTTCGGCTGATCGCCCCTGAACTGCCCCAGTCCCGTAGCGAACAGCGCGACCACGGTGCCAGCCCGCGCCGGGCGTGCCGGGCCATTCAGCGAGCCATCCTGATTGACAGCCAGCGCGCGACCGGCTGCTTGGAAGATGCCCGGATCAGCCGCCAACACGTCCACCGCCACGCTCCCGCTCACCGAACCCTGCGAGGTAACCACCAGTGTTGCCTTGCCGGGCTGTGTCGCAGCGGGAACCTGAAAGTTGATCTGCGTTGGCGAAACGTAGAGCAACGCCGCACGCACACCGTTCACCATGACTGTCACCCCGGCCAGCGCGTCCGCAAACGGGGGCGCCGGTGCGGACGCTGTCGACGGAGCAAGGTTCGAGCCGTAAATCGACGCGTACGCTCCCGGCGAGATCGCGCCCGTGAACGAAGCCGCGTTCACCACCCGATCGGCAGTAAACACCGGAGGCGGCGGCAGCACCTGTACGGACAACATCTGCGTCGCGGTCTTGCCCTGCGCATCGGTCACGGTGACCGAGAATGAGTATGTGCTGCCCGACCCCGATGGAACGCCGCCGACGATACCTTTCGTATCCATGCGGAAGCCTGGAGGAAGTGTTCCTCCCGCGATCGACCATACGTATGGCGTCGCGCCACCCGCGGCAGCCAATTGTTGCGCGTAGGGCTGGCCGGACACGGCGGCCGGCAGTGTCGTGGTCGTGATCGCAACGGGCGGGGCCACGGTGATAACGATTACAGCCGACGCGAGATTCCGGGCGGCATCGACGACGGTAAGCGCCACTGGGTACGAGCCCAGCTTGGTTGGCGTACCGGTGATGCCGTTGTTGTCGGGGTCGAGTAGGAGCCCGGGCGGAAGCGAGTTCGGATCCTGGAGAGAGACCGTGTACGGAGGGGTTCCGCCGGTGATTGTCCAGGGAATACTTGCGGGCACCGAGATTCCGATACTCGGGTTCGCCGCAATGTTGAATTGAAGATTCGCGTTCTGGGCCAGACACGCGAGCGCCGTCAGGCTGAGCAGGAAAACACGCCACCTGAGTGTCATACCGAACACATTCTACACCGTTCAACGGACGCGTTTTCGGGGCTGAGTGTCGAAGTACGGATCGGGCTCCGGGATTGCGGCGCCGTCCTTGCGCGGCGATGACGCGCCGTAGTTCACCTTATTCTTCACGTCGCGCATGACGGCTTGGCCGCCGCCCATCGATCCCGAGTATTCGGCTCCGACATTTAGATAGTGGCCGCGTTTGGTCAACTCGTCGCGGACCTCCACCGGAACACGCGACTCGATCTTCACGTCGCATCCGCCCAGCGTCGTACGCGTAAATCGCGGAGCCTCGAGCGCGGCCTGTATATTCATGCGATGATCGGCGATATTCGAAACGAACTGTGCCTGGGCCTGCGCCTGATTCATCCCGCGCATGATTCCGAAACCCACCCGCAAATCGCCCTTTTCCATGAACCCCGGAATGATGGTGTGGTACGGGCGCTTGTGCGGCGCGAGAGCATTCGGAGACGTAGCATCGAACGTCATTCCGCCCGCGCGATCATGCAAGTGGAAACCCATGCCATCCACCACCACCCCGGATCCGAAAATATCCGAGATGCTTTGGATCCAGGAGACGATATTGCCCTCGGCGTCGATCACGGTGAGATAAACCGTGTTGCCATGGCCGGGAGGATCGCCTGGAGCCGTGTCGCATTGCGCCTTCGTTCCGTCGATTTTTGCGGCGCGTTCCTTCGCATACGGCTTCGACAACAGGCCATTGACCGGAACAGCGACGGCTCGCGGATCGCCCACCCAGCGCCGCAGATCCTGATACGCGAGTTTCTGCGCTTCGATCTTGTAATGGAACGCCTCAGCACTGGTTTGCGAATACTCGGGCAGCGGAAACTGCTCCATGATGTTCAACATCTCGAGCGTGCCGATGCCTTGGCCGTTGGGCGGCATCTGATATACCGTCCAACCGCGATACGTGGTCGAGATCGGCTGCACCCACTCGCTCTGGAAATTTGCGAAATCGCTTGCCGTCAGCGTACCGCCCAGGCGCTTGGACGTGCGGAGAATCGCATCGCCCACCGGACCCCGGTAGAAGGCCGCCGCGCCCCCGTCAGCGACCAACTCGAACGCGCGCGCCAGTTCAGGATTCCGGAATATTTCGCCGGGTTTCGGCGCCTCGCCGTTCTTCAAAAAAATCCGCGCTGCGTTTGCGTCGCGGCTCAGCTTACCCGTCGATGCGTCCCAATCATATTGAATGATCTCGGTCACAGGGAAGCCGTTTCGGGCATAGTAGATGGCGGGTTGGAACAGATCGCGCCACGGCAGACGCCCGAATTTCCGGTGCATCTTTTCCCACCCGTCCACCGCGCCCGGTACGCTCACGGTGTGGATCCCCGACGACGGCATCGCGTAATGATCGTGAGCCTTGAGCCATTCCACGGTGAGACCCTGCGGCGTCCAACCGCTCGCGTTGATGCCCGTGAGCTTGCCCGTCCGAGCATCCCAGTGCATGGCGAACAGGTCACCTCCCATGCCGCACATCATCGGCTCAACGACCGCCAGCACTGCGTTCGCGCCGATCGCCGCATCCACGGCCGATCCGCCCCGAACGAGAATTTGGGCCGCGGCTTGAGATGCGAGCGTTTGGCTGGTAGCCGCGATCCCGCGCCGGGAAATCACCATCGAACGCGCCTGCCAGCGTTCCTGGGCCAGAACGACGCTCAACGAGGAGATCGCAAGCAAAAAGAAGGCGCGGCGCACGAGCCTGTATTCTAGCGCGTTCACTATGGAACCTCCGGGGAAGCTATATTCCTGGTGATCTTCCCGCCTTAAACACTGCGCTGCTTTGGTCTCGGTCGGGGTGCGCTTGCGCTGCCTTTATATGGTCATTGTTTCGGGTGTCAGTACCCACCTCATTGGCGTTTGGATTTAGCTGTCTTGGTGGCCTTGGCCTTTTTTACCTCCCTGTGCAGGAACTCGACCATTTCTGCGTGGGTTCCAAAGGGACCGTGGACTCGGCCGGCCTTGATGTCCTCGTCGGCCTTAGCGAGGCGGGCGTCGATGATGCGGCGCTGTTCGGGGGTGTACTCGTCCTCCGCATTCGGAAACCCGGAGCGGTCGATCACCACCTTAGGGGTTACGATTTTGCCGCGCTGAAACGAAAACTCGACCAAGTCGCCTTTTGACAAACCGGCCTGTTCGCGGACGCGCGTTGGGATCGTAACCTGGCCTTTATTTTGGATGCGGGTAGTGCTGCTCCTAATCCGGTAAGTCAGGAATCCTGACTGTTGAACGCAGTATAGCGGACGGGTCAGGTTCGCGGCTGCGGCCTGGGCTGCACGACGATGTTCACTTGAAGCGTCTTCTCGGGAGCAACGAACTGAATCAGAACAGCCACGGAGCCCTCGATAACCGGATCCTGAGCAAGATCGGCGAGGGTTGACGGTTTCGGAATCTCCTCACCGTCTTCGAGCATGCCTTGCACATGCAGAGTCAAGGCTTCTACAGCCATGCGCCGCGCTTCCTCCAGCGTCTTGCCGCAGCTCACGCAACCGGGAAAATCCGGAAAACTCACGCCGAAATCGGACTTACTGTCCTTGTGAAGATAAGCGATGTAGTCCATGCATCATTCTCCCGCGATGCTGCGTATTCACATCAACTTGATCGGCGCAGCGTCCCAACCGGTATGTCCCTCTTTGAATGCGAGACTGTCACTGAATGCGAGACTGTCACTAGGCCGTGCTTCGTCGCGCTTAGACTGCCGGTGACTTCCGACGTGATTGACCCGCGCACCCCGTTTGACTTACCTGCTGCACCTTCCCTATACTAGGATTTTGATCCAAGGACCTTTGTGTCCGCCCAGCGCCTCGGAGCGGCTCGCCTGCCCGGGCAACCACTCGAAATACAATGCCCAAGAGAACGTTCCAACCCAACAACCGCAAACGTGCGAAGACGCACGGATTCCGGGCGCGCATGAAATCCAAGGATGGTCAGGCGGTATTGTCGCGGCGCCGCGCCAAGGGCCGCTGGAAATTGACGGTCAGCGATGAACGGGCCGTCCGCACCTCCAAAGCCGTCCAGTAGCCTGGAACCTTCCACCGCTGCGGTCAAATCGCGCCGGGGCTTTCCCAAGTCGAGCCGCATTCTCAAAACGGCCGGGTTCCGGCGGGTGTACGACACGGGTCTCAAGTACAGCACGCGCCTCTTCGCTGCCTTTTATCTGGACCAGGGTTCCCGCAGATCAACCCCGCGGGCCGGTTTTACGGTGCCGCGCGCGGTCGGCAAAGCAGTGAAGCGCAACCGCATCAAGAGGCGTATTCGCGAAGCGGTGCGGCTGGAACTGGCTGCCCTCGACCCGCGTTGGGACGTGGTTTTCAATCCGCGCCGGGGCGTGCTCGACGCGCCCTTCGCCGACCTTCGCACGGAAGTGCGAAAATTGATCAGTAGATGCAAACCGTGACCGTAGCGCTGTTGCGATTCTATAAACGCTGGATCTCGCCGGTGTTGCCATCGGCCTGCCGTTTTGCTCCTACCTGTTCGGAGTACACGCTCGACGCCGTCCAAAAATACGGCGTTCCTCGCGGTGTGTGGCTCGGTATCCGGCGCATCGCCCGTTGTCACCCGTTCCACCAGGGAGGCTTCGACCCGGTTCGCTAGACCTCGTCCGCGACTCGCGCGCCCGTTCACTCAACTGTTTCCATGCAAGATTCGATTTCGAACAAAATCTCCAAATTCACCAAGGACCTCCCGATGGAGGCACGGCTTCTCATCGCGTTTGTCCTGATGTTCCTGGTGCTATTCCTCACGCCGTACTTGTATAAAACGCCCGCGCCCGGACCCAAGGCTCCGAACGTGACTCCGCAGAAAGCCCAACAGTTGGCCAAAGCTCCCGAGCCATCCGTCGCTCCAGCGCCGATTCCGAAGGACGCGGCTTCCGCGCCTGTTCTTGCGTCCCCACCGACGGCTGCGGTCCAGGCGTTCGCCGAAGAGCCCTACACAGTGGATACGGCGCTGTACAAGATCGTGTTTTCGAATCGCGGCGCCGTGGTGAGAAGTTGGGTGTTGAAGAAATATCAGGACTCCAACGGCAAGCCGCTCGAGTTGGTAAACACGGAGGCATTGAGCAAGATTCCGGCGCCATTCTCTCTCGAATTCAAGGACCGCAAACCGGACTTCGACGCCAACCAGGTGCTGTTCGTGGCCAAGCCGGCGAGCGGCCAGCCCGGCGTCGATTACGAGTACTCGAACGGCCGCACGACCGTGCGGAAATCGTTCCGCTTCGGCCCGAACACCTATCGTTGGGAAGTTGCTTCCGAAGTGATGGCTCCCGGCACAACGCTTCCGCACTATCTGGTGTGGCGCGGCGGATTTGGAGACCGCACGATTCACAATGCGCCGTCGGTGGAACGTACCACTTACTTCCCGACGACGGAGAACCGGCTGTTCACCAAGACCGCGCACGACGCCAAAAGCGGCCCGATTAGCGTGTCCGGGTCATTCACCTTCGCCGGCATCGAAGATCCGTATTTCACCGCCGTGGTGCTGCCCTCCGGCTCCGGTTCGCTCGAGTTGCGGACCATGGCGGATTCGCTGCCCTATGGCGACAAGACCGAGAACTACGTCGGAGCGGCAATCGGAGGCGAGGGAGTGAATCGCTTTCCGATGTTTGTCGGACCCAAGGACAGCGACGTCCTAAAAGCCGTGGACCCCAAGCTCGATTCGTTGATCGATTGGGGACGCTGGTTCGGATTCCTCGCGAAACCGCTGTTCTACGTGCTGAACTGGGCGAGCGATCACGTCACGCACAACTTCGGTTGGGCGATCGTGCTGGTGACCATCGCGATCAATATGTTGACTCTGCCGCTGCGCTTGACCAGCATGCGATCCGCGAAGAAAATGCAGGCTCTCCAACCACAAATCGCGGCCATCAACGCGAAGTATAAGAACCTGCCACTGCGCGATCCAAAGCAGCAGGACAAGAACGCCGAGACCATGGAGCTATACAAGAAGCACGGTGTCAATCCGCTGGGCGGGTGTTTGCCGATGGCGTTGCAGTTGCCTTTTTTCATCGCGTTCTATACCGTCTTGACCGTCGCAATTGAACTCCGCGGAGCCGGATGGATGTGGGTTCACGACTTATCCCGGCCAGAGCAAACCGCGATCAGACTCCTGCCCGTCATCCTGATCGCGACCCAGTTCTTCATGCAGCGCATGACTCCCGCGTCGCCCGGCATGGATCCAACGCAGCAGAAGATGATGATGTTCATGCCGCTCGCGCTCGGGTTCATGTTCTACTATCAGTCCGCGGGCCTCGTACTATACTGGTTGACTGGAAACCTGGTCGGCATCCTCCAGCAATGGCTCACCAACAAAACAGTCTCTGTACCCAATGTCGTCGATGTAAAGCCGGTTCCGAAGAAAAAGACGGTCAGGACATAACCCGGTGAGCCGCAAATACTCAGTTGAGGAAACCGGTCCGAAGATCGACGACTTTCTCAAAAAGATTCTCGCCGACTCCGGACTGCGCTTGACCTACCGCATCGAACCCGGAGAAAACGCGTTCTCCGATTTCGAAACGCCGGCCGTCATCGTTCAGTTCAACGGACCCGACGTGGACATGCTGCTCGAAAACAAGGCCGAGCTGCTGTTGGCCATGGAGCAGATCACCTCCGAAGTGCTGCGCATGGCTTCCGACGAACATTCGCTGCTGTGTTTCGACGCCAACGACCATCGCGCGTTGCGGATTGAAGAGCTTCGCATGAGCGCCGCGGCCGCCGCGGAGAAGGTGAAGAAGACGCACGTGCCGTTTCACTTCAGCCCGATGAACAGCCGCGAGAGGCGGATCATTCACCTTGCACTGCGGAATGAGACGGCGGTCCGAAGCGAGAGTGTGGGGATGGGACCGCACCGTCAAGTCGTGATTGTCCCATCCGATCTGAAGGAACTGCCGCAGCCGGTGATTCCGCCTCCTCCTCGTCCACCCGACGCGCCGCGGGGACCGGGCGGGCCTCCCCGATTCGGCGATCGAGGCCGCGGCGGTCCACGCGGGCGCGGTCCTATCCGCCGCCATTGAGCGTACGCCTCAACGACACAATCGCCGCCATCTCCACTCCTCCGGGCCGCGGCGGCTTAGGCATTGTGCGTCTGTCCGGGGCCGCCGCGCGAACCATTGCCGAATCGATGTTGACCTTCCCCGGTGCTCACCAGTGGCGCTCGTGGGGCGCTGCGTTGGCTGAGTTGCGCGACACGGAAGGACATCCCGTCGATCGCGTCGTGGTCACATTCTTCGAGGCTCCGCGATCCTACACCGCTGAAGATGTCGTCGAGATCGCATGTCACGGAGCACCCGCCGTGCTGCGGTGCTGCCTGGAACGCGCCTGCTCCGCGGGAGCGCGCCTGGCCGAGCCTGGTGAATTCACGTTGCGCGCCTTTCTGAACGGACGTCTCGACCTGCCACGCGCCGAGGCGGTGCGTGGTCTGATCGCCGCGACCACGCTCTATCAAGCGCGGGTTGCTGCGCAACAGATGGACGGTTCCGTTTCGCGCCGGCTGAGTCCGGTGAAGGCAGGGTTGGTGGAATTGATCGCGCTGCTCGAAGCCGGAATCGATTTCGCGGATAACGATATTGACGTCGCTCCCGCCCATGAGATTGTCAGACGGATTGATAGCGTCACAGTGGAAGTAGACCGGCTCGCGGCGAGCTTCGCGTTCGGCAAGCTGGTGCATTCGGGTTTCACGCTGGCAATCGCTGGGCGCCCGAACGTCGGCAAGAGCAGCCTGTTTAATCGCCTGCTGGAGCACGACCGCGCGATCGTAACGGAGATACCCGGCACCACGCGCGACACCGTTTCGGAATCAGCGTCGATCGAAGGCATCCCGGTGACGTTCGTCGATACGGCGGGCATCCGCGCGAGTGACGATATCGTGGAGACGTTGGGAATTGAGCGCAGCTATCGCGCGATGGCCGATGCCGACGTTACGCTGGCTGTCCTCGATAGCTCGGCGCAGCTCACGCCCGACGATCACGCCATCGTCGATCGCGCCCGCCGGCAGGGCCGCTGCATCGTCGTCGGGAACAAGTCCGATCTGCCGCGCGCGGAGCTCGATCTCGAGCCCGAGGTGATGGTCAGCGCCGCGACGGGCTCCGGCATCCCCGAGTTGCGCCGAGCGATTCTATCGGCGGTCGCGCCCGGAGGCGAGTTGATCCAGGAGCCCGGCTTTATCACCAGCATTCGCCATCATCAACTGCTGCGCGAAACCGGCGAGGCGCTCGGGGCCGCGCGGGCCGCCGCTCTGAACCATATCCCGCACGAAATGGTTTTGCTCGATCTCTACGCCGCGCTCCGTCCGTTGGACGCCATCACCGGCGCGACCACCGCCGACGACATCCTGAACCGCATCTTCTCGACGTTCTGTATCGGCAAATAGCGCATGATATGCTGAGGTCCGGACGTGTATAGCCGGCATCATCGCAAGGTCAAAGTACTCTTCGCGCTATCCGATGTTCTGCTGACCGCACTGGCCTTCGAGGCCGCTTATCAGACACGCGCGCGGCTCGGGCTCGAACACGTTTTCTACATCAACGTGCCGGTGAAGGCGCTACTGCTGGGCTGGTCGGTGCTGGTGTGGGTGGCGTTCGGGCACTGGTTCAATCTCTACGAGCGGCTCGATTCGGCGCACACGCGCGTCATCTTGCGCGACACGTTCCGGCAATGCGCGACGGGCATCGTCGCCGTGGTCATGTTCCAGTACCTGCTGCGAATGGATCTCAGCCGGCCATTTCTCGGTCTCTTCGCAGTTTATTCCTGGGTGCTGCTATGCCTGTTCCGAATCAAGGCAGGGAAGTTGGTGGGCGTCATTCGCCGCGAATTCGGACAGCCGCATTATGTGATGGTGGTGGGCCTGGGGGCGCGCGCTTTGAAACTCGCAGGGGCGCTCGAAAACTCGGCGCAGTACGGCGTGCGCCTGGTCGGATTCTTCAGCGACGGTCCGGAGCCGCCCGCCGAAGTGCGCATGAAGGGCGTGTATCCGGTTCACGCGCTCGATGCGCTGCCCGGCATTCTGCGCCGCCAGATCATGGACGAGATCATCTTCGCTGTGGATTCGCGCATGCTCGCCGATCTCGAAGAGACGTTTCTGTTCTGCGATGAAGAAGGCGTGCGAACGCGCGTGGCGGTGGATTTCTTCCCGCACGTCAACAGCGAAGTGTATCTTGACCGGCTCGCTAACACCCCGCTGCTTACGTTTGCAGCGGCCCCGCACGATGAGATGCGGCTGGTGATCAAGCGGGTGATCGACGTTGTTTTAGCCGCGGCGGGGCTGCTGCTATTTTCGCCGCTGATGATGCTGATCGCCGCGCTCATTCGCATCACCTCGCCCGGTCCGGCGATCTTCCGGCAGGTGCGCTGCGGCTTGAACGGGCGCCGCTTCATGTTCTACAAATTCCGCTCGATGTGCGAGAACGCCGAGGAGTTGAAGCCGGCTCTCGCGCACCTGAACCACAAGGAACTCGTGTTCAAGATTCCCGACGACCCGCGCTTAACCGCGATCGGCCGCTGGCTGCGCAAATTCTCCATCGACGAGTGGCCGCAATTGTGGAACGTGTTGAAGGGCGACATGTCGCTGGTGGGCCCGCGCCCCGCGATTCCGGAGGAAGTGGAACAATACAAGCGGTGGCAGCGCCGCAGGCTGCGCATGCGTCCGGGGCTTACGTGCCTGTGGGCCGTCGCGGGGCGCGATCACATCGATTTTGAAACATGGATGAAGCTGGACATGCAGTACATCGACAACTGGTCACTCGCGCTCGATTGGAATATCCTGGTGCGAACCATTCCGAAGGTACTCACCGGCAGAGGAGCGCATTGAAATGAACCTGATTCCGACTCAGGAAGACGTAACCGAAATACTGACTAAGACCGGCGCGCTGCGTCAAGGTCACTACGAATACTCCAATGGCTTGCATGCCAACGAGTATCTGCAGCCCGCTTTGGCTTTGAGAAATTATCAAACCGCGCGCACGCTGGGAGTGGGCCTGAGCCGCAAGCTGCGGGCGAATCCGGAGATACGGGCCATCGTTCCCCAGCTCAGCATCGTGGCGCCGGCAACCGCGGGCCTGCCTGTCGCCTACTCCGTGTGCGAGGCGCTACGAGCTCACCAGGTGTACTGGGCCGAGCGCGAAAACGAGAACGAAGCCCTGCGATTCCGCCAATACATGGACGTGGCTCCCGGTGAGCAGGTTTTGTTAGTGGACGACATACTGCGCAGCGGCCGCAAGCTTACCGAGTTGAAGCGCCTGGTGGAATCAAAGGGCGGGCAAGTGGTGGGCTTGGCCGTGATGATCTACCAACCGAATCCGAGCACGGAAACATTCGGCAGCCTTCCGTTTTATTACCTCGCGCAGTTTGACGCGACATATTACAAGGACGCGGCGAGTTGCGACCTGTGCAAGCATGGCCTACCCGTCGAGAAGGTAAGCGTCTGATGAGATTGCCGCCCGTGGCTTGGCTGGCGCTGGCGTGCTGGCCGTTGTTTGCCGCGCCTCACGGGATGCTCGCGGGCGTGGCGCGCGTCGACATCACACCGGATGGGCCAATCTGGCTGACCGGATACGCCGCGCGCACTCACCCGTCGACCGGCGTCCTGCAACATCTTTGGGCCAAGGCGCTGGCGATTGACGACGGCAAGGGCGGGCGCGCCGTTATCGTTACGACGGACTTGATCGGCTTGCCTCGCGCGATCACCGACCCGGTATGCGCGCGTCTCGAGAAAGAGCACGGGCTTGCGCGGGCGAGCATCCTGTTCAATTCGTCGCACACTCATACGGGCCCGCTGGTGCGCGGAAATCTGCTGACGATGTTCGATCTTGCAGCCTACGATCGAGCCCGCGTGGACGAATACGCGCAAAAATTGACGGAGAATCTGGTGCAGGTTGTGGCGGCCGCACTGGGCGATCTCTCGCCCGCCACTCTGGATTACGGCAGTGGAGAGGCGTTGTTCGCCGTCAACCGCCGGGAGTTTACGCCTACGGGCGTGAAGATCGGCGTCAACCCGCAAGGCCCGGTCGATCACGCAGTGCCCATGATCCGCGTTCGCGCCGCCGATGGAAAGCTGCGCGCGGTCTTGATCGGCTACGCGTGCCACAATACGACGCTGACCGCCGAGTTTTATCAGATCTCGGCCGACTACGCCGGATTCGCCCAGAGCGCTTTTGAAGAGGCTCACCCGGGTGCGACGGCGATGTTCCTCATGCTATGCGGAGGCGATCAGAATCCTGAGCCGAGGAGCACGGTCGAACTCGCTCGCAAGCATGGCGATGAATTGGCTCAAGAAGCCGATCGCCTGCTGCGTGCCAACCTGTCGCCGATCACCGGTCCTGTGCGGACCGCCTTCGAAATCACCGAACTGCAATTCGCGAAGCGCACACGCGAGGACTTCGAGAAGGAAACAACTAGTTCGAATCGAGCCGCTGTCCGCCGTGCCCAGGCGATGTTGAAGGCCGACGATGAGCGGCGGCCGGTGCGCCACATTCCGTATCCGGTGCAGGCGATTCGCTTGGGGAAGACAGTGACGATCCTGGCGCTGGGCGGGGAAGTGGTGGTCGACTACGATTTGCGCATCAAGCAGGAGTACGGCCTCGCAAATCCGATGATCGTGGCCGGATATTCGAACGACGTGATGTGCTACATCCCGAGCCGGCGCGTGCTATCGGAAGGCGGATACGAGGCCGTCGAGAGCATGATCTACTACGGCCAGCCGGGTCCTTTTGCGGCGGACGTCGAGGATCGCGTATTCGCCGCAATCGGCCGTGTGATGACGCGCGTGGGCGTTAGTAGTCGTCGTCGCTAGCGCTCTCCCGCAGACGGCTCTCGACTTCCTGGAGGACTTCATCGCCCAGGATTCGCGATCCCACCTCGCGCATGATCTCGCCAGTTTCGGACATCTTGCCCAAAAGCTTTACGGCAGTCAAGTGACCCATGCGGTACTCCATCAGAGTCAGCCGCCGGCAAGCCTGCATGCGGATCGGGCGCATACAGCGGTCCGGGCACGGCATCAGGATATAGGTCTCATCCTGCCCCAGCTCAGATCCATCCTCGGGCATCTCGGCGAAAATCTGCGCCGTAAGTCCGATCTGGACGAAGTTGACCCGGCGGCCATCCGTCTCCGGAAACAGAGCCCACAACTCGCGCTCAGTTTCGATGTACTCTTCCCAATCAAACGATCGGGGCAATCCGAAGCAACTCGACGGATCAAGGAACGTGTATTGAGACATGACGGCCTCCCTTACACACACTGGTGCCTTTAGAAGCCGGAAATTCTCCGCTTCTCTGGGCCTCTGGATCTGATGATTTACCCAGTCTGCTGATAAGGACGTGTGTTGTCAAGCGCGGTATGCCGAAATGTGGAAAGACGAACGGGAATTAATTTGGGCCTGGTCACACGACCTCCGCACTTGCAGGCCGGCTGTCTTTCACGCTAAAGCACACGACAACCCAGGAATTCTGGACCCAGCCCTACTCGCGCCATCCTTCGGCGGGCCTCACCTGGACAGTCGTCCTTAGAGACTTCCGGCAAAGTAGGCCCGGCGTCTCGAAGCATTTACGTGTACTTCGTGAAGCTCGACTCGTCGTCGACGTGGCGATCGGACGGAGCGCGTACACACCGTCAATCCCATACCGCTACTCGGGCAATCGCCGCTGAACCTGGCGCAAATTTTAAAACAATTCAGCGCGATAATGCTGCATGCGACTTGATCGATTCAGCAGGCGATCCATCTTCGGGCTCCTGAGCGTCCCGTGGCTCGCCACTCACCCTACGACGGCCACGGCCGCCGCGCCCGTCCGGCCAACCACCGCTTCCGAGATCTGGAACCACACGGATCTGTACTTCGGCGCAAGCCGGCCGAACCTGCCGATAGTGACCGATGACGAGTTCTCGCAATTTCTGAACGACCGAGGTAACGCCCCGTTTCCCGGATGGCCTGACGCTGCTGAAAGGCTATGGCCAGTTCAAGAATTCCGCGGATGTGATCCAGCGCGAAGACTCCCGGCTCTTGATCCTCTTCTATCCGCCGCAGACGGTAAATGCGAACAAGAAGATTCAGGAAATCCGCGAAATCTATAAAGCGAAGTTCAATCAGGAATCTGTCCTTCGCGCCGACAGCTACTCGGTCGTCTCCTTTTATCAATGACCTGCCTACGTACTCTCGTGCCGTCGATCTTATGCTGCGTGGCTGCGTCCGCTGCGACGATTCAGTGGACCCAAGAAGGTTGGGAATTCGGCGGCCCTCTTACCGTCAGCTTCACGGGCCAGGATTCAAATCGGAACGGCCAGATCGACCAGGCCGAACTCAGCGCTTTCACGGCCACATATCGGACGCCCCAGGGCCGTTCGATTACTTGGATGCTGGGCGACCTCGAGCCCGACGGGTTCTCGTTTTCGAACTCTTCCAACTTCCTGGTGTTCGCGACCAGCGCGAACTATACACTGCTGGACAGTGCGTTCCAGGGACAAGCGCGCGGTACGGTGGTTGACCAGTTCCTATTTCCCGTGGACATTACCGAGAACCTGCCGGCGGCCGTCCCTGAGCCCACGGGATTGGGGTGCGCCGGCGCGGCTTGCGCCATTGCCGCTGCCCTGGCCGGAAAGAGGCGGATCAATCCACGTTGAGCCACATGATTGAGCCGCGAGGATGCACGCGCGCCACCAGTCGGTCGCCATCGCTGCCCATCAGATAGATACCCTGGTCGGCGGTGCGTATCTGGGCGGTATCCACGGGTGTCAAGCTCTGCTCGACCTTGTTGAACCGTTGAAGCAGCATGCAGTCCGCCGTCGACGATCCAGGAGGACACTGATTCTGCACACTCGCGAAGACCCCAGCCGAAGTCATCCCGATCCCGGTGACCAATACGTTCTGAAGCGGAGTCGCTTCCCACATTCCAATCAGTGCGCCTTCGAGCGAAACCTCCGCCCAACGTGCGGCGCCATGGCTGTATATGCCGATGCGGTCGCCTGTTGCAGCCAGCAGGCAATCGTGGGAAGGAGAGAACTTCCCAGCCGGGAAAGCCGAGCGGGGTAACGCCGTTCCAATCAGTTTGCCCTGCGCATCGTAATGGCGCAAAGTCGCGTAGTCCGGAAGATCGTTGAAGTTGTTGTCGTACACGCGGCCGAACGCCCACAATGTTCCGTCCGGGCCGAAGATCACGCGCCTGGCGGCGAACGGGGCGGTGATCACCCATCGGGTGGTATCCCCGGCTGGATTCATCCACGCGATTCCCGAAGTGATCTGCCCTGATTACTGGTCAGCGTTCCAGAGGCAGCGATGGCGCCGCCTTTATCCACCGCGGCATCACGGATCATCAGTGTGCCGTCGGCGATGGTTAAGTCGCGATCGACGAGGGTGCGTCCGCTCCGATCCCACACGTGGAGTCTCGGACTTTCTCGTTCCCAGGCGACGACGGCGCCGCCGTGAAAACGAGGGACTGGATTGCTGGAGAAGTCGTGAGTGAGCGCCACCGAGTCGCCTGCCTTTGCTATGACAGCGGTTTCAGCATTACACGCAAGCGCAGTCAGAGCGAAAAGCAACTGGACTCGCACGGAACCCTCCCGGTAGCAGTCTACCGCATTCGCAACACGAGGAGCCGAAGGGAGCCGACCAAAGAATTGATTTCCCATTCCAGTCTTGTTACTCTGTCAGCGTACGTGGATTGATTTAGGATTCCTGATTCGGATCCTGCTAATTGCAACCACGCTAAAAAGTGCTAAAGGCGAGTCGGTCTTCACGAGACTTGAACCCCTTGGGGCCTACAGCACCCTTGGGGTTTTTTCATTCCGGCCGATCGCGCTTCTGCAAACGGGCATGGCCCGGGAGGTGTGCATATGAGCTGTTGGCCTGAAACCTTGCAAGGAACGGCCGGTGTATTGATGGTTGTACGGGTGCGGGTCCAGCCGCGGAACCTAGAGGACGTTCTGGAGGCGCTCGCTAGCGCTGACTTCCCGATCAATCCGGAGATCCGGCACGGTCACGCCGAGAGTACTGTCGAGTTTCCGGCTTACGACAAGCAGTTAACGGAGATCAGGACCCTGCTGAAGAATGCGGGGATCGAGGACACCAGCCTCGACATAGCAAATATGCTGCGCACTATCGCCCGATAGCGCCTGTCACTGACTCGCGTCCTTCGACTTAGCCTGGTGGCATCGTTTCTCAATGGCGCGCATCAGCCGAGATCGGACGTCGTCCGGGATTTGCTGCGGCTCCAGTCCTTTGTAAACCTGAATCGTCTTCTTGGTAGTGTCCAGCAAGACGAAGCAGTTGGGGCAGGCGGTGACGTGTGCTTGCAGCCGAGCCCTGAGTTCAAGGTCCGCAGTCTCATCCAGGAACTCATTCAATTCCTGGAGAAATTCCTTACAAGTAAGCAAAGACGTCGTCTCCTTTGCGCTTGAAGAAACGGGTCAACTTCTCGCGCAATTGCAACCGGGCGCGCAGCAACCGGCTCTTCACAGCCGGTATGGAAATATCCAATGTTTGCGCTGTCTCCTCGGTACTCAGTTCTTCGATGTCGCGCAGAACAAAAACGGTGCGGAAAGCTGGTTTCAGGCTCTGAACTGCCTCATTCAGGATCCGAGCGAGCTCTTGCTGCGAGTACTTCTGCTCCGGGTCGTCGTCCCACACCGCGATCTCACGAGCTACGGTCTCCTCGCCCGTATCCACCGGCTCATCCAGCGGAACCGTACGGCTGGTTTTGCGCTTGCGCAGCTTCATCAGCGCCTCGTTTACCGCGATGCGTACCAGCCATGTATAGAACTTAGAGTTGCCCTGGAAATCGGCCAGGTGCTCGTAGGCTTTGAGGAACGTGTCTTGCAGAACGTCCTCTGCATCTTCATCGTTTTGCGTGATGTTCTTGGCCAGACGGTAGATCTTGCGTTCGTACCGTTTTACCAGATCGTTGAATGCCGTATTGTCGCCGCCGCGGGCACTGGTAACCAGGTCCAGTTCTTCCGTGTTCGCGACCTCGCTGGATAGATTGGTTTCCGCCACAAGCTTCCTTGCCAGTCTAACAGGGCGGCGGGCCTTGGCGGCTGAGACGGGTTCGCAGTATACTCGCGGCTGTGGATACGCCAGTCTGTCCTGAGTGCCAAAGCGTGGACGTAAACCGATCACGCAGGCGCAGCGTGCTCGATCACATGCTGGCGATTTTCGGCTATTTCCCCTACCGATGCTCGTCTTGTTTGCACCGCTTCCGGCGCTTCGGCAACGCGGGCGGGCGTGATGCAACCCGTAAGGAGGACAGCGCCGGTTAGCGCCGGTAATCGGGATCGTAGCCTCGCCCGCCGTAGGGAGAAGGGTACGCTCCGTTCGCGCGAAAGTCCCTCAGCTCATCGGCGTTGCGCGCCATCGTTTCGCGCAGCCGGGGATCGAGGTAGCGGCTGCCGGCCAGATGAGACAGCTCGCCGATTCCCTCATCGAGGGCATGACGATCGAAACGGCCCTGCGCGGATTTGTTCTGGAATTTGGAGAGCTCACGCAATGCGTGGTCAAAGTGGCCGCGTTCCTTTCGCGCGTAGTAGCTGGTAGAGGCGGCGCGCTGCAAGTCGTCTATCGCGCGATCCACCGGGTTTGCGCCGTAGGAGCCGGAATAGACCCGGTTGTCGCGGCTCGGGCCGCCGTAGTAAGGGTTGTCCCGGTAACCGCCGTAGGACTGGCCGAACGCCCCAGTGCAGGCCAGCATCAGCAACCCTGTCAAAGTCCATCGCCGCATGTGAAAGTCTCTCCCGCGTGTGTGACGCGTTGGATTCGTGTACCTGGTACGGCCTTAGCATTAAGTCTGATTAGTGAAAAAAGTTAAACGCCGGTACTGTCGCTAACGGCATCCGTGCGGTGCGAGAATTAGATTGTTCCCCCGGAATCCAATGACCCCACGCCCCTCTAGCCATAAGCGGATCATGTTGATAGAGGATAACCCCTCCGATGTTTATCTGCTGAGGCGATCGCTCGACGAACACGGGATTTCCTGCGACTTGGAAGTGGTGCGCGACGGCGAGGAGGCGCTGAAGCATTTCGAACGCCTCCAGACCGACGTAGCGCTTTTGCCCGATCTGGTCGTGCTCGATCTCAACCTGCCGCGTCACGACGGGATCGAAGTTCTCGAAAGCTGCCGCCGCATCGCCGCCTGCGCCTCGGTCCCGGTGATGATATTGACGTCGTCGGAATCGCCCACCGAGCGCCGCCGTGCCGAGGAATTGGGCGTTAGCGACTACGTGCGGAAACCGATTATGCTCGATGAGTTCATGGCCGTCGGGGGCCGGATCAAGAGCATCTTTGAGGGACGCTCCGCCTCTCCGTCCGCATAAGCGGTTCAGCCGGCTTCGAAGCCTGCGATTGCGAACACCAGATCTTCACGAGTCTCGACCGGCTTACCCAGACGCATTCTGCTCAGGCGGCGCACCGGTTCAAAGCCGAAGCTTTGGACCATCGCGAGTGCGGCTGTGTTTGCAGGCAGCACGTCCCAGAACCACGGCTCCGCGGTGAGCACGCTTCCGATCGATTGTTGCGCATGCGCCGGATTGCTGGAAATACAAGGTCCGAGGTAGCGGGCCCTGCTGCCGGGTCGAGCCATCACGTAGCCATCCGGCCCGGCTTGCACCGGAGAACCGAGCGCGCGTAGCCAGCCGGTGCGATCGGTTCCGAACGCTTCCCGGTCCAATTCCGCCGGAAACAGATCTGTGGCAATTTGTTTGGGAGGCTGTTGGTCAACACGGGGAATGCCGCGCCAACGCTCGATCGGTTGCTCATCGACAAAGCCGAGGCTCGAGTAGAGAGGACGTCCTTCATCGGTCGCGTCCAGTTTGATACATGCAATACCCCGTCCGCGAGCCTCGTCGACGGCGGCCGACACCAGCTTTCGGGCGTATCCGCGGCGCTGATGATCCGCGTGAGTCAGAACCATGCCCACCCAGGCGAGATCGGACCCGTAGCAGAGCAGGGTAGTGGTGGCCACCAGCTTGCCGTCCGCTTCAATTCCAAAACAGCCGCGCGGCTCGAATCGAATGATGCGCTCCCAATCCTGTGGCGTCTGGTTCCAGCCAGCGGCGGTGGACAGTTCCATGGTTGCCGGAACATCGGCGCTGGTCAAGAGACGCATCATGCGCTGTACAGGCGGTGCCGCCGGATGTAGTCGAGCACCTCCGGAGCAATCTCGCGAGGCGATTCGCCCGCTGCCAGTTGCCGCCGGAGCTCCGTCGAAGACACAGGTAAGGCCAGAGTATCCAGCCGGTGAACGCGCGCACCGGGCGGGGTCCGGTAGCTGTGGCCCGGACGCGTTACCACGATAAAGTCGATGAGCGCGATCACTTCCTTCCAGCGATACCACGACTCGATATCGGCAAATGCGTCGGCGCCGATGACGAAGTACAGACTATCCTCGGCACTCAACATCGCCCGCACACGTTCAATGGTGTGGATGGAATAACTGCTCTCGGCTCCCTCCTCGAGGCGCGACGGTTCCAGCAACGGGTGAGGGCGGCAGGCCAGTTCAACCATGCTGTAGCGGTCTTCGAAAGGCGCGTGCGTGGCGTGCGGTTTGTGCGGCGGATTTGCGGCAACCACCATCAGGACCCGATCCAATCCGAACTGATGACCGGCTTCGAGCGCGACGGTGATATGCGCGCAGTGGACGGGATCGAACGTGCCTCCGAAGATGGCCGACTTCAACGCGATCCTCTGGCCACGGGACCCTTCACTCGCGCGCTCAAGCGGCCCACTCCGTCGATGCGCGCGCGCACCGTATCGCCCGCCTGGATGCGCGCGCCTTTGGGACAACCGGTCGAGATGAGATCGCCCGGGTGGAACGTGAAGTAGTCGCTGTGAAATCGCACCAGCTCAAACGGTACGTGACGCATGTTGCGCACGAAATCGGTGGAACAGACGCGATCGTTGTGAATGGTCACCACCTCGAGCGCGCCTGGATCCGGGATCTCGTCCGCGGTGACAATCACCGGGCCGAAACTGAAGAAGGTGTCGATGCTCTTGGCTCGTGTGAGGTAGCGCGGATTCTTGCGCAACACGTCGAGCGCGGTCAGATCGAGCGTCGTCGTGTAGCCGAAGATGACGTCGCGAACTTCCTCCGCGGGAACGAAGCGGCAGGTTTTGCCGATGATGACGCCGAGTTCGCCCTCGGCATCCACATCGTTTGAAATCTCCGGAGGCGGCAGCACGATATCGCCTCCAGGTTCGAACATGCACGAAGCCGGTTTCATGAAGCTGCCCGGCTCCTCGGGCTGCTCAGCCTGTATATCTTCGGCGTGCGATTTGTAGTTCAGGCCAATGCACCAGATCTTCGGCGGAACGTCGTAGGGCAGTACCGGTCTGACTTCGCCGACCGGGATCACTGGGATCTCATCAATATTGCGGAGCGGTTCGAGATCGCCCGATTCGATGATCGCCAGCAAATCGTCCGGCACCTTCGAGCCGCGGCGGGCGTTGATCTCCGTTACGGGCGCGATGCCGCCGCTTGTCAGTACTCCCGCGTGCCGTGCGGAGTTATATTCGAATCGGATGAGCTTCATAGGCTGCGTGCGATGTCCACCAGGTCGCTGAACACGCCATAGGCAGTCTGCTCAACACCCGGTGTGATGGATACGGTTCCCACTGTTCCCATCAGGTCGGTGTGGAACAGAAGCATGTTGGACGTGCCATGCACGGTGGCGAGTACGTCGCTTTCCTCGAGGACTTCGGCGCGGGCGCGGACCTTGATCCCGGCTGGTGTCCGCTTACCGCGCGTTACCAACACGACGGTCTTGCGTTGCCGCGCCAGATCCTGAAGGCGCGCCGCAGTCAAACGGCCGATGCCGCGACGGTCCACATCGAGCGGCGTCATCGCGGCATCCATCAGAACGTTGGCGAGCGCGGCGCCCTTTGCAGCGGAGTCCCAACCGTCGGTGTCGTAGCTCGAATCCGCTTCGGCGACGCCCATCTGTTGCGCTTGCCGGACGCCATCTTCGAAATCAAGACCCTGCCGCATGGCCGCGATTACGAGTTTGCTGGTCGAGTTCAGCGCGCCTGCGAATCCGAGAATTCGGACGCCCGGCAGATTGTTGCGCACCATATTAAACACCGGGGCTCCGTCCATCACGGTCGCCTCGAAGCGGAACTCGACCAACGCGCGCGAGGCTTCACCGCATAGCAGCGAGTAAGCGTGAGCTATGGGGCCCTTGTTCGCAGTCACAACGTGCATTCCGCGCTCGAATGCCGCGCGAATGTGTGTGATGGCCGGCTCACCGGTGATCGGATTGAGTGCCGTGATCTCGACCGCGACTTCGGCTTCGGACCGGTCGAGAAATTCGCCGATCGAACCCGCCGGTACGCCGAAAACAGGCTCTACCGCAAGGCCGTGCCGGTTGTATGCAGTGCCGTGCCGCGCGGTATGGATTGCGATTATTTTGAACGGGTACGCAGATCGCTTAGCCTGGATCAGCGTGGCAAATGCCCGACCGACGTTCCCGTATCCAATCAGTGCGACTCGCACGGCCGCCTACAGCAGTTCGGATGTGCTGAAGAAAAATGGGATCTCGACGGCCGCCGTCTCCGGCGCATCCGATCCGTGCACGCAATTGCGCTCGATACTCGATGCGAAGCGTTTGCGAATGGTGCCTTCCGCCGCGTTAGCCGGATTGGTGGCGCCCATCACTTCGCGCCACTTTTTGATCGCGTCCTCGCGTTCCAGCGCCAGCACGACCACCGGCCCCTCAGTCATGAATGCCACCAGGTCCTTGAAGAACCCGCGCTCGCGATGAACGCCGTAGAAGCCCTCGGCTTCAGCGCGGCTCAACCGCTTCTGCTTCATGCCGATGATCTTGAAGCCGTTCTGGAGAATGAGGGTGAGAATCTCGCCCTGCTTTCCGGCCGCGACTGCGTCGGGTTTGATGATTGCAAATGTGCGTTCCATTCCTATTGTTTGAGCCGTGCGCGAATCTGCTCGCCAAGATCGGCGGGAGTGGGGCAGACAGTAACGCCCGCTTGCTCCATCGCGCGAATCTTGTCCGATGCTTTGCCCGAACCGCCCGAGATGATCGCGCCCGCGTGACCCATGCGCCGCCCTGGAGGCGCGGTCTGGCCAGCGATGAATCCGACCACCGGCTTCTTCACGTTTTCCTGAATGTATTGCGCGGCGATCTCTTCCGCATTGCCGCCGATCTCGCCGATCATCACGATGGCGTGCGTGTCCGGATCCTCGTTGAAGAGGCGAAGCGAATCGAGGAACGTCGTGCCGATGATCGGATCGCCGCCGATGCCGATGCACGTCGATTGTCCGATGCCCAACTTGGTCAGTTGTCCGACCGCCTCATACGTCAATGTGCCCGAGCGCGACACCACGCCCACATTGCCCTGCTTGTGTATGTGAGCCGGCATGATTCCGATCTTGCATTGTCCCGGTGAAATAATGCC
>JBBQGC010000010.1:0-103564 GCA_038322705.1 Bryobacterales bacterium | reverse complement strand
GCTGCGGTTCCTATTCCTTTGTCCCGATCCAAAGCGAAACAACCAAGAAGCGCAAGCAGAAGAGGATAACCAGATCGGATGTACTGTTCCGGACAGATCACGTGTTAATAAAAGCGGACAACTTGACATGTTAGCAACAGGTTGGCATCGGTTCCGTTGTCCTTTGATTCTTCACAATATTGCCTTCCTTCTGTGATCGTGCAAATGCAGCAAGTTTGCTACGAATGCAGGCGGTGTCAGCGAATGCTCCATCCGGCAACGACAGAGATCAAAGACTCTCGCAATACTCCTCTTCCGCAACCTCAACTTCCTTCGCTCGCGACGGGAACACGAAACGGCCCGCGATCGCCGCTGCCACCAGAGCGCTGGCGGCCATCGCAAAAGCCGCCGAGTATCCGAAGCGGTTCGCGACCGCGCCCGCGGCGAACGAGCTGACGCCGACGAACAGATCGTAGAACGCACTCAGCACACCTACCGTTGAGCCCCGTTCTCCGGGAGGTGTCGCGCGTAATACCGTCGACCCAACCGACGACCACGGGAACGAGAACCCGAAACCGAGCAGTCCTGCCGCGGCGACTGCCAGCACCGGCGGTGGGCCCAGCGCGATGATCACCAATCCAACCGCCATCGCCGCAATCCCGCCGTAATAGGTGATCGAAGGATGAATGCGGTCCGGCAAGCCGCCGAGGAAGAAGCGCGAGAACAGGATGACGCCCGCATACGCCGAGAACGCCGCGGGACCCGAATTGCCGTGTTTCGCCAAATGCAGGATCAAAAATCCCGCGACCACGGGATAGTGCACGTTCACGAATCCGACGGCGATCCCCGGCATGATCAGCGACGATGGAATCCACCGCTTGCGCCCGTGATTCGGAATAGGCTGATAATTCTCGGGTATCTGAGTCAACACCGCGAAGGCGATCAGCGCGGTGACGGCTTGCATAATCGCCGCGCTCTCAAACGAGCCGAGGTAGTGGCCCAGCACCGGTCCCGCGGAAATGCCACCCCAGATCCCGCTGCTCAGGTAGCCGAGCGCCTGGGCGCTGCGGTCGAGACCGGCGAGTTCCACTACCCACGCCGCCGCGCCGGTGTACAGGCACGCTTCGCCGAAACCTTGCAGCGTGCGTCCCAGATACGCGCTTGCTAACCCTAGCGGCAAGAAGTACGCCACTCCTGCGAATGCGCAGCTCATGAATCCGGTGAGAAAGGCGACCTTGCGTCCACGCCTATCCGCGAGCGGTCCCGAAAAAAATCGGCTCGCCAACGCGACGAACGAGAAGGTGCCGATCACGAATCCGACGGTCTGGTCGGAGCCGCCGAGATCGTGCCGGACGTGCGGCGCAAGTCCGGGTAACACGGTTCCAATTCCAAGAAATCCAAGGAAGGTCGCGCCAATCAAAGCCCAGAAACGCGCACTGAACGTGTGCGCAGATAACCCCATTACTTCCAGTCTACCCGTTCGTCCCGAATCGGATATCCTGAACAACATGCTTTCCCGGCGCACGTTCATTGGGTCTTCCTCTGCGTTCGCGGCACAATTGTTCGCCGGTCCAGCCGATTCCAAGAAGCCCGGCGGCAATCTGGAACAGCTCGCCGCAGCCGCTCTCGCTCACGCCAAGAAACTGAAGGCTTCCTACTGCGATATTCGCATCGCACGCTACCGCGATCAGGCGGTCAGCATCCGCATGACGCCCGAACGCGGCACCGGCAAGACTCTCGAGGTGCCTGGCGTGATGGAGGACTCGAGCTTCGGCTTCGGCGTGCGCGTGATCGTGAATGGAGCCTGGGGATTCGCATCGTCGCCCATCGTGACGGAGGCCGAGATCGCGCGTGTAACTGGCGAGGCGGTCACCGTCGCGAAGGCCAGTGCAACGATGCAGTCGAAACCGGTGCAACTCGCGCCCGTGAAGGCGTATCGCGACCACTGGATCTCCCCGCACGAGAAGGACCCGTTTACGGTGCCCGCTGGGGAGAAGCTCGAATTGCTGCGCTCGGTCGCCGCGGAGATGAAGAAGAACCAGCGCGTGTTCGGATCGAACGCCTCGCTCATCTTCCGTTCCGAGGACAAGTACTTCGCCTCGTCCGAGGGATCTTCGATTCAGCAGCTCGTCATACAGACGTACGGAAACGCGATGGCGAACGCAGTGGATCGCCAGGCGGGCGTATCGCGAACCCGGATGTACACACCCGCGCCGCTTTCGGCGGGTTGGGAATACGTGCCGGAAATGAATATGCCGGAGAACGCGCGCCGCGTCCGCGAAGAAGTGCTGGAACACTTGGCCGCGCCCGCTGTCCGGCCCGGCGTCAAGGACCTCGTGCTGATGCCGAGTCATCTGTACTTGACGATCCATGAGAGCGTTGGACACCCCACCGAGTTGGATCGCGCCCTGGGCTATGAGGCCAATTACGCCGGCACAAGCTATATCACTCCCGACAAGATCGGCAAGCGCATCGCATCGCCGGCGGTCACCTTCACCGGCGACCGTACGTTCCCCAAGGGTTTGGCTACGGTGGCCTACGATGATGACGGCGTCAAGACGACCCGCTTCAACATCATCGAGGACGGGATCTTCCGCCACTATCAAACCATTCGCGACCAGGCCCATCTTGTCGGTGAAACCGAATCGCGCGGTTGTTGTTTCGCCGACTCCTGGGCAACGGTGCCCTTTCAGCGCATGCCCAACGTTTCGCTTGCGCCCGGCAAGCCCGACACCACACTCGATGAGCTGATCGCGGGGGTGGATGACGGCGTGTTGATCGAGGGCCGCGGCAGTTACTCGATCGATCAGCAGCGGTACAACTTCCAATTCGGGGGCGATGCGTTTTGGGAGATCAAAGGCGGGAAGAAGCGCGGTATGATCTCGCGCGTTTCGTATCAGGCGCGCACGCCCGACTTCTGGCAATCCTGCGATCGCATCGCGGGGCCGAGTTACTGGCAGCCTTACGGCACCACCGGCGATGCGAAGGGCGAGCCGACACAGATCAATGCAATGACGCACGGCTGCTCCCCGGCGCGCTTCCGCAACGTCAACGTCATTCTCACGGACTAATCCATGCTGACCAGAGACGAAAGCAAGAAGCTCGCCGATAAGGTGCTCACCCTCTCGACATTTCCCGAATGTTCGGTGTCGATCTCGTCCTCCGAGCAGGCGTACACGCGCTTTGCGAACAACGGGATCACGACCGCGTCGCTGGCCAACCGGCACACCGTCTCGATTGCCTCCACGCGGGAAGGGCGCTCGGGCCGCAGCGTCGTGAACGATCTCGACGACGCATCTCTGCGCGCGGCGGTGAAGCAATCCGAGGAGCTGGCCGCGATCGCTCCGCCGAATCCCGAACACCGGACGCCGCTCGGCGCGCAGGAATACCGCGAGACGAACGACTTCGACGAGAAGACCGCGCGCGCCCGTGCTCCCGAGATGATTCCGCATATTCGCGCGATCGTGGATGTGGCGCGCGGCAAGAAGTTGATCGCGGCGGGTCTGTTCGAGCGCACGCAAACTGCTTCGGCGATCGCGAATAAGGCGGGACTGTTCGGATTCCATCGTGCCGCCGACAGCAAGCTCACCACTACGATTCGGAATGCCGATGGAACGAGTTCCGGCTGGGCCGGGCTGCCGTCAACGCGCGTTGCCGAAATCGATGGCGCCGCGCTGGCCGAAGTCGCCGCGGCCAAGTGCCTGCAATGGAAGAATCCCGCGCGCATCGAGCCCGGCAAATACACCGTGGTCTTCGAGCCGACCGCCACCGGCGACCTCGTCCACCTGATGACCCAGGCATTCAACGCGCGCGCAACCGAAGAGGGGCGCACGTTTTTGAGCAAGAAGGGCGGCGGGTCGCACTTGGGCGAGCGAATGTTTCCCGAGTTGATCACGCTGCGCTCCGATCCGTTCGATCCCCGGCTGCCATCGGCGCCCTGGGCCGGCGGCGAGGGCGGGTTCGGACGTTTCGGCGGGGGCGGAGAGGCCGATCCCATCCCGGTTCGGGCCGTGAAGTGGATCGACAAGGGCGTCGTTGCGAACCTCTCCTACGATCGTTATTGGGCCGGCAAGACGGGACACGAGCCGGTTCCATTCTCCTCCGCGTTGATTCTGGACGGCGCGACCGATTCCCTCGACGACCTGATCAAGTCCGTCGATCGCGGGCTGCTGGTGACGCACTTCTGGTACATCCGCTTCGTCAATCAACAGACGCTGCAGCACACCGGCCTCACGCGCGACGGACTGTTTCTGATCGAGAAAGGCAAGGTGTCCGGGGCGGTGATGAATCTTCGGTTCAACGACAGCCCGGTTCGGTTGTTGCAGAACACGGTGAAGCTCGGTCGCGCGGTACGGATGCGCGGATTAGAGGGAGCGAGTATGGTCGCACCGTCGCTGGTGGCGACCGATTTCGCGTTCACCTCCGTGTCCGAAGCGGTCTGAGGATGGCATCACCGGTTCGTATAGCGGTGGTCGGCGCAGGGTCGTTCGGGCGCAACCACCTGCGAGTTTTGCGGCAGATGGAGGGTGCGAAACTAGCGGCGGTGGTTGATGCGGACTCTGCTCGCGCGCAAGAGGCGGCGGCGCAATTCGAATGCGAGCCCGTCTCGGATGTCGCGGGGTTACAGGGCAAAGTCGATGCGGCGGTTGTCGCCACACCGACCCTCACCCACGCCGGTATCGGCTGCGAGTTGATGGCGCAGGGCATCCACGTCCTTATCGAAAAGCCGATTGCGGCGGACCTGGCGGGCGCCGGGCGGCTGATCGAGTCGGCCAGCAAGCACGGCTGCATTCTGCAGGTCGGGCATCTCGAGCGATTCAATCCAGCGGTCGCCGCGCTACGACGGATGGTGCGGAATCCGTTGTTCTTCGAGATTCACCGCCTGAGCCTGTTCAGCCCGCGGAGCCTCGATGTCGATGTCGTTCTCGACCTGATGATCCACGACATCGACATCGTTCTCTGCCTTACGGACAAGATGCCCGAGGAGATTCGGGCGGCTGGAATCTCGATTCTCTCCGCCAAGGTGGATATCGCCAACGTACGGCTCGCGTTCCCCGGCGGGTGCATAGCGAACCTAACGGCCAGCCGGGTTTCGACGGAACGTGTGCGTAAGATCCGGCTGTTTCAACCTCGAACGTACCTCTCGCTCGATTATGCACGTCAGGATCTGGTCGCTTTCCAGGTTTCGCCGGAGCACCAGATTGGCTTTGAATCGGTAACTGTGGAGAAGGATGAGCCGTTGAAGCTCGAATTGGGTTCGTTTTTACAAGCGGTGCGGACGGGACAGGCGCCCGAGGTGACCGGCGAAGAGGGCGAGCGCGCTTTGAGGGTCGCTTTGGAGATACTTGATAAAATAGAGGCTCACGCGCGCGTGGTGGCGGAATCGCTTTCGTAGCGGCAACTTCGGCCACTCCGGATTCGTCGTCTCCATCATGAATGTGCAGGATCTGCCCGTTGTTGCCGCCGAGCCAGAACTGCACCTTCTCACCGAATGGCGGGATGAGCAGCGCGGCCGTCGGGCTGGTTGGGCGGCAGCCGGCGCAATCCTGGTTCACATCGGCTTCTACTTCAGTGCGATCGCATTGAACCGGTACCTTCCGCCTCCCGCCCTTAAACCTGTGGAGACGGTCGATGTGCGCAAGGCGATTCGCCTGATCGCGCCGAGGCTCACTCAACGCGAGCCGAACCGGGCTGAAGTGGCCAAGGAGTTGAAGCTCGAGAACATGCTGGCCCGGCCGAAAATAACGCCCGCACCCGCGATGTCATCGCCGCCACCGTCGAAGGCGGCTCCGCGCCCGACCGCTCCGCCGGTGCTCGAGCCGCCTCAAGTCACAGTCGCCCAAGCCCCGCCGCCGATGGCCGGAACCACGCCCACCCTGCCCGGTCCGCCTGTCCCAAAGCCGCCACCACCCGCCGCGGAAGAGAAGCCGAAGCTGGCCTTCGAGACGCCTGGCGTCCCGAGCGCGCGCGCCGCAGGAGTTGGCCGCATCGATGCCCCGAAGTCGGGGGTCCAGGAGGCCTTGCGGAATGCCGCCAAATCCGGACCCGGAGGCATTGCGGTGGGGGACGCGGGCGCCGAGGCGGACGCTCCGCCGGGGATGGGACAGTTGCCGGGCCAGCCGGGAGCCGCGCCGCGACAGGCGAGCAGCCTCGAGCTGCTCAGCGATCCGATGGGGATCGATTTCAAACCGTATCTGATTCGGGTGCTCGCAGCGGTACGGCGCAACTGGTTCTCGGTCATCCCGGAAAGCGCGCGTTACGGACGCCGCGGCAAAGTGGTGCTGCAGTTCTCGATCAGCCGTACCGGCACTGTCCCTAAACTGGTGATCGTGATGCCTTCGGGTACCGAAGCGTTCGATCGGGCGGCCGTCGCGGGGGTGAGCGCGTCGAACCCGTTTCCACCGCTGCCCGCGAATTTCACCGGAGATACGATCCGGGTGCAGCTAGCGTTTACTTACAATGCCAGTACGCGATAGCAAGTTTTATGCGGCGATGATCGCCTACGTTATCCTGGCGGTGCTTGCGGGATTCACCTTATACGGTCCATTTCGACTGGCGACGTGGGTCGTTCTCGGCGGATTGGCTTTCAAGACGTGGCTGGTGACGTTGCGTCGGGATGAAGACTGATGGTTGGTCAGTACTGAGGTACTAATGCCCTGGATCGCCCGGTTCAGAACGGTGTATACAGGACTTCGTACCTAGTACCGCAGTCCTGTTTCCGGCGAAACGAACCTACTAGTCCTACCCCCAAACCACGGTCAGTCTAGTTCACCGATACCTTAGGGCCTTTTGCTAAGGGCCTTAGTCGGCTAACCCGGTTAGGCTTCCAATAGAGCTTCGGCTGTCCCGTATCGGAACTCGGATTTCGATTCGGGATCGGGAACTCGGCTCACCCCGTTCCAGATCGGCATCGAGTCGGCCTTAGTGCTCCTAAAGAACTGAATTATAAAGGCATAGGTACATCATCGGAGATGGCTTCCGGCTTGCACTTATAGAGTGCGAGAGCTGAAGCAAAATGGAAATGGCAAAGAGCGTCACAGAGAAGCAAGCGAATAAGTTGGCCAAGCGCGACCGCGTGGTTCTCGATCACCTGCCCTTGGTACGGGCAATCGCACTGCGGGTTCACGAGAGCCTGCCGGTGCACGTGGACATCGACGACATGATTCACGCCGGAATCCTGGGCCTGTTCGACGCGGCCGAGAAGTACGACTCCAAGAAGCAGGTGACGTTCTCCATTTACGCCAAGCACCGGATCAAGGGCGCGATCCTCGATAGCTTGCGGCAGTCGGATTGGGCCTCGCGCGATCTGCGGCGCCGTCACAAGCAGGTTGAAGCAGCCACGCGCGAGTTAACTGCGCTTCTCGAACGGAACCCGACCGAGGCAGAGATGGCTGCAAAGCTCGGCGTCGATGTCGAGCGGTGGCGCGAGATGATGCTCGACCTGCGCAACGTTGGTCTCGTTTCGGCTTCGACTCGCGGTTCCGAACAGGAAGATTTGCCGGCCCCCGAATTCCCCTGCAAGACGGACACTCATCCGGACAACATGTGCGCGCGCGAGCAGATGCGGAACATGCTGGGCAGCGCGATGAAGAGTCTGCCGGAGCGGTATCAGAAGGTCGTGTCGATGTACTACACCAACGACATGACGATGAAGGAAATCGGCGGCGAGCTGGGCATCAACGAAAGCCGCGTGTCACAGATCCACAAGTCGGCTCTCGAAAAGATGGCGAGCGTGCTGCATGCGACCGGGATTCACTCGGCGGAAGCGTTCATGACGGCGTAGCCCACTACCAGGCCTGGAACGGCTCTGTGAACCGGAGCCGTTCATAGTCGGCCAGAGTGTCCACCGTTAGACGATGGCCGTCGCTGCGAATGGTAATCAACCCGAGTTGATCGGTACGCAGAACGCGGGCATGATGCTGTTCGAGGCGGTCGAGCACGTCGGGATGCGGATGATGGAACAGGTTGCCGTAGCCCGCCGAGATCAGAGCGAATTGAGGCTGCGTGGCATCCAGAAATGCGTCCGTGCTCGAGGTTTTGCTGCCGTGATGCGCCACCTTCAAGACCGTGGTTTTCCCCAGTAATCGGCTATCCAGGAGCATGCCCTCGACTGGCCACTCGATGTCGCCGGTGAGAAGAAACGAGTGTTCGCCGAAGCGCACGCGTAGGGTCAGGGAATCGTTGTTGAGCGCGCGCGGGGTGGATTCGTGATCGGCCGCGGGCGCGAGCACTTCGAACTGAGCGCCGCCGAAATCGAACGCCTCGCCCATTTTGCGCGCCAGTACGCGAATGCCCGATTTCCGGGCCGTGTCGAGCGCCTCGGACTCGACGCTCTCGGCGGCCACGGTACCGGTCCAGATTTCCGAGGGATGGAAGTTGGCGATCAGGGCTTTTAATCCGCCGACGTGATCTTCGTGCGCGTGCGTGGTCGCAATCACGTCGGCATGCTGAATTCGTCGGGTCCAAAGATATGGCGAGATGACGTCTTCGCCGATATCGAGATTCGGCTTCTTCTTGCGGCCGAATGCCGGGAATCCGCCCGCATCGATCAGCAGAATTTTGCCTTCCGGGGTGGTCAACATCAGACCATCGCCCTGGCCAACATCGATGACGGTCAATTCCAACGTGCCGCGTGCAACCTCCGCAGGGAAAGGCGCCCACAGCATGATCGCAAACGAACCCAGCGCGCAAAGGAGCGCCGGGTAAATCCAGCGCGTGCGAGAGCGGACCGCCACTGCCAACCAGATCAGCGCGGCCGTGAGCGCTAATGCGAGCCACACCGGGGGATCGGGTATGCGGCGAGCCGGTTCGAATTGGACGTGCCAACCGGCGGCGTATTCGGACATAGTGAGCAGCAGCCGGGTCAGGGCGGCGATGGGGGCCCAGCCCGTAAATAGTGCCGCGAAACCGACCGGAACCAGGAGGTTCATAAGTGGAACGACGATCATGTTGGCCGTGAGCCCGGTGAGCGAGATCCGGTGAAAGTAGAGCGCCATGGGAAGCGCGAGCGCGATCTGGATGACCGCGGACAGCAGGACCATCTCGGCAGCCCACAACAGCAGGCGCATTCCGAACTGGACCGCAGTCATGATCCACTTCAACGGGACGCGCGTCCAGGCGGCAACAGTCTCTGCAAGGAGCCGCAATTCGACGCGAAATTCCGCTGCGTCCGGCTCGAGACCGAAATCGCGCGAGATCTCCGACAGTTGCCGGCCCGAGTCGCGGTATCGCCGCAACGCACGCTCAGTTAACGGCGATGCGAACGCGCCGATCGACGCCACGCACAGGAACGACAGTTGAAAGCTGGCGTCAAAGAGCTGGCCGGGGTCCCACGCCAGATATAGGAGCGCGATCGCGGCCAACAAGTTCAGAGTGCGGCCGCGCCGGAACATGTACCGGCCGATCAGGAAGAGCGAGAATCCGCCCGCCGCGCGTACGACCGGCGCCGACCATCCGGAAACCGCGGCGTACAGCCATGCTCCGAGGGCGGCGATGAGCAGAGCGATCATCTCGGGCACCATGCAGACGCGCAATAGAAACAGTACAGTGCCGGCCAGCACAATGATGTGCATTCCGGAGATTACCAGTGCGTGGAACGTGCCTGTACGGCGGAAGTGATCGGTCCAGACCTTTTCAAGTTTGCCGGGCTCGCCGATCAGGATCGCTTCCAGCATGGCGATGGCGTAATCGTCACCGGCGTACAACCGCTCGATGCGTTCGAGCGCCGCGGTGCGAAGCCCGAAAACGACAGCCTGCACCCTCGACCCGCAGCGGCCATCGAGAACGCGTATAGGAGTTGAGGAGCTCGCCGAAGCGGTCCAATAAACCTGTTGACGGGCGAGATAGCGCACGTAGTCGAAAGCGCCGGGATTACCGAAGTTGCGGGGACGGCGCAGCTTCGCGTCGAACTCGACCCGTTGTCCATACAGTAGCCGGATGGGTTGATCGCCTTCGTGAACCGTGAGTGATACGTTAGCCCGTGCGCCCGGCTCGAGTTCGAGAACGAACTGCTCGCGGTCGGCGCTCAGCACCGGGGGTTGAACGACGCATCCGGACAGCAGGAGTATTTCGCCCTCGCTCCCTTCGAGTTGTGGCGCGGGCGGCGGCGCGCGGAGCACCGCGGTGAGGGCTCCCAACGACACAAAGGCCAAAGCTAAATTGATAATGACGAACGGGCGAGACCTTCGCCAGCGGGAGACCAACGCAAGCGCGCAGAACAGAACTGCGGCTATGGCCAGTTCAGGCTTGTAAAAAACGGTGAGGGAGGATAGAACGATCCCGGTGGCTAACCCTGCCACCGGGATGATCAGAGGCTCTCGAAACATGCGCGCCACAAAACAAGTGGCGCAAGCGGGCGGATTATCTCACCGCTGATAGACTTCGACGTCCGAATTTTGCGATGTCGCCAGCTTTTCGACTTGGCGGTGCAGCACATCGCGTCCGCGATCCACCATATCCAGGGCCGATTCCTTCACTTCGTCGGACTGGCGTTTGACGAAATCGACGCCGCCGGTCGCCATCGACCCGATGTACTCCCGGGTCACTCCGCCAGATTTAGGTGCAAACATGAGGCCGAGAACAGCGCCGGCCCCAAAACCAACCAGGAATACGTTCATAGTTTTTACTCCTCGCGTCGCGCCGGTTCACACTGGGAATACGTGGTGAACCTGTTCGGAGATAAGCACTTTACGGCCCACGCTTGTAGAACCTTCGTTTTCCGCACCCGCCAGTACTCAGAGCCTTTGAAACCGGAACTTTTTACTGGAATGGGTGCTGTATCCTGGACATGTAATTTCTTTCATACATACCTGCCGATGAGCAAGCCCCTCCTCTCGATACTGATCCCCATGTATAACGAGGAGGAGTTCATTACGACGGTGCTCGACCGGGTCGTCGCCGCGCGGCTACCCGTGACCCCGCACGCGCGGGATCGAGAGCTGATCGTGGTCGACGATGCCTCGACGGACGGGTGCGCCGAAGCGGTCCAGGATTACATCGCCGCCCATTTGCAAGCGCCCATCCGGCTGATCCGGCATCCAGAGAATCGGGGCAAGGGCGCTGCGATTCGCACGGCGATCGACTACGCGGAAGGCGAATTTTCGATCATCCAGGATGCCGATCTCGAATACGATCCCGCTGAGTATGGCCGCATGTTGGGCCCGCTGCTGGAGGGCGCGGCGGACGTGGTCTATGGGTCGCGTTTTGCGATGGCCGGCGAGCGTCGCGTGATGTACTACTGGCATTCGATCGCCAATTACGTGCTCACGACAATGTGCAACATCGTCTCCGATTTGAACCTGACCGATATGGAGACGTGTTACAAGGCGTTCCGTACGCCCCTGCTGCAGAGCATTCCGATTCGCAGCGACCGGTTCGGGATCGAGCCGGAGTTGACCATCAAAGTCGCCAAGCGTGAGGCGCGGGTGTATGAAGTCCCGATCACCTATCACGGCCGGACTTACGAAGAGGGCAAAAAGATCGGCGCGAAGGACGCGGTGAACGCGCTGTGGGTGATCCTGCGGTTCTGGCTGTCGTCGGACATATATAAGGAAGAGGGTCCAGACATCCTCGACGCTTTGACTGGCGCGAATCGCTTCAATCGCTGGATGGCCGATACTGTCGCGCCGTATCTGGGGGCGAACGTGTTGGAGCTCGGCGCGGGAATCGGCAACCTGACGCGTCAGCTCGCGCGGCGGAGGAAGCGTTACGTGGCCACCGACATCGATACCGAGCACCTGGCCCGACTACAGGCGCGGCTGCAACACCGGCCCAATTTGGAAACCGCGATCTGCAACCTGATGCGGCCCGAGGATTTCGAGCCGTTCCGCGGGCAGATGGACAGCGTGGTCTGTTTGAACGTGCTCGAGCATGTCGAGGATGACATAGGCGGGCTTCGGAATATTCATTCAACGCTCACCACGGGAGGCCGGGCTGTGATCCTTGTTCCACAGGGCGCGGCGATTTACGGGACACTGGACCAGGCGTTGGGCCACTGCCGGCGCTATTCGAAACAGGAACTGACCACCAAGATGGAGCGCGCCGGATTCCGCGTTGAAACCGTGCTGGAATTCAACCACGTCACTTATCCAGGATGGTACGTGAACGGCCGGATTCTGAAACGGCGCACATTCAGCCGCCTTCAACTCGCCGTATTCGATCGTCTGGTGCCGCTGTGGCGCAAAATCGACCGCCTGCTTCCGTGGCCGCCGACATCGATCATCGCGATCGGCGTACGCGAGGGTTGACCGGCTCCATGCAAAGACTGAGGCGCGCGTTCGGCAATCTGAAGGTCCGGCCGAAGCTGATGGTGCTGCACAATCTGTTCTTTATCGTGCTGGCCTGCGCCGCGTATTTCTCGCTGATTCCGCTGTTTCAGAAGCAGGTGTCCGACGCCCGCAAGCGGGAGTTGGAATTGGTGCGGCAAGTGTTTTCCTCCGAGATCCCGGTGGGCCAACTGAAGGGACTCGAGACGTACGAATTTCGCTCGGGCAAAGCGGCCGAACTGAAAGTGCCAAGGCCCGTGCGAGTGTGGCTGGATGCGAACCCGGGCGAGATCTGGTGGCAATCGAGGAACCCGTACACATACCGGCGCGATCCCGACACCGGCGTCTATTACCGGCTGAAGACGGATCTGGGCGCGTACAACGACATGGTGGACCGGGCGAGGCTGACCCTGTTCCTGGTACTGGGCGCGATCTATGTGTTGGCTGTGGTGATTCTCGAGACAATGATCATGCCGCAGTATGTTTACGGGCCGATTCGGCTGCTGCTCGAAGCCGACCGGGCTACCCGAAAAGGGGATCTGGATAACGAGATGATCCCGTCGGAGGGCATACTGGGCGATGAGATCGGGCAGATCATGCAATCGCGCAATGAGACGGTGGCCGAACTGCGGCGGCATGAAGATAATCTCGCTTCCGCGCTGCAGCGTTTGGAGGAGCAGGACCGATTGGCGAGCTTGGGCCTATTGAGCGCGAGCGTGGCGCACGAGTTGAATACGCCGTTGACGGTGCTGCATGGCTCGATCGAGAAACTGCGCGAGACAACGGTGGATCCGCACACGCTCGAGCGGCTGGCGCGGATGGAGCGCGTGACGCTGCGATTGCGCAAGATCAGCGAAGGCCTGGTTGACTTCGCGCGAACCCGGAAACAGCGCATGGAGCCGGTGACGGTGCGGCCACTGGCTGAGGAAGCATGGGGCCTGGTGGCGATCGACGAACGCGCGTCGGACATTGCGTTCCGGAACGACATCGCGGCCACTCACGAGATCAATGGCAACGCCGACCGGCTGATTCAGGTGTTCGTGAATCTGCTGCGCAACGCGCTCGATGCGGTGAAATCGGCTGGAGCGAACGCGCGCGGCGAAATTCGAGTATCGTCGCGCGCCTTTACGTGGAACGATCAGCCCTGGATCAGCATGACTGTTGAAGACAACGGGCCCGGCATTCCCGCCGACGTGCTGCCGGAGATGTTCGAAGCGTTCGTGACCACGCGTTTGGATGCGCGCGGGACTGGCCTGGGTTTGACGGTGACCGAAGGCATCGTGAGCCAGCATGGAGGGACCATCGCGGCCTTCAACCGCCCGCAGGGTGGAGCGACACTGGAAGTACGTTTCCCCGCATGTCTGAAGCGTTCGGCGCATACTTAGAATGGTGAAGGGCACAGCCGATTTGACCCCCGAACAACCGACTCTGAACTCCGCTGTTGACATTGCAATCCTCGACGACGACGCGGATTTCCGCAACTATCTCGAAGACTTCCTACGCGACGAGGGGCTGTATTCGGTGCGCGCGTTCGGGCATCCCGAGGATCTGTTTTCGGCGTCGGAGCAGCGCCTGCCGGACATCGTTCTGCTCGACATGAAGATGGGCGAGTTTCGCGGAGACAAGGTTCTGGAGCAACTGCTGGCGCGCTGGCCGGGGCTGTGCGTGATCATCATCACGGGCTATCCGTCGCTCGAGGACATGCGGGCTACGTTCAAACTGAAGGTTTTCGATTATCTCGCCAAGCCGTTCTCGCTAGCCCAATTGCGGCAGACGTTGAAGAATGCCGTGGAGCATTACGGGCTGGGGCGGACGGCGCAGGATCGTTTGCGGGAGCGGTTGGGGCATAAAATCAAGATGCTGCGCGTGGAGCGTGACTGGTCGTTGAAAGATCTCGCGGCGTCGACGAAATTGAGTGTTTCGCAAATCAGTTCCATCGAACGCGGGGCCAACCTGCCCAGTATCGAAAGCTTGCTGGCCATCTGCCGCGCCTTCGACAAACGCCCGTCGGATATACTTTCCACGATCGATTTCTGACGGCGGTTGCGCACTGCGATGGTAGAATCTTCGCATGGCGCAGCATGTGCGAATTCTGGGATATCTGAACATTGTGTACGGGTCCATCGGCATTCTGATCGGACTCATTGTCTTTCTGGTACTGGGCGGAGTGGCTGGCTTCATCTCGCAAATTGACCCGAGCGTCGATGCGCAAACCGCCGGGCCGATCATCGCGATGGTGGGGACGTTCGTGGTGATTCTGCTTGCGGCAGTTTCCGCACCCAGCATTGTCGCCGGCATCGGTCTGCTCGGGTTCAAGCCGTGGGCGCGTATTCTCACCATCGTCTTGTCGGCGCTCCACCTGGTCAGCATCCCGTTCGGTACAGCGCTCGGCGTGTACGGATTATGGGTGCTGTTGTCCGCACAGTCTGAAGCCCTGTTCCGTCCATTGCCTCCGCAACCTCCGGTACCCACGCAGCCGTACGCCTGAGCCATGCGCTACGTCATCGTAGGCAACGGCGTGGCGGGCATCACCGCTGCGTTCACGATTCGATCCCGCGATGAGAAAGCCGCCGTCATCGTGATCAGCGATGAAAGCGATTACTTCTTTTCGAGGACTGCGCTCATGTACGCATTCCTCGACAAGATGTCGCGCCGCGATCTCGAGCCGCATGAACGCGGGCTCTACGACGACTTGGGCATCCAGCGGGTTCGCGGCCGGGTGTCCGATCTCGATGCGAACAACCGGACGCTGACGCTGGCTGAGGGCCGCACCATCGTATACGATCGTTTGCTGCTGGCCACTGGCTCGCTGCCAAATCGGCCTGACTGGGAGGGGCTGGATGATGTTCGCGATGGCATCGTACATTTTGTTCGGCTTCAGGATCTGGATAATTGCGAGCGCCTGACGCGCCGCGGTGAGAAGGCGGTGGTGGTGGGCGGCGGTCTGATCGGCGTAGAGCTTGTCGAGTGTCTGAACCATCACGGGATGGACGTGACTTTCCTAGTGCGGGAGCCCTGGTATTGGCCCGCTGCCTTAGGCGAACCGGAAGGGCGCATGGTAGCCGCGCACATCCGCGAGCACGGCGTGCATGTAGAAGAGAGTGAGGCAGTGGAGCGCGTGGAATCCGATTCGGGCGGGCGGGCGTCGGCTGTCGTGTGTAAATCCGGCAAGCGTTTTGAGTGCGCGTTACTGGGAATCGCGATCGGTGTTCATCCGGCGGTGGAGTGGCTCTCTCGAGTATCGACTCCGCCCGCGATCAGGAAGGGGATCATGGTGCAAACCGATTTCCGAGCATCGTTGCCCGATGTGTGGGCGGCGGGCGATTGCGCGGACATCCAATTCACTAACAAGCCGGCGCTGGTGGAACAGATCTGGTATAGCGCCAAGCGGCAAGGTGAACTGGCAGGCCGGTCGATGTTGGGCGATGCGGTTCAATACTCGCCGCCGGTTTTCTACAACAGCGCGAAGTTTTTCGATATCGAGTACACCACGGTGGGCTCGTTCGGGGCCGCCGGATCGCAGGAGCATTTCACTCGCCTGCCGGGCAAAGCAGTGACCGTGCGCATTGCCGAAACGGGCGACGCGGTGTGCGGCTTCAACATGCTCGGGTCGCGTTGGGATCACACGATTCTGGAACGCTGGATCGCGGAGCGCCGTCCGCTCGAGTACGTGCTGGAACGGTTGCAACACGCGCAGTTCGATGTCGAGTTCGGGCGGGAGAATCTCGCGGCATTGCGGCACGGTGCATGACCGCTCAGACGCTACCGGGCCGGCTCGCACACGATCTGACTCATCGCGGAATTAGCGCGTGGGTGTTGAGCGCCGTGCTCACTGCGTTCTATCTTGTCCTGTACTTTACGGAATGGTTGACACCGTTCTCAAAGGGGATCGGCCTCGACAGCAAGTGGACGTTGTACGGGCTGCTCTACACCATCGCGATCGTCGCGGGCGGCATCTACGTTATTCGGAAGTACAGGCATAATCGATATCAGGTTGTCCGCACGCTCGTGGTGATGACCACGCAGATTACTCTGGCCTTTTCGATCCCACAGATTCTCAAATTCCTTCACCAGCCCGAGTTTTACTTCAGCTATCTGTGGCCGCTCAAGTTCGATTACGGAACGCCGGGGTATCTGTTCCATCTGCCGCTCGGGTTCGTTTTGTACAGCGCCATCGGGTCACTGATTCTGGTGCCGGTCTTGGCGCTGCTGTTCGGCAAGCGCTGGTATTGCTCGTGGATTTGCGGCTGCGGCGGGTTGGCGAATACGGCGGGCGATCCGTTCCGGCAGCTCTCGAGCAAGTCGTCGGCGGCGTGGCGCTTCGAGAAGATCAGCGTGCATACGGTGCTGTTGCTGTGCATTCTGCTAACGGCATTGCTGTTCATTTCCTATGGAGTGGGTAATCACGCGCCGGGACTGACGCGCTTCACGTACAAGTTTCAATCGCTGTACGGGTTCATTGTGGTCGCGATGCTGTCCGGAGTAATCGGAGTGGGCGCATATCCATTGGGCGGAACGCGCGTGTGGTGCCGGTACTTCTGCCCTATGGCCGCGTTGCTGGGGCTGACGCAGAAACTTGGCCGGTTCCGGATTACGGTGAAGGAGAACATGTGTATCTCCTGCGGCCTTTGCTCGAAGTACTGTGAAATGGGGATTGATGTCCGCTCGTACGCACAGACCAACACGAGTTTCACGCGAGCATCGTGCGTCGGCTGCGGACTGTGCGCCGAGCTGTGCCCTCGCGGAGTGTTGCGGCTGGAAAATGTCCGGCGCAGTTCACCGCCGGAGAAGTTGGTCCAAATCACGCCGGCGAGCGGACGCCGGGTCGCGATTTAGCGAGTCACAATAGAACTTGATCCTGCTTGCATTGAGACTGGCCGCGTCATTGACTGGCGTGGCCGGCGTCACCGCGCTCGCCTACCGCGTCGTAGCCGTGAATGCCACGACCGTCGGGTTTTCCTATTTGATCCTGGTGTTGCTGATCGCGAGCACGTGGGGATTCATCGAATCCGCGTTCGCATCCGTCGCGGCGACGCTGGCCTTCAATTACTTCTTTCTGCCGCCGGTCGGAACGCTCACGATCGCCGACCCGCAAAACTGGGTGGCGCTGTTCAGCTTTTTGACGACATCGCTGGTTGCAAGCCGTCTGTCGACGATCGCCAGGGCGCGGGCTCGCGACGCGATCGACCGGCGGGAGGACGTGGAACGTCTTTATACTTTCAGCCGGTCCATTCTGCTCATCGACGCCGCGGAGCCGTTTCCGAAGCAACTCGCGATGAAGCTCGCCGAGATTTTTCATCTGGGCTCGGCGGTGCTGTTCGACCGTCGCACCGGCGAGTACTTCAGGGCTGGACCGGCGGAGTTCGAAGGTCTTGACGAGCAACTTCGCGAGGCGGCGCTCAGCGGGACGTCGTTCTCGGACCCCGAACGAAGCCGCACGATCAACGCGGTCCGCCTCGGCTCGGAGCCCATCGCGAGCCTCGCTTTGCAGGGCCCGCGAATGCCTGACGCAGTCCTGCAGGGAATCGCGAATCTGATCGCGATCGGGCTCGAGCGGGCGCGGGCGCAAGATCTGGCGCACCAAATCGAAGCAGCGCGCCAGAGCGAGCAATTACGAACGACCCTCATCGACGCCATGGCGCACGAGTTCAAGACTCCGCTGACATCGATCCGGGCGGCAACCACGGCGCTGTTATCCGCGCCGGAGCAGCCCATCGAATCACGAACAGAGCTGCTGCGAATCGCCGATGAGGAAGCGGTTCATCTTCAAAAGCTCATCGACGATGCGATCGAGATGGCGCGGCTCGATACGGCGAATATCGAAACGCAACTCGAGCGGACAGACCTGGTTGAGCTCGTGTACGATGTGGCCACTTCCATGCGGAAGGAAAGCGACCGGGAGATAGAAATGCCGCCGCTCGCGGAACCCATGGTGGTGCCCGCCGACCAACGGCTGGTGAAACTCGCGTTGAAGCAGTTGCTCGACAATGCTCTGAAGTATTCGGCGCCCGAAACGCCGATCACGATCGCCGTACAGCACGAGGGGGGCTCCGTTTGCGTGGCGGTGACGAACAAAGGGACCGGTATACCGGCACCCGAGCAGCGGCGCGTATTCGATCGATTCTGGCGCGGCGAGGCGGCGAGAAAGCAAATGCCGGGTTCGGGTCTCGGTCTCAGCATCGCGCAGGGTATTGCTCGCGCACACGATGGAGACCTCACGTTGACGAGCGGCGCGGGAGAGACGACGTTCACGTTGAGTCTTCCACTCGAACCGAAGGGGACAAGACAATGAGCGCCGGACGCATTCTGGTGGTTGACGACGAGCCACAAATCCGGCGCATCATGCGAACTACTCTCACCGGAGCCGGTTATGAGATCGACGACGCCAAGAGCGGCGAGGAGGCGCTTAACAAGGTCCGCAGCTTTCGTCCGGATCTTGTTTTGCTTGACATCAACATGCCCGGGATGGGGGGCCTCGCGGCGTGCAAGGATCTGCGCGCGGACCCGAACATCGCGATCATCATGCTGACGGTTCGAAATACCGAAAAGGACAAGGTCGAAGCGCTGGACGCGGGCGCCGACGATTTTGTCGTGAAGCCGTTCAGTATCCCCGAGCTTTTGGCGCGGATCCGAGCGGCGCTGCGGCGCCTGCCCGTTGCGCCGCAATCCGCACTGGAGCGAGTTCGCGCCGGTACGCTGCGAATCGACTTCGGCGCGCGGACGGTGACGGCGGGAGTCAAGACGTCCCATCTCACGCCAAAAGAACTTGACCTGCTTCGATACCTGATTCAGCACGCCACGAAAGCGGTGCCGCATCGTGAGCTATTGCAAGCGGTGTGGGGGCCGGATTACGGCGATCAGGTGGATTATCTGCGCGTATTCATCAAGAGTCTTCGCAAGAAAATCGAGTCAAACCCGGAGAAGCCCGAACACATCGTCACGGAACCGTGGGTTGGCTATCGCTTCAGCACCGACCCCGAGCCGGAATGATCGCGCTTTCGCGATCTTCATAAAATCTTCACGCCTTCTCCATGACTTCTTAAGGGCCTCGCTCTTATCCTCGAACATGAGAGCGCAGAAGAATATGGAATTAGCGTTCGAAACAGTTCTGACTAGCAGGCGCGAATCTCAGGCGCCTGCGCGCGAATCCGAGCCGGCGCTGAACATCACCGTTGTATTCACATCGGTGAGCTGCACTTTAGCGGCGCTTCGGGACGCCGGCGAATTGGCCATACAACTCAGGGGCCGTATCACGCTGCTGGTTCCTCAGGTTGTCCCGTATCCGCTGCCACTGAGCAGTCCTCCGGTGCTGGTGGACTGGAACGAGCGGCGATTCCATGTCATCGCGAGTCAAAGCTCCGTGGACACGAGGGTACGGGTGTATTTGTGCCGCGACCGGATCGAGATGTTACGGCAGGCGATCGGCGCCGATTCGATCGTGATACTGGCCGGCGTCAAGCGGTGGTGGCCTACGTCCGAAAAACGTCTGGCCCGGCAGTTACGGCGCGCGGGCCACAAAGTGATTTTCAAGGAGATGGAGTAACTCATGCCAGATTTGTTTTATGTCGCCGCAGGGTGCCTGTTTCTACTCGGATGCTGGGCTTTCACGAAGGCTTGCGACAGGCTTTAGAATTCACCGGACCGGTAGAGGAGAAATGAAATGGATTATGTCATCGCAGGCCTCGCTTCGTTCGCGTTACTGATTTATCTGATATACGCCCTTCTGAGGCCGGAGAAGTTCTGAGAGGATACCATGACCACCCTGGGAATATCGCAAATACTGTTGTTTTACGGCTTGATCTTGCTGTGCGCCAAGCCGCTGGGCGCCTTCATGGCTCGAGTGTTCGAAGGGCAGCGCACTTTCCTGCACCCTGCGCTGCGATGGCTCGAGGTGTTGACTTATAAAGCGGCGGGGGTCAAGGAAGATGTCGAGCAGCGATGGACCCATTACACCGCCTCGTTGCTGAGTTTCAGCCTATTCGGGTTCCTACTCACTTATCTCATCCAACGCACTCAGGGACTGTTGCCCTTCAATCCGCAAGGATTCGGCGCCGGCAATGTCACGCCCGACCTGGCATTCAACACCGCTACAAGCTTCGTCACCAACACGAACTGGCAGGCGTACTCGGGCGAGTCGACGCTGAGTTACTTCGCGCAGATGGGGGCGCTCGCTGTCCAGAACTTCGCGTCCGCGGCGGCAGGCATCGCGGTTGCGATCGCGCTCGTTCGCGGGTTCGCGCGACAGGAAAAGAAGACGATCGGCAATTTCTGGGTGGATGTTACTCGTGCGATCGTGTACGTACTTCTTCCGTTGTCAGTTATCGGCGCGCTGTTTCTGGTGTCGCAGGGGATAGTCCAGAACTTCAGTCCTTACACGGTAGCGACGACGATGGAAGGCGCCAAGCAGACCATCGCTCAAGGTCCGGTCGCGTCGCAGGAAGTCATCAAGCAACTGGGAACCAATGGCGGCGGATTCTTCAATGCGAACGCGGCGCATCCGTTCGAGAATCCGACCCCGCTAACCAACATGGTTTCCATGTTCCTCATATTCCTGATCCCCGGCGCTCTGACTTACACATTCGGGCGAATGGTGGGCGACACGCGGCAGGGATGGGCTGTATTCGCCGCGTTTTCCGCGATGTTTCTGGCGGGTGTGTTCGTCTGCTACGGCTTCGAGCAGGCCGGTAATCCCATACTCGCGAAACTCGGAATTGAGACATCCGCGACCGCTACCCAGCCGGGCGGGAACATGGAAGGCAAGGAGGCGCGGTTCGGCATCGCGTCTTCCGCGCTTTACGCCACGGTGACAACCGACGCAAGCTGCGGGGCGGTGAACTCGATGCACGACAGTTTCACGCCGATCGGCGGGCTCGTTCCGTTGTTCAATATGATGACGGGCGAAGTCATCTTCGGGGGCGTCGGGGCGGGACTTTACGGCATTCTCCTCTATTGCATTCTCGCGGTGTTTATCGCGGGCCTGATGGTGGGACGTACGCCCGAGTATCTCGGGAAAAAGATCGAGAAGAAGGAAGTGAAAATGGCGATGTTAGCGGTCATCGCGACTGCGCTGAGCGTTCTTGTGTTCACGGCTCTCAGCTCGGTGATCAGTTTCCCGGTGAAGGGCTACTGGAATCCGCAAGGCTCGGCCATCGCGAATCTCAGCAATGGCGGCCCGCACGGGTTTTCCGAAATCCTCTACGCATACGCGAGCGGGACGGCTAACAATGGCAGCGCCTTTGGCGGATTGTCGTCTAACACGCCCTGGTATAACCTGACGATCGGCTTGTCGATGTGGGTTGGCAGGTTCTTGTTTTTGATTCCCTTGCTCGCGGCCGCCGGCAGCCTGGCCGCGAAGAGGAAGGTTCCAGCGACAGCGGGCACATTCCCGACGCACGGCCCCTTATTCGTCGGATTACTGGTGGGAACAGTGTTGATCGTGGGCGCATTGACCTACTTCCCGGCGCTCTCTCTAGGGCCTATCGTGGAGCACTACCTGATGCAGGGGAGCAGGCTGTTCTAGTTATCCGGCCAGGACAGGAGTCAATCAAATGTCAATACTAACCGTATCGCCCAATCCGGGAACCGAAGGCCGGCAGAGCGACCCGACTTCGATCATGCCGAAGAAGTTAGGAAGGTCCCGTCCACTATTCGATCCTGAAATCGCAGGCCGGGCGTTCCGCGCGTCGTTCGTCAAGCTGAATCCGCTAACCCTGGCGAAGAACCCGGTAATGTTCGTGGTCGAGGCGGGCGCGGCGCTCACGACCGTGTTTCTGATACGCGATCTGTTCTCCGGCGGAGGCGCGATCGGTTTTCAAATTCAAATCACGCTCTGGCTTTGGTTCACCGTTGTCTTCGCGAACTTCGCGGAGGCGATGGCGGAGGCGCGCGGAAAGGCTCAGGCCGAGACTCTTCGAAAGTCGAAGACGGATTCGATCGCGAAAAGAGTCGTCTCCGGCGGCAAGGTCGAGCAAGTGGCGGCATCCGCTTTACGCGCCGGGGATGTAGTCATCGTCGATGCGGGCGAATTGATACCTGGAGACGGGGAAGTGATCGACGGTATCGCGACGGTGGATGAATCGGTCATTACGGGTGAAAGCGCGCCGGTCATTCGCGAGTCCGGCGGCGACCGGAGCGCGGTGACAGGCGGCACCAAAGTGTTATCGGACCAGATCAAGATCCGTATTACCTCGAACCCAGGCGAGACATTTCTCGACCGGATGATCGCTCTGGTCGAAGGCGCGGAGCGGCAGAAGACGCCCAACGAGATCGCGCTCAATATCTTGATTGCGGGTCTCACGCTCATCTTTCTGATGGCCGTTGTCACTCTCCAGCCATACTCGGTTTTCAGCGTTGCCCAAGCAGGATCGGGCTCCGTGCCGACCGTCGCGGTTCTGGTTTCGTTGCTGGTCTGCCTGATCCCGACGACGATCGGAGGGCTGTTGTCGGCAATCGGGATCGCCGGCATGGATCGCGTGATGCAGCACAATGTCCTGGCTATGAGCGGAAAAGCCGTCGAGGCGGCCGGCGATGTCAATTCGCTCTTGTTGGACAAGACGGGAACTATCACGCTCGGCAATCGCCAGGCAGTCGAGTTCGTGCCGGTCAATGGAGTTACCGAGGAGGAGTTAGCGGACGCCGCGCAGTTGTCGAGTCTCGCGGACGAGACGCCGGAGGGCCGGTCGATTGTCATACTGGCCAAGGAAAAGTATGGCCTGCGCGGACGGCACATTCCGGAGCATGCCTTCGTTCCTTTTTCGGCATACACGCGCATGAGCGGGGTGGATCTTGACGGCCGGCAACTGAGGAAGGGCGCGACCGAAGCGATTTGCCGGTTTGCGGTCGAACATGGCGGAAATATCCCGAGTGAGATCCATGAACTGAGCGATCGAATTTCCCGGAACGGGGGAACTCCTCTCGCGGTGGCGGACTCCGGGCGACTGCTGGGCGTGATCAACCTGAAGGATATTGTCAAGGGCGGCATGAAGGAGCGAATCGCACAGCTCCGGCGAATGGGGATCCGGAGCATCATGATCACCGGCGATAATCCGCTCACGGCGGCGGCGATCGCCGCGGAGGCCGGCGTGGATGACTTTCTCGCCCAGGCCACGCCGAAAGACAAGCTGGAATATATCAAGAAAGAACAGGCGGCCGGGCGATTGGTGGCGATGAGCGGCGACGGCACCAACGACGCGCCGGCCTTGGCTCAGGCCGACGTAGGCGTGGCGATGAATACCGGAACCATGGCGGCAAAAGAAGCCGGCAACATGGTGGACCTGGATAGCAACCCGACCAAGCTCATCGAAGTCGTTGCGATCGGAAAGCAGCTTCTGATAACCCGAGGGGCGCTGACAACATTCTCGATCGCCAACGACGTCGCTAAATACTTCGCGATCATTCCGGCGATGTTCATGGCCACTTATCCCGCGCTTGGAGCGCTGAACATCATGGGGCTGCACACGCCGCAGAGCGCCGTACTATCGGCCGTGATATTCAACGCGCTGATCATTATCGCCCTCATCCCGCTGGCGTTACGCGGCGTTAAGTACCGTCCGCTGGACGCCGCGAGCTTGTTGCGGCGGAACCTGTTGATCTACGGCGTGGGCGGCATCCTCGCGCCGTTTCCTGGCATTTGGGTCATCGATCGACTGCTAGGGATGTTGCACCTGGCGTAAGGAGAAAAGTAATGTTCGAACAGATTCTTCCCGGACTTCGGATCAAGCTCTTCATGACTCTCCTGCTCGGAATCGCGTATCCACTCGCGATCACAGGAATCGGTCAAATAGCGTTTCCCCGGCAGGCGAATGGAAGTCTGATTACATCCGGCGGTAAGGTGATTGGCTCGGAATTGATAGGCCAGAGCTTCTCGAAGCCGGAGTATTTTCAACCGCGCCCATCGTCGGCGGGCAACGGATACGACGCGGCGGCCAGCAGCGGATCGAATCTGGGGCCGACGAGCGCTAAACTGCTCCGCGGCGCCACGAAGATAGACGACAAGAAGAACGAAGTTGTCGACTTCGACGGGATCGGTGTTCGCATGGTCCATTACTGTGTCGACAACGATATCCCATATGAGTCATCCATGCCGCTCGCCCGATTCAAGGACGAGAAAGGCAATCTCGACGATGTGAAACTGATCAAGGCATTCAATGACGCGAAGACACCGCTGGTATTCTCGGCAAAGACGCCCATCCCCGCCGACGCGTTGACGGGATCGGCATCCGGACTGGATCCACATATCAGTCCGGCCAACGCTCAGGCGCAGGCCGCGCGAGTTGCCAGGACACGCGGTATCGGCGCGGGAGAACTGAAACAGTTGATTTCCGCTTTGACTCAAGGCCCGGAATTAGGCATGCTGGGCGCGAGCCGCATCAATGTCCTCCGATTGAATCTCGCGCTGGACGAGCGCTTTCCAGTAAAGCACTAACTAACTAGATATCTATGCGACTCGGTGGTGTGAGAAGCGTGATGGCGATCGTCTTGGTTGTAGCGTTTCCCTCCTGCAACGCTCAGGAGCCGGCGCCAGCCGCGGCTCCGGCGCCGCTTCCGAATCCTCCGGTGACTGGGCCATTGCAGGCGGCCCCGCCGATCGTGTTCGACGGCGGCCCGTTCGGTAAACTCGACTTGAACGGCGTTGTGAGCGGCATGGGTCTTTGGCAGGGTAACCACGTGGCCGGCGATGAAGCCACGCAGGGCGCTCTAACGAACGGCCAGCTTTTTATACAGAAAACAAACGGGTGGTGGCAGTTCTATGTGCAAGCCGGGGCCTACGATATCCTGGTGCTTGGGACACCTTTTCTGTCAACTGAAAAGACACTCACGGAACTGTATGGCCCGGTTCCGGTAGCCTATCTGAAACTAGCCCCCGCAAAGAACACTTTCATCCTGATCGGCTCGTTGCCAACCATCATGGGAGCCGAGTACACATTCAGCTTCGAGAATATGAACATCAACCGCGGCCTATTATGGGCGCAGGAGAACGCGATCAATCGTGGCGTCCAGTTGAATCAGACAATCGGCAAGTTCACGGCTTCGCTGAGTTGGAATGACGGTTATTACTCCAATCGCTACTCGTGGCTGAGCGGATCGCTGACTTACACCAACGGGCCGCACAGTATCGCGTTTTCCGGGATGGGCAACCTGGGACAGACCGCATTTCAGAACCTGGCAACTCCGGTACAGAACAACAGCAGCATATACGCGCTGATCTACACGTATTCGAAAGGGAGCTGGATCGTTCAGCCCTATGTGCAGTACAGCGACGTTCCTACGAATCGTGCCGTAGGTGTCGCAAAAGGAGCGTCCACTCGAGGGGGTGCGGTGCTGGTGAGTCATACGTTCAAACGGGGTTTTTCACTGCCGGCACGGGCGGAATACATCGCGAGTTCAGGCAATGTGAGGGACGGGAGCGTGAACCTGCTGTACGGGCCCGGAAGTTCGGCCTGGTCTCTCACTGTGACGCCAACGTTCCAGCGCCACGGCTTCTTCCTTCGCGGCGATCTTTCGATCGTGCGGGTTGGCGGCGATGCGGCCGGCTACAGCTTTGGGCTGAGCGGAACGAAACGGAACCAGCCGCGGGCGATGATTGAGGGCGGATTTATCTTCTGAAATGGGCCGTGAGCTTCAGCGCAAGACGCCCGACGAGCTTCTTCGACAAGTAGAGGCCGAGGAGGCGGCGGTCACCAGACGAGGGCATCTGAAGATATTTCTGGGCTATGCGTCGGGCGTCGGGAAGACAGTCCGGATGCTGGCTGAAGCCCGGCGACGGCGGGAGCGCGGCCAGGACATAGTGATCGGCGCGGTCCAACCGCGGGCACCCGCGGAAGCCGCCGAACTGCTGAAGCACCTGGAAGTGGTCCCGCTCAAATCCGTCGCTGAAGGAAGTACGATCGATGTTGAAGCGATCATCCGGCGGCGGCCGGCAATCTGCATTATCGACGGCCTGGCTTACGACAACCCGCCGGGTTCACGAAACACCGCGCGCTGGCAGGATGTGCAGGAGCTCGTGGCCGCCGGTATCAAGGTGATTGGGTCCATCAATCTTCAATATGTGGAAGAGTTGCGGGAAGAAGTGGAAGCGATCACAGGAAAGCACGTCGAGCAGACCGTGCCTGTTTCGTTTATCAAGAGCGCGGATGAAATCGAGATTGTCGACGCTCCAGCCGAAAATTCGAGCGGCACGTCGCCCGAGGCGAACAAGTTGTCGAAGCTGCGCGAAATGGCCTTGGTGCTGGCGGCCGATGTTGTCGATCACCAACTTGCCGGCTATCTTACGGCGCAAGGAATTTATCAGCAGTTCGGTGGGCACGAGCGCATTCTGGTTTGCCTGACTCCGCGCGCCAATGTGGGGGAGATGCTCGAGACGGCACAGACGATTGCCGAGCGGTTTCACGGCGAGTTGATCGCGGCGTACGTAAATCAGCCCCAACTCTCGGAGGCGGATCAGGCAACGCTCGACCAAAAGCTTGCGATGGCTCAGGCGGCCGGAGCGCGCGTTGAGATATTGGAGGGCGCGGATCCCATCCATACTCTTCTGGAATTCGCCAGATCGAGTGGGATCACGCAGCTTTTCGTCGGACATAGCCAGCGAAAAGGCATGTGGTCGCGCCTGTGGGGTAGCCCGGTCGACCAGCTCGTCCGCTTGTCACAAGGGATGGACGTTCGGGTGTTTCCACAGTAAGTCATGCCCGAACACGTCCGTGGCCGGCTCACGGTTTTCATGGGTTATGCGGCGGGCGTCGGGAAGACCTACAAAATGCTCGAAAAGGCGCAGGAATTGAAGTCACGCAATACGGACGTCGTAATCGGCTACTTTGAACCCCACGGCCGCCCGGACACAATCGCAAAGACAGAAGGTCTGGAATCGATTCCGAGAAAGCTAGTGGAGTATCGCGGATCGAAATTCGAAGAGATGGATACGGACGCTATTTTAGCCCGGCATCCGGTGGTCTGCGTGGTCGATGAGTTTCCTCACACCAACATTCCCGGCGAGCGCGCCAAACGCTGGGAAGACGTCGAGGCGCTACGCGAGGCGGGCATCGATGTGCTGACGACGATGAACATACAACACCTGGAGAGTTTGAATGACCAGGTGTGGCACATAACGGGCGTGCGGGTCCGCGAGACGATACCGGATTGGGTTGTGCGCCAAGCCGACGAAGTCGTGATGATCGATCTCACGCCGCGCGCACTTCTGCACCGGCTCGAGCGAGGCGTTGTATATAGCCGCGAGAAAGCGCAACACGCTTTACAGAATTTCTTCCGAGAATCGTCGCTCGTCGCGCTTCGCGAATTGACGCTTCGCGAGACGGCACACGAAGTGGAACATCGCAGCGAAACCGATGCCGCGGCAAATCTGCTACGCAGGCATCACAAGATACTGGCGTTCATCACGACCGATCCGAAGACGGCGATGGTCATCCGGCGGGCGGGGCGCGTCGGCGATTTTCTCGGCGCCGAGTGTTTCGCCGTAGCAGTACAACGAACAGGTGACCTGAGCGATTTATCGGAGGACGATCGTGACGCGCTGCAGAAGCACCTGAATTTCGCGCGAAACTTGCACATCGAAACCCGGATACTCGCCGGCGACGATGCTGCCGAGGTGCTGATCGATTTTGCGCGGCGGAATGGCGTGACGCAAATCTTCGTGACTCGGCCTCGCACGTCGAAGTGGCAGTCGCTGTTCCGAAAGGATACGATTCAGCGAATCATCAATCGCGCGACAGACATGCAAATCGTTATCGTTTCGGATCGGGAGGCAAGGGCGCGCAATTGAGGACTTCCGCCGCCATTCGGAACGTTTGGGCGTGCGCTTCCGAGGTTAACTCGATAGGGTCCGAATAACCTCCGCCCAGAGTAATGACGAATGGAACGCCAAGCCCGCGAGCCGTTTCCATCACCAAACGGTCGCGTTGGCGGAGTCCTTCGTGAGTGAGCGCGAGCCGGCCGAGCGTATCGGCTGCCAGCGCATCGACGCCGGATTGAAACAGGATCACATCTGGCGCAAATTCGCTTACCCGCGGCAACATTGCAACCAAATTGTCGAGGTACTCTTGATCGCCGGCGCCATCCTCCAGTTCCACATCGATCTTGCTCCTCTGCTTACGGAACGGGAAGTTATTCCGGCCGTGCATGGACATTGTGAGCACGGCGGGATCGTTTTCAAAGATCAGTGCGGTGCCGTCACCCTGGTGGACGTCGAGATCGACGATCGCGGCGCGGGCGATATTGAATTCCTCGCGCAGCATCAGGATGGCAATCGCGAGGTCGTTGAAGACGCAGAAGCCCGAACCTTCCGCGCGAAATGCATGATGAGTTCCGCCCGCCAGATTGCCGCCCCAGCCGTGTGTCAATGCCCGCCGGGATGCCGCCAGTGTTCCGCCTACGGAGGCGAGCGTGCGGTTCACCAATCCCTGCGACCAGGGGAATCCGATGCGGCGCAGTATCGCGGGGGAAAGCGAACCGTCGATGAACGCCGACACGTAAGCGGGATCGTGCGCGCGCTCGATGGCGCCGCGTTCGGCCATGGGCGCCTGCTCTAACGCGAACAGACCATCGGCGGCCAGACGCTCACGCAACAGCGCGTATTTTCGAATTGGAAACTTGTGCCCCTCGGGCAGGGGAATTTCGTGATGATCGCAGTAATAAAGAGTGAGCGGCTCGCGCATCACCGCTTGGTCATGTCGCGGATCCAGATGTCCTTAAAGCGGTAGTTGCCCTTGCCTCCGGAATGCAACTGAAGCGCGATGTACCCGTCGAGCGCGGAGGGATGAGGATCGGTATAGTCGATCATCTGAACGCCATTGAGACGCGCGACATAGTGGTTGCCTTCGACTTTCAGAAGATATTCGTTCCATTCGCCATCGCGCACGACTAACTCGTTTTCAGGCGAAGGCCACACGATCCATTGACGGCCGACATCGTAGACACCGGCGGTGTGGTGCATGATGGTGCAGTCGATTTCAAACTGCGGTCCCTGGCTCACGTCTGCCGTGCCGGGTTTGAAATCGACATGGAAGAACACGCCGCTGTTTCCGCCAACACCCTCGCACTTGAACTTGAGCGCGAGCTGGAAATCCTTGTATGTCTTGGCGGTCTTGAGATAACCGTAATCCTTCGTGACACCGAAGCCGTGAATGGTGCCGTCTTCAACCTGCCACTTCTCGTGACCGACCTCGACCCATCCATTCAGGTCCTTTCCATTGAATAGCTGCACCCAGTCCTCGCCCGGTAGACGTGGCCGGGTGGATTGCGCGTTAAGACACGGGATCAATGCGCCAAATACGGTAACCAGAGTTAAGACACGTTTCATGGATTCCATCTCCTATTTATTGTCCTTGTTCTGAGTGATCGTGAGCGCCAGATGATTCACCACCTTGGCCTCGTTGCGCGCCACCTCGACGTAGGCCGCTTTGAGAAGCTGATCCTTACGATTCTGCAGCGTCTCGCGGATGGTTTGCTGCACACGCGGATCGTTCAACTCGCGCTGGCCGGCGGGCTCTCTCGCGATCACCTTCAGGATTCGATAACCCTCAGCAGTCTTGATGATGTTCGAGACTTGGCCTGGGGTGATGTTCAGAACAGTCTTGCGCAATTCAGGCGAGGCGCGTTCGAGAGCCGACTCGGCAATAAAGCCGAGATCGCCGCCGTTTTGCGCGCTGGCCGGATCTTCGGAGTAGTTCTGAGCGAGCTGGGCGAAATCTTCACCCTGGCGAATGCGCGCCAGCAGGTTTTGAATCTTCTTCATCGCCTGCTCGTCGTTCTGAGCCTTGTCGTTCTTGAGATTGCGGACTTCCGGATTTGGCGTGGGCGTCACCAGAATCTGCGACATGTGGATCTGCGGCTCCAGCAGGTTGAAACTCGCGCGGTTGGAATTATAAAACTCGGAGATATCTTTGTCGCTGATGTTGATGTGGGAAGTGATCTCTTTGTTGAATAGCTTGTTGACGCTGAGATCGCGCCGCAACTGGGTTTTCAAATCCGCGACGGTCATCTTCCGGCTTTGCAACTGGCGCTGGAACTCTTCCTGGGTGTAAGGCGCTTTCAGCTCGTTTAGCTTTGCCTCGACATCGGCATCGGTGGCCAGCAGGTTGCCCTTTTCGGCGCGCTGCACCATGATTTCGCTGTCGATCATGGTCCGCAACAGTTCCAGCTTCTGGAACATACTCTGGTCGTCGCTGGGGCGGTCGCCGGCGGATGGGAACTGGGATTGGAAGTTTTTATCCAGCTCCGCGAAGGTGATGGAGTGGCTGTTGACGTTGGCGGCTATGCCGGGCGAATCGAACTTTTTGCAACCGGCCGCTACGAGACACGCCGCGAGCGTGACCGCCAAGGAAGCAGTGAGGCGAACCATTGGATAATTAGAGTGTACCCCACAGGTTGCCGAACGCTATGCCTGTTACACTCTGCCTATGAGCGGCGCTGTCACATTTCCGATTTACCGCGATGGCGCCTCGCTGATCGACTCCGGTCTGGGAGTCACGCCCCGGATCTCATCGTTGCTTATCAAACCCGCGTCGGCGGTGTGCAATCTGGATTGCGCGTACTGCTTCTATCTGGATCGCGACGCCGATCCTTATAAAGCGCTCCCCGGCCGCAAAATGACCGAGGAGACCCTCGAACGGCTGGTGGATTCCTACCTGTTCTACTCGTATCCGAATAGTACATTCGCCTTCCAAGGCGGCGAGCCGACGCTGGCGGGCTTGGGTTTTTTCGAGAAGCTGGTGGAGTTTCAAAAGCAGTACGGGAGGAACGGGCAAAGCGTCAGCAACGCTATGCAGACCAACGCGGTGCTACTCGACGAGAGCTGGTGCAATCTGTTCCGCGATTCCGATTGGCTGCTCGGCGTTTCTCTCGATGGTCCGGAAACGATGCACGACCTGTACCGCTATAACAAAGGCGGGCAGGGTACCTGGCGCAAGGTGGTGGGTGCGATCGAGATGCTGCAGGCCCAGAAGGTGGAGTTCAATATTCTGTGCGTACTGAGCCAGGCCAACGTGGACCAGCCGCGCGAACTCTACCGCTTCTTTCGCAGCCTCGGCGTGGACAACGTGCAATACATCCCCTTGGCGGAATTCAATGCCGATGGTACGCCCATGCCGTTCACCATCACGGCAGACCAGTATGGGCGGTTTCTCACCGAGACCTTTGACGCATGGTGGCCCGACCGGCGGAAGATGCGCATTCGCTTTTTCGATAACCTGGCCGAAGCGGTAGCGGGGCTGAAGCCGGGAACATGCACGATGCATGAGACCTGCGACAGCTACGTGGTGGTGGAGTACAACGGCGACGTATACCCGTGCGATTTCTTCGTCGAGAAGGAATGGAAACTCGGGAATATTACGCTCGATTCGTGGTCGGAGATCGCGCGCCGGTCGCGCCGTTACAGTTTCGCGTCGAAGAAGACGCTCGCTCATCCCGAGTGTCAGGTATGCGAGTATCAGTCGATCTGTCACGGTGGCTGCCCGAAGTCCCGGCATGGTCCAAAGGGGAATTTCGAGGATTTGGATTATTTCTGCGGAGCATACAAGATGATTTTCAGCAAGGCCGTGAAGCCCCTTCGGAGTGAAGTGGCGAAACTGATGGGGACGGCACAAGGGGTGAGCCGGTGATTTCGCGCCGGGTTCTATTTCAAAGTGCCGCAGCAGCGGGCGTGGCCGGCATGACGGGAGCGCAAGCCGCCGGGACATCGCCACGGCAGCGGTTCGCGGTGTCGACCTATTCCTACTGGCACTTCAAGCCTCAAAAGTACCCGATCGAGAAAGTGATCGATCACGCCGCGGTGCTGGGCTTCGATGGCGTCGAGTTGCTGCATCGTCAATTCGAGAGCGAGCGGCCGGAGTATTTGCACAAACTGAAGCGTCAGGCGTTGGCGCGCGGACTCGACTTGGTGATGCTGTCCATTCACCAGGATTTCGTATCGCCCGATGCGGCTGAGCGCAAGAAGATGGTGGACCACACCGTCCATTGCATCGATCTCGCGACCGAGCTAGGGATTTCCGCAGTCCGCCTGAACTCGGGGCGCTGGCAAACGATTCCGTCCTTTGACGATCTGATGAAGGTGAAGGGCGACGAGCCTCCGCTCGCGGGTTACACGAAGTCCGACGCAATCAAATGGTGCGTGGATTCGATTCGGGAGTGCTTGCCCGCGGCTGAGAAAGCGGGCGTCGTGCTGGCGCTCGAGAACCATTGGGGTCTGACCACCTCGGTGGATACATTGCTGCAGATTGTCGACGAGGTGAACTCGCCGTGGTTGAGCATCAACCTGGACACCGGCAACTTCCCGGGCGAACCGTATAGCGGTCTCGAGAAGGTGGCGCCGCACGCGATCATCGTGCAGGCCAAGACTTACTACGGGGGCGGCGAGTGGTACACGCTCGACCTCGATTACAAGCGCATCGCGGGCATTTTCCGGAAAGCAGGTTATCGCGGCTATATTTCGCTCGAAATGGAAGGTAAGGACCCGGCCGAGGGCGCCGTGGCCAAGAGCCTGGAGATGCTGCGCGCCGCTTTTGCATGAAGCTGCTCCTCCTGTTTGCGGCGCTGATTGCGAGCGCGCAAGAGCGAACGCCCGACCCGTTGAAGATGCCGCGGGCGACGCCGGCTGAAGAAACGCAAGCGAAGCGCATCGATCTGAACCTGCTCGGCAAGACGAACAGCGCCGCGGGCGAGAGCCGGCGCAACGAGAATATCCATTTCAATCTGATCGACAACAACGCGCTCAAGGAGCTGAACGTGCGCCTGGGCACGACGGCGACGATCACGGAGTTCCGTCCGGAGCGCGGCTACTTCGGCGTGGAGTATGGCAACGCGCCGACGCCTGTGCTGCATGTCTCGGCCCTGGCGCGCACGGCGGCGGGCTGGCACGGCACTCTGTTCGAATCGCATCAGAACAGCGTTTTCAGCGCACGGTCCTTCTTCCAGGTGGGCGGTGTGAAGCCGGCGCGCGATAACGAATACGGCCTGAATACCGGCGTCCCGTTGTGGCGGGGAGCGCGGCTGACGGTGAGCGGGTCGCAGCAGAAAATTCGGGGCAGCGTGAACGGAAACGTGCTTGTACCGGGGCCCGGCGAGCGTACCCCGCTGTCCACGAATCCAGCGGTGCGGGCGCTGATTTCGCGTTGGCTCGCGGCGTATCCGGCGGAGTTGCCGAACCGCACCGACATCGATCCGCGCGCGCTGAACACCAACGCGCCCCAACGCATTGACAGCAACAACGCGACCGTCCGGGTGGATCAGGAGGCGGGCACGCGGGACAGGGTTGCGCTTTCCTACAACAATACTTCGCAATATGTTCAAGCGTTCCAGCTCGTGGCGGGACAAAATCCGGACACGGACACGCGGTCGCATACCGCACGAGCGACGTGGACGCATCAGTGGGACGCGAACACGCTGATGGAGGTGAGCGCGGGCTTCGATCGTATCGGATCGTTTCTGCATCCGGAGCCGAACGCCGTGGGGCCGATGGTATCGATCTCGGGCCTCGAGACATTGGGGCCGCTGGCGATCATCCCGATCCGCCGCGCACAGAATCTGTTCAAGGAAGCGGGCACGGTGCGCCGCGTTGCCGGGCGGCATCAGTGGACCGCGGGATTTCAGGTTCTGCGGCGGCAGTTGAACGGCATCGAAACCGACGCGCATCGCGGGTTCTTCGGCTTCGCGAGCGACTTCGGCCGAAGCGCGATTCAGAATTTCCTGCTGGGCACGCCCACGCAATACATCCGCTCGATCGGCGATACGCACCGTGGATTTCGCGATGTGGAGATGCAGTTCTATGCCGGAGACAACTGGAAGGCGTCATCGAATTTCACCCTCAACTACGGGCTGCGCTACACGCCGGTAACGACGCCGGTGGAAGTCAACAATCGCAACCAGATTCCTTACGGCACTCAGGCGGCGAACGTGGGTCCGATGCTCGGGCTGGCGTACCGGATGCCGGGCGCGTGGGGCGTGATTCGCGCCGGTTATGGTTTGGAGTTCGGCGAGATCTACCCGGTCACGTTTCAGCAGGTGCGGTTCAGTCCGCCGGGAAGTTCGAAGGTGGTGGTGACTGCGCCCGACATTCTCGATCCGCTGAACAGCCCCGGCGCCGATCCGCGCGGCAACTTGTACCTGCTCGATCCGCACCTGCGCACTCCGTATGAGCATCAATATAACTTCTCGTGGGAGCCGGATCTTTCGACTAGATGGCGCGTTCAGTTGGGCTATGTGGGGAGCCGGGCGCAGCGGCTGCTGATTATGTGGTATTTGAATCGGGCGGTCGCTGTGCCGGGGATTCCGCAGACGACGGCGACGATCAACGACCGTCGGCCGGATCAGCGCTACGCCGATATTCGCTGGGTTCTGAACGGCTCGCGTGCGTACTTCGATGCGTTGCGCGCGACGTTGTTGTTGCGGGAGTGGAAGGGGCTCTCGCTCGATGCGTCGTACTGGTTCAGCAAGTCGATCGATCTGGGGGCGGCGTACAGCGCGACGGCGTACGATGTCGATTCCCGGTTGTCGCGCAGCCAGTCGATGTTCGAAACGCAGAAGGACATGAAGAGCGTGAGCACGTTCGATCAGCCGCATGCGTTTCTGGTGCGAGGCGGATATTCAGCGCCCGCCCGGTTGGGGCGATGGAATCTGGCGAGCGTGATTCTGCTGAAATCGGGATCGCCGTTTACCGTTGCGGCAGGAAGCGATGGGCCGGGTTACGGCAACGTGGATGGCAATGGGGGCGACCGGCCGAACCTGCTGGACCCCACGATTTTGGGGCGCAGCATCGATAATCCGGACACGTCGCGGGCGTTGCTGCCGCGGTCTGCATTCGCATTTATCAGGCCTACGCAGCTTGCGGGCAACCTGGGGCGCAACACGTTCCGGCGCGGCGGGTATCGCAACGTAAACGCTTCGATCACGCGCCAGTGGCCGCTGCCGCACGAGATGCAATGCACGCTGCGCGCGGAGTCGATCAACCTGTTCAACACGCCGCAGTTTGCCGCGCCGGGAACCGATCTGACCAGCGCGAATTTCGGGCAGATCACCAACACCCTGAACGATGGGCGGACATTCCGCTTCGGGGTGACCCTCGGCTGGTGAGCGCTCAGCCGGTGATGTGGCCGAGCGCTTTGCCGATGGCGCGGGCAATATCGGCGAGCAGACCGGAGGAGGCGCCGGGTACGATGCCGGCTTCGGCTTGCGCCTCTTCGAGTGTCTTGTTTTCGTGCAGGGCTTCAAGCAGAGTGTCGGCTTGAGCGCGCGTGATATCGAGGCCGCGGGCTACGTAGTCGCCCAGACGCTCGCCGGTGCGCTTCTCGATGCCGCGCTCATGCAGGAGTTGCTGGACGGCGTTCAGGACGGGGGCGGTGATCATTGGCATAGGTCTATTAGACTCCAGGTGGCGCGGAAGTTGCACTGGGAGTTGTCACGATCGGTATTGATACGTTCCGATCAGGCAACTAAAATAGTGGGGCATTCAAGCTATGGCACTCCCCACCGACGACGATAAAGTGCAGCCCAGCGCCGGAAAGCCCATCTCTCGCGGAACGCTGCGTGAGTACATGGAACAGAACGTGTGGCCTCTCATTACGCCCGCCGAAATTGGGCCGTGTGCTCACTCGTGATGAAGAGGACGAGATTCTGGGTTACGGGCCCGATGGCTTCTGAAGTACGTGACAGGTCAGCGAATGACAATTTTCGCTAAACCCGCATTGCCCGCGGAATCGTAGACGCGCACCACAATTAAGTGTTCGCCCGGCCGCACGTTCTCGAGCCGGATCTTGAACGTCTCCGACGGCGAGTCGGTGACTCCATCCGCCGCTTCAACCGGGATCCACGCGGTCGCATCGAACGAGTACTCGCAGCGCCGCAATGGCGAGGTCTGATCCACGGCATCGACCGTGATCTCGATGGAATTGCCATTGCGAACCGGCTCGGCGATCCTCACCACAGGCGGCGAATTATCGATCAGAACAGGGGCGCTCACCAGCTCCGATTCCCGCGCGGACTCGATGGCGTTCGACGGGCGGTCCGATGCGACCACGCGAAAGTAGTAACGCCCGTCGGCGAGAATATCGGAATCGAGGGCCAACGAGTTCTCGAAGAGATTGGCGCGGAGCAGCTTCCATTCGCGCTCGTCCTCGCCGCGAAAATAGAGCGTGTATACCAGACGATCGCCATCGGGATCGTCGGCTTGCCAGGAGATCTGGGTCTGCTGCTGCGGGGCGCGTGCGACGGTCTGCGAAGGCGTTCCCGTCGAGGTCTGTGGCGTGTCGCCCGTGTCGGTCACGGTGATGCTGAACGCTGTATTCGCCGGAGCGGTGGATGCTGCCGTTGCTTGCGCGCCAGTCTTGGGTTGCGCGCTGACGCTGATGCTGCGGACATTGGGCGGCGTATTCTGCGGCAGATATGCTGAGCTGACCGAATCCACGATCGGAGTTGCGCCTGCATCGCCTGCCTGAAACTCCACGCGCCACTGCAGGTAGCGCGCATTGGGACTCTTCACCGGTGATCCGCTGGCGACGATCAGAGGATCGGACCAGTCGCTCCAAGTATTGTCGGGCCGCGCCGAATTACCGGAGCGCGTTCGAAAACTGACGCGGCTCCCCGGCGGCATCTGCGCGCGCCAGGACAGCCGGCCCCATCGAGCGACGGTGTTGGAATCGTGCACGGGGGCCTCGTAATAACCCTGCGCGGCTGAGCCATTCGCCAAGCGGTAGATCTTGCCCATGTTGCCGGTGGCAGCCAACAAACCAGCCTCCGATTCGATCAGGCGCATGGTTTCGCCTTCGCCGGTCTGCGCCACCAGCGCCGGTTTGCGATCCGCTGATAGCCGGTAGATGCGGCCCTGTAGATCGGTGCCGAACATCAAACGATTACCGTCCGCGGCGAGATCGTAAATGTTCTCCTCTTTCGAACTCCACAGTGTCTCGACGGTGTTGTCGGCGTGAATTTTGTATATGGCCGATTTCTCGACGGACGCGTCCACGGTGGTGACGGTTTGAACGGTGGAGACCGTGGACGTCTGCGCCTGAGCAGGCTGCTGCTGCACGGTCTTGGGCTGCTCCGTCTTGGGCGGCTTCAACTCGGCCTGCGCGGCGGCTCCACTATCGGTAACAGTGATGGTCGTTGTAGGCGCGGTGAGCATCGTACCGCCGCTGCCTGCGCCTGTACTCTGCAAATTCCCGGCGCGCCTTGCAGTCGAACCGCCCAATGCAGCCACATAAATAGTGCCATTCGATGAGGGCAGAATGCTGCGAATCTCCGGCAGGTTTGCGTCGTAAAGTACGAACGCCTTTTTCGGGCCGGTGAGCCGGTAGAGGATGCCGTTGGGCTCGCTGCCCGCGAGCAGACGGCCTTCGGAATCGATCGCGAGCGCCGTGATATTCGATTGCCCGCTCTCGAAATAAACCTGACTCTTGCCGCTCACTGAAACCTGAAATATTTTACCTTGGTCGCCGGTGCCGACAAACAACGATCCGTCGGGAGCAAACTTCAGCGCCCAGATGTACCGCGCGCCGGGTGCAAAGAACTCGACCGCTTTGCCATTCTCGATCCGATATACACGGCCGTCGGGCGATGTTCCCGCGTACACCACACCGCGGCTGTCGACGGCGACCGCGAAGATCTCGGGCTGATCCGCCGTCCAAATCAGTGTGCCGCGCCCCCTGGCATCGAGCTTGTATAAGCGCCCGCGATGGCCCGTACCCAAATACAACGTGCCGTCGGGAGCTTTGGCGACGCTCCAGATTTCCGGCTGATCGGGCGCGAATACTGAGTCGAGCTTCGGCGCCAAGCTCAGTTGGCCATCGCGAGCGAGCGAGACGTTAGAGAACTTGCCGCGCAAGAAATCCTGGTAAGTATTCATCTCCCAGGTGGCCGTGGTGGAACCGAACCCAACCGCAGCGGCCAGAGCCAGCCAAACAATCCGGCGTATCATTCTTTGATTTCGACCTGAACTGTTTTCGATCCTGTTACGACGGCGTCGCCAACGGGCAACTCCATCTCCGCGACTCTCGACGGGCGCAACGCCGCGCTGTTCGACCAGGACGCCTGCGTTTTCGCGAGGATCATCGCAACCGAAGGCGGCGGGTCCGGCAGGTCCTGACCCTGCACCGCATAGGCCGCTTCATTTCGCCAGACGCGCACATACGCTTTGTCGCTTCCACGCAGACCGTTCAGGAACGTGACCAACTGAGTCGGCGTGCGCGGGGCGGCGGCCATCGTTTGCTGATAATCGTTCAAATTGGTGGACGCGGCATCGGCGACCGTGAAGTACAGCGTACCGGCGGGAGCCCCCGGCGGGACAGTATACGTCAGCTTGCGGGTGATCTCGGCTCCGTTTTCCCCCGCCAAAACCGCGCCGATCTCGATGTCATCACCGGCATGGGCCTCGCGGTGCGACGTCCATACCTGGTCGATTTGGACCTGCTTTTTGCGGTCGAACGATTCAACGTCGATGCGGATGCTCTTCAGCTTCAGAGCTTCAAAACCGCTCTGCAGCACGTAGGCGAGAGGGATCGCGGTACCGAGCGACGCTTGCAGCGGGACGTTGAAATCGCCCGTATACGCGTTGTTGATCTTGATTGGCGGAGCCGGGCCATCGAATGCGATTTCGCCCCGCACACGGAAACTCCCCGCGCCCAGCGTGCGTTCGCTGGCTTCGATAGCCGAGTACAACGCCATCTGCACGATCAACGGCGCGAGCACTCCGTCTTCAATCATCTGCATCTTGTAACTCGAGTTGCGCGACGGAGTGGATTCGGGATCGCTGATCGAGATATTAAAGGGGATCATCGCCGCGCGCTTGCCCAACGTACCCGCGATGCCGACGCTGCGATCCTGCGTGATGGATCCCATCCACTCACGGGAGGCCGAGATCTTGAACGACGTCTGCAGATTCGGGAGCAGCGCGATAACTTCGGCGCGCGCGAACGGCATCTCGGTGGGACCGACAGACATGAACCGGTGCCCGAAGCCGAATACGCTGTTGCCTTCCACATGCGTCACCGTGCCTTCCGCGCCGATGCTGAGGTCTCCGGAAAGCAGTTGCACGCTGATCATGGATCCGGGCTGAATCAGTTTTGGATCGCCAAATCCCTGAGTGGGTGTGCCGCCGCCGGAGAATCCTTGGACCGGCTCCATGCCATAGGCGCGCAGTTGCGGCGCGAAATGTTCTACTGCCTCGCGGGTGAATCCGCCGAAGTTGAGCGGCGTCGATATATCGATCAAATGGCCCGGTCCAGCGGTCAATTCGGCAGCTTTAGACAGCAGTTGCATGGGCTCCTGAATTGGCGCCCAAGCCCGGCGTTCCACCGCTCTCGGCGTACGTTCCACCTCGAACATTTCGCGAATCGGACGGATGCCCGCGATCGGTTCTTTCGAGAATGCGAAGGTCAGGGCTACCGCGCCGAGGAGTTTTCCGTCAATATACACCGGGCTTCCGCTCATGCCCTGCATGACGCCTGTGCGTTCGAGCGGACCTCCGGAGAGGCGCGCAAGAATCACGGATTGCTTAGGCCCCAGGTTCTCCAACACTCCCAAAATTTCGACCTGGAACTCCTCGATGTTGTTGCCCTGAAAAACGGTCCGGCCAACGCCGTGCATTCCGGGTTTCACATCTTCGAGGGGCATGGTCGCGACCGCGCCGGAACACAGGACAGCGCCAAACAGCGCGCACAGGGATACAACGAGCCTCACACTTTCATTGTAAGTGGGCCAGTGTTCGAGCATTCCGCCGGCGCGCTACAGTAACTCCATGGTCACGCGCTTCGACGGCATCCGCGGCGATCCGCGCTACCAGAACCTGCAGCGCCGCATGCATCTCACTCCCTGACCATGCCGCTCGCACCTTCAACACGGCTCGGCCCCTACGAGATCCTGGCGCCTCTCGGCGCGGGCGGCATGGGCGAGGTGTACCGCGCTCTTGATCCCCGCATGGGGCGCGAAGTGGCGATCAAGGTTTCCGCCGAGCGGTTCAGCGATCGGTTTGAGCGCGAAGTCCGCGCCGTCGCGGCGCTGAATCACCCGAACATCTGCCATCTATACGACGTCGGTCCCAACTACCTGGTAATGGAGCTGGTTGAAGGACCCACTCTCGCCGACCGGATCAAACAAGGCGCGATCCCGTTGGAGGAGGCGCTGACCATCGCGCGTCAGATCGGCGACGCACTCGAAGCCGCACACGAGAAAGGAATCGTTCATCGCGATCTGAAGCCGGCCAACATCAAGATCAAGCCCGATGGCGTGGTGAAGGTGCTGGATTTTGGGCTGGCAAAAATGACGGAGCAGGTCGCGCCGGCGGGGAACCCGGAAAGTTCGCCGACGGTGCCGATGGAAGCCACGATCGCGGGCCAGATCATGGGCACCGCGGCGTACATGGCGCCGGAGCAGGCGCGCGGCAAGACTGTGGACAAGAGGGCGGATATTTGGGCGTTCGGAGTGGTGCTGTACGAGATGCTCAGCGGCCGGCGACTGTTCGAAGGCGAGACTATTTCGGACACGCTGGCCGGTGTGCTGACCAAGGAGCCGGACTGGGAGCGCGTTCCCGCAAAGGCACGCAGACTCCTGCAGCGATGTTTGGAAAAAGATCCGAAGCGGCGCCTGCGGGACATCGGGGATGCTTGGCTGCTTCTCGAAGACAAGCCCGAAGCCCCCACCGCGAAGAGCGGCGCGCTGTGGAAAGTTGCCGCGGGAGTAGCGGTGGTGGTTTCAGCGATATCTTTGTGGGCGCCGTGGCGGGCGGCGCTGCGGCCGGCCGGGCAGCCTGCGGTGCAACTTGACCTCGATCTCGGATCGGACATGTCGCTGGGTTCCAGCACCGGACCCGCGGCGATTCTCTCGCCGGACGGAGATCGGATTGTGTTTGTGTCACAAAGTCCGGAGGGAACGCGCCGCCTCTACACGCGGCGGCTGGACCAACCGGCGTCGATGGCGCTGGCGAACACAGGAGATGCGTACGCACCGTTCTTCTCTCCGGACGGCCAATGGGTGGGCTTCTTCGCCGGCGGAAAGCTGAAGAAAACCAGGCTGGACGGTGGCGAGACCGTCGTCTTATGCGATGCTCCCGCCGGGCGGGGCGCGAGTTGGAGCGAGGACAATATGATCGTCGCGGCTCTCGACGTCCGAAACGGTCTTTCGCAGATCCCCGCCGACGGAGGGAAGCCGGCCTCATTAACGGAATTGAATGCTGAAGAACTGAGTCATCGTTGGCCGCAGGTGTTGCCCGGTGGCAAGGCGGTGTTGTTCATGACAAACCTTACGCCAGCCAACTACGCGGAATCCGCTATCGTGGTCGCGTCTTTGGTGGACCACCGGAGAAAGACCGTGCTGGAGCGCGGCGGCATGTACCCGCGATACCTGCCCAGCGGCCATCTGGTCTATCTGGCAAAGGGAAAGCTGTTCGCTGTTCCATTCGATGCCGACCGCCTGGAGGTTCATGGCCCGGCTACACCGGTGTTGGAGGAAGTCGCAAACGATCCGGCTTTCGGGAGCGCGCAGTTCGACTTCTCGCGCGGCGGAACGATGCTGTACCGAAGGGGCAAGGCGATTGGACAAAGGATCGTCCAGTGGCTGGATGGCGCCGGCAACACCCAAACCCTGCTGGCCGAGCCGGCTTTCTATCAGATGCCCCGTTTGTCGCCGGACGGTACCCGGTTGGCGCTGGTGGTGTCCAAAGGGTCGAGCTCGGACGTCTGGGTATACGATATTCAGCAGGGAAGCAAGGCACGCTTGACCGCCAGCGCCGGAGTGAACGCTGATCCAGTCTGGACTCCGGACGGCCGGTTTCTGGTGTTTCAATCGGCGGGAGGTACATTCTGGGCGCGGGCCGACGGCGCCGGCAAGCCGCAGCCGTTCACAGTTAGCAAGACTCCGCAGTACCCTGCCTCCTTCACAGCGGACGGCACGCGGCTGGCGCTTTACGATTCGAATCCTGGGCGCGGGGCCGTCATACGCACCGTTCCTGTGAGCGGGCCTGGCCAGCCACAGGCTGGGAAACCGGAGTTGTTCCTCCAAACGTTGTCGGACATTCCACACCCAGCCTTCTCTCCAGACGGGCACTGGCTGGCCTATGCGTCCGTCGACTCCGGAACCTACGAGGTGTATGTGCGGGCGTTTCCGGACAAGGGCACGCAACGGCAGATCTCCAACAACGGGGGGAACATGCCGATATGGTCCAGAAATGGCCGGGAGCTGTTCTATCGCACCGATGAACAACGGATCATGGTGGTGAATTACACGGTGAAAGGGGATTCGTTCATGGCCGACAAGCCGCGGATGTGGTGCGCCAGGCAACTCGCGAACACCGGGCTGACTCCCAATCTGGACCTGTCTCCGGACGGAAAGCGCTTCGTTGTGGTGATGCCGGCCGAAGGCCCGGAGCCACGGGAGACTCAGAGCCACGTAACGGTTGTGGTGAACTTTTTGGACGAGGTCCGGCGCCGGCTGGCGGGGCAGGGGAAATGAGTCTCTCCGCCGGAACCCGGCTTGGCCCTCGATCCCGTTGGCGGAGGCGCTGGCCATCGCGCCCCTGAATAACGCGCATAGCGGGACGGCTAGGCTCACTGTCTCATTGTAGGTGGACCGGTGTTCCACATTGCCGCCGCGTTACAGTAATCTCCATGGTCAGCGAGAGCCCGGCGAAGAAGTTGCACGGCGCCTACCACGGCGTCCCTTGGCGCAGTCACGAAGTGAGCCGCATTGAAGCGCTGAGCGATGCGGTATTCGCGTTCGCCGTCACGCTGCTGGTGGTCGCCCTCGAGGTGCCTGAAACGTTTGCCGAGCTGTGGACCAAGATGCACGGCTTCTTCGCCTTCGCCCTCAGTTTTGCGATGCTGTTCCAGGTCTGGTACACGCAACATGTGTTCTTCCGGCGCTACGGGATGCAGGATGTTTTCACCGTTGTCACCAATGGCGTGCTTCTGTTTCTGGTGCTGTTCTATATGTACCCGCTGAAGTTCCTCTTTGCGCTGCTGGTCAATGAATTCACGGGCGGCGGCGCGATCGCGCATCTCGCCAATGGCCGCACCGCCCCGATGCTTGCGAACGCGGATGAAGCGAGGACGATGATGGTGATCTACGATCTCGGCTTCGCGGCCGTATTCGGAATCTTCGTGGTGCTGTACTGGCACGCCTGGCGCAAACGCATCGATCTCGGGCTCAGCGATAAGGAGGTGTTCGACGCGCGCGGAAGCATCGAGACCAACGCGATCATGATGGCCATCGCCTTATTATCGCTGGCCGTTCTCTTCCTCACCGGGTCCGCCTCGCTGGCCGGATTGACGTATATGCTGATTGGCGTTGCGCGGACCCTGCATGGGACGCTTCGCGGCCGCCAGCGCCGCACGCGTTTCGCGAAATGATCCCCTACGAAATCGTTGAACACACCGCGGACGTTGGGTTTCGAGCGTGGGGTGAGACCGCCGCCGAATTGTTCGCGAACGCGGCGCGTGCGTTGATGGAGATTGCGGCGGGCGATGCGGAGAATACCCGATCCGAGCAAATAACGGTGGCGGCCGCCGGTCACGATTATGAGTCGGTCATGGTGAACTGGCTCGAAGAAATTCTATACCTGTTCGATACCGGCCGGTTTGCGCCCACGGACTTCATGGTCGAGCGAATCGGTCCAGAATCCATGAGCGCGCGATTGATAGGTGAGGTGCGCGACCCGGCCCGCCATCCGTGGAAGGTGATTGTGAAAGCCATCACGTACCATCAAATCGAGGTCGTGGAGCGAAACGGACGATGGCAGGCCAGCATCTTCGTTGATATATGAGCTGGAGCGAACGGCTCGAAAAAATCGACGATTACCGGTGGCGTATTCCGCGCGATCACGCTGCCGGCATGCGAACCGATGTCGTGGTGTATGCCAGCAAGCCGATTCTCGATCAGATCGCGAAAGACCGATCGCTCGAGCAGGCCGCGAACGTCGCCATGCTGCAGGGCATCGCCGGTCCGAGTTTGGCGATGCCGGACATGCATCAGGGGTATGGCTTTCCGATAGGCGGTGTTGCGGCAACCGATGTCGAGTACGGCGTCGTGTCGCCGGGCGGCGTGGGTTTCGATATCAACTGCGGCGTCCGGCTCGTGCGCACGAACCTCGAGCGTGCGGAAGTTGGACCGCGTATTCGCGACATCCTTCATCAAATATTTCGCGACGTGCCGTGCGGGACCGGCGGTGCAGGGTTCGTCAAGGTCAGCCCGAAGGATCTGGACCATGTTCTCGAACGCGGGGCCGGGTGGATGGTGTCGAACGGCTACGGCGAGGCTCGCGATGCGGAGTTTGCCGAGGCGGGCGGGGTGCTGGAGGGGGCGAATCCTGACAAGGTTTCCGAGCGCGCCAAGGAACGCGGCCGGCCTCAGTTGGGAACGCTCGGCAGCGGCAATCACTTCCTGGAAATTCAGTACGTGGAGCGGATCGAAGCGCCCGACGCGGCACAAGCATTCGGCATCAGCGAAGGCCAGATCGTGGTCTTGATTCATTCCGGATCGCGCGGCCTCGGGCATCAGGTTTGCACCGATTATCTGCGCGACATGGACGCCGCCATGAAGAAATATGGCATCACGGTTCCCGACCGTCAACTGGCCTGCGTGCCCGTGCCGTCGAAAGAAGGGCAAGCGTATCTCGCGGGAATGCGCGCCGCGGCAAACTATGCGTGGGCGAACAGGCAGGGGATCACCCATTTTCTGCGACAGGCTTTCGAACGCGTGTTCGGCAAGACGACGCGCCTGAGCGTCATCTACGACGTCTGCCACAACATCGCGAAGCAGGAGCGTTACACGATCGACGGCAACGAGCGTACCGTGCTGGTGCATCGCAAAGGCGCAACGCGCGCATTTCCGCCGCAACACACCGAGATCCCGCGCGACTATCGCGACGTGGGACAGCCTGTATTCATTCCCGGCAGTATGGGCACGGCATCGTGGGTGTTAGCGGGTCTGCCGGGCGCGGTCGCTGAGACGTTCGGCTCGGCGTGCCACGGCGCGGGGCGTTTGCTGAGCCGCACCGCCGCGCAGAAGGGGCGCGATCTCCGCGAGGTGATGCGCAATCTCGAGGAGGCGGGCATCTACGAAAAGAGCGAAACGAAAACAGGAATTCTCGAAGAGATTCCTGAAGCGTACAAGGACGTCGATGAGGTGGTGAACGTCGTTCATTGCGCGGGCATCGCGCGGAGAGTGGCGCGCCTTCGACCGCTGGGCGTCATCAAGGGTTGATTTGTATTGATGTCCGAATATGAGTAGCCGCCAAGGGCCGAGCCGCTCTATTCTGGACCCATGCCGCTCGATCATGCCGCTCATCACGCCGCGATAAGCGCCCGCGACGCCCGGTTCGACGGCGCGTTCTTTACTGCCGTCAAAACTACCGGAATCTACTGCCGGCCGATCTGCCCGGCGCGCACACCGAGAGCGGAGAACTGCACGTTTTTCGAAACGGCCGCGGCGGCTGAAGCCGCTGGATACCGCCCGTGCCTGCGTTGCCGGCCCGAACTCTCGCCTTTGGCGCATGCGCGCGCGGATAACGTGGCAGGTCAATTCATACGTCTGGTTGAGCGCGACGGTTTGTTCGGAGAGAACCTCGAATCCGCCGCGTCGCAACTGGGCGTTTCATCGCGCCACCTGCGCAGGAGCGTAGAACAGGAATGCGGGGTATCGCCCGCGGAACTGGTGCGCACCACACGCCTGCTGTTCGCCCGCCGCTTACTTTCAACCACGTCATTGCCAGTCTCGCGCGTGGCGTTCGGCTCGGGCTTCAACAGCCTGGCGCGATTCAATCATTCGTTCCGGACGCAGTACGGCGAAGCTCCTGGGGCGTTTCGGCGGCAATCGGCGAAACCGTCACACGCCAACGGAATCCGGTTGGCGCTTGCGTATCGCGAGCCGTTCGCTTGGGACGCGATGCTCGCGTTCCTAGGCAAGCGCGCCCTTCCCGGAATCGAATGCGTGCGCGCGGGACGCTATTGGCGGACGGTTCGCGCAGGCGATCGATGCGGCTGGTTCTCGGCAGGGCTCGGACGAAACCGATCGTTAGACATCGAGGTTTCCGACGAACTCGCGACGAGTCTGCTGGCCTTGGCGGGACGCATACGAGCGATGTTCGATTTAGATTCGAACCCCGAGCCGATCGCGTCGGTGTTGTGCGCCGACCCTCAATTGCGGCCGTTAGTCGAGCGGGTGCCAGGGATGCGTGTACCGGGCGCGTTCGACGGTTTTGAACTTGCCGTCCGCGCCGTGCTCGGACAGCAGGTGAGCGTCGCCGGCGCAAACACGCTCGCAGGACGACTCATCGAGAAATTCGCGACCTCTGCGCAAGGGTTGCCGGATGGACTGACGCGTCACCCGCTCGAGGCTGAAGCACTGGCCGCGGCCGAGCCCTGCGATATCGCGAGCATCGGTCTACCCGCCACGCGCGCTGCGACGATTCATTCGTTGGCGACGGCAGTAGCGACCGGCAAACTGGATTTCAAACGTCCCACAACCGCGCCCGGCGTTTTGATGTCGATCCCGGGTATCGGCCCGTGGACTCGCGACTATATTGCGATGCGAGCGCTGCGTTGGCCCGACGCGTTTGCTTCGGGAGACCTCGGATTGCGGAAAGCCCTGAAGCCACCCGAACCCTGCTCCGCTAAGGAATTGGAGATCCGGTCGGAAGCTTGGAAACCGTGGCGGGCGTACGCCGCGATGTACCTATGGACCGCAGCGACGGAGAAGAAATGAAGACCTACTATCACAGCATTCCCTCGCCTATTGGCCGCCTGTTGCTCACTGCCACCGCGAGCGGTATCTCAGGCGTCTTTATGGAGAACCACCACGGGGGACCTCAGCCTCAACCGGATTGGATCCGCGATCCCACATGCCTCAGCGATGTCTCGCGCCAACTCGAGAGTTATTTCGCGAGCACACTGCGGGAGTTCGATGTCCCGCTCGACCTGCACGGGACACCGTTTCAAGTGGAGGTATGGACTGCGCTGCTCGCGATTCCTTTTGGCGCCACGGCAAGCTATCGCGATTTGGCGCAAGCCATCGGACGTCCCAAGGCAGTTCGCGCCGTGGGAGCGGCAAACGGCCGCAATCCGGTGTCGATCATCGTGCCATGTCATCGGGTCATAGGCGCGAATGGAACGCTGACCGGCTACGGCGGAGGTCTGCCGCGCAAGCAATTTCTCTTGGATTTGGAGAGATCGGCAGCAGGCGATTCCGGTCATCCTCCACGGGCGACTTTGTTCAGTTGTTGAATACGATCGCGGAGAGCGCGCGCGAAGATGTCCACATCCTCTGGCGTTGCGCCGCTGGCCGCGAGTCCAGCGCGAAGCTGCGCATCGGTGATCTGGCCCAGATAGCGCATCAGCCATTGCACGTCGCCGGCGCGGATGCCCCGCGAGATGTCCGCGCCATGCGTCCCGGAATAGCCCCACTGCACTTCGCCATTGCGGACGCCTTTCACGAAATCCTGCGATTGCGAGGCGTAACCTTTGCTGTCCCACTTGCTGCGCGCGGGCGATACGGGCGACCACTTGCCCATCGTCGCGCCCCAATCGCTGACGAAGTAGAGATAGCGGGGCGGCTTGCCGTGCTCCTCGAAGATCGCCAGATTCGAATCGGACCTGCCGTGGCCGGCGCCGTCTTCGGCGAAATCGCGCGCGTCCTTGGCGTCCCAGTTGGACACCAGCATCATGAGAATTCGCAGACCGTTGAACGCCGGCGTTCCGATGAACGGATTGTTGGTCCATGCCCAGTTGGTGTCCTTCAGAAACTTCGGGTGTTTCGCCCGAAGTTGGAAACGCGCATCGCGGAACGAACCGTCCGGCTTGATCGAGCCCGCTGCGCGTTTCAAATCGTGAACGCCGGAAATGCGCCCGCTCGGCTCGAAATACTCGGTCTCGACAACGTAGCCGCACGCCCAGACCAGGTGTGAGCTGAACGCGCTCGCGTAGGCTTCCGGCCCGAATTTCACTTCCCAGGTCACGCCGCGGCGATCCTTGATCTTGACCTTTGGGTTGGTTCCCGAGAGCACTTCTTCCTCGAAGTGGTACGGACTGCGAGGAGCTTCGGCGCGGCCGCCGGGCCCATAGGCCAGATCGCGACGGCTCACATTGCCGGGATTGCGCCAGAGAATCTCCACCGATTTTTTGGGCGCATGTTTGCGCGCAGCCGCCCAAGCGGGTTGAGCTGCGCCGATGGACAGCAGTAGCGCGGCGGCCGCGGCTGCTCTTGGCTTGTTGAGAGTCGGCATCCAGTGCGAGTGACTTACTGCCAGCGTACCGCAGCAACGGGCGTCTGCTACGCTCGGATTTCGTTCCAATGAAGCTTACGTGCGCGGCGGTTTTGTGGTGTTCCATCGGGTGGGCCCAATGGACCGCACAGTCGAGCGGGACTACCGCATCTCTGCGCGGAATCAGCGCGGTGAATGAGACCACTGCCTGGGCCAGCGGCGCGAACGGAACCGTACTGCGAACGGTTGACGGCGGCCGCACGTGGAGGTCGCGCCCGATACCCGGCGGCGAGAAGCTGGATTTTCGCGGTATTCGCGCTTTCGATGGGCGCGTGGTGATCGTGATGAGCGCGGGCCCGGGCGAACTATCGCGCATCTACGGCACCTCCGATGCCGGAGAGAATTGGACTCTGTTATTCCAGAACCGCGATGAAAAGGGGTTCTTGGACGCGATCGCATTCTGGGATCGCAGGCGTGGGCTGGTGTTGGGCGATGCCGTCGAGGGCCGCATGGTGCTGCTCAGAACCGGGGACGGCGGCGCGCATTGGCAACGCGTTGAAGACATGCCGCCCGCTCGGGACGGCGAAGGTGCGTTCGCTGCTAGCAACACAGCGTTGGTCGTGCGGCCCGAGGGTCGCGCGTGGTTTGCGACCGGTGGCGCCGGCAGAGGTCGCGTGTTCCGATCGGAAGACTGGGGAAAGACCTGGACAGCAGCATCGACCCCTGTTAGACAGGATGCCGCGGGAAGCGGCATTTTCTCGCTCGCGTTTCTCGACGATTTGCATGGATTCGCCGTCGGCGGCAACTACACGGCCCCTGCGGAAGACAACGCAAACATCGCGGCGACCGAAGATGGCGGGCGCACGTGGATCGCCCCTGACGGCTCGCATCCACGCGGCTATCGTTCAGCGGTGATATTCGTGCCGCATTCACGAATCGTGATCGCGACAGGAGCGGGAGGAACGGACATCTCGCGCGACGGCGGCAGATCGTGGTCCGCCTTCGGATCTAGAGGTTTCCACGCCCTCGGCGCCTCGGGCGGGAAGGTGGTGTGGGCAGTCGGCGACAAGGGATCGATCGCCAGATGGAACCCCTGAACGGCGATACTGTTCAGATGCGGCCACAAGCTGACGAACACGATCCATACTACGCGAAATATATCTCACTGGTACCGGATGGCGACGTCGTCGCCACCCTAGAAGGTCAGATTTCCGGCACGCTGGAGTCGCTAGCGGGCGTTAGCGAGCAACAGGCTTTGCAGTCGTACGCACCGGGCAAGTGGAATATCAAGGAAGCGCTCGGACACTTGATCGATACCGAACGCGTCCTGTGTTACCGGGCGCTGCGAGTCGCGCGGAACGATCCAACGCCGATCGAGGGCTTCGATCAGGATCCCTGGGTGCGGAACGCGCCCTTCGACAAGATTCCGTTAAGGACGCTGCTGGACGAGTTCCAGGCGGTGCGCACCGCGACCGTCTATCTGTTCCGGGCGCTCGATCCGGAAGCGTGGATACGGCGCGGGACGGCGAACAATGCGCCGGTTAGCGTGCGGGCGCTGGCGTACGTCATCGCTGGACACGAGCTCCACCACCGCAAGATTCTGGGTGAACGTTATGCCGGCACTGTCGTTCGATGAAGCGCGGCAGTGCATTCTGCGAGAAGTGCACGCGGCGCCTGGCAAGCCAGCAGTTGAAACCGTAGCCCTGCTCGATTCAGCGGGGCGCGTGCTTGCGGAAAATATCGCAGCGGATCGCGATTATCCGCCTGTTGCCCGTTCGGTGCGCGACGGGTTCGCATTTCGCTCCGGCGATACTGCGGCCACTCTGCGCGTCATTGGCGAGGTGCGGGCTGGGGAATCGTTTGCCGGCGCTGTAGAGCCCGGCGAAGCCGTCGAGATCATGACAGGCGCTCCCGTGCCGCGCGGAGCCGACGCGGTGATCATGATCGAGCACGCGTCGCCGAAGGACGGCGCGATCACTCTCGACCGCGCGTACACGTCCGGCGACGCGATCAATCCGCAAGGCTCGGAAGCGCGCAAAGGCGACGTCGTGCTGCAGCGCGGGTGCGTTTTGAACTTCGCATCCATCGCACTGCTCGCCACCGTCGGTCGCACAGCCGTCGATGTGTACCGGCGGCCCAGTGTGGCTATTCTGGCAACGGGCGATGAGATCGTGGAGGTCGGAGATACGCCGCTCGAATATCAAGTGCGCAATTCCAACGCGTGTTCGCTCGCCGTGCAGGTGCGGCGCGCTGGCGGCATCCCCGACATTCTTCCGGTTGCGCGCGATAAGTATGATTCAACACGCGAGCTGGTGGAGCGTGGATTGGAATTCGATCTGCTCCTGCTATCGGGCGGAGTGTCGGCCGGCAAATACGACATCGTGGAGCGCGTGTTGGCCGACTGCGGGGCGGGGTTCTACTTTGACCGTGTGCGCATTCAACCCGGACAGCCGCTGGTATTCGGACGCGCGCGATCGACCTTCTTCTTCGGCCTGCCCGGCAATCCGCTGTCGACCATGGTGACATTCGAGACTCTCGCGCGCGCTGCGTTGGAACTGCTTTGCGGTCAGCATGAACCACTGCTGCCAATCGCCCACGCACGTCTGTCTCAACCGTTCCGCCAGCGGCCTGGATTGACGCGATTTTTACCAGCGATACTCAATGGAGACGGATCCGTCACGCCGGTGCGATGGGCGGGGTCGAGCGACGTTGCTTCGATGGCGCGCGCCAACGCGTTGCTGGTCACGGAGGAGACGCGCGAATTCTGGGACGAAGGCGAGTGGATCGGGATCCTGATGAAATGAGCAAGCTCTCGCATTACGACGAAGCGGGCCGCGCATCAATGGTAGACGTTTCGGGCAAGACGGATACGCGCCGTACGGCCAAAGCCGAGGCGTTCGTGCGGATGCGTCCTGAAGTAATCGCGCAGCTCGGCGCAAATCCCAAAGGCGATCCTCTGGAGGTTGCGCGGGTCGCTGGAATCATGGCCGCCAAGCGAACCTCGGACCTCATCCCGATGTGTCATCCGGTTGCGCTGACGCATGCGGATGTCGACGCTACCGTGGAGCCGGACGGCGTGCGAATCGTTGCGACAGCGACGACCGTGGCGGGGACCGGCGTCGAGATGGAAGCGCTGACCGCCGCAAGCGTGGCTGCGTTGACCGTGTACGACATGACCAAGGCTTTGGACAAAGGCATCGAGATCGGAAGCATATACCTGCTCGAAAAGACGGGTGGAAAGAGCGGCGATTGGAAGCGCGGCAAGGAATGATTCGCGTGTTGGTCATCACTGTGAGCGACGCGTGTTCGGCCGGCACGCGAGAAGACCGGTCCGGCCCTGCGGTGGCTGACTACGCCGAACAACGCGGGTGGAGCATCGCCGGGCGCGAGGTTGTTCCCGATGAGGCGGACCGCATCACGCGCCTGATAACCGGCTGCGCTGATGGCGGCCGCGCAGACGTGATTCTGACAACCGGCGGCACGGGCATCGCCGAACGCGATGTGACGCCCGAGGCAACGCGAGCCTCTCTCGAACGCGAGATGCCCGGGTTGGGAGAGACAATGCGTCATGAAGGGCGCAAACACACGCGGCTTGCCCCACTGTCGCGCGCCGTCGCAGGAACGCGGAAACGCACGCTGATCGTCAACCTGCCTGGCTCCCCGAAAGGCGCTGTCGAATCACTGGGCGCCATCGCCGATCTGGTCCCTCACATCGTCGACCTGCTTGCGGGCCGCACGGAGCATCCGAAACTCGACTTCGAAAAATAGCGTCCCTAATCTTATGCGAACTCCCGCCCTCGTTCTGCTTACGGTTCTGTCGCTCGCCGCGCAGGACGATTTGCCCAGGCGCAGCGATATCATCGTGCCCGTTCGCGTGGTGATCGCACCCACGACCGTTACCGGTTCCGATGGCAGGTTCGCGAATGGACTGCACGTCGAGGACTTCCTGCTCACCGACAACGACAAGCCCCAGCGCATCACGCAGGACCACGCCTTTCAGCCGCTTTCGATCGTGGTTGCCGTGCAGGCCAGCGCGGGCGTTGAAGGACTGCTGCCGAAAATCCAAAAGATCGGAGCTCTGTTGAGCACGCTTGTTACGGGCGAGACCGGTGAAGTGGCAGTAATGGCCTTCGACCATCGAAAACAACGTCTGCAGGACTTCACCTCTGATCCCGACAAGATCGAAACGGCGTTAAAGAAGATCAAGCCCGGAAGCAGCTCCAGCGTGCTGAACGATGTCACGATGGAAGCGATTAACATGCTGCGCACCCGTCCCCAGAACCGGCGCCGCATCATTCTGCTGATCAGTGAGACGCGCGATGTCGCGGGGTCAATCAGGCCGCGTGAAGTGTTGACTGCCGCTCAGTTTGCCAATGTGTTGATTTACTCCGTAGACATTTCTCATCTGTTGAGTTCGATTACTCGCAAAGCGCCATACACTCGCCCCCCGGCCATACCTCCCGAAGCTCACCACAATCCGACCGGAGGAGTAATGACGCCGACAGAATTGGCGCAGAACACTCAAACCGGAAACATTCTTCCCGCCTTCGCCGAGATCTTCAAAGGCGTGAAGGGCATTTTTGTTGACAATCCGTCCGAGTTATACACTCGCTACACGGGCGGGCGCGAGTACTCCTTCGCGAGTCAAAAAGGTCTCGATCAAGCAATTTCGGATATGGGAGAAGAACTGCATAGTCAGTACCTGTTGAGTTATTCCCCAACGAACTTGGATGAACCGGGTTTTCACACGATCAATGTCGTTGTCAAAGGGCGCCGGGATCTGAAGGTGCGATCGCGTCCCGGATACTGGGTTGCGGGAGGATCGCAGTAACACGACCTGAAATATTTCCCCGGCAACGCCGTCCACTTGGATACAGAGGGGCAAGGGGGAAATGTGATCGTTCCGGATTTCAATCAATTCGGGGGAAAGCACACCGAGACAGCAGCGTTTCGAAATGTTCTAGATCATCTGGGCGTCGTGGCGCCGCACAGCGGTCAGCCGATCACCGAGGAACTGCTTTTCGGAATCGGGGGCGGGATCGGGTTCGCGTACTTCCTGTTCGAGCGCAGCGGGTCGCACACGATCCATCTGGGCACGCGCATCCACACGCGCGAGACCGAATGGCCTGAGTTTCTATCGAGGATCGCGGCTCGAATCGGAGTGCGGCTGCGCGTGCAGAACTCCTCGAGCCCGGCCGCCGCCGAATCGAATTTACGCAGGGTCCTGGAACGCGGTCAAAGCGTTATCGTTTGCTTCGATGGATCGCATTTGCCTTATCTCGGTTTGCACACCTCCATGCATACGTATCTCAATTTGGTTGCGTACGGAATGGATGAGAGCAGCGGGCAAGTGCTGCTGTCGGGCCGTTGCAAGCAGCCCATTTCGCTCGAGCGAGAGGCGCTACGGGCTGCCCGGCAGACCAGTTGGGCGCCCAAATATCGCGCCATGCTCGTTGAACTGGACGGCGGCGCGTACGATCTGAAGGCGGCGGTGACGGAAGGAATTCGCGATTGTTGCCGTCAGATGAACAACGGGCTGGGTATTAGCAATTTCGGCTTGCGCGGGATGGAGAAGTGGGCTTCCTTGCTGACCAGCACCAAGGAACGAAAGAGTTGGACCAAGATCTTCTCGCCGGGCGCCACGCTCTATGAGGCGCTCTACTCGGTGTTCGCCCAGATCTCGGCGCGTTCAAACACTGGCAGCGCTAACCGGGCGTTTCAGGCCGATTTTCTCGAAGAGGCCGCAGACATTCTGTCCAATGCGGCATTGCGGAGCGCCGCACAACTCTACCGCGAGGCGGATCGACTTTGGGGGGAATTGGCCGAAGCGCACCTGCCGGACTCGGTGCCGCTATTACATGAAGCCAAGGAGCTCACGTTTCGGCGGATGCGCCTTTTCGAAACCGATGGGCTGGCTGCAACATCTGAGACTCAATCCATACGGGCGCGACTGGAACAAATCGCCGTACAGGCGGCCACGCAGTTCCCCATCGGCTTTGAAGACTCGCGCGCATTGCTTCACGATCTGCGCACGCGCATCCTGCATTTGCGCGATGCCGAGGCCGAGGCCGTTCGAGCGCTCGAAGACGCTGTGGGATCGTGCGCCGGTAACGCTCCGCCGGGGTTCGAATCGATCGCTTCGTGATCGTCTCTCAGAAGAGCCGAAAACAGAGGACGCCGACCCCGGCGATGACGGCAAGACCCATGAAGACCAGCGCGCCGCAGGGTACGACGCACGCCACGCACCCGCCACGCTCGCTCGAACGGCTCAGTGATCCAGTCATGTTGCACTCCCTCGCGGCGACCACGCCAAACATATCAGCTTCATTTGTATATTGGTCTTCTTCGCGCGGACGGCGATGTTTTCCAACGGCTCGGTCGCGGGATCGACTTTGTTGGCAAGGCTGGACAGTTCGGTTTCCAGATCGAAGTTCAGTGCTTCGATCTGTTCCTGGACGGCTGAAACGGTGTCGGCGGCGCGTCCGACATCTCGCGTTTCTTTATAGGTGCGGGTAGCGGCGCGCACGGCGGTTCCGGCCTGTCCAAAACTCGTTCGACGGCCGAAGAGCGCGCCTAGAATGGTTGCGCCGGCGGTTACAGCAGCGTTCACGCCTTGAGCTCGCGCCTGCTCGCGTTCGCGATCCTCGGCTTGTTGTGCGCGGCGCAAACGCTCCTGCAATGCAGCCAACTTCGGCGCGTACTTGGCACGTAACTCGTCGCTTTGCCTGTCGCGCTCCTCACGCGCGGCTTGGCGCAGGCGGACGCGGAAGTCGCGTTCGGGCTCGTCGGGATTCGATGTGAGCCCAGTCGCCGGACTGCGTAGTAGCGTGACCTTCGCGGTGCGGAACACCCATGCCGAAAAATCCTTCGACCACGTTGCGTAGTTGCGCACATTCGATGCGGCTGGCGGAACATCCTCGTACGCCGCGTTACCGGCAGGCTCGGATTCGAGATCGTCCGTTCCGATCTTCAATACGGTCGCCGAATCCCAATTGACCGCGACGGCTGCATCGTTGATGGGAGTTGCGCATACGAAATCCCGCACCAGATCGACGCCGCACTTCGGGTCGAGAAAGTGCACTTGCGCAGCCCCGAGCAGCAGCGGCGTATAGACGAGGGGCCCGGCCGCCGATGAAGGCAAAAACTGTTGCGGAACCGCGGGTGGAAGCACCGGGCGCGCTGCAGCGGCGGGCGTCGCGCCAGGCGCCGGAGGTACCGGCGCAAGCGATTCAACGACGGGCGATTGCGCCAGCAACTTGATCTCCGGCCGCGTTAAAGGGCCGCGCAGATAAGACAAGGTCCAGCGGCTTTGAAACACCTCCGGAGCGTCCTCATGCACGTTGTTCATCAGGAACACCCGGCTGCCGAGTCCGGCAAGAATGCGATCGATCGAAGCCCGGTCGAATTTCGTTCCAGCGCTGGACGTTGCGCCTTCGAGTCCATCCAGCAGCCGCGCTTTATCGCGCTCCGTTTGCAGCCGTCCGATGAACCACGTGCCCGTATTCGCGAGCCCCTTGTAGTCGAGATCGACCGGGTTCTGCGTCGCGAGCACCAGCCCGAGTCCGAACGCGCGCGCCTGCTTTAACAGCGTTAACAGCGGCAGCTTCGATGGCGGATTGGCCACCGGCGGAAAATAGCCGAAGATCTCGTCCATGTAGAACAGCGCGCGCAGGCTGGTGGTGCCTGTTTGCGCGCGCACCCACCCCAGCAGTTGGTTCAACAACAGCGACACGAAAAACATGCGCTCGCTATCGCTGAGATGCGCGATCGAAAAGATCGATATGCGCGGCTTGCCTTCGGGTGTGTAGAGGATCGAACCGATGTCGAGCGGTTCGCCTTGCATCCACGCTTCGAACCCCGGCGAGGCGAGCAGATTGTTGATCGACATCGCAAGGGCGAAGCGTTCCTTGGCGGGGAAGAACGATTCGAGATCGAGCACCCCGGCTTTCTTGAAGGGCGGTGATTGGATTTGTTGGATGATGGCGGCGAGATCGAGGTCGGTGCCTTCGCGCCAGGCCCGGTCGAGTATGGTCGACAGCAGGATGAACTCGCGGCTTTGCACCGGGTCGGCCGTGATGCCCGCAAGCGACAGCAGACTACTTGCAGTGATCGAGACGCGATCGCGCAGCGCTTCGCGGTCGTCGAGAATAGCTTGCGGCGGTGCGGCGAACGAGCGCATCACGGAGACGGCACGGCCGGCCGTACTCGCGGGCGTGTACAAGGCGAACTCCGCGGCGTCGCGCAGACGGCGGATGCGATCGCCATCTTCGTCCCACTCCGCCAGCCCCTTGCGCCAGCGTTCGGCTTCCGATTCGGCGAATGCATCGGGCGTCACGCCTTTGATGCGAGCCTCTTCGGGATTGACCCACGGGCGGAAATCGGACGCCTTAAGATCGGGGAAGGTGAGCATCAGATTCCCCAAGTCGCCTTTGGGATCGATAAGGATCGCCGGGATGCCGTCGATTGCGGCCTCCTCCACCAGGCCGATGCACAACCCCGTTTTCCCGCTGCCCGTCATGCCGACGCACACCGCGTGCGTCAGCAGATCCTGGGACTTATACAGCAGCAGACCGGGCTGGGGCGCACGGGTTTCTATGTCGTATTGGCGTCCGAGATAGAAGACGCCGAGCTTCTCGTAATCCTGCATGAACGACTATTGTGCCGCAGACTCGGCCCACTGCCGCACGAGTTGAACGCCTTCGCGGTGCACAACGGTGTGCGCGATGTTCGGCATCCCCTTTTCGGGATCGAGCGTTTCCATCCGGTCGATGATGGCGCGAGTTTGGAGCGCCGTCGGGTCCGGGTCTGTGAGGCGCAGCAAGGGGCCGGACTTCGCCGCGCGCGTTTCGGGACGATGGCACGAAGCGCAGTTCACATCGAGGTATGCGCGCGCTCGATCACGCACGGAGCCGGTGTGCGGATCGTTCCAAACGGCGAGACGTGGCGCCGAGGCAGCATCGGGCGCGCCTTTCAAGTACCCGGCGCGAACCCACCGCGCTAGTTGATCGCCATGATTCAGGTTCGCCGCCGTAGGGCCGAGCGGCGCGCCCTGGTCGTGGCAGGCTGCGCATTGATTCACGTTGGGCAAGGGGTAATCGACGGCGTGAATCGCGCCCCCCTCATCGGTCCAGCGCACCGTAGTCGGCGGCGGAGTGGGGTCGAGCAACGCCTCGGTCTGATCGCGGTTCCAGATATATGGCAGCGTGATCCAGCCGCCGCGCTGCCGCACCAGCAAACGCGTCTCGATGAATTGCTCACCGCCGCCCGTGCGTGGAAACGAGAACGTCTTCGTGATGATTGTCCCGACCGGAAACGAGAGCACGCCGGAGGGGCGATACTCGGCCGCAGTCCCGGCGGGCATCCAGACAGTGCGATACTTGCCCGCGCCGTTGGAGAAGAGCGGTGTGTTCAAGTCGTAAAACACGACGCCCGCCGCAAGTTCGAGCCGCGGACGCGTGTTCTTGAAGAGTCCCCATTCGGAAAGCTTTTCGGGATACGCGCGATCGAGGTGCGGATCCACGCCCGCCCGCCGGCCACAACTTACGGCCAGTAGACAGGAAACAAGCAACGCACACAACAGCCGCACAACTCTATTGTGACAGGCTCGGCTTATCCGAAGGCGGAGAGCGCCTCGGGAACGGTTTCGAAAAAGCGGAATACGCGATCGAGCTGGGTAACGTGGAAGCTCTCGCGCACCTGTCCCGTCGCGCCGGCCATGAAGAGTTTGCCGCCCTGTTGCGTGACGCGATTCAGACTCGAGATGCAGCGTCCGATTCCCGTGCTATCGATGTGCGTAATGCCCGCCATGTCGAAAATGATCCGGCGATAACCCTGGGCCAGCAGGTCGGAAACATTGTGTTCGACTTCCTGCCCCTCTGGACCCAGCATCAGACGGCCCGCGAGAGTGATCACCGAAGTGCCGGGCGCAACTTCCTGCTTTTCGATGCTGAGGTGGACAGGCTTCAAAGTATACGGATAGCATACTCGCACCGGCGCGGCGATTCTTATGGCTTGTAAACGAACATCGAATAGCCGGGACGAGCGATCGGCGTCATCGAGCGAAAACGGGCATAGTAATCGCGATACTTGGGCACGAAGAACTGGCCGGGCAACAGAGTGGGACTGATGGCGTAATAGTGGCCGGGCTCGGGAATGAGTTGCGGGCCTTTCGCGAAACGATCGATCCAAGGCGGCGGGATGGTCTCGAATTCGGTCGGATCGAAGTAGCGCAACGGAGCGTCCGCGCCGAAATAGGACAGCCGGATCGAGGGAATCCTGTGTGCGCGTGTCCAGCGGGCGAGATCGCCGAGCCCCTGTCCCCAATCCAGATTGCTATCGGCAAGGTAGCGGAAGCCGGCGCCAGGACCGCCCGCGGCGAGGTTGAAGAATGCAATCCCGTTCGGGTAAATGCGCGCGCTCTCGAACACGAACAGCGCCAGCATCGCGGCGAGTGCCACGCGGCCCGCGCGAGATCCGCGCACTTGTTCCATGCAGTATGCCGCGAGCAAAATTCCGAAAGGAAGCGCCGGCAGGATCAAGCGCACTCCGAGTTGAATCGGGACGCGCGAAGCCAGAAACAGGTACAGCGGCCCGGGCACGATCCACAACACGTCCGCCCAGGTGAGACGCCTTCGAACAATCGCGATGGTCAGCAAAACCGCGCCGGTGAACCCGAGCACGATCAGCGAAACCGGCGCTTTCACCAGAAGCGCGATCGGAAAATAGAGCGGATGTCCATGCGGCCAGATCTGGCCGAGAAAATAGACAGGCATCTCATAACCGAGCCCGCTCATCAAGGACACCGTGCCAGCCCACATCTGTGCGGGAACGGGAAGCACCTCGAATGCTTCCGCGGCACGCGAAAACCACTCGGGTATCGTGCGGTCGGCGGCGAGTTTGTCGAGATCGGCATCGCTGAGCCAGTGCACTTGGAACTGTGCCGCCGCGAGCACGATGGCGTATGCGAGCGCGCCGGCCCCAACCGCGTGCGCGAGCGCGATGGCCCGGAAGGGCTTTATATGCGGCAACAAAATCAAAATCGGAGCGACGCCAAATACGAACAGCAGCGACAATTTGGCCAGCATGCATAGCGCGGTCGCGAGCGCAATCCACGCCGCGTTGGCGAGAGACGCGCGGCGCCAATAACGCCACATCGCATACCAGAACAGGAGGTACGCGAATGTCGCGGCGTGGTCGTTCTTGAGAATCGCGCCGTGCGCCAGCGACGTCGGTTCGAGCGCGAACAGCGCGGCGGCGACGATCGCCGTTATCGGAGAGAATAGATCGCGCGCCCAACGCCATAGGATGAGAGTGCTGAGCAGCGGAAATACGATCAGCGGAATCCGCGCGCTGAAGAAGACGCGTTGGATGCGGCTCGGCGGAATGCGCTCCATCATGGTGAGCGCCGACTCCCATTCCCGGCGCACGTCGCCCGGCTTTCCGAGATCGGCGGGAAGTGACAAGCTCGAGCGCCGCAGAGTCCAACCGCTCACCAGCTTGATCAGCGGCGGCATGTCGCCCGGCGGTAATCGATCAGCCCCTTTCCAATACAGATGCGCTCCGATCAGGTGCCCCGGTTCATCGACGGTGACTCCGGTGCGCCATGCCAGGTAAGCAAGCAGCGCGCCAGTGAGCGCGATGAGAGCCGCCACAGCGATGGGCTCCCACCTCTGAATCGGTGTTTGAGGTTGCAGCTTTCCCATTGTATGAGCAGCCGCGCGGACTACAATATGCGTTATGTCTTTCCGTTACGCGGCGATCGCTCTCGTTGCTGGATTGGTAATGGCTCAAAACACTCCCGTACGGCCCACCATCGGCCAGATTGTTCGAATGAACTCTGCGCTCGATCAATTGCTGTCCAAGGATGCGCGCATCGAGGTGCTCGCCTCCGGGTTCGCATGGTCGGAAGGTCCGCTGTGGATCAAGGACGGCGGCTATCTGCTGTTCTCCGACATTCCGCGCAACTCCGTCATGAAGTGGAAAGATGGCGAGGGCGTCTCGCTGTTCATGAAGCCCTCGGGATTCACCGGCGTCGGCGATTATGGCCGCGAACCGGGCAGCAACGGTTTGACTGTGGACTCCCAAGGACGCGTCGCGTTTTGCGAGCATGGCGACCGGCGCATCTCGCGATTGGAGAAAGACGGCGGCAAACGCACGCTGGCCGATAACTACGAGGGCAAGCGACTCAACAGTCCCAACGATCTCGTGTACAAATCGAACGGCGACCTTTACTTCACGGACCCGCCGTACGGCTTGCCCGACAACGAGGCCGACAAACGCCGCGAACTGGATATTTTCGGCGTGTACCGGCTAACTCGCGATGGCAAGCTGACGCTGTTGACGAAGGAACTCACGCGGCCCAACGGCATCGCATTCTCGCCCGACGAAAAAACATTGTACGTCGCCCAGTCCGATCCCAAACGTGCGATCTGGATGTCGTATCCCGTGATGCCGGAAGGAACGCTCGGCAAGGGCCGCGTGTTCTACGATGTGACCGCGGCGGTCGAGAAACTGCCCGGATTACCCGATGGCATGAAGGTGGACCGCGGCGGCAATCTGTGGGCAACCGGACCGGGCGGAGTCCATATCTTCTCCCCGCAAGGCGAACTGCTCGGCCGCATCGACACCGGGCAGCGCACTTCCAACTGCGCCTGGGGCGACGATGGATCGGTGCTGTACATCACCGCCGATTCGTATCTGTGCCGCGTCCGCACTACAACGCGCGGCGCAGGCTGGTAATCCGGCCCGCTATAATTCAGAACAATGAACGGGCTGATGATGGATTACCAGCTCACGCTCACGCCTTTGCTGGAGCGTGCCGGCCGGCTGTTCGCGACCAAGGAAATCGCCAGCAAGCAAGAGGGTGGCGCAATGCACCGCTATTCCTATGCGGATTTCCACGCGCGGGTCCACCGACTGGCTCACGCGTTACAGTCCCTCGGAATCGAACGTGGCGATCGCATCGGGACGCTGTGCTGGAACGGCTACCGTCATCTCGAGTTGTATTGGGCGGTGCCGTGCTTCGGGGCGGTTCTGCACACGTTGAACCTGAGGCTGGCTTCCGATCAACTCGCCTACATCATCAATCACGCGGGCGATAAGGTGATCTTCGCCGACGCCTCGCTCATGCCGTTGTTGGACGCGATTCGCAGCGAGATTCCGTGCGTCGAGCGCATCGTGGTTTTGGACGAAGACGGCGGGTACGAGGCGCTGTTAGCCGGGGCGCCGGGCGAGCGCTTTCCATGGCCGCAACTTGACGAGCGCGAAGCTGCGGCGACGTGCTATACCTCCGGCACAACAGGAAATCCCAAAGGCGTTTTATACGATCATCGCTCGTTATATCTGCACACACTCGCGCTCGCGGCCGTGGATAGCTTCGCCTTGAGCGAGCGCGATACTCTACTGCAGATTGTGCCGATGTTTCACGCCAACGGTTGGGGCATGCCGTATGCGGCAATCACCAACGGCACGCGCATCGTTTTCGGCGGACGTCAGATTCAACCGCGCGACGTGGCCGAGCTAATCCAGAACGAGCATGTCACGTTCACCGCCGGCGTGCCGACGATCTGGATGACGCTTTACGCGTACCTGCAGCAGGAACATTTCAATATCTCTTCGTTGCGGATGATTGTTGCCGCGGGCTCCGCGATGCCCCGCCAGTTCATCGTCGATTACGCGAAGAAATTCGGCGTTCGCATCGCGTTGGCTTGGGGCATGACCGAAACGACTCCCATCGCGACATTCATGCACAACCGCCTGGAGTTGGATGGCCTGCCGGAGTCGGATCGCTTCGATGTGCAAGCGCGTCACGGCTTGCCGGTGCCCGGCGTGGACTTGCGCATCGTCGATGAGCAAGGCGCCGAATTGCCGTGGGACGGTACAACCATGGGCGAGTTGCAAGTCCGCGGACCTTGGGTGACCAGCGGCTATTTCCAGGACGCGTCCAATCACGCCGCATCGCCGAACGCGCCGTCGTTCATGGACGGCTGGTTCCGCACCGGCGACGTCGCAACCATCGACCGTTTCGGTTACATCCAGATCATGGACCGCACCAAGGATCTGGTGAAGAGCGGCGGCGAATGGATTTCGAGCGTCGACCTGGAAAACGCGATCATGTGCCACCCGAAAGTGATGGAGGCGGCGGTGATCGCAGTGCCGCATCCCAAGTGGCAGGAGCGTCCGCTCGCGTTGATCGCGCCGCTTCCGCAGTTCAGAAATTCTCTCACCAAACAGGAGATCCTCGATTTCCTTTCGGGCAAAGTCGCCAAGTGGTGGTTGCCCGACGACGTCGTATTCATTGACGCAGTGCCCAAGACCAGCGTGGGCAAATTCAATAAGAGGGCGTTGCGTCAGAAGTTCAAGGATTACGTGCTCCCCGCCGGCGCGGCTGCCGCGACGTAGGCTGCCTATAGCCAGACAACATCGGCGCATGCTGCAATAGATAAGAACGCCCACCCCGGAGGATCTGACGAATTGAACAAAGCAGTCCTGGCCCTGGAGGACGGTACCGTCTTCGAGGGCAGTAGCTTTGGTGCGCCAACCGACCGCCACGGCGAAGTAGTATTCAACACGTCCCTCACCGGCTATCAGGAAATTTTCACGGACCCTTCCTACGCCGGGCAGATCGTAGTGCTGACCAATCCGCAGATCGGCAACTACGGCGCGAATGCATTCGATAACGAAGCGCGCCGCGCGTACATCGAGGGGCTGGTAGTGCGCGAGTTCTCGCCGATCGCGAGCAACTGGCGATCGGAGCAGGAAGCCGATCAATTTCTCGCCGCGAGCGGTATCCCGATTGCCGCGGAGATCGACACGCGCGCCCTGGTTCGCCATCTGCGGTCACGAGGCGTGATGCGCGGCGTGCTTTCGGCGGCGGGCAGCGATCCCGCGACTCTGGTGCAACGCGCCCGCGAAACTCCCTCCATGATCGGGCTCGAGCTGGCGACGCGCGTGAGCACTAAGAACACGTACGAGTGGACCCGAGGCATCGACGGCGGTTCGCCTTCGGAAATCAACGGAGAGCCCGTGGAGCCGTGCTGCCACGTCGTCGCCTACGACTTCGGCATCAAGCACAACATTCTCCGCCGCCTGGTTCACACCGGCTGCCGCGTCACTGTTGTGCCGGCGACGACAACCGCAAAAGATGTTCTCGATCTGAAACCCGATGGCGTGTTCCTATCCAACGGCCCCGGCGATCCTGAACCGCTGGAGCGCCAAGCCGCCGAGGTGCGCAAGCTGATCGGCAAGAAGCCGGTGTTCGGCATTTGTCTCGGTCATCAGCTGCTCGGCCTCGCCTTGGGCGCGAAAACGTACAAGTTGAAATTCGGACACCGCGGCGCGAATCATCCCGTGCTGAATCAGCTCACGAACAAGATCGAGATCACATCGCACAATCACGGTTTCGCCGTCGATCCCGATTCGCTCAACCAGAACGAGGTCGAGATCACGCACGTTAACCTGAACGACAACACGCTCGAAGGTTTCCGTCATCGCAACTACCCGGTTTTCTGCGTGCAGTATCATCCCGAAGCCGCCCCCGGCCCCCACGATTCGCGCTATCTGTTCGACGATTTTTTCCGGCTCATGAACGAAGCTAAGGGAGCCCGCTAGTGCCCCGGAGAAACGATATCAAACGGATCCTCATCGTTGGATCCGGGCCCATCATCATCGGCCAAGCTTGCGAATTCGATTACTCGGGTACGCAGGCTTGCAAGGCGCTGCGAGCGGATGGATACGAAGTGGTGCTGATCAACTCGAATCCGGCCACGATCATGACGGATCCGGAACTGGCCGATCGCACCTACATCGAGCCGCTTACGGTCGAATTCGCCGCCGAAGTGATCCGCAGGGAGCGTCCGCAAGCGCTGCTATCGACGGTGGGCGGCCAGACCGGATTGAATCTATCCGTGGCCCTCGCCGAAGCCGGAGTGCTCGATAAATACAACGTGGAACTGATCGGGGCCAAGATCGGCTCGATCAAAAAGGCCGAGGATCGCCTTCTGTTTAAGGACGCGATGCAGAAGATTGGGCTCGAGCTGCCCGAATCGTTGCTGGTGAACAACGTCGATGATGGACTCGGCTTCGCGCAACGCATCGGCTACCCGATGATTCTGCGCCCGAGCTTCACGCTGGGCGGCACGGGCGGCGGCATCGCTTACAACAGCGAGGATCTGTACGAGATTCTCGAGCGTGGCATCGAGCTTTCACCCGTCCACGAAGTGTTGATCGAGGAGAGCGTGCTCGGTTGGAAAGAGTACGAGCTCGAGGTGATGCGCGATCAGGCGGGGAACGCCATCATCGTTTGCTCCATCGAAAACTTCGATCCAATGGGCGTGCATACGGGCGACTCGATCACCATCGCTCCGGCGCAAACGTTGAGCGATCGCGAATATCAGATGATGCGCGACGCCGCGCTGGCGTGCCTGCGCGAGATCGGCGTGGATACCGGCGGCTCGAACGTGCAGTTCGCGATCAACCCCGCCGACGGCCGCATGGTGATCGTGGAAATGAACCCGCGCGTTTCCCGCAGTTCAGCGCTTGCCTCGAAGGCCACCGGGTTCCCCATCGCCAAGATCGCCGCCAAGCTTGCGGTCGGCTACCGTCTGGACGAAATCAAGAACGACATTACGCGCAAGACGCCCGCGTGTTTCGAACCGACCCTCGATTACGTCGTCGTGAAAATCCCGCGCTGGCAATTCGAGAAATTCCCGGGCGCGGAACCTGTGCTCGGCACGCAGATGAAGTCGGTGGGCGAGGTGATGGCTATCGGGCGCACGTTCAAACAGGCGCTGGCGAAGGGTCTGCGCAGTCTCGAAACAGGCCGTACTGAAGGCAGTCAAAAGTTCGATCCCGCGCTCATCAAGCGCCGCCTGATCACGCCCAATCCGGAGCGTCTGGGCTATATCGATTTCGCGCTGCGGCAAGGCTACACGGTCGACGACATCCACGGTCTTACCGCAATCGACAAATGGTTCCTGACGCAAATGCGCGAGGTCGTCGATTTCGAGCGCGAACTCGCGGCCGAATCGTTGAATAGCGTCTCGCCGCAGCTTCTGCGAAGGGCCAAGCGCGAAGGCGTATCGGATTCCGCGTTGGCCCGACTATGGAACACGGGCTCGCTGGATGTCCGCGCCAAACGCAAGCAGGCCGGAATCGCGGCGGTGTTCAATCGCGTGGATACTTGCGCCGCCGAATTCGAAAGCTTCACGCCGTACTTGTACTCCAGCTACGAATCGGAATCCGAGGCGGACCCGTCCGATCGCAAGAAAGTGATGATCCTGGGCAGCGGCCCCAACCGGATCGGCCAGGGAATCGAATTCGACTACTGCTGTTGCCATGCGTCCTTCGCGCTGCAGGAATTCGGCGTCGAATCGATCATGGTGAACTGCAACCCCGAAACGGTATCGACGGATTACGACACCAGCGACCGTTTATACTTCGAACCGCTGACGCTCGAAGAGGTGCTGAACGTTTACGACACCGAGAAGCCGGATGGAGTAATCGTCCAATTCGGCGGGCAGACGCCGCTGAACTTGTCATTGCCGCTCAAGCGCGCGGGCGTTCCCATCATTGGCACCGATCCGGACCACATCGACTTGGCCGAAGACCGGAAACTTTTCGGACAATTGCTCGATGAGCTTCAGATCCCATCGCCCCCGAATGGAACGGCGACCAACGTCGAAGAGGCGTGCGAGGTGGCGCGCCGGCTCGGCTATCCCGTGCTGGTGCGGCCGAGTTATGTGCTCGGCGGACGCGCGATGGTGATCGCCTACGACGAGGAGACCGTCCGCCGCTACATGCACGAGGCGATCGGATTCTCGCAGGAGCGTCCGGTCTTGGTGGATCGCTTTCTCGAGGACGCCACCGAAGTCGACGTCGACGCGCTCTCCGATGGGACCGACGTCTTGATTGCGGGAATCATGGAGCACGTCGAAGAGGCGGGGATCCATTCGGGCGACAGCTCTTGTGTGCTGCCCTCAAACACGCTTGCCGCGGATGTGCTCGCGACAATTGAAGACTACACGGCGAAACTGGCGCGAGCGCTGCACGTGATCGGACTGATGAACGTGCAATACGCCGTGAAGGCCGGCGTCGTGTACGTGCTCGAGGTAAACCCGCGAGCATCCCGTACAGTGCCGTACGTCAGCAAGGCAACCGGCATCGCTCTGCCGAAAGCCGCGGTCGCGTTGATGCTCGGGCGCAAGTTGCGCGACATCGGCGAACTCACCGGCGGCAAGCACTCGGGCGTTTTGCCCGTCTCGCATTTCTTCGTGAAATCCCCCGTATTTCCGTTCAACAAATTCCCGGGCGTCGATCCCGCGCTTGGGCCGGAGATGCGCTCGACTGGCGAAGTGATGGGCGTCGGAGCGAACTTCGGCGAAGCATTCGGCAAAGCTCAACTCAGCGCCGGCACTCCGCTGCCCGATTCCGGATCGATCTTCATCAGCGTGAGCGATAGCGATAAACCGGCCGCTGTCGAGGCAGCGAAGCGTTTCGCCGAACTCGGGTTCCAGCTTACGGCCACGCGCGGCACGGCGGCGGTCATCCAAGCCGCGGGCCTGAAGTGCAAGACCGTTTTCAAAGTGAATGAAGGGCGCCCGAACGCCGTGGATTTGATGAAGGGCGGCTCGGTCCACCTGGTGATCTACACGCCCACCAGCGGCGCGACGTCCTTCAGCGATGAGCGCGCGATCCGGCGAACGGCCGTCACCTGGCGCGTGCCGATTCTCACCACCTTGAGCGGCGCCAGAGCCGCAGCAGAGGCGGTCGCCTCACGCCGCCGCGATCCCATCCGCGTCTGGAGCTTGCAGGAAATCCACGCCGGCGCGACAAGGTAAGCGGCCAGACCATCAACCATCGAAGCCCGTACGTGTTCGAAGATTGCGAAACACTTTCAGGGCGCTGAAAGTCATCTACATGCGGATCTTCGATGCTGCAACGTCGCAATCGAGTATCCTAGCTACGATAGCGCCAGCTTGCGCTAGACACGAGGAGATGGACATGAGTATCTTTGACCAGTTAGGCGGTCTGATTCAGCAGTTCTCCGGCGGCCAGGCATCGCCCGATCAGGCTGAAAAACATTTCGACCAGATCGCTCAGGCAGCGCCCACCGGCGCCTTAGCCTCTGGTTTGGCTGATGCGTTCCGGTCGGACCAGACTCCGGCGTTCGGTCAATTGGCCGGTCAACTATTCGGAAATTCGAACGGCCAACAAAAGGCCGGAATGTTGAACACCTTGATCCAAGCCGCGGGCCCGGCCATGCTTTCAGGGCTGGGAGGTTCGCTCCTGGGTTCCCTCGCGGGAGGCGGCCAGCGCCCGCTCACTCCGCAAGAAGCCGAGCAGGTTTCACCGGACGTTGTCAATCAAATCGCGGCTCATGCCGAGAAACACAATCCGTCGATCATCGATGAAGTTAGCGGGTTTTACGCGCAGCATCCGACACTAGTTAAAACGCTGGGCGGGGCCGTCTTGTCGGTCGCGTTGGCGAAAGTTGCAAACCGAATGAACGCATAGGCCGGGCCCGAAGTGGCTTCGGACAAGGAGAACAAATATGCATCTATTGTGGACGTTGTTTATTGGGTTGATTATCGGCGCAGTGGCGAAGTTGCTCATGCCCGGTCGCGACCCGAGCGGATTCTTCATCACAATGGCCATCGGCATCGCGGGTTCCATTGTCGCGACTTACCTTGGCCGGGCTATGGGCCTCTATGCGGAAGGCTCATCGGCCGGCTTTATCATGTCCGTGGTTGGCGCCATGGTGCTACTGTTCATTTACCACATGGTGGTCAATCGAAGCAGGGCTTAACCGGCGCTATCTTTCACCAGCCGGGCGGCAGGGCGGGCGACGGTTGCTGCCGAGTCTTTGCCGCCCGGTTAAGCAAGAATATGCGAGCGCCCGCGCGGTGAATTGTGTGCGTATCCTTTGCAATTGAAGTTAACATCGATTCCCAGTTCTCGGGTACATCAAAATCGGCTATCGGCCGACTCCCCAGGACATCAACGATGTCACTCGGCGAGCGTAATAAGATGGCACTCGCCGTGGGTTCCGGTGATGATCCAACTTTTTTCAATTGGCCCGGAGTTACTGCGACGCCGCTTGAAAGATAATGGGGCGCGAATCCCGCTACGGTGTTCCCCGTGTCGACATAGCAGTACCGGACTCGTGGCAGAGGTAGCGTGATCGCGTAAAACGCATCGTCGGCGCTGGCTATGATTAGTTCTGTGTCGCGGTTCAACAAGTAGTAATCGTGAATTGACGAAGCACTTGCAAGCACCTCTGCCGAATATGGTAGTGACCAGGGTTGTCCGGCGATAGCAGCCTTCACGCCGAAAGCCGTTCCAACAATGGCTAAGAGCACCGGCCACTGGTGTTTCAACTTATCCGGGAGATACAATCCAGTGATCAGGCACAGTACGGGAATCAATATCGTCAAATAAGAAACGCTCCGCCCGCGAAAAAGAGCTAAGGCCGCTGCTACAGTCGCCAGGTAACACAAAGCCGGTGTTGCATGCCGCCGGCTCTTGCGGAAGCGGACCGCTACGCTAACAAGTGAGATCGCGGACAAGATGGAAAGCGCGGGGTCCATCGCGGACAACCGGCGCAGATAGAAGAACGGGTAATCGGTTACGCCGGTAGCCTGAGTGACGCCCACCGCTAACAGTTGATACCGGACAAATTCGTTCCAAAACCACTCGCGGTGTGCTAATAGCTGATAAACATGCCAGGGCGCCGTAACCAGAAAGGCAGCGGCCACACACTGCACCATTCGGGAGACGCTCGGGCGCCTGTCACGGGGCGTTAACAGGAAAAACGCTCCGGAAGACACAAACGGAAGCAATCCAACAATGCTCTTCGCCAACATAGAAGCTCCCGCCAACACACCGCACCACACGGCGGATTTTGGCTTGGCGAGCGCGGGATCTTGAGCAAACACGAACACGGCGCACAACGCGAGCGTGCTGGCCAACACATCAGTGAAGCACAGCCGAGCGAAGGTCATCCAGACCGAGTTAGCCGCGAGCAAGCCAGCCGCGACCAATCCCGACGACACATTCCGTGCCAAAGCGGTCCACGCAAACACGAGTGAGACAGCGGCCGCCCCAAACAACAGTGATGGCAGCCGGACGGTGATGAGTCCGAGGCCGAACAACTTGATGGAAATGGCCGAGAGCCACTGAAGCAGCGGAGCTTTGAACAAAAACATCCGCCCCATGAGCTTCGGCGTAAGCCAATCTCCATCCTGAGTCATTCGGATGGTCGAGTTAACGTACATCGACTCATCCTGTGCACGGATCTGCGAAATGGGATCGACATACGCCGACCCCACCCGTGTTCCGCGTATGTTCCAGCCGAGAATCGCGATCGAAGCCAGGAACACGGCGACCGCGATCAGCCAGATCCGTGTCACACCGGCCATCGTATCAGGAGACCCACTTCAGCAATCGAATTACACCCATCTTCGCCGGCTGGCGGTGAGCAGACACATCCTTCCGGCTCCGTATCTCGTCCCTATTCTCCATATAATAGTGGTAGGCACGAGAGAGCATCTGCTCGTTGGTCAGCGACGGCCTCCACGCTAACTCGCGCTTAATCTTGGATGTGTCGAATTCAAAGCTCTCGGCAATCATTTTATAGTGGTACGGGCCAAGCGGTGAAATTTTGGCGTGATAAGCCAGCCGCATTCCGAGCAGCGTTGGCCCTTGCGGCAGCGAAGCCAGTTGGGACTTACTTCCCGCTTCCCTAATTACATAGCCGAATACCTCGCGCAGAGACTGGACGCTGTCTGACCCAATGCCGAAAGTCTCGGATTGGTTATAATTCAGCGAACTCAGGCATGCAGTCGCGAGGTCCTGCGCGTAGATGAACTGATACTTATTATGGCCGCCGCCGACTACCCACACCTTCCGGCCTTCGTGAATGAACTCGAACAGTATGGAGAGTAACCCCAGCCGTCCCGAGTCGATAATCGTGGGACAACGGATGATGACAGCGTGCAGATCCTTACCGTATTCCGCAAGAATCTTTTCGCCTTCCCACTTCGAGCGACCGTAAATCTCGACCGGGTTAGGCGGTTCGTCCTCGAGTACTGGCCGGTTCAGGCTCTGTCCCCACAAGCAATTCGACGAGGTAAAAACAACCCTCTCAACGCCGTACTTGCGTGCTAACTCCGCTACGTTGCGCGTGCCGTCGACATTCGATGTCCACAGGAAATTCTGATCCTTGACAGCATGCGCCAGGATCGCGGCGCAATGGATGACAGCGTCGAAACGGCTCTCCCGGTAAAGACGGTCCATAAGATCAAGGTCCCGAATGTCGCCTTGGATGGTGGTAAGACCAGGATGGTGGGATGCGTCGGCGCAGAGATCGATACTGACGCAACGATGACCTGCTTCGAGCAGTCTCGCTTTGATCAGGCTCCCAAAAAATCCCGCGCCTCCGGTTAAGAGAACGGTACTCATGTGCTCCTCGAAAGTGGCCGCTTCTGTGATGTTGCACGGCTCTATCTCTATTCTTACATGCTACGGAGGCGTGTTATTCTGGTTGCTCTGTTACGCGCGCGAAACACTGCCCGCCGTACCGCATGGCCCCTCTTAGCTGGTGCCGTTCTTCTATCGTTCACAACGGCGTGCCATCGAAAGTTCAGGGAGCCTCTTAGCGAGATTGACGTCGCGAATCCGGGCTCCGCCAGTCAATTTACCGCTGGTTTTTACAGCATTGAGGCAAAGACGTGGCGGTGGACGGCTAAGGACTTCGCCGTGATCTTGAAACCACCTCCGGGTGCCGAGAAAAGCGGAGCAACTCTTTTTGTGAGATTATTCATTCCGCCGTCACAAATCGAACAATTAGGCCCGATGACTCTGAGCGCCGACGCGGGCGGTTATAAGTTGCCGCCCGAGACATACGCCGAGGCCGGTAACTTCACCTACTCCCGCCACCTTGATCCAGCCGCAGTGGAGACGAACATTCTGCCGGTCAAATTCAGTTTCGATATAGCCACGAAGCCGTCTGCGTCCGAAGCCAGAGAGTTAGGCGCTGTGATCACCTCCGCCGGCTTGAGCGTCAAATAGCCAATGGAGAGAGCGGCATCTGCTCGCTTCCGGATCCTGGAATACTGTTGTTTGGCGGTGTTTGCCGCCGTCATCGGGTTCACGGCCTTGCGGCACGAGCCCTGGGCGGATGAAGCCCAGGCATGGCTACTGGCGCGGGATTCGGGAATCGCCGAGTTATGGACCCGCCTGTTGCATTATGAGGGCACGCCCGGGCTATGGCATACGCTTCTGTCCGCCCTGATCCAAGTAGGCCTGACCTACGGCGGCTTTAACGGGGTCTCAGTTCTTGCGGCATGCGGAGCCGCCTGGGTGTTCATCCGCTTTTCGCCATTTCCTTTAGTTATTCGATTTGTAACTCCTTTCACATATTACCTGTTGTATCAATACGGAGTCATCGCGCGAAGTTACTCTTTAGTGCCGATATTGATGTTCCTTTGTGCGTTATTTTGGACGAAAGCGAGCCCACTCGTTCTCACTGGATTGCTCTGCCTCGTGGCCGCCACCGGTGCCCACGCGCTGGCACTTGCCGTCGCCGTCTGGTTGGCGCTGGCGGTTGAAGGCCGGCAGTCGGTCGCATCGGCCGCACTGTTTGCTGTGGTTCTTATTGGCTTCGCTGTTTCGGCGTGGCCCGCGCCAGATGTCGCATTCCCATTCCGTGCACAACTCACGCCGGAGCGCGCTTGGGGAGTTAGTGCCGTCGTGCTTCGTGAAGCCTTCACAGGCGAGACTTTGTCATCAATTGCAGCCGTTGCTATCTCACTGCCTTTCCTCTGGCGCGGCAAGGGCTTGATTTTGTTTTCAGCATCCGGCCTGCTCCTATGTGGTGTGTCGGTCGGCGTGTACTGGAACGCATGGTCCCAAGGTTTGCTGTTCCTGGCATGGTTGCTCGCAATGTGGGTAGCAACAATCCGAGTCAAATTGACTCCGCTTGCCTGGGCGGCATTTGCGATCTTGATCCCGGCCCAATGTTGTGCGACCTTCCGGTCCGTCAGCTACGACCTGAATAACGCGTACTCGGGGAGTAAGCTTGCGGCCGCCTACCTGAACACTTATCCACCCAGCACGCCGATGTACGCGATCGGATATCCCTGCACTGCGATCCAACCCTATTTTGATCGCAACGTATTCTACAACCTGAATGGCGGCAAGCGCATCGCATATTGGGATTGGTCTAATCGAAACCATTCGTCGGAAGTGGGCGCCCTACTCGGTTCCAGACCTGCATTGGTGATGCTCGGATACAAAGCACAAGCTGAGAAAGTTGCCTGGGCTAAGGTTCTGGCCGCCAACGGGTATCAAGAGGTGACACGCTTCGAAGGGCATCTATTCTGGCGAACGCACGTTATGGAAGACGAATCGTTTACGCTCTATCGCCGTTCGGACGCTATTGCCGCGCACCCAATCCTCAGCGATATCTCTATGGCCGACCCGGCGTCAACGGCACAACTATTATCCGGATTCTACGGGATTGAGTCGAATCAGTGGCGTTGGACAGCGCGCGAATTCGTACTCCGGCTCAAAACGCCGCCCAAAGCGGACTTAAGCGGAGCCGTAATTCTCCTTCATCTGTTTATACCAGCCGCTCACATCGAGAGGCTCGGCCCCATAACTCTCGCCGGAGTCGTGGGCACACATAGAATTGCGCCGCAGACGTTCACGACCGCCGGCGAACATACCTTTCTCGCCACCATTCCTCCCGAAGCCTGCCGAACCGAATCACTGACCGTCGCCTTCGCTTTTGACAAGCCTGTCCCGCCATCATCCGCCGACCCGCGGGAACTTGCCGCGATAGTGACCGACGCGGCTGTGACCGTGCGATGATCCGTGACACCGTTCTCTTCCTGATCAACCAAACTACCCGGTTCATTTCGCCGGTTGAAGTGGCCGCGGAATGGGTTCTCGTCGCCGTCGCCGTATTACTTGCCGCACTCATTCCATGCAATCAAATCCAGCAGCTCCGGACATTAAAAGACGCCTTCCACAAGCTGGCGAACCGTCGGCTTGCGTCGATTTTGATCTGCGCTCTCCTTCCGGTAGCGGTGCGCTTATCTCTCCTCGGCCTCATTCCAGTACCCGACCCCAGTATCCACGACGAGTTCAGTCATTTGTTACTGGGCGACACACTCTCGCATGGACGTCTCGCTAACTCGACTCATCCCATGTGGGAGCATTTTGAGACTATCCATGTGATCCAGCGGCCGTCGTACGCGTCCATGTATCCTCCCGGTCAGGGGATCTTTCTCGCATTCGGGCAGGTCGTTTTTCATGAACCGTGGGCGGGTGTAGTGATTAGTGTTGGGCTCATGTTCGGCGCCCTGTGTTGGATGATGCAAGGTTGGTTATCCCCGGCATGGGCGCTCTACGGTACTCTCATCGCAATTCTCAAGTTCGGACTTACCGGCCTGTGGATCAATAGTTACCTCAGCGGCGCAGTCCCAGGCATTGGCGGGGCGCTGCTGCTAGCCGCGCTACCACGTCTGCGAAACCGTCCTCGAGTGTCCCACGCCATCCTGCTGGGAATCGGCGTGGTGATTCTCATGAACACTCGTCCATTCGAAGGCGCCGTGCTTACACTTGCTGCATCGGCGTATTTGGTCTCGGAACTGCGCCACAGCAGCTTCGTTCGCGCGGTAACTCAAGTCGCGATCCCTGCAGGCGTGGTGATCACGGCAGGCGTCCTGTTCACCGGCTATTACAACTGGCGCGTAACTGGTACGCCTCTCCGAATGCCGTATCAGGTCAATCGCGACACGTACGGCTGGCCGGAAAACCTGGCGTTTCTCCCGCCCAAGAACTTGACGCTCCGGCATCCCGTGTTGGAGGCGATGTACGAGAAGGAGATCCATAATCGTGACGCGTATTCCAGCCCAGCACGCGTTATGGACAGCCTGGATACAAGAGTCTACGAGAACTGGGCATTCTTCGCGGGACCGGTATTGACGATCCCGCTCCTCTTATTTCCGTGGGTAGTTCGCGACCGGCGGGTCCGCTGGCTCTTGATCTTTGTCTCCATCATCGCCGTGCTGAACTTATTTCAGCTCGTCCTTTACCCGTATCACTTGGGCCCGATCGTACCGGCGATGTTCGTTCTCATCGCCCAATCCATGCGGCACTTGTACGTGGCCGTATCCAGATGGAAGCACCGGCGTGAATTAGGCGTCGCCGTCTTACTCCCGGCGTGTCTGATCGTCGTAGCGGCCTTGAAACAACAGGCGCCGGGATGGGCGATTCCGATGACATATTGGGAGGTTGCAACGGAGCCGCACCGGGATGCGCGCGCTTACATCGAATCCTGGCTGAGCGCCCGCCCAATGAAACATCTTGTCATTGTCCGGTACAAGGCCACTCACTCGCCCAACCAGGAATGGGTCTACAATCAGGCGGACATCGATGCCAGCAAAGTGGTATGGGCGCGAGAAATGGACCCTGAGTCGGATGCCCGCCTGATCCGCTACTTTGCAGACCGCCAAATCTGGTTGGTGGAAGCCGATGTACTTCCACAACACGTCGTCCGTTATCCAGGCCCGCAACCAGAAGCCGCGAACAAAAAGCAACAGTAGATCCTATTCATCCGGCACAGCTTTATTCCGGTGCGCCGATTCCAGTGGCGCAGCGATCCACCGCTGGAGGCCTTCAGGATTCAGCCTGAGTTGAATCACAGTCGCCTCATCCCGCTCGATCGCAGTCAACAGAATGCGGCAGTCCCGGCCCTCGGTGCGCAGATAGACCAAGACCATCTCCTCGAAGCCTTTGTGGCGGCTCCGTACGCGAACAAATGGAGCCCAACCTCTGCCCACAGTGTCCTCAATCAGTCCGCTAACGTTCCGGCCAACAGGACCGTGTTTCTGAATATCGTGGAACATGGCTAAGTCGATGTGACTCGTACCGGCGGGGCGTGCGACAAACGTGACCATGTTGACTAAGCCGAAGAGTGGAATGCGTTCAGGCCGTGAGCGGAACTCACCGGCCAGCAAGCGGACAATGTCATTGAAATCGCGGTCCACAGCCAAGCTTGGGAAACAGATTGCGCAAGTGAGGAATAGTATTTCAGCCGCTCGCCGCATCTCAGTTATCCTCCCGGCCGCTCTTCGAATCCTGCTCCATTTTCGGAATCCCGAAATGCCCGCCTAACTCAGGCAGGTCCTCCGGCCGTATAAAACCAGAAATACTGACGAAAGTAAGCTGTTTGGGTTCAGCCGCGAGTATCATCAGGCCTGAGATCTTTCCGCCTTCACTCTTGATAAATACCTCGGCATTTTCTCCCTTCTTGCGGCTCCGAACGCCTGCAATTCTTGACCATCCGGGCGTCCTTGCTTGTGAGCGCAACGCTTCGACGTCGCTTGCCGAGTATTCGCCGGGCTTCTCGAACTCGAAACTGCGGACGTAAATGCCGCTGAGTCCGTTGACCAGCCGCTTGACTCTTGCGCTGTCGGGATCCTTATCCGGCAGAAATCGCACCGCTAACTGCAGCATCGACGCGTCCAACGTGACATCCACCACCTCCGACGCTTTGTCGGCCAGGCGCTCCAACCCCGGCGGCAAATGAATGTCTTGGGCGGCCGCTATCGAAAGACAAATGAACAAGGCACCGAATTTCACTTAATTATTCTCCTGAACTGATTCGATTTGACGGCCGATATCGCGAAGCTTGGTTTTCGTAATCTTTAACGCTAACTCCAACTTCTGCCGCGCGACCTCACCTGCCGCCCGCTCTTGAATATTCCGCTCATGTTGCCACGCGACGCCCCCGCCCACAGCGACAAGAGACGCAAAAGCCGCCGCCCAACCAAGCCATATGCGCCGCCGCGGCACTTCCGCTCTGCGCGCTCTCGCCGAGTAAACCCGTGCGCGGAAGCTTGCGGGCGGTTCCCTTCGTTCGAGCGCGCGGCGCAAGCGATTTTCCAAGTCATCCATTGCCGAATTTCTCCCTCAACAACGCGAGCGATCGCTGTAAATGGCTCTTCACTGTACGGACCGGCATGCCCAGAACCTCCGCGATCTCTTCGGGCATCAAGTCCTCCTGATACCGCAACACCATCACGATCCTCGGCTTCTCTGGCAGGCTCGCGATGATCTCCTGAATCCGCCGGTTCAGCAGCAAGTCTCCCGGTTCCCCCGATATGCATGGCTCCGGCACATCGTGCAGGGCGATCACCGGCCGGTATTTGCGCCGCCTGGCGTAGTCAATCGAGCGGTTGCAAGTCACTCGCCTCAACCAAAACGCGACGTGTGCGTCGGATGCCAACGTGTCCAGATGCCGGTACAGTTCGAGAAAGACATCCTGAGCTACTTCTTCAGCCGCTGAGGCGTCACGCAGGAAGTGATACGCCAGGCTGAACACCATCGCCTCATGTGCCTCCAACGCACCCTCAAACGTGCGCGTTGCCGGATGGAGGGCTGTCAGCATCTTTCAATAGCTAAATACGCGCCCCGGCGGCAGGAGTACGCAAAATACTTCAGTGAAGCGCAACAATAGTAGCCAATGGTGCGCTGGCGTTCCCTCGTTTACAAGATCAAGGAACTCCTGGAATCGGGAGTGCGCCAGCACATTACGCGCGGTGGACTACTCTTCACCGTCACCATCGTGGTGGTTGCATTCGCCGCATTTGCATCGGCCAACAATCTGCTGTTTCTGATTCTCGCGTCAATGCTCGCCACGCTCATGGTGTCCAGCCTCATCAGCCGCCTATCGTTGGCCGGTCTCGAACTCGAGTTCTTACATCCCGAGCACATCTCGGCGGGCCGGAAAGTGCCCGGCCGCATCGTGGTCGCCAACCAGAAGATCTGGATTCCGTCCTTTTCGATTCAACTGGCAGGCACCGGAAGCGCCGGCATGGGTTCTGTCCTTTATTTCCCCAGCATTCCTCCCAGAACCAGGCTCGAAGATACAGTCGAGTGTTTCTTCCCAAGACGCGGCCAGTACACATCGAACACGTTTTGTTTTTCAACCCGGTTCCCTTTCGGATTTGCCGAACGCCGCATTCACGTGCGCGTCCGGCGGGATCTGCTGGTCTACCCGTCCGTCGATCCGCAGCCAGGCTTTGAACAGATGCTGTTCACACTCACCGGCGACATCGCGGCTCACTATCGCGGACGCGGCGGCGACTTCTATCGCATTCGCCCCTATGAAGCGTTTGAAAGCGCCCGGCATGTGGATTGGCGAGCGACCGCGCACACCGGCGACCTCCAGGTGCGCGAGTTTGCCCGCGAACAGGAACAGACCGTTCTGTTGTTTCTCGACCTGGAGCAGGACGAAGGCGCGGCATTCGAAGCGGCGGTGAACTTCGCTGCATATCTCGCGTGGAACCTGGCTCAGCGCGGCGCGCGCGTCCGCTTCTCCACACAGCAGTTCGCCGCCCGCTTGCCGGAACACGGCGACGTCTATACTATCCTGAAGTATCTGGCCGTTGTTAGCCCCGCACGTGGGAAAGTCACGCCTGCCCCCGATGATCAGTTCGGCTTTCAAGTGGTTATCAGTTCCGCGCCCGGCCGCCTGGCGGAGGTGGGCTGGACCGTTACGGGCGCTTTTGTTGTTGACCCTGCCAGTCTCCTTCCCGCTCGAATCGCAGCAGACGCCGCAAACTCCACCAGTGAAGGCGCCCGCTGACCCCGCGCTCGCCGAGCCGGTGCGAACGTCGATAACCGTTTCAGGCCACATCGCCACCGAAGCGCCCGCCGCGATAACTGCGCTTGATTCGCGCGATTTGCAACAGACCCCCGGCATCGATCTGGACGACCGTCTGCGCCAAGTCCCCGGCTTCTCCTTGTTCCGGCGCTCGTCGAGCCTGGTGGCCAACCCCACCACGCAAGGCGTCTCGCTCCGCGGAATCGGATCCTCCGGCGCCAGCCGGACATTGGTGTTATGGGATGGCATCCCTATGAACGATCCGTTCGGCGGCTGGGTATATTGGACCCGCTTCACTCCCGACCAGATCGATCGCGCCGAAATCTCGCGCGGCGCCTCGACCAGCCTGTTCGGCGATCGCGCGATGAGCGGAGCGATCGCCGTCTTCTCGCGCGAAGCCGAACCGCGCACCCTGCGCTTGTCGTACGAAGCCGGCAACCGGCAGACGCACGACCTGTCCGCCGGCGCATCTCACGTGTGGCGGAAATTCGCAGCCTCCACCGAGATTCGCGCCCTTTCCACTGAAGGCTACTTCATCGTCCCTCGATTGATTCGTGGCGCAATCGACACCCAGGCCGGCGTGGATTTCGTTGCGGGCAATCTGCGCCTGGATTATCTCGGCGGCCAACAACGCCTGTTCGTCAAGCTCGACATCCTCGCCGAGGATCGAGCCAACGGAACCATTCTCCAGCGCAACTCCACCTCGCTCGGCACGCTCTCGGCAAACTACTCGTGGCAACGATCAACCGATGGCATCGCGCTGCTTGCCTATCACACGCGCGAGGATTTCCGCGCCAGCTTCTCATCAATCGCAGCCAACCGTAACTCCGAACGCCTGACCTACACGCAGATGGTTCCATCCGAGGCGACCGGGGCGGCGGCCTACTGGTCGCACAACGCATCGCAATTCAACCTTCTGGCCGGCGCCGACACGGAGCGCGTCGAGGGCTTCAGCACCGATCGCCTGGTCCCATCCGGAATTCGCATGGGCGGAGGCGAACGCCTCGAGCGCGGCGCTTTCGCCCAATTCAACGCCGGCACTCCAGGCGCGCGCGTGTTCCTCGGCGCCCGTTATAACTTCACCGGTGACGGCGGCGCATTCTTCAGTCCAAGCGCCGGGTTCGCGCTCGGCCGCGGCCGTTTCCGATTCCGCGGCTCCGGATACCGTAGTTTCCGCGCGCCCACGCTCAACGAGCTTTATCGCGAATTTCGAGTGGGCAACGCAGTCACTTTGCCGAATGCGGCGTTGCGCCCGGAGTCGCTGACCGGCGGCGAAACGGGCTTCGATTTCACCACCGAATCGACGCGGCTGAGCGTAACCGCATTCCGCAATTATTTGGACCGCTTGATCACCAACGTGACTTTGGCCAGTGCACCCAATAGCATCACGCGCCAGCGTCAGAACGCGGCTGCGGCGATTGCGCAAGGTGTCGAAGCTACCGCGCGCCGCGGTTGGCGGGCATGGCGCGGCGAAGCGTCTTATCTGTTCTCGGGCTCGCGATACGAAGCCGGTGCCCGCGTGCCTCAGGTGCCCCGCCATCAAGGCTCCGCACAACTTTCTTATCTGCGGCGCGGCACTCTGGCGTCGGCCGGTGTTCGCAGCTTCTCTTATCAGTTCGAAGACGATCTCAACCAGTTCCTGCTACCCGGTTTTGCGACCGTGCAAGTCATGGCGCGCCAGCAACTGAAGCGTGGTTTCTCGGCCCAAGTGGCGTTTGAGAATCTGCTGAACCGCGAATACGTCACGGGGTTCAGTCCCACGCCGACCATCGGAGCTCCGCGTCTATGGAGAGCCGGTCTGCGCTGGGAAGGCCGGTTATGGTGAACACCGGTATGCGCGAGCGATAAGGTAAACTCGTGTCGGTGCAAACATGCAGATATTAAGCTTGGCCTGGGGCATCCTCGCATTACTCGGTTTCATGGTTGGCGTCATCCCGTGCCTGGGATGGTTCAATGTGCTGAACATTCCGTTTGCCGTGGTGGGCCTCGTCATCAGCATCGTCGCCTTCGCATCGGGGACGTCCGGCCGCAGGGGCTTTTCGGCCGCCGGGATCGTGCTCTGTCTGATTGCAATTCTGATCGGCAGTAAGCGCTGGCTGCTGGGCGGATTCGTTTTCTGATCCGAGAGTCGCGACTCAACCGTTTGTCGCCGCCTCTCCTGAGAGCAGGCTATTCGGCCGCGATCCATTGGTGGCCCGGGCTTGAAACGCCTTCACTGCATCCTGCAACTCGATCTGACCTTTGATGAGTATCGCGATCTTCTCGTTCAGACTGCTTCGTTCCCGCCGGCCAAGGCGAATCGCAGACAGTAACACCCTGCGGATCTGTTTGATCTCGCGATCTGCCGCGGCGTGGCGCGCTGCCTCCTCCTGGCGCCGCACTGCTTCATCCTGGCGCCGCACTGCTTCTTCCTGGCGCCGCACTGCTTCCTCCTCGCGCCACACTGCTGCCTTTGCATAGGCCTCAGCTTGCATCTCCAGAATGAACTGAATCGTGCGCTCAATTTTCTCCATTCCTTCAGACATGCCGGCCTCAGCCCTCCTAACCGAATGTTACAACACGCCCCCCGCAATACGGCATAGTAGAATCGATGCTCAAATTCGTAGCCTTGTGCTCCGTGCTCATTGCCCTAAGCTGTGGGCGTACTACCCAGAGCGTTGCTCCCAAACAATTTCAGGTCCGCGGCGAGGTGATCCGCATCGACCGTGAGCCCCGCACCGTGACCCTGAAACACGGCAAAATCGAGGGCTGGATGGAGGCCATGACCATGGAGTTCCCCGTCCATAATGCGGCTGAACTCGACAAACTGGCTCCCGGCAAACAAGTCACTGCCACTGTCTTCGTCACGCCGGATCAATATTGGATTGAAAACGTCCAACTCGTCTCACCCTAATTGCCGGCCGGCCACAAAGCCCCTCATGATCTGTCCTCTGCCGACGATAAGAAATCCAGGACAGCAAAGGAGACCGGCTAAATGGCACTGGACGTTTTGATCGTGGATGACTCGGCGGCGATACGCAAAATACTGCAACGCGTTCTCGTTCAGGCAGACGTTCCGTTGGGAACCGTCTACGAAGCCGGCGACGGGCGCGAAGCGCTCGAGAAGCTGAAAATCGGCAAAGTGGGCCTGATGCTCAGCGATATCAATATGCCCAATATGGACGGCCTCGAACTGCTTGCGCGCGTTCGGGAACTCGAGGAGTGGAGCAAGCTCCCCATCATCATGATCACCACCGAGGGGTGCCAGAACAAGGTGCTGCAGGCCCTGCAACTCGGCGCCAATGGGTACGTCCGCAAGCCGTTCACCGCTGAGCAGATCAAGCAGAAACTGGCCGGGCTTCTCTAGTCCAGCCCACGGAGCACTTGAATGGAACTATTCAATTCGGATCAACTGGTGTCCACGATCGCAGCGGCCACCGAAGAAGTATTTTCAACCATGCTGGGCTTGCCGGTCAGCCGCCACGGGGCCTACCGCCTGGAGACTGGCCACGATGAGCCGTTCGACGGCGTGATCGCGTTGATCGGTCTGGCCGGCCCCTGCGCCGGAGCATCCCAACTCTCGTGTTCCGCCGAGTTGGCGTGCAAGCTGTCCGGTGCCTTGCTGGCTTCCACGTACACTGCCGTCAACGAGGACGTTCTCGACGCGATGGGCGAGTTGGCGAACATGATCGTGGGTAACGTTAAATCGGTGCTCGAAGAGGATCTCGGCCCCATGGGGCTCAGCATCCCCACCGTGGTCTATGGCCACAACTATCAGACGCGCAGCTCGTCGGTGAAGGAGTGGATCGCCACCCAGTTTGAGTGCGGCGGCGGCTGCCTCGAAATCAAATTCGCCCTGATGCCCGGCGCAACAGACCTGTCCCGGCGATCCTTGGCATTGCAGGAAACCGCTTAAACCGCCACGGCGCGCACGCCCGTCATGGTATATTCAGGGTGTCCGATCATCCAAGTGGGCGGCTAGCTCAGTTGGGAGAGCACGGCGTTCGCAACGCCGGGGTCGTGGGTTCGAATCCCATGCCGTCCACCAACCCACTCGTCTTCGCCACATCATAGAACCCTCCGTTGCGGGGTAGCATCCAATAGTTGCCAGCAGTGCCCATACTCCGCCTCGAAAACGCGAGCAAGCAGTACCTCACCGACGGTGAATCCGTCACTGCGTTGCACCACCTCTCGCTCGATGTATCGCGCGGGGAATTCGTCGCGCTCACCGGCCGCAGCGGGTGCGGGAAAAGCACGCTCCTGAATCTCGCGGGCGCCATGGACTTCCCAACCTCCGGCCGCGTTCTGATCGACGGCGTCGATACGCGCTCGCTCGACGATGCGGGACTCACCCGCCTGCGCCGCAACAAAACCGGTTTCATTTTCCAATCCTTCCAACTGCTGCCCGCCCTCTCCGTAGTCGAAAATGTCGAACTTCCGCTGATGCTCGCCGGAGTTTCCCACGTGCGTCAGCCGGCGCTCGAGAGCTTGCGCCAAGTCGACATGGGCGAGTACGCCGCGCGCATGCCATACCAACTCTCGGGAGGCCAGCAGCAGCGCGTCGCCATCGCCCGCGCTCTGGTTCATTCGCCCTCCTTGCTGCTCGCCGACGAACCCACGGGCAACCTCGACAGCTCGACAGGCGAGCTGATTCTCGATCTTCTGCGCCGCATCGCCACCAGTCATAACACCGCGATCGTCATGGCCACACACAGCGCCGAAGCCGCGACTATCGCCGATACCGTACTTCGCATGCGCGACGGACGATTGGAAAATGCGCTAGAACCGTGCCGTACCTGATCCTGTTCCACCGCCTGATCCTGCGCCCCCTCAAGCGGGAGCCCTGGCGCACGTTGCTGACTGCCATCGCCGTCGCCCTTGGAGTTGCTGTTGTGCTGGCGATCGAAATGGCGGGCAATGCAGCCGCGGGTTCGTTTCAATCCTCGATGGAAACTCTCGCCGGAGACGCCGATTTCGAAGTTACCGCAACCGGCGGCGTACCCCCGGAAGCACTCACCAATCTGGCGCTCCTTCCATATCCGCTGAAACTCGAACCACGCATCGAAGACTACGCCGTGCTCACCGCTCAGCGCCGCACGGTCCCGTTACTCGGCATCGATCTACTGTCAATCGCGCCACCCGGGCACACCACATCGAATCTCGCCAGCCCCAATTCCGTCTGGACCGGCAAGGATCTCGGACTCAAACCCGGCGACCGCATCGAACTCCTCATTAACGATCGAATCGGCCAATATACCGTGCGCGGTGTGCTCGGCGAACGATCGGGCGACGCGATCGTCATGGATCTCGCCCCCGCAAACCGCATCCTCGCAAAACAAGGCCGCCTCGATCGCATCCTGGTCCGCACCACCCCGTCTAAACCGCCTGCCGGGTGGCAGACTACGCTCCAGGCCGCGCTTCCGCCGGGTGTCCTGGTCGCGCCGCAAGGTTCGCGAACTCGCGAAAATCGCCGCATGCTGGCCGCCTTCCGTTGGAATCTGCGCGTACTCAGCTACATCGCCCTGGTCGTCGGCGCGTTCCTGATCTACAACACCATTTCCGTATCCGTCGTCCGGCGCCGCGCTGAAATCGGAATACTCCGCGCCCTCGGAGCTACCCGCGGTGCGGTACGTCTCGCCTTCCTTGGCGAAGCCGCTTGCCTCGGCATCGCCGGCGCCGCGCTCGGGCTGGCACTGGGCCGCATCATGGCGGGAAGCGCAGTCAAGCTCGTGGCCGCGACAGTCGGGTCGCTTTACGTCAGCAGCACGCCCGCGCCCGTCGCGCTCACTTGGGATATCGGTCTGCTCGCCCTCCTCGCAGGTACGGGCGTCGCGATCGTGTCAGCGCTTGCGCCCGCCTGGGAAGCATCGGAGGTGGTTCCCGTCGAGGCGATGTCCCGCGGCCGCCGTGACCATGAAGTTCGAATCCACCGAGGCCGCAGTCTGGCCGTCGCTGCCGGCTTGGCGCTGGCCGCCTGGATTGCATCTCGCCAATCCGCGGTGGACGGCAAGCCCCTGTTCGGATACCTGTCTGCCGTCTTGTTGATCGCCGCATCCGCACTGGCAATCCCCGCCCTGGTCGATGGACTCACCAGGGTGTCCTCAACGTCATTGCGGCGCATCCTCGGAGTCGAGGCGCTGCTCGCCGCGCGCGGCCTGGCTGCCTCTTTACGGCGCACCTCCGTCCTGGTTGGCGCGCTTGCCACTGCCATCGCCATGATGGCCGCGGTCGGAATCATGGTGGGCAGCTTCCGCCAAACCGTCCTGCTCTGGATGGAGGATCGCCTCCAGGCCGACCTCTATATGCGCCCCGCGAGTCCAGCCGGCGCGGACCGCCATCCCACGCTCTCCCCCGACATCGCCGACCGTGTCGCGGCCTTGCCCGAAGTCGCCGCCGTCGACCGCTTCCGCGCCTACGAGATCGCCTATCAGGGTCTCCCGGCGACGCTCGGCGCTGGTGAGGCACGCGTCGTCGCACGCTATGGAGCGCGCCCGTTTCTGTCCGGCGCGGCCCCGCAAACGGTCTTCGCCCAACTGCCCGGCCGGGACAACGTCGTTGTCAGCGAACCCTTCGCCAATAAGCACCAGGTCCGCGCGGGCGACATCCTCTCACTCTCCCTCGGCGGCAAAGCGGTCCGCTTTCGCGTTCTGGATATTTACTACGACTACTCCAACGAACGCGGCTATATCATCATGGATCGCGGCACGCTGCTGAAATATTTGCCTGACCCCGCCCCGTCGAACGTCGCCGTCTATCTGCGTCCCGGCGTGCCTCTCGAGCAAGGCCGGCGCGCCGTGGAGAATGCGCTGAACGGGCGCAAGGTGCTCCTGCTATCCAACCGCTCTCTCCGCGAGGAAGCCATCGCCATTTTCGACCGTACCTTCGCCATCACCTACGCGCTCGAAGCAGTAGCCGTGTTCGTTGCCATCATGGGCGTCGCCGGCGCTTTGCTCGCCCTTGTCATCGACCGCCGCCGCGAGTTCGGCCTACTGCGCTTTTTGGGCGCGGCCACGAGTCAACTTCGCCGCGTGATTCTGTTCGAAGCGGCCCTGCTCGGGTTACTCGCCAACATCGCCGGTTTGATTCTGGGCGTCCTTCTATCGCTCCTGCTGATCTACGTCATCAACAAGCAATCGTTCGGGTGGACCATCCAGTTCCACTGGCCGGTGGCCGTTCTGATCGCCGCGCTCTCGGTCGTATACGCGGCCACCATCCTTGCCGCGCTCTATCCCGCCCGCGTCGCCACGCAGCTTAACCCCATCGAAGTGGTTCATGAAGATTAGCGGCATATTCCTCTCCGCTGCCCTGCTAGCGTCTGACATAGCCACGTATCAAACGGCGTTACCCGGATATCGCTACCAGTTCCCGCGCGATCATTTCAGCCATCCCGCGTTTCAAACAGAATGGTGGTATTACACCGGCAATTTACGCGCTTCCGATGGTCACCGCTTCGGCTTCGAGCTGACGTTCTTCCGTCACGCTGTGCAACCGCCCGCGACGGCATCCACGAGCGTCTGGGACGTCCAGGATGTCTGGCTCGCGCACCTGGCCTTGAGCGACGTCGATGGCAATCGCTTCTATCACACCGAGCGGCTTAATCGTACAGGCGCCGGTCTGGCCGGAGCCGATCAAACGCAGGAGCGTGTTTGGAATGGCAACTGGGAAGCTCGCGGCAGCGCCGATCGCCAGCTCCGCGCTGTCGCCGACGGCTTCGGTTTGGCGCTTTCGGTTCACCCGTCGAAGCCGCTCGTCATTCACGGCATCAGTGGAGTCAGCCAGAAGGCCGAAGGGCCTGGGCGCGCGTCGCACTACATTTCCTACACGCGCCTTGCTGCTTCGGGCACCGTGAACGTTGCCGGCAAGCAATACTCTGTCGAAGGTTCGGCGTGGATGGATCACGAATTCTTCACGCATCAGCTCTCCGCCGGTCAAACCGGATGGGATTGGTTCAGCCTGCAATTCGACAACGGAAACGAGCTGATGCTGTTCCGGCTGCGGCGCAAAGACGGCTCCGTCGATCCATATTCCGCCGGCACTTTCGTTGACCGCCAGGGGCGTTCGCGCCACCTGTCGCGCGACGAGTTCACGATCACGCCCGGCAAAACGTGGATCAGCCCCGAAAGCCACGCCAGGTATCCAGTCGAGTGGAGTGTCGTGGTGCCTGGGCTCGGAATCGACGCCCGCATCACCACGCGCCTGCCGCAGCAGGAACTCTCAAACTATTGGGAGGGTGCCATCCAGGTTACTGGCAAGGATACAGGCGTGGGCTATCTCGAAATGACCGGCTATGCGGGCCCGGTGCAGATGGGCGAGTAGCGTGGTAGCTTAGGCTCGTGCGCGATCTTGCCCTGCTGTTCACCTTCTTAGTAGCCGGTGTTTGCGCGAGCGATTTTCCCGAAGCCGCCATCGCCGGCAAACACATCACGGCGAAGCTCTACTTGCCCGATTCCGAACGCGGCTACTACCGCGGCACCCGGTTCGATTGGTCGGGCCAGATCTACAGCCTCCGTGCCGGAAATCACGAGTACTTCGGCCAGTGGTTCGAACACTACGATCCCAAGCTGCACGACGCCATCATGGGTCCTGTCGAGGAGTTCCGCAGCGAGGAAGGCAGCGTCGGCTACGCGGAAGCCAAAGCGGGCGGTACCTTCCTTCGTTTGGGTGTCGGCGTGGTGCGCAAGCCCGACGATAACAAATTCGATCCGTTCAAAACGTACGACATCGTCGACAACGGAAAGTGGAAAGTCAGGAACGGGCGCGATTGGATCCAGTTCACGCACGAGTTGATCGGCCCCAATGGCTACGCATATCAGTACACCAAAACCATACGTCTGGCACGCAATAAGGCCGAAATGATTATTCAACATGCGTTGAAAAACACGGGCGAGAGAGCTATTCACACCTGGCAATACAATCATAACTTCTTCATGCTGGATAATCAGCCCACGGGTCCCGCGTCGGTCGTCCAATTCCCGTTCGATGTCAAGCTGAAGCAACCCCTACGCGGCGATGCAGCCGAGGTCAAGGGACACAACGTCGTCTACTCACGCGAACTCCAAAAAGGAGAAAGCGTTTACGGCGAATTCGAGGGCTTCGGTCCCACGGCCCGCGACTACGACTTTCACCTCGAAAACAAAACGGGCGGCGCTGGCGTCGAAATCACCGGCGACCGGCCCATCTCCAAGATAGTCTTCTGGTCCATCCGTTCTACCGCTTGCCCGGAAGCCTACGTCGACATCCGTGTCGAACCGGGCCGCGACTTTAAGTGGAGCTACAAGTACAGATTCTACGAAGTGAGCCGTTAATGATAACTCGTTCTACTCTTCTATTCGCACTCGCAGCCGCGGTTGCAGCCCCGTTACTTGCTCAAACGACGATCCCCTGGGACACGAGCGGGAACGGGCTGTTATCAGGCAATTATTACTACCGTCAAATTATCTACTCAACCGGGGAAACCGGAACTCGCCGGGCTCTGTCTTTATATGGAGCTATCGTCTTCAGCGGCAACGGCACCTACACCCTATCCGGGCAGGTTGCCGACTCAACCAACCCAAGTCAGACCAAGGCTTTATCCGTAGGAGGCACGTACGCCGTCGGCTCTCACGGCTTGGGATTCATGGACAGCCCGCTCGTGAAAGGCGACCTCATTTACGGACTCGTCTCTCAAGGAGTCTTCGTCGGCAGCAGCACCGAGGGACCCTATAAAGACGTCTTCGTAGCCGTACCCGCCGGCACTACCGCCGCCACTCGGTCAACGTTTCAGGGCAAGTATTGGGTCGCGGCCATCGACCTCCCCGGTGGACGAGCCGGCCAGGCCCGTGATGCCCTGTTTGCATTAAACGCCAACGGGAACGGAGGTACTTCGGGATCCACCTCAGTTTCCGGCTACATCGCAGGCTCGAGTGCCGCGGTGACACAGAATATTTCCAGCATCAGTTACAGCTTCACGAACGGTATTGGCCTGATCTCCTTCCCCGCCGCCGGAACATCAACCCTGATCAGCGGCGATAAGAGCCTGTTTGTCTCGCCAGACGGCAACTTCGCCGTTGGCGGATCCCCCAATGGCTTCGATCTGTTTGTCGCCGTCCGAGCCCCCTCGGGTTTCGTTTCTAACTCGACTTACAAGGGGCTCTACTACAACGCGGGCGTCGACGAGGACAATTCCAACCCCGGCGGAGTCATTCTCGACACCTACTATGGCGCACTCAACGCTGACGGGGCGGGCGGAATCCTACGCCACGAGCGGCACTCGCCAGACAACCGGCGCGTCTTCGATTGGACCTACGACACGGCTTACTCGCTGAACTCAGATGGCAGTTACGACCGGTCTGCCTTCCGCTACGCGGTTGGTAACAACGGAATAGGAGTTGTCGGAATCGGCAAAGGTCCGGGCGAAGGACTCATCATCGGCGTGCGCGCTCCCGACTTCAACGGCAACGGTGTGTACCTGAACCCAACCGGAATCGTGAATGCCGCGAGTTCCGCTCCGTTTACATCCGGGATCGCTCGAGGCGAACTAATTACGTTGTACGGCGGCAATCTCGCCGGCGACACGAACATCGCACAATCGCTCCCCTTTCCAACAACTCTCAGCGGAGTGCAGGTGACTATTAACGATCGTTTCGCTCCCATCTATTTTGTTAGCCCTTCGCAAGTGAGTGTCATCGTACCATACGATACCGAGTTGAGCTTTGCCAAGATTGTCGTCAACAATAACGGATTTATGTCCAATTCAGTCACCCTGTTTGTCAACCCCGCCTCACCCGGCATTTTCAGTGTCCCGCCTGGCGGAGTTGGATCGGCCGCGGTCTTGCACGCCGATTACTCTCTGGTCTCAACTTCAAATCCGGCCAGAAAAGGCGAGACCGTTCAGGTGTTTTTGACTGGCTTGGGTGATGTCAATCCGCCAGTCCCGGCCGGCAATCCGGGCCAACTCACGTCGACAACTACCGCCTTTGATGTCTTTGTAGATGATAAACCGGCGACAATAACCTACTCTGGCCTTGCGCCCGGCTTGGCGGGACTCTATCAAATGAATATCGTAATTCCAATCTCTGTCACCGCCGCCCCAAACGTCCGGCTCGATGTTCAGGCGCCACAAGCCTACACGTCGCAAGTGACGATCGCCGTCCAGTAACGGCCAGTATGGCCTCCGCGGCGGGATGTATGAGCCGCGTTCGGTGTTCACGAAAATCGGGTGCGGATTACTTCCAGCGCCTTCAACGGCACAATCCGCGCTACGCCTTCCATCACTCTTTTGTCTTGCGCTGCCTGGCCTGCTGCCAAACAGGCGGGCAACGTTTAGGCACATGACAGCAGACAGCGGCTTCCGTCCGGCCAGAATGTCATGAGTCATCTGGCGAGATACCCCGAGGGCCTTCGCCGCAGCCGTGACGGACAGGCCCGCCTCGGGAAGAATGTCTTCCCAGATGATCTCGCCCGGATGTACGGGCGGCAATCCGTTCTTTCTCTCCATCTCCTCCCTCCGAGGTTGATCCTGGGTTACGCGCGTGGCTCTGAACGGCTGGCGCGAGATACTGGGGTAACCATGTCCCTAGGCGACGCCTACAACCAAAACCTCGCCCACTACACCGCCTATCGCACGCCCACTCCGATCCTGCTCGACGGCCGCTTGAACAAGCCAGTGTGGGATCGAGCGCCGGTGTCGCAACCGTTCGTCGATATCGTCACCGGCGAACCTGCGTGGTTCGACACTCGCGTCCGTATCCTCTGGGACGACATTTGTCTGTATTTCGCATTCAGCGCAGAAGAAACCAACGTCCAGGCCACGTTCACCACGCGCGACTCGAAGATCTGGTTCGACAATGATCTTGAAATCTTCATCGGCGGCCAGGATGCGTATTACGAATTCGAGATCAACGCCCTCGATACGATCTATGAAGTGATGTGGGTGTGGAAAGACATGTACCGGCAGGGCACGGCTTTCGACGTCCCCGAGTGGAACCCGGAGGGCCGCAATCTCATGATCATCGACGGCATCGGCGGCCACGTACATCCGCGCGGTGAACGGTACGGCTTCCTCGATTGGGACTTCCCCGGCGTGATGCACGCGGTCCACGTCGATGGCACGCTCAACCAGCCCGACGATATTGATCGCGGCTGGTCCGCCGAGGTTGCCTTCCCCTGGGCAGGCTTGAAAACGCTCGCGGATGGACGCTCGTTGCCGCCCCACGACGGCGACGTCTGGCGCATCGACTGTTCGCGCTTTCAGCACATCGGCCCCAATTGCGAAAGACTCGATCCCGCCGCGGGCTGGACCTGGAATCGCCACGGCCACTACGACTCCCACATCCCCGAGACGTTCACCTACGTGCACTTCTCGGACAAACTCGTGGAATGAAGCCGCGCGTCTTTCTGCTGTCGCCCGCCTACGCCGGTGGGGAGCGCGCCCGCATGCTGTTCAGGGAACGCGCGCAGTTCGACCTCGCGCACAAGCTGCGCACCAACGGCGCACCCTTGGGCGACGTCTTTCAATTCATCAGCGGCCTGTACTTCCGCGGGAAACTGGCCTACTCGCGAGCATTCGCCAATCCACCAGCGGGCGCGCCGCCATCGGTCGTGATTACCTCAGGCTTCGGCCTCATGCCGCCCGATACGGTTGTTACTATCGCACAACTGCAAGCTATCGCCGGCGTGCCCATCGACGCGGCCGAAGAACGTTATCGCCTGCCGCTCGACCGAGACGCGCGTCTGTTGGCCGAGGCCGCGGGCTCCGATTGCGATTTCGTCCTTCTGGGCAGCGTGGCGACCCAGAAGTACGTGCAGCCTCTGTTGGACGTGTTCGGCACTCGCCTGCTGTTTCCCTCCGATTTCGCCGGCCGTGGCGATATGAGCCGCGGCGGTCTGATGCTGCGCTGCTCACGCTCGGGCGAGGAACTCCCCTATGTTCCGGTGCTGGGCGCGGCGCTGCACGGAAAACGTCCGCCCAAGCTGCCCCGAATCCCACGCCCGTGAAGTTCATAATCGCTTCGCGCTTATTCGGACTTACTCAATAACTAATCCAATCGCAGGGTTGCGAGCTATGCGCCAAAGTTATATGCTAAATGTCAGTCCATTTTCAATCGGATCTCATTATCCGTAACGGGGGTTTCCATGTCAGATCCTCTTCGCAGGATTTTCGTCGCTTTAATCCTCACCTGCCTCGCCTCGACCGCGCAGGATTTCCGCGCAACCATGCTGGGCCAGGTCACCGACCCGTCCGGCGCCGCAGTGCCAAATGCTACTGTGAAAGCCGTTCGCGTCGATAACAACCAAGTGACCGAAGTACAAACCACGTCGCAAGGTTTTTACACAATTCCCTACCTGACTCCGGGCACTTACGATCTCGAAGTCAGCGCTCCGGGATTCAGAAGTTTCAAGAATGAAGGTATTATTCTGCTCACCGCCGACAAGCGCGAAGTAAAAGTGCGCCTCGACGTGGGCGAGTTGTCACAGGAAGTGACTGTCAATGGCATGGTGGAAGCGCTCGAAACAGCGACGGCTTCGCGCGGCTTGAACTTCGACGCCATCAAAGTTCAGGAATATCCGCTGAACGGGCGCCAGACGTACATGCTATTGGCCTTGACTCCGGGCGTCATATTTACGCAGGAGGCCTTCGGATCCACCGGTTTTTCGGGCACCCGCGGCTGGGACGTGAATAACAGCTACATGATCAACGGCGGCCGCACCGGCACCAGCCAGTTCCTGTTGAACGGCGCGCCGATCAGTGACAACGGCGGCACGTGGCAATTGGCGCCCAACGTCGAGGCCGTGCAGGAATTCAAGGTGATGACCAACACCTACGACGCGCAGTACGGCCGGTTCACCGGAGGCGTGGTGAATACCACCTTGAAATCCGGCACCAACGAATGGCACGGCGACGTGTTCAATTATTACCGCAATGCCGTGTTCGACGCCAACCTGACGCAGAACAACCGCGTCGGCGCGAAAAAAGGCAAGCACAACCAGTTTCAATTCGGCGGCATCGCCGGCGGCCCGATCCGCAAAGACAAGGATTTCGTGTTCTATAGCCAGGAGAGCTGGCGCGAAGTTACTCCGTTCGGCAAGATCTCCGACGTCCCGCCCATCGATCTGCGCGACGGCCAGCATTTCACGCAATACGGAATTCAGATTTTCGATCCGTACAGCGCCCACCTCTGCGATCCCAAAACCGAACCCTGCGGCGGCACCATCCAACCCGGCGGAGCCAGCACCTACATCCGCAATCCCTTCCCCGGCAATGTGATCCCGAAGAGCCTGATCAGTCCGATTGGACAGAAGATTCTCAGCCTGTATCCGGCTCCCAACGGAAACTTCGGTGGCTTGAACCAGAACTTCTTCGCTACCGCCAACACCGGCCAGTATCACTACAATCAACCGATGGGCCGCTGGGATCACATCGTCAACCAGAACGATCGGTTCTACGCGATGTTCACTTACCAGCACGGTTATGAGTGGCGCAACTCGACCGGTTTCGATGCCCCGGCGCGCGAAGGCGAGATGTTCTCCCAACGCACCGACCAGAACTACATCGCCGACTACACGCACATCATGGGACCAAGCGCGGTGCTGGATATTCGCGGCAGCTTCGGCCGGTTCACCTCGGTATTCCCGCGCATCAGCGATTACAATTTCACGCCACAGAGCATCGGTATGACCAACATGCCGAAGGCGCCGAACGTCGCCCTCAACGTGGCCCCGACGTTCACCATGGACGACTACTCGCGCATCTTCAACAACACGATCGACTGGAGCACGTATAACCAGTGGGATTTCGCGCCCAGCTTAACTCAAACCCGCGGCAGACACTCGTTCCACTACGGTTTCGAAATCAACTACACCGCCAAAGGCACGGCCAGTACGGGCAATTCCAATGGCCGGTTTAACTTCAACCGCAACCAGACGCGCCAGTTGCTGTCGCGCGGCCAGGGCTCGAACGACGGCAGCCCGGTCGCAAGTATGTTGTTGGGTATCCCGGATTCGGGCGCGGTCGAATATCGCGATACGTTCTACCGCACTCGTCCCTACTACGCCTTCTTCGTCCAGGACGATTGGAAGGTGACCACGCACATCTCGCTGAACCTCGGCCTGCGCTACGATCTCCAGATTCCGTGGCTCGAACGCTACAACCGTCTGAACGGGGGCTTCGCGGCGAACACGATCAATCCTGACAGCGATGCCATTCTCGCGAATTGGAGAACGCTGAAGGCGCAGTACGACGCAACGAATCCCAAGTATCCGTACCCGGATCCGCCCAAGGCGATTTACGGCGGCCTGTTGTTCCCGGGCAAGGACGGACAGCCCTCCCGCACCTACGATACCGACTGGAAGAATATCGCTCCGCGAATCGGCGTGGCCTGGCAGTTTGCACCCAAGACGGTGTTGCGCGCCGGCTTCGGCATCTTCTATCGCACCCAAACCCAGGACAACACGACCACGGGTTTCACCCAAACAACGGACTACAAAAATTCGTTGGATGGCTTTACACCGGCGCAAAAAGGGGTCACCGGCCCCTATTCGCTAGAGAGTCCTTTCCCGAACGGCCTACTTCCGGTCGCCGGTTCGTCCCTCGGCCTGTTGACCAACGTCGGTAATGGCATCAGTTATGACAGCCGCAAGGTCCCGATGCCGCGCGCCTATCAATATTCGTTCGGCATTCAACGCGAGCTGATCGGTGGAATCGTGGCCGATGTCTCGTATAGCGGCAACTACGCCGTGCACGACACCTACGGCCTCGCGATCGATGAAGCGGGCGGTATCTCGCAAGCCGCGCTTACGCTGCGTGGCCAGGCGATCGGCGATCCGTTCTTCTTCGACCGCCAACTGCCGAACCCGATGTACGGCGTAGTGCCGAGCAATGTGAACTTCGGCAACTCGACCATCTCGGCGCAGCAGTTATTCCGGCCCTATCCGGAATTCAACGGCGTCACCGCAAACACGATGCCCAAGGCTCACTATAAATACGATGCGCTTCAGGTCCTGATCGAGAAACGAGCCTTCGCCAGCAAGAACGCCGGCAACATGACGTTCGCATTGTCCTACACGTTCTCGAAGGGCTTCGAGCAGAACCACCGCTTAAATGGTTGGAATTGGACCGAGCCGCTCATTCATGAGATCGATAACCAGGACAAGCCGCAGAACGTCGCGTTCTCTGGCGTCTGGAATTTACCCGTGGGCACGGGCAAGCGTTTCGCCAACGTCGACAGCAAGTTGGCCAAGGCGTTGGTGAACGACTGGACCTATACCTGGATCGCGACTTACTACTCGGGTTACCCCGTGGGTTGGCCGGATCGCATCAACAAGTGCGATAGCTGGCACTACACCGGGACAGACACCGGCAATCCGTTCGACCATTGGATCAATAACGACAAGAGCTGCTATACGACGCGCTCCGCATATACGCCGCGGGTTGTTCCGGACCGCTTCCCCGACATCCGCAACCCGGTCTCGCCCAATTTCAACATGTCCATCGACAAGACGTTCCACATGACGGAGCGCTTCTCGATGCTGATCCGCGGCGAGGTGCAGAACCTCGCCAACACGCCGGTGTATGCCGGGCCGGACACGAATCCGGACAGCCCGAACTTCGGCAAGATACCGACCGGCCAGCAGAACTTCCCGCGCAATCTACAATTCGCGGCGAAGTTCTTCTTCTGATCGGCGATCGCAGCCAGGTTAAACCGATGAGCCCGGGGCAAATGCTTCCGGGCTCATTTTTTGTTTGATGCGGCGAAGTTGTTCGCGTTATATCGAGGCCCGCTTGGCCAGTTTAGAGCCTGGCCGCTTTTTGGTTCCCGCCCTGGGCTGCTGCTTCAGGAATTCCCGCCCTTCGGTACTCGCCCACCAAGTCGCTTCTTCTTCCTCGTTCGCAAACGCTGGTGGTTTGTGAATAACCGGCATTTCCTGCTTTCGCTTATCAATTGAGTCACTCTCCGGCCGCGCGCGCTCCAATAGTCTCGCTTTTGACCCGCATCCAGGTCGTAAGCGGTGATCACCCGTAGCTTGCTGGCGCGTTCCGTCAGAACGACGGCTGACTGACGCGTCCGCCTCGTCTCCCCGTAATAGACGTACCGAATCTCCCCATTCGCCACTTGGTCGTAAATCAAGATCGCTTGTCGGGACATCGCTTCTTCGACCTCGTCTGCTTTGATGCGATGAGCCCGGATTTGTCTGAGATTTGGCCTGATCCCGATTGGACACAACCCGGGTCTCATTGTATAAGCAACCCGCCTAAATTCTGAGAACGCTCACGGGAATCGCGTCAGAGTACTACTGACGTCGGCGGCGCCCAGGAACGTCGACGTCGCTGGCCGCAGGATGCGAAGGCTCCATCATCGCCTTCAACAGCGCCGCTGGCGAACCTGGACGCAAACCACCTTGCGCCTCTACGAGCGAGCTTGGGCGTTCAATGACAATACTCTCGAAGCGTCTGGTGTTGAGTTGCGGCGATTCGCTCCAGGCTACGGGCGAGATCATGAGACTTGTCACGGCGAAGCGCGCCGGGCATTGATACACTCGCCAATGGATGGCTCAAATTCTGGATGGCACGTGGGTGCGCGGTCAGATCCTCTCTGAGCTGAAGCCGCGCGTCGAGCAACTTACGCGCGCGATGCGTCCGCCCGGCTTGGCCGTCGTGCTCGCCGGCAACGACTCGGCATCCGCGATCTACGTCCGCAACAAAGTGAAAGCCTGCGCCGAACTGGGCATCTACAGCGAGACACTGACTCCGCCGGCAACGGTGAGCACCGGCGATTTGCTGATGATCATCGGCGGCTTGAACAAACGCGCGGAGATCGATGCCATCCTGGTCCAGATGCCGCTGCCGCCACAGGTCGATGCGCGGCGCATCCTCGAGGCCGTCGATCCGGAGAAGGACGCCGACGGTTTTCATCCCACCAACGTCGGCCACCTGGTGGCGAACCGGCCGGCTCCGCGCGCCTGCACTCCCGCGGGCATCATGGAGATGTTCGCGCGGTACGGCATCCCGGTGGGCGGGCGCAACGCGGTTGTGATCGGGCGCAGCGACATCGTCGGCAAGCCGATGGCTCTGATGCTGCTGCATGCGAATGCGACCGTTACTGTCTGTCATTCGAAGACGCGCGACCTGTCCGCCGTGTGCCGCCGCGCGGACATCCTGGTTGCCGCAATCGGCCGCGCCGGCCTGGTGACTGCGGACTTCATTCAACCCGGAGCGGTGGTGGTGGATGTCGGCATGAATCGAATTGACGATCGCGCCGAGGCCGCACGGATCTTCCGGAACGCGGCTGAGAAGCTCGCCGCCTTCGACAAGAAAGGAAGTCTGCTGGTTGGCGATGTCAATCCCTTGGACGTCGCCGAATGTGCCAGCGCGTTCACGCCGGTGCCAGGCGGCGTTGGTCCGCTGACCATTTCGATGCTGATGGCCAACACGGTCGCGCTCGCGGAACGCCGTTTGGCGAATCAGTAGCATGCTGCTGGTGGGCTTAACAGGCGGTCTGGCCAGTGGCAAAAGCCACGTCGGGCAATATCTCGCCGACTTGGGCTGCAAGGTGATCAAGGCCGATGAGATCGGACACCAGGTGTTGATGCCCGGCGCTGAAGCCTACGACGCTGTGGTTGCTGAATTCGGCACCGGCATTTTGAAGGATGACGCCTCGATCGATCGCCGCGCGCTTGCCGCCGAGGTTTTCGAAAAGCCAGCGCGGCTCGAACGCCTGAATGCGATCGTGCACCCGCTGGTTCGTGTACGGACGCGCGCGCTGCTCGATGAGTTCGCCGCCGCGCATCCGGACGGAATCGCGGTGGTCGAGGCTGCGATACTGATAGAAACGGGGACGTACCGGAATTACGATCGTCTGATCGTAGTGACGTGCAGCGAGGAGCAGCAGATTGAACGCGCCATGGCGCGCGACGGCATTACGCGTGAAGAGGCGATGGCCCGGCTACGGCGTCAGCTCCCGCTTTCGGAAAAGATCAAGTACGCCGGCTATGTAATCGACACCTCCGGCACACGGGAGAGCACGGTCGAGCAAACCCGAGCCGTGTATGAGGCTTTGCGGAGCATCCAACAGTGAAAACCCGAATCTTACTAATTACCGCCGCGATTGTCGCCGGCTTCGTCCTGTTAACCACCCGCTCGAATTGGAACCTGCAACGTTTCATGGAACCGGTAGCGGGCGCCACGGGCCGTCTGTGGTCGGGGCCCGCGGTGGCTCATACCGCCGGGTTGACTTCGGATGAGGTCAACAATATCGAGATCTACCGCATGAGCCGCGAAGCCACGGCATACATCACGAGTACGGTGTATCAGCGCACGTTCTTCGATGTGTATCCGGTGCGCGATTTGGGCTCGGGATTCATCATCGACTCGGGCGGCCGCATCCTCACCAACCACCACGTTATCTCGGGCAGCAATCAAGTCGAGGTGACGTTACCCGATCAGACCAAATACAAGGCGGAAGTGCTGGTCCGCGACAGGCAGGACGATCTCGCGCTCATTCAGATCAAGCCGAAGAAGAGTCTGCCGTTCCTGAAGCTGGGCGATTCGGACAAGCTGTTAGTGGGGCAAAAGGTGCTGGCTATCGGCAACCCGTTCGGTTTGGAATTGACGTTGACCACGGGTGTGGTGAGCTCGTTGGGGCGCGCAATTCACGGTGGCGAAGGCGGCCAGCCGTTGGAGGGCATGATTCAGACCGACGCGGCGATCAACTCGGGCAATAGCGGCGGACCACTGCTCGATTCGCAAGGCAACGTGATCGGTATCAATACGGCGATTTATGGACCGAACGGCGGAAACATCGGCATCGGGTTCGCGATGCCGATCAATCGCGCCAAAGCGATGCTCGACGATTACCGGGCGGGCAAGAGTTTCCGCCGTGCCCGCTTGGGCATCACGGTCGTGTTCATCGCCGGCGATTTGGCTGGGGCGCTCGAACTTCCGCGCGATGGCGGCTTGCTGGTGCAGGAAGTGGCGCGCGGTTCGGCGGCCGATGAGGCGGGGTTGCGCGGCGCACGCCAGGCGGTGGTGATCGGCAATCAACAGGTCGGGGTTGGCGGCGATCTCATCGTCGCGGTGGACGGCAAACCCGTCGCGCGTCAGGATGCGATCAGCCAGGCGTTGTCGCGCAAGCGCGCGGGTGACATGCTGGACATCACTGTGTTTCGCAGCGGGCGCAAAGTGACGCTGAAAGTGAAACTCGGCGCGGCGCCCGACGATCCGGCATAACGATGAGACGGGTGTAATATCGTTTATTGACACCCTCGCACCCATTCCTTACATCTAAACAGGTGAGTATTCGATGAGCGCAAACGCAATCGGTTTTGGTGATTCGCGAGCCGCTCGCTTTTGGAGCGCAACCATCGGCAAGAAAGTCGTGATGGCTGTGAGCGGCGCTCTCTTGTTTCTGTTCGTCGTCGCGCATCTGCTGGGCAACTTGCAGGTGTTCGTGGGCGCCGAGCGGTTCAACGCTTACGCGAAGTTTCTGCGCTTCGAGCCGGCGCTGCTGTACACGGCACGCATTGGCCTGCTCGTGATGGTGATCCTGCACATCTGGGCGAGCGTCCAACTCGCGCTACTCAACAAGCTCGAAGCGCGCCCCGTCGGCTATGTGAAGAAAAAGGCAATCACCTCAACGTACGCATCCCGCACCATGTACTGGAGCGGGCCGATTATCGCGGTATTCGTTATCTACCACCTGATGCAATTTACGTGGGGTATCGGCGGGACGGCATTTGAGGAAGGCAAGGCGTACGAGAACCTGGTGCGCGGATTTCAAGTGCCGTGGATCGCTCTGTTCTACATCTTTGCGATGGCGCTGCTGATGCTCCATCTCTATCACGGGATTTGGAGCATGTTTCAGACGCTCGGCGTCAATCACCCGCGCTACACTCCGTTGCTGCGGGGCTTCGCGAAGGTGGTTGCGATCGCCCTGTTCATAGGCTTCAGTTCCATTCCGGTCGCAGTGATGGCCGGCGTCCTCACCCTCTGACACTTCCATGCAACTTGACTCCAGGATTCCCGCGGGCCCGATCGAAAAGAAGTGGGATCTAGCCCGTTTTGAAATGAAGCTGGTGAACCCAGCCAACAAGCGCAAGTACAACATCATCATGGTCGGCTCCGGGCTGGCAGGAGGCGCGGGCGCGGCGTCGCTGGCGGAGCTGGGCTACAACGTCCACTGTTTCTGTTTTCAGGATTCCCCGCGGCGCGCGCATTCCATTGCGGCGCAGGGCGGCATCAATGCGGCCAAGAATTATCAGAACGACGGGGACAGTATCTACCGGTTGTTTTATGACACGGTGAAGGGCGGCGACTTCCGCGCGCGCGAAGCCAACGTGTACCGCCTGGCGCAGATCAGCGTCCATATCATCGATCAGTGCGTGGCGCAGGGCGTGCCGTTCGCCCGCGAGTATGGCGGAACGCTTTCCAATCGCTCGTTCGGTGGGGCGCAGGTTTCCCGCACATTCTATGCTCGCGGCCAAACCGGCCAGCAGTTGCTCTTAGGCGCGTATCAAGCGCTGGAGCGGCAGATCGATGCCGGGCAGGTTCGCATGAGCCCGCGGACCGAGATGCTCGATCTGATCGTGATTGATGGACGGGCGCGCGGGATCGTAACACGGAACCTCGCGACGGGGAAGGTCGAAGCGCACCTGGCCGACGCGGTTTGTTTGGCGACGGGCGGGTATGGAAACGTCTATTTTCTATCCACGAATGCCAAAGGGTCGAACGCGACTGCGATCTGGCGGGCTTACAAACGCGGCGCGGCGTTCGCCAATCCGTGCTTCACGCAAATCCATCCCACCTGCATCCCGGTGAGCGGCGATTACCAATCGAAGCTTACGCTGATGAGCGAGAGCCTGCGCAACGATGGCCGCATTTGGGTGCCGAAAAAGGCGGGCGATCAGCGCAAGCTCGATCAGATTCCCGACGCGGACCGCGACTACTATCTCGAGCGCAAGTATCCGAGCTTCGGCAACCTTGTTCCTCGAGACGTGGCATCGCGCAACGCAAAATCGGTGTGCGACGAAGGACGCGGCGTCGGACCCGGCGGTCTTGGCGTGTATCTCGATTTCCGCGATTCCATCCAGCGTCTGGGCGCGGCGACGATCAAGGAGCGCTACGGCAATCTGTTCGAGATGTATGAGCGCATCACGGACGAAGATCCGTACAAGGTGCCGATGCGCATCTACCCGGCGATCCACTACACGATGGGCGGCCTGTGGGTAGACTACCAGTTGATGAGCACGATTCCCGGTCTCTTCGTGATGGGCGAGGCGAACTTCTCCGATCATGGCGCGAATCGACTGGGAGCAAGCGCGTTGATGCAGGGATTGTCGGACGGTTACTTCGTCATTCCGTACACCATCGGCAATTACCTGGCCTCGGGCAAGTTCGAGAAACTCGACGAGAGCCACCCGGAAGTGCGCGGCGCTGTCGAAAATGTCACGGCAGTCGAGAAGCGTCTGCTCTCGATCAAAGGCAAACGCACGGTGGATTCGTTCCACCGCGAATTGGGCAAGATCATGTGGGACGAGTGCGGCATGGCCCGAACGGCGCGCGGTCTCGAATCGGCCATCGGCAGAATTCGTGAACTGCGCGAGCAGTACTGGCAGAACGTTCTGGTTCCGGGCAGTGCCGACGATCTGAACCAATCGCTTGAAAAGGCCGGGCGCGTAGCCGATTTCCTCGAGCTGGCGGAGTTGATGTGCATCGACGCGCTGCAGCGGAAAGAGTCGTGCGGAGGGCATTTTCGGGAGGAGTATCAGACGCCGGATGGCGAGGCGTTGCGCAACGATGTGGATTTTTCGTATGCGGCGGCGTGGGAATATCGCGGCGCGAATCAACCGCCCGAACTGAATAAGGAGCCTTTGACTTTCGAGTACGTCCATCCCTCGCAACGGAGTTACAAGTAGCCATGAATTTGACTCTTCACATCTGGCGGCAGAAGAACTCCAGCAGCCCCGGCAAGATGGTGCAATATCCGGTGAAGGACGTGAGCGAGGACATGTCGATCCTCGAGTTGCTCGACGTTCTGAATGAGGAATTGACGCTGAAGGGCGAGGAGCCGGTGACGTTCGAGCACGACTGCCGCGAGGGCATTTGCGGATCGTGCGGGTTCATGATTAATGGCATCGCGCACGGGCCGCTGCCCGCCACCACCGTGTGTCAATTGACCATGCGTCACTTCAAGGACGGCGAGGAATTGTATCTCGAACCGTGGCGCGCCAAGGCGTTCCCGGTGATGAAGGATCTGGCCGTGGACCGCGCGGCATTCGATCGAATCATCGCGGCGGGCGGCTATGTCTCCGTGCCGACGGGAAGCGCGCCCGATGGCAACGCGATCCTGGTTCCCAAGAATGCAGCGGACCGCGCCATGGATGCGGCGGCGTGCATTGGCTGCGGCGCTTGCGTGGCCGCGTGTCCGAATGCGTCGGCGGCCTTGTTCACCAGCGCCAAAGCGACGCACCTCGGACTGTTGCCGCAAGGTCAGCCGGAGCGCTTGGAACGCGCGCTGAACATGGTTGCGCAGATGACCCAGGAGCACTTCGGCAGTTGCACGAACATCGGCGAATGCGAGGCGGTGTGTCCGAAACAAATTCGCATTGAAACGATTGGGCGATTGAATCAGGACTTCGCGCGCGCCAGTTGGAAATCGCGCAAGGAGCCGTATCAGGATCCGGACGAGTTCAGCCGTTGGAGCTATGGATCGAAGTTGAAAACCGATCCTGTGCGTTGACGGGTGACGGCGGTTGGACAATCTCACACATACGCTCACTGGGCTGATGCTCGCTCGCGCGGGCGTTGGCAAAGGCGTGCAGCGTGCGGGCTTGCTGCTGATGCTTGCGGCGAACGCGCCGGACGTTGACATCGTGAGCTGGTTCGGCGGGTCGCTCACGTATCTCGAATACCATCGCTGGTTCACGCACTCGATTGCCGCGATTCCGCTCATGGCGGTGCTGGCGGCGGCGATCACGCGTCTATTCGTGCGCGGTCCGTTTCCGTGGTTGTGGGCTTCAGGGGCAGCATGCGTGGGCGTCGCGAGCCATCTGCTGCTCGATTGGACGAATGTGTACGGGATCCGGCTGCTGCTGCCGTTTTCGCCCGAGTGGCTGCGTCTCGACATCACGCCCATCGTCGACATCTGGATTTGGATCCTGTTTGCTGTAGCGATCGCGGCTCCTGCATTGGCCCGGCTGGTGAGCTCGGAGATCGGCGGGAAGCCGGGTACGGGACGCGGCTGGGCGGTGTTCGCGTTGCTGGCCCTGTTTGTTTACGAAGGCGGCCGGTACATGGCGCACGGCCGCGCTGTCGCGATGCTCGATGGCGAGATGTACGATGGCAGCTCGCCGGTACGCACCGCAGCGTTCGCGACGTTCGTGAATCCGATGATGTGGCGCGGCGTTGTGGAAACGAGCAATTCGTGGCGGGTTTACGATGTGAATCTGGCGCACACGTTCAACCCCGCCGAGGGAGAAATTCTGTACAAGGCGGAGACGAGCGTCGCAACCGTGGCGGCCAGCCGGTCGCCGGTGGTCCAGCAGTTCATGTCGTTCTCGTCCTTTCAGCTTTGGCGCACGACGCCGGTTGCGGAGCCCGAGGGTGGGACGGAAGTGGACATCTACGATCTCCGCTTCGGCGATCCGCGACAGCCCGGGTTCATGGCAAGCGCGGTGGTGAACGCGCCGGGAACGGTGGGACGGTCGTCGTTTACGTTCGGGCGTCCGGCGGCGAGGTGAGTCTTCTGGTTATTTCCGCGCGACACGTGTAGTAAGGGTCGCCCCGATCTTACGGGGGCTCCTCGGCATGGATCCGGGCGACCTTGATGTCACGCTGCGGCACTCGGACGAGGTCGTAGTTTGCCTGGATCTGAAGCCATGCCTGCGCATCATTTGCGTTTGTGGGCCTGCGGCCCTCCGCTCGAATCCTGCCCCACTATCTCGCGGCAGCGGCGTAGGTCGTCTACAAACATTTTGTATTGCTGCTGTTTTGTGGCTTCGGGGGCGCGCAGGATTGCGGATGGGTGGGTGGTGACCGTGGCTAACTCGGCCCAGTGGTGCGGGATGAAGCGGCCGCGCTCGTCGCCGATTCGGACTGCGCGGCCGAGCACCGATTGAGCGGCGGTTGCGCCCAGGCACACGATCAGGCGGGGTTTCAAGATCGCCATTTCGGCTTCGAGCCACGGGCGGCAGGCTGCAATTTCCGAAGCGCGCGGCGTTTGATGAATGCGGCGCTTTCCGCGCTCGACGAACTTGAAGTGACGCACCGCTCCGGTGATGTACGTGGTGCCGCGGTCGAGTCCGGCATCGGCCAGCGCGCGATCGAGCAACTGTCCCGCGGGGCCGACGAAAGCACGCCCGGCGAGATCTTCGTTCTCACCAGGCTGCTCGCCCACCAGCGCGATTCGAGCGTCGGACGGACCTTCGCCAAACACCGCTTGCGTTGCATGGCAGTATAGGTCGCAAGCCTGGCAGCGTTGCACCGCGTCGCGCAGCACCGGCAACGATGCATCCGGC
>JBBQGC010000009.1:0-105467 GCA_038322705.1 Bryobacterales bacterium | reverse complement strand
GGGGTAGCCAATCAATCCATCTCGCAGCAATTGAACGTTTCGCGGCCAACCATCGTCGCGCTGCGCGCCGCCTTCGCCAGGGACGGCATGGCGGCGGTCACTGGTATTCGCAAGCGGATACGTCGCGGTAGCGTTTTGACGCCGGACTTGGAGCAGCGGATTCTCGATACGACGCTGAAGACACGTCCCGGCGATGGCAGCACTCACTGGAGTGTGCGGACGCTGGCCAGGCAGTTGGGAATCTCGCGGACTAGCGTGCATCGCGTCTGGCAACGTCACGATGTTCAGCCCCATCGCGTCCAACGATTCAAACTGTCCAACGATCCACATTTTGAGGAGAAGGTTCAGGACGTGGTTGGGCTCTACTTGAACCCTCCCAACCGCGCCCTGGTATTGTGTGTGGACGAGAAAAGCCAGATCCAGGCATTAGATCGCACAGCGCCGATCCTTCCCTTGCGGCCAGGTTTGCCGGAACGCCAGACGCATGACTACAAGCGTAATGGAACGACTACCCTGTTCGCGGCTTTCAACATCCTGAACGGCAAAGTCATCGGTACCTGCCAGGAACGTCATCGCAGCCGCGAGTTTGTGAGATTCCTGAATCATCTCGAGAAGAATCTCCCGGCCGATCAGGAAGTACACCTGGTCATGGACAATTACTGCACCCACAAGAGCGCCGAAGTCCAACGTTGGCTGAAGCCGAAGAAGCGCCGACGATTCCACTTCCATTTCACTCCTACCAGTAGTTCCTGGCTGAACCAGGTGGAACGGTTCTTCGCTTTGATCACCGGACGAATGATCCGCCGAGGCACATTCCACAGCGCCGATGAACTCGAAAAGGCCATTTATCAGTGGCTTGCCCACTGGAATGGCGCACCGACGCCGTTTGTTTGGAAGGCATCTGCGGACGTCATCCTCGACAAGGTAAGACGTTGTAAAGAATTATCGCGGACAGGAGGCTAGCCTCACATAGATGGCATCGAAGACTGAGCGGCCGACCACACCAGTTGCGCCACCTCCGGATGAATGAAGTCGCTGTGTGCATCGTGTTGTCCGTGATTACCGCTGATCACCGCGCCCGCATCGACGTTGTAAACGCGGCCGTCTTCAAAGGCGTAATCCTCTGACGTGCCGCCGATCGGGCGCGACGAGGTCACATCGCTCAAGCCCTGAATGCCGAAGGCTCCGATGCCGCCATACTTCGGCAACTCAGGCGCGAACGATTCCTGGCGCGCGATCCCAGCGGCCAGTGGATAGGCCTTGCCCACCGCCAAATCAAACGGCGATGTCGTAGCCACGATCGGTCCCGCACAATGCCGATCGCGGATGAGTGGATGGAAGTAACCCGTCTCGCGATAAGCCCACAATGATACGGCGCCTTGCACCAGCACCATCGATTGGACAGGCCGGGCACTGGCCACGGCAGCCGCGCTCATCACGACGCAGCCGAAGCTGTGACCCATGAGATGAACGGCAGCGCCGTGACTCTGAATGGTTCTCACCAAACGCCCCGCCGCGCCTTCGCCAAACGCACGCGCGCGGTTCTTCATGCGCCAGAACGACAGAATCCGCAAGGGCGCGAGCAAGCTGCCCCAACTCAACGCCGCGAATGACGCGCCCGTCAACAGATCCATCTCTTCGTCCTGTTTCGCGGCTTGGAAGATGGCTTCCGGATCGAACGGCGGCATGTCGTCGCTCTCACCTCCGAGCGCTTCGTGCAGCCGCCGGTATGCGCGTTCGACCGCGGTCGGCAATGAGTGTGGGTTGTCCGCTGTCGCGTACGCTTCATAAACGATGCGCAGATCGGAGGCGGCGTCCGGGCCGGCGCATAGCCGCTCCGCCTGTTCCGCGGCAGCGTGATCGATGGCGGCGTCGCACGGCGCGAAGCTGGCCGAAATACTCTCGTTACCCCAAGGCTCGCTCGGCCAATGCAGTCCGATGAACAGCGGGTGAAATCCGGGCCGTGACCGCGCCGTCGGCTGCACGCTCGTCAGATTCGCCAGCCATGCGTCGTAGAGTTGCACAGCCGCGCCCACATCGTTACGCCACCCGTGGCTCACGATAAAAACATCGGTGACTGGCTCGTCTCCGATCGCGCGTGCGATGGTTTCGCTCAGCAGCGTGCCATCGGTCTCACGACGCTCCTCGCCTTTATCGTCGTAAGCGGCCAGGTAGTATGTCGTCCCCTGCGTTGTTCGAATCGGCATATCAAGTCAGCGCATCCGGGCGCAAATGGGTTCCCGGATCTCCCAACAACGTATACGCTTCCGCGTCGTTGCGCTCGGTCCATTGTTGCGCGAGCTCGGCATCTGGAACGTCGATTCCAAAGCTGCGGCGTTCAAGCAGTGCGGCGAGCGAGGCGGACAGCATGGCATAACGCTCGTTGAAATCCTTCAGGGCGTAACCGACAGGCAGCCCTCTGAGAATGTAACCGATCGCGTTTTCAAACGGCATTAACTGCACTCCCGCGCCGGGTGCCAGGATCGAACTGGTCCACGCGCGCTCGACATGACCGATAACAGCCAGCGCGCCGCCGTTGGCATGAGATAGCAGCGCCTTGGGCAGCGCGGAGATGAAAGCCTCCGGTGCAATTGCGCGGGGCGCGGCTCCGCTGTGATGAATGAACCGGTCCTCGCGTGGAGTTCCAGCACCGAAGCAGGCGAAATGAAACGCGATCAGACCATGCACGCTATCGGCTGCTACGTCGGAGGCCGCGAAGTACTCCTCGGCCTGTACGGGCCCGAACGCCGCGCCCCGGAACTCAGCGCACAGCAGCGCGCCGGTTGCCGCCGCCTGCATCGGGTGATCGATCGGCCACCCCAGCCCGTGACTGGCGGTGAACAAGAACGCCGGCGCATGTGTTCGGAACATGGAGAGCAAATTCTGTTTCGTCGACGCGGCTGGCGAAAAGTATTGCGCTGCGAAACCACCCGCACGCTCCACCACCGTCCCTTCCGCGAGCGGCTTCACCAGATAATCGGCGCTCAGGCGCGTTGGTAAATCGTTGGCGTGGCGCGGCGCCCAAAACACTGCCTCACGGCGGTTAGGCACAGAGCCGCCCAACTCGTAATCAATCACGCTCTGTGCGTACCGCCCATACCCGTCCCGCGAATCGAAGTGCAATCGCCCGACGCAGTATTCGACATCCAACAAGTGTCCAAACTCGAATGGGATCTTCTCAGGCGCACCGACCACCAGAACGTACAGCGGCACTTTTGTTGGATCCACAGAGCCCGGCGCAACCTGGTGCCGCGCGAGCCAGCGCTGCACATTTTCGCCATCCCTGTAGTCGAGCGTGCGCACGATGCGGTCGGCGGCGATTTGCCTGCGGCGGTGCTCCACCAGGGGCTCGAGCGCTCGTTTCACCTCCGCATCCTCGTTCTGGTGAAAGACAATGCACCAGCCCGCTTCCTCCAAGCGCTTCGGATCGCGATCGAACGGCAGACCCAAATGCGCCTGCCCTTGCCAGCGGGCGAGAACTCGAAGTACGTTGAGCGAACCCCCATCGGTCGCGCTCGCAAAATCCGCAGCGCCGGAATCGGATAACGGAGGCGTGTAATACCCGCCCGTTGCCCCGTCGATTCCGTTCAGGATGCGCATCTTCAATCGAGCTTCTTGTGGAACCGTGCCGCGCTCAAACCGAGAATCGCGGAGCCGAACACCAGCATCGCGAGCAACTGCGGCCACAGCACATCGACGCCCGCGCCCTTCAGGAATACTCCGCGCGCGATTTCAAGAAAATAACGCACCGGATTCAAATAGGTCAGAAGCTGCACGGCCGGCGGCATATTGCGAATCGGAAACGAAAAGCCGCTCAGCAGAAAGAATGGCTGAAAGAACAGAAACGTGGTCATCATTGCCTGCTGTTGGGTTCGCGAGACGGTGGAAATGAACAACCCCGCGCCAAGGGTCGTCATCAGAAAAATGATCGAGCTCAACAGCAGCACCCACGGACTCCCGCGAAATGGAACGTGGAACACAAGCAGCGCGACAACCACGGCCAGCCCCACATCGAACAGACCGACAAAGGCGAATGGAATTGTTTTTCCGATTATCAACTCAATGGGCCGGATCGGCGTCACCATGAGCTGTTCCATCGTGCCGATCTCCTTCTCGCGCACGATGGCCATCGCCGTCAACATCAGCGTCAACAGCGTAATGATATTCACCACCACTCCGGGAACGAAGTAGTTCCGGCTATGCAGATCCGGGTTGAACCAGACGCGCGTCTCCGATCGCACGCCGGGCATCTGCAGTGCGACGGGCTGTCCCGAAGCCATGGTGCGTCCCACCAGTTTCTCGCGCTGCAGCGCTTCCATTTTCTGTCGCGAGAAGCGCCCGATTACCTGCTGGGCGTAGCTGCTCACGATCGATGCGGCGTTCGAATTCGCGCCATCCACCAGCACCTGAACGCTGGATTCGCGGCCCCGCGCCAGATCGCGTGCGAAACCGGGAAGCACGCGCACGACCGCGTCCACTTTGCCGCGATCGAGCAGAGCCTGCATCGCCTCGTTGGTGTCGGGAGTCGCCAAAATATCGAACCGGCCCGAGCCCTCAAACTCCGCCGCCAGGTCACGGCTGTCCGGCGAACGGTCCAGATCCATCCACGCAATACGGGCGCTGTCCACGTCCATGTTGGCGGCGTATCCGAACACGAGCAGTTGAATGACGGGCGGCACAATCAGCATCATACGCATGCGCGGGTTGCGCAGCGCCTGCAACAGCTCCTTACGGATGAGTACGCGCAAACGCTCGATCATGCGACCTTTTGCCTCATTTTACGGGTTGCCAGAGCGAATACAATCAGCGCGTAAACGAAGAGGAATAGCAACTCGACCCACAGCACTCGCCACCCCACGCCCTTCAGAAAAATGCCCTTGAGGAGCGTGACGAAGTAGCGCGCCGGAACCAGGTAAGTGAACGCCTGAATCACCACAGGCATGCTCTGAATGCTGTAGATAAATCCCGAAAGGAGAAACGCGGGCAGAAACGATGTCAGCGTTCCCATCTGGTAGGCCAGTAGTTGCGACCGCGTCGACGCCGATATGAACACGCCCCAGCACAGCGCGCCGAACAGGAACAGGCAGCTCGACACAAACAGCAGCACCACCGATCCCTTCAGCGGCACGCCGAATACGAAGACTGCGATGATCAGGCACACCACCAGATCCACCATGCCGAGCGCGAAGAATGCGGAGAGCTTCCCGAGCACCAGCTCCGCCGGCCGCACCGGAGTTGATAGCAACTGTTCCATCGTCCCCGTCTCCCATTCCCGCGCGATGGTGAGCGACGTCAACAACGACGCGATGATCATAAGGATCACCGCGATCAGCCCCGGCACGATGTAATTGCGCGATTTCAGATCGTTGTTGTACCAGACGCGGATGCGCGGCTCGACGATATTCTTCAATTCGCCGCCGCCTTTGCGCTGCTGCGCGGCTTTGCGCAGCGTGAAGGAGTAAGCCTGTACCAAAGCGTCCGCATAGCCAAGTGCGATGCTGGCCGTATTGCTATCGCTACCATCGAGCAGCAACTGAACCTGGGCCTGCCGGCCGGCTTCGAGATCCTGCCCGTAGTCCTGGGGGATCACAAGAGTCAATAACACTTTGCTGCGATCCACCGCGTAATCGATATCGCCGGGGTTGCGCGCGTAACCGACCACTTTGAAATACGGGGTGCCGGTAAACTGCTCCACCAGTTCGCGGCTTTGTGGCGTATGGTCGCGGTCGTAAACCAGCGTCGGTATCTTGTCTACATCGAGGCTGAGCGCATAGCCAAAAAGCATCAGCATCACGAACGGCAGCGCAAGAGCGAGAATCAGGCTGCGGATATCGCGGATGATGTGCAGAAACTCCTTGCGCGCAATGGCACGCGTCCGCCTCAGGTTCATGCGGCGGACCTCCGCTCCTGCTCCTCGATTAACGCAACGAAGACATCCTCCATGGTCGGCATCGTCTCGTTCTTCAATTCGGACGGAGCACCCAACGCGATCACCCTGCCGCTGTACATGAGCGCGATGCGATGGCAGTACTCGGCTTCATCCATGTAATGCGTGCTGACGAAAACAGTGTGGCCCGCGTGCGAAAGCTGATAGATGAGATCCCAAAAGTTGCGCCGCGCAATCGGGTCCACGCCGGAGGTGGGCTCATCTAAAAACAGAACCGGGGGTTCATGTAGAATCGCGCAGCCCAGCGCGAGCCGCTGTTTCCAACCGCCCGCAAGCAGCGCGGTCATGGTCTTTCGCTTTTCCGTCAGGCCGGCCATGCGCAGCACATAGTCCTTGCGCGCGGCGCGGAGATCCTTGGCAACACCGTAGATGCCGCTGAAGAAGTCGATGTTCTCCTCGACGGTGAGGTCGTCGTACAGCGAGAACTTCTGCGACATGTATCCGATGTTGCGCTTGATCTGTTCGGATTGCGTACCGGCGTCAAAGCCGGCCACAGTGCCGGTGCCCGAAGTCGGCTCCAGCAGGCCGCACAGAATGCGGATCGTTGTCGATTTGCCTGCCCCATTGGGTCCCAAAAACCCGAATATTTCTCCGCGCTTTACCTGCAGCGTTACGTGATCCACCGCGACAAAATCGCCGAAGCGTTTTACGAGATCCCGCGTCTCAACCGTGAACTCAGTCCCGTCAGGCATGCATCGCCTCCTGTCTGCGTATCAGCGCGATGAACACGTCTTCCAGCGATGGCGCAATCGGCCGCATCGTGATTCCTTTGGCCTCCTCAGCCAGGCGCTCGGGCGAAGTCTCTCCCGGGTTCAGGAACAGGTGCAGCACCGGACCATACGGCTCCACGCTGGTAACGCCCGGCTGTGCAGCCAGTGTCTCGCGCGCAGCGTGGCGGTCCGCGGCCGTGACTTCGTAGCACACCTGGTCGAGGCTGTTCTTAAGAGCGGCCGGGGTATCGCATTCGATGAGGCGACCGTGGTGCATGAGTCCAACGCGGTGGCAGCGCTCGGCCTCATCGAGATAGGCCGTGGTGATGAACACAGTCAGTCCGCCTTTGACCAGCTCGTACAGAATCGTCCAGAAGTCCCGGCGCGAAACGGGATCGACGCCATTGGTCGGCTCGTCCAAGAACAACACTCGCGGATGATGCAGCAGGCTGCACATCAGCGCCAGTTTCTGTTTCATGCCACCCGAGAGCTTACCCGCCGCGCGCGCCCGAAACGGCTCCATGCGAGTCATCTGTAACAGACGCATCTTCAGGGCGTCGCGGTCCTGCCCGACGACTCCGAACAGGTCCGCGTAGAAGTTCATGTTCTCTTCCACGGTCAGATCGACATACAGGCCGAAGCGTTGAGCCATGTAGCCGATCTGATCCTTCACGGCGCCGGTCTCGCGCGCCACATCGTGTCCGGCAACGAAAATCTCGCCTTGCGTTGGATCGAGCAGACCGCAGATCAATCGCAGGGTCGTGGTCTTCCCTGCCCCGTCCGGACCCACAAGCCCGAATATCTCGCCGGGAGCGATCTCGAGATTCAGATCGTCGACCGCATTCACGCCGTCGAATTTCTTGCTCAGCTTGCGAACGGAAATGATGGACGGAGGTTCCATCGCGCCGCCTTACAACTCGATTTCCGCATCGACCGGCATATTCGACTTCAGCTCGCGCTGCTCGTTCGCGACGTCGATCTTGATCCGGTACATCAGCTTCACGCGCTCCTCCCGGGTCTGGATCTGCTTGGGCGTGAATTCTGCCTCGGACGCGATGAACGAGACGCGCCCGTGGTACACCTTGCCGGGATACGAATCAGTCGTGATGCGCACGTTCTGCCCGAGCTTCACCCGCCCCAGTTCGGTCTCACGCACGTAGCCGCGCACCCACGGGTGATCGACCTCGCCGATGGTCACCACCGTTGTTCCCGCCGCAAGCACTTCGCCCAACTCCGCAGCCTTTACCAGGACCACTCCGTCGACTGGCGAGTAGATCGCCGTATCCTGCAACTGCGACTCGGCGACACCAAGTTGCTGCCGCGCACGCTCCACCTCCGACCGTCTTGCCCCGATCTCCTCACCACGCCGCCGCAGCTCAATACGGTTCGCCTCGCTGATGCGGAGGGCGGCCCGCGCGCGTTCCAGTTGCGCCCGAGCCACTGCGATCTCTTCCTTTCTCGGACCTTCGCGAACCATCGCCAGCCGTTGCTGCGCCTGCTTCAAAACCGCCGACGTGCTGTTGAACCGCGATTGCGCCTGATCGCGCTGCGCGGTTGAAATATCGTCGTTCTTGTAGAGCGTCTGCGCCCGCTCCCAATCGAGACGCGCCTGCTCGTTCTGCGTGCGCGCGTCGGCGGCGGCAGCTTCAGCCTGCTGGATCTCCTCAGGGCGCGCGCCGGCCAGCATCTGATCGAGCACCGCTCGCGCCTGCGCGACCTCCGCCCGGCGCAAACCTAGATCGCCCTCGAGAGTCGCGCGCTGCCATTCGAGAGTCGTACCGCTCTGCGCCAATTGCGATTGCGCCGTTTCGACACTGGCTTGCTGAGACATCTTCTGGCGCTGGGTCTGCGTGTCGTCAAGCCGCGCGATCAACTGCCCCTTCTTCACCGAATCGCCTTCGCCGGCAGTTCGCTCGATCAACTTGCCCGCGACCTTGAACGAGAGATCGACGCGCGTCAGCTCGATATTGCCGGATAGACGGATGCGCCGCGCCTCGGCCGGGTCGGTGCGGCGCGACCAAAGCACGCCGGCCACCGCCAGAATTAAAATCAGCAAAACGATCGGAATCAGCCGCTTCTTCATATCTGTCCTCAGAACGTGGCGACGAACTCTTGTATGGTGCCCATGGCCGTTCTCAAATCCACGCAAGCCAGGTTGTGGCTAAACAGCGCGACGATCTGGTTCTCTCTCGCGCGCTGCAAACGGGTTTGCGCATCCGTGATCTCGATGCTGCTCGCCACCCCGGCTTCGAAACGCCGCCGCGCTTGCGTCACCTCGCGCTCGGCGAGTTCTAAGCCTTCGCGAGCAGTTGCAATCTGGGCATCCGCAGATTTCAGATTCTCGAGCGCGAGCCGTATGTCGAGTTCGATCTGCTCATTCAGATCGCGCGTGCGGATTCGCTCCTGCCGCCTTTGCGACAACGATTCGGCGCGGCGCGCATCCCGCCTCCCACCGTCGAACAGTGGAACCCGTAAAGTCACTCCATAGGTGCGAGTCGGAAGCGCCGCGTCCGGTCCGGTGCCGATAGTGCCGTAATCGCCAAAAAAGGCGAGCGACGGGAGCCGCTCCCATTTTACGGCGCTGTAGTTCAAATCGGCGTTGTGTTCGCGTTCGCGCTGAGCATTCAGTTCAGCCCGGCTGTCTGTTGCGATCTTGAGTGCGGCTTCGACGGAAGGCGCCTCAACAGTGCGGTAGCCGAGTTCGCCGGTAAGCTGAACGTCGCCGTCGAGCCGTAGCCCGATCGTTCTCAGCAATTGGAGATGGGCGCGTTCGCGGTCGTTCCGGGCGGCAACAAGCCGCTGACGATCGTTGGCCAGTTGCACCTGCGCACGAGTGACATCGATGCCCGTTCCGGTTCCCGCCGCTTTCTGCGAGTTGGCCAGCTTCACCAGAGCTTCGGATAGCTCGAGGTTGGATTGTGCCGTATTCAGCGAAAACTCGGTCCTGAGCGCGACCAGGTACGCGCGAGCAACCTGGTCCGCAACCTGATTGCGCGTGCCCTGCGTTTCGGATTTCGTGGCTGCGATGCCGGTTCTAGCGGCCTGAAACCGCCGGATGGAGCTGAAGTCGAAAACATTCTGCGTGCCGCTGACGCGCACGTCAAAAACGTTGAACGGGCCAACAACGGTAGGAAAATGCAGCCCCGGCGGCAGCGCGGAAAAGTCGAGGCCGAGCGCTTTCAGATTCCGGACTACGTTCTGCTCGCTCACGGACGCATCGAAGTTGGGCAACAGCGCGGACCGGGCTTCCAGCGCGCGCGACTCCGCTTGGCGGATGGACTCCTCGGCCAATTGAACCCGCGAATTTCCTTCCGGGGCGAGCGCGATTTCGACCGCGCGCTTCAACGATAAGGGCAGAGCCGACGGCCGCGGCTGGAGCGCGTTGGGCTGCGCGAATAATTGCGACGCAAGCAGAGCGATCCACAACCTACGCATGCATTGATTCTCCTTGGAGTGCGCGGAAGCCGGCTGCGGCGAACTTGACGATTTGTTTCGTGAGCCGCTCCGTGTCGCTGCCATCGATGACGCCATTGCTGACGTGGGCCAGCCTGCCGGACCATGCCATCACATGCACCATCGCCCCGACAGTGAAGACGATGCACCACATCCGATCGGGCAGCGGCATTTCGGGGATTGCCCGCGCGAACGCCGCGCTGAACCGGGCGAGAACGTGACTGAGATGCCGGTCGAAGATGCGGTTCAGAAATGCATCGGGCATACTGTACAGGCGGCCAAACAGAGTGCGGACATGTTCAGACGCTTGCATCTGGATCACCGGCGCGAGAAAAGCTTCCAGTATCGGCTCAAGCGGCAGTGGGCCGTCGCCGTGTTCGGCTTCGATGCGGTCCAGCATCTCCAGCCGGCTCTCATTGATCGGTTCGATGTGGCGCGCGACCACCGCGTCGATGAGGGCGTCTTTCGACTGGTAATGATAGTTGATGGCAGCCAGATTGACGCCCGCTTGAGAGGTGATTGTGCGAAGAGAAACGTCGAGGCCGTGAACCGCGATCAGCCGCTCGGCCGCATCCAGGATACGTGCCTTGGTCTGATTCATACGTTCGTTTTAATTATGCGTTTGAGCGACTCGGGCTGTCAAGAGGATTTGCAAAAGTCAGTCCAGGTCGCGGCAGTCGACGTCGAATTTTGCGAGCGCCTGATCGAAGGTCACCAGCGTCGCTTGATTGGCGGCCCGCATGGTCAGAACGGCAGGATCTCTTCCCGCACCGGGTCGAAATCGATGCGGCGCTTCTCGACATACGCGATGTTGCCCAGATGCGACGCCTGCGCCGAGCGGTGCCCAATCAACACGTCGGCATTGGGCCGTTTCCGCGAGCGCACGCACTCGAGGAAATTCTTCACGTGATCCTGGGTCAGCGGATCTCCGCCCGCTTCGCCGCGTTCCGCCTGCACCACAACCGGTTGCGCGCCTCGCCCCGCCTCGCGGAACTCGTACCGTCCACGGTCGATATACAGACGCCCCTTGGTGCCGCACATCTCTACTGCCGCTCCCGTGATTCCAGGGGCGAGCGTCGCCTCGAATGTCGCGGTATATTCGCCTGGATATTCCAACAGCACGTTGATCGTGTCGGGCGCCGTCCGGCCATCCTTATAGTTGTAGACTCCGCCCGCTGCTACCGCCGAGGTCGGGACTTCGTGACCCATGAACATGTGCACCACATCGATCCAATGCGTAAACAGATCCGTAACTTGGCCGCCACCGAAATCGAGATAGGCACGCCAGTTGAAGTACTGCTGCGGATCGTAGTCCCGCCATTTCACGGGCCCCAGGAAGTGCGCCCAATCGAGATTCGACGGTTGCGTTTGCAGCGAAGCGGGGGCTCGGCGCAGGTGATAACTGTTGCCGTACCACCAAGTGCGGGCAAGCGTGATCTTCCCTAACCGCCCGGTATCGATGTACTGCTGCTTGGCTTCGATATAGTGCCTGCCCGAGCGCTGCTGCATGCCCACTTGGCAGACGCGCTCGTTGACTCGGGCAGCTTTGACGATGCGCGGCCCTTCTTCAAGGGTCCGGGTCAGCGGTTTCTCCACGTACACATCCTTGCCCGCGTTCAGTGCGTCGATGGCGCAGGTGGCATGCCAGTGATCGGGAGTGGCGATCAACACGGCGTCGATCTGCTTCAATTCCAGCAACTTGCGATGATCGGAGAAGGATTGCGCGTTGGGCGCTTGCTGCTTGGCAAGGTCGATCTGCTGCGCATAGATGTCGCAGACCGCAGCGACGTCCACCTGTCCGGTGGTCTGGAACATGCGCATATCGTGGCGGCCGCGATCGCCCACGCCGATGACTCCCAGGGTGACCCGGTCATTGGCGCCCATCACGCGCGAATAGGACGCCGCCGTAAAGGTGATCGCCGCCGTGCCCGCCCCGCGCAACAGGTCCCGCCGCTCGATTTGTTTTAACATGATGTGCGAATTATATCAGCCGCGGCGCACTGTATAGGCGTGAATAGAATTTTGACTTCTCTCATCTGTTGCGCGGCGCTGGCCTGCGCTGCCTCCACCACCAAGGAACCTGCCAAGGCGCAGTCGCGCACCGGAACGGGCATGTCGGCCCAAAGCGACGCGAGCATTGAGAATACGATTAAGACCAAGCTGGCAAAGTCGAAGATCGGCGCCGACCATTTCCGCATTCGAGTGCAGGGCGGAATCGCGTACTGGGACGGCACAACGAACGTAATTCAGCACAAAGGCGCCGCAACACGCATGGCGAAGACCGCGGGAGCAAAGGCGGTCGTCAATAAAATTCAGATCAGCGATGCAGCCCGCGCAAAAGCCGCGGCCAACCTGGAATCGGGACGCCGCCGCGCGCAGATCAAGCGGGGCGATGCGCGTAGCGAGTCGAGGTCCGAAACGGCCCGCCGCTGAAGGAATACAGTTGCTTCTGCTGGCGGCCTGGTCGCAATCCGTCCGGACCTCAACGCCACGCCGCCAGTGGAACGACTCGCGACCCGAGTATCTTCTGGTCTCTCATCACGAGTGGCACGTGATAAACGAGTTTCCCAAAATACAATGGCGGAGACGCCCAGGCGCTCGTGCGTCAGTAGCTTCTGCTCATTGCGCGTCAGGCTTCCGGCGAACATGTGAAGTAGGATGTGCGTGTCCAGATTCAGCATCCCATCGGTCCCCGGTGGATAAAATGTCGCCTTCGATCGTCAACCGCCCCTTCAAGGCGCCGAATAGGTGAGAATTGTCCACCGCGGCAGTTTCCACCGGAATTAACTGCGCGATCGGGCGACCCCGTTTCGTGATGAGCACTCCGCCAGCGGGCAGATTGTCGAGCAGCGCAAGGCACTGCTTGCTGAACTCCAAAGCGTTCAACTCTGTTTTGCTGCGCTGCACGTACAAATTGTACAATTCGGCCAGCCTGCGGGTTGTCGATCGCGCGCGCTTTGATCCTACTTCAGCTTGCGGGCGAGAAAGCCGGCGCTGGCGCGGTATGCCTCGACCCAATGCGCGTGCGTCAGGAAGTCGTGGATCTCATCAGGGAAGATCAAGAGTTCGAACTCGACCTTCTGCTCCCGGAGTGCCTGCACCAGCCGCACCGATTCGGAAAACGACACGTTGCGGTCGTCGTCGCCGTGGATCAGCAGCACGGGCGATTTCCACGTCTTCACCGACGCCATTGGGGACGATTCGAACGCGGTGCGCGCTTCGGGCGAACCCGTTTCAAACGGCCGCAATCTCGACCAGTCGTGAACGCCGTGCAAATCCACGCCCGCGGCGAACAACTCCGAGGCGCGCGCCAACCCCAGTGCCGTGAGATAGCCGCCGTAGCTTCCGCCCCACAGTCCGATTCGCCGTGCATCGACGTCCGCGCGATTGCGAAGATACAGGCCCGCCCCGATAACGTCGTTGTATTCGCTCGCGCCTGCCGGCCCATAACCGATCGCCTCGCGGAAGTTCAGGCCGTAACCGATACCGCTGCGATAGTTGACGCTCAGCACCACATAGCCTGACGCCGCCAGGTACTGGTTCATCGCATAGGCGTTGTTGTAGTAGTACATCGAATGCCAACCGAGTAGCATCTGCCTCCGCGACCCGCCGTGAAGGAAAATGATCGCGGGTTTCTTGCCGGCACTGGCGTTCGGCGGCAGGAACAGTTGTCCGTGAATCGGCATGCCGTCGGCGGCGGTGAAAACGACCGGTTGCGGCTCAACCAAAGCTGCGGCCGGGAAATCCAGTGGCACGGTCTCGGGTGCAAGATCGCGAGCCGCGCCCGACCCTGTCTGAACGGCCGCACGCGCGGGCATCCGTGCATCGGCGCGTATATAGGCAACGCCGCCGGGAATGGAAACTGGAGCCCATTCAATCCCTTGCCCTCTGGTGACCGGAGCCGGACGCGCGCCTGGCGTCGTTTCGACACGCCAGATGTGCCGGCGGTCGATGTCGTCCTGGTTCGACGAATACAACACTTCGCGCTCGTCGGCCGATAGCGCGGCATGCTCCACCTCGAACTCGCCTGGGGTCAGCAGCGCCGCGTCCCCGCCGCCGGCAGAAACCGAGTACAGATGGGCCCATCCATCCCGCTCCCACGGGAACACCAATCGTCCACCCGCCCACAGCAGCGAGTACGTTGCGATCGGATGGAATGCGCTGCCTGGCCCGGCTTGCGCTTTCCACACCTCACGGCCACGGCCGGTTTGAACGTCGGCGACACGAATCGACCACGGATCAGCGGCGCTGCGATCCGGGTTCGACATCCGCCGGCGCGATTGAGCGGCAATGCGAACGAACCCGACCGATCGCGAATCGGGCGACCAGGCCGGCAGCATGTCGCTGTCGACGCTCGCGTCCAGATAGCGGAGGCTCTTACCCGTGAACTGGTACACACCGATGAAGCTATGGTCCTGACGGGTGCTGACGAAGGCGACCGCGCTACCGTCCGGGGCGGCCACGATCGAAGACGTCCCGCCGCGCGGCTGAGCCAGCATCACGGGCTTGTCTTCGGAGGCTAAAGTGACGGACCAAAGTTGATTACCACGGGTGAATACAATGCGGCCCAACCCCGGTATCGGCGTGGGCGAACTGCCATTGGCCAGTTTGCGCGCGTTCCCATCAACCGGCGCAAACCATACTGCTTGTTCAACTCCCAGAGGCGCGCTCAAGGGGTTGGGAAATTCGCCGCGCGGATTCTCAAGATCCCCACCGCGCACGAACACCACGCCCGCTCCGTCCGGCATCCATCCGATCAGCCCGATCTCCTGGCCGTCGTCGCCCTTGAACTTCGTGATCTGCCGGGCGTGGTAATCAGGCCCACCGGCCATCCAGATATTCCGCGCGCCACGAACGTTCACCAGCCACGCCAGGCGCCCTTCTGGACCCGCCGTCAATTCAGAGGCGAAGGGCTTGGCCATGATCTGTTCGAGCGTGAAGGAGGGCGCGGCAGCCCACACGCAGCTCGCCGCAACGAGAGCAAAAACGGCCTTCATGGGAACCAATACTAGCAGATCGAACCCGCCGCCCTGACCCACTGGCCGGAATCCACCAACGGCGGTGCTTTTTGGCCGGACACCTGACCGGTATTTCCGCCTTACTTGAAGAAAACACGGCGCTGCGGGGATGGTAATCAACCTGCAACTCTGTACGTCGTCAGAGATGGGCAAAATATTATGACCAGCAACACGTCAACCCGCATATTGGCAACAATAGTCCTAGGTGCCGTCACGGGGGTGATCGCGCTTTCCCAGGAAGCTCCCCCGGCGCCGGCTCGACCCTCGCAGGACCAAGGTCCGAGGGCATGGAGGCGCGTCACGGATCCGGCTCCGCCGCCACCCCCGGGCGACCCCGCTGCGCCCGAGACGGCCCGCAACGCCGAACCCCAGGAAGGTCCGGCCGACGCGCCGGCGCCACCGCCCCCTGCGGCATATCCGCGCGATCCCGATCCGAACTATCGCCCGCTGGACGCTTACGGCCAGAATCGCGGCGGGTACCAGAATCCTCCCATGCAACGCCGCCCGGAAAACCAGGAATATCGTTATGGTCCCAGCGCTCCTATACCACCCGAGTTGAGCGTAAGGCCCGGGACGTATCTAACGGTTCGCATCGACCAGCCGCTCTCCTCCGAACATAATCATGCCGGCGACGCATTCACGGCGACGCTCGTGAAGCCGCTGGTGATCGACGGCGTCGTTATCGCTGAACGTGGGCAAACGCTGAGCGGCCGCGTAGTAGAGTCGCAGAAGGCGGGACGTGTCGAGGGTGTCTCCCGTTTGGGCGTTGAACTGATCGACATGGCGCTGGCCGACGGACAGCAGGTTCCGTTAAAGACGCAGTTTGTCAGCCGCACCGGGCCCACTGCTTTCGGACGTGACGCAACCGCGATCGGAGCGGCCACTTTGGGTGGCGCCGCAATCGGGGCCGGAGTGAACGGCGGTGTGGGAGCGGGTGTCGGCGCGGCAGCAGGCCTGGTGGTTGGCACGCTCGGCGTCCTGCTCACCCGGGGCCACGCAACCGTGATCTACCCCGAGTCCGTGCTGACGTTCCGGATCGAAAACCCGATCACGATATCGACAGTAAGGGCGCCGCAAGCGTTCCACTATGTCGATCCGGGCGAATATCAACGCGCGGATTCCGCGCAGGAGCGCTATCAAATGCGTAGCACGCCCCCGCCGCAAGGTGGCGGTTACTACGGAGGCGGTCCCTATTACGGCGGTGCGCCCTACAACTATGGCTCCGTGTATTACGGGCCTTCGTACTATCCGTATTACAACCCGTACTTCGGCGGACTGTCGTTCTACTACGGCCCGCGATTCTACGGAGGTCGCGGATACTATCGGGGTGGCGGCTTCTATTACCGCGGCCGACGGTAACGACTCGTTGCTGTCATAAATTTGTCGCACGCTGCTCTCGCTCTTGACCGCCGCACAGCCTTGATGGACCGGAGGCGACCCGATGACCATTACGCTCGACATCAAACCCGAAGTGCAGGCCGAGCTCTCACGCCAGGCGGCCGTTCAGGACCGCCCGGTCGAGGCCGTCGCCGCGGCATTCTCGAAGACGCGGTTCATCTGTCACCGCGGACGCTGCGTGGCCTCAACATCGAATTCGAGCGCGACAAAGATCCCGGCCGGGATATCCATTTGTCAACGGCTTCCTGGCCGATACCAATATCCGGTCCGAATTGACGCGCGACGGCCGGACGAGCGCGTGACGACTTTTATCAGGAAGGCTGGCCAAGGGAAGCTGTTTTTGAGCGTCCTGTCTATTGACGAAATCCGTAAAGGTATCGACGTGCATCCCCGGCAAAGTCAGCGGCGCATGGGTGTTTCGTGGAACGCGCGTCCCCGTCGCAGAGATTTTTGAAAATTTGAAGAGTTCCCCAATTGAGGAAGTCCTCAAAACTTCCATGTCACGCGCGACCAGCCGCGCGGAGCGCCACAACCAACGCCGCATGAAGCCTTGCGGCTTGGATGAAAATCATCCTGGATCAGAGCACCTCGCAGCGATTACGGCTGCTGATCGAGGGCGATCATACCGTTATCACGACTTGGTATCAGGGTTGGTCCGGCCTAAAGAATGGCGCGTTACTGAACGCAACGGCGGATCAAGAAATTGGTTATCAGCAGAATTTGACGGGCCAAAACTGGCCTTGCTTGTTGTAGCTCCCTCCCGGTATGGTGCCGTATGCGGTGCTCGACAAAGGCGCCAGTGGTGCTCTTCGCGTCGGAGCGAAAGTTGGCAACTCCCGAATCGACCTAGGGCCGGATAATCTGGCTGGCGAGCGTGCCACGCGCGTCGATCGGAGCTTCGATCGAGAGTGAGAGAATATTCGCGACCAACGGGTAAATCTCGATGCCCTCGACCGGTGGAATAGCCATGCCCGTTTTGATGTTTGGCCCCACTGCATAGAAGATGCCAGCCATTTCTGGAACCCTTCGCGGCGGGAAGCCGTGACTGCCGCTGTGTTTTTCGAAAAACGCCGCCAGGGCCGAACCCGGTGCTTTCTCGTTGATAACGATGGCCGGCTCGGTCGGGATCACGACGATGTCACCGATTCTAGGGTTGGCGGAATAGTGCAGGTCCGCAGGTACCTCCGCGCGGCGGTACACCTCAAAGCGCGAATCACGGCCCTTGAGCGCCTTGTACCAACGCTCGGCCTGCTGCGGAGAATCGGCGTACAGATTGAAGGTATTCAAATCGTTCTTCTTTGCATCCGGCAGATCGGCGGGATCCAGATAGTCGGCAAGCACGATCGGAGTGTGTTTCAGCCGAATCATGCCGTGATCCGACACGACGAGAAGGTTCACGGGCAGATGTAGCCCGCGAATCCCATCCGCCAGCCCGCCAACCAACCGGTCCAGGCGCTGAACGGCGTCTCGCGTCTGTGGGCTGTCAGGACCGTAGCGGTGGCCGGCCTCGTCGACGTCGGAGAAGTAGACCGTGATCAGGTGGGGACGGCGTTCGGGCGGCAGCTTCAGCCAGGCAATTACCTGATCGGCGCGAGCCTCGTCGGAAATTTTGCCGTCCCAGGGAACGTAAGCGCTGGGGCGTGTGCCTGCGATCTGGGCGTCCGAGCCTATCCAGAAGAAGGCCGCCGTCCGCATCCCTTGACGTTCAGCCAGAACCCAGATGGGGAGTCCTCCGTACCAGGAACCATCGGCTGCGTCGCTGGTCGAATAATGGAAGGAGCGTCGGCGTCCGGAATCATAGAAGTCCATCGCTACGATTCCGTGGTGTTCCGGGTAAAGGCCTGTCACAATACTGTAAAAACTCGGGAAGGTGGTGGACGGGAACACGGGGATGAGGGAGGCATGGGCGCCTTCTTCTCCTAGTGCCTGGAGCCGGGTTGCCTGATACTTCGTGGCGTAATCGCTGCGAAAACCGTCCAGGCCTACGAGCACAACGTAAGGTTTGTTCCGCTGTTCGGTAGCATTGTCCCGATCGGAGCCGCTGTGCACCTGGGCGCCGGAGGAGACCGCCAGGCCCGCCATCAGAATGGTTTGAACGGCGCGATGGATGGATGATTTCATTCGTCCCCGTATCGGGATAGGCTAGCACGGCCGTGGGGGCACTCATTCATCCCAATATCGTGGCCGCCTGCGCATGCGGACTACGCAGGCGCTGTTCAACTGTCGCCGTTTCAAGCTGTATCGGCCAACCCGTTTCGATGAAAGTACACACCTCATGGTGAGACAAAACGCGCCTCACACCGGCAGGAATCTTCTTATCGAACAGGATGCGCAACGCGAGGACTCTTGGCGTAGCTCACGAACGCCTGGCGTGAGCGAGCGCTCTCCCGCGCGAATTCCCGGCACGATAGTATATAAGCCATGCGTAGACGAGACCTTCTTCCCGCCATGGCCGGACTCGCGGCCGCCGCCAGCCACGCCGAAACAGTCCAGCGAAAAGGCCGCATCAAGCAGTGTGTCACGCGCGGCGTATTCGGCCGCGGCATGGCCTTCGAAGACATGTGCAAGGAAGCGGCCCGTCTCGGATGCAAGGGATTTGACCTGATTGGGCCAAAGGACTGGCCCACGCTGAAGAAATTTGGTCTGCTTCCCACCATGTATCCTCCACCGGCCGGAGGCACCATCAGCGATGGATTGAACCGCAAGGAGAATCACACGGCGATTCTCAAATCCCTCAACGAAGCCATCGATGAAGCGGCGGCGAACGGCGTTCCCAACATCATCACCTTCTCCGGCAACCGCCGCGGTATGGCCGATGAGGAAGGCGCCGAAAACTGCGTCGTTGCCCTGAACCAGATCAAGGCCCACGCCGAAGACAAAGGCGTGACGATTTGCATGGAACTGCTCAACAGCAAGGTGAACCACAAGGACTACATGTGCGATCACACGGCGTGGGGCGTGGGCGTCGCCAAGCGCGTCAATTCGCCGCGCGTCAAGCTGCTGTACGACATCTACCACTTGCAGATCATGGAAGGCGACATCGTCCGCACCATTCGCGACAACATACAGTGGCTCGGCCATTTCCATACAGGCGGCAATCCGGGACGGCACGAGATCGACGATACGCAGGAGTTGAACTACCGCTTCATCGCACAGGCGATCCTTGACACAGGCTACACCGGGTACGTGGCGCACGAATATTCGCCCGCCCAGGGCCGCGATGCGCTGAAGTCGCTCGAACAGGCGATGCAAATATTTGACGTGTAAGCATCTATAAACGGTGAAGCTCGCCGATTGGTTAAAGACCGGCGGAAAGCAGGACGAGCCCTCGGCTCATCTGAGGTCGCACCCGTGGTACCTGGTGATCTGGCTCACCGGCGTGGATTATTTTTCCACTCTGGGATACCAGCCCGGAATCGCGCTGCTTGCGGCAGGCGCGCTGTCTCCCATCGCAACAGCCATCCTGATCGCCGTCACCCTGGCGTGCGCCTTGCCCATTTACTCGCAGGTGGCGCGCCGCTCCTATGTGGGCCAAGGCTCGATCGCGATGCTCGAGAACCTGCTCTCGGGCTGGTACGGGAAAGGGTTCGTGCTCGCGCTGCTGGGTTTTGCGGCCACCGATTTCGTCATCACCATGACCCTGTCGGCCGCCGACGCAACGCAGCACGTCCTGGAAAATCCGTTCATGCGCCAGTTTGTCGGCCAAGGCGCGCGCATGCCCATCACCATCGGGCTGCTGCTACTGTTGACTCTGGTTTTTCTGAAGGGCTTCGCCGAGGCGATCGAACTGGCGACGGCAGTGTGTGTCCCATATCTGCTGCTGAACGCTGTGGTCCTGGCGCGGGGCGTGTTAGAGGTGATGCATCATCCCAGCGCATTTCCGGGCTGGACCGCCGCCCTTCATTCGCGGGGCGACTGGACCTCGGTTGCTATCGCATCGGCGCTCATCTTCCCGCGTCTCGCGTTGGGCCTGAGCGGCTTTGAGACGGGCGTTTCCGTAATGCCGCTGATTCGCGGCGGCGCGGAAAGCGACGATCCGCCTCTGGCCCGCATTGCGAACACCCGCAAATTGCTGGCAACTGCCGCCCTCATCATGAGCGGGGCCTTGATGGTCTCCAGCTTCGTCACCACACTGCTGATACCGCCTGCGGCGTATAAAGAGGGCGGTCCGGCATCGGGGCGCGCCATTGCTTACCTGGCGCACGAACTGCTGGGCAATGCGTTCGGCACGATCTACGATATATCGACTATTTTGATCCTGTGGTTCGCCGGAGCGTCGGCGATGGCCGGCCTCCTGCACCTGCTTCCGCGCTATCTGCCGCGTTTCGGACTCGCGCCGGAATGGACCGCGTACTCCCGCCCGCTCGTACTGGTGCTATTCGCCGCCGATCTGTTCGTCACCATCGCGTTCCGCGCCAACGTCGAAGCGCAGGGCGGCGCGTATGCGACGGGAGTGCTGGTTCTGATGTTGTCGGCCGCAGTCGCCTCAGCCCTCGCGCTGCGGTCGGAGAAGCGCACCGGGATGGCGGTCTACGCCGGCATTGTCGCCGTGATCTTCGCGTACACGCTGGTTGACAACGTTATCGGGCGGCCGGATGGAATCATCATCGCGAGCATTTTCATCGGCGTCATTGTCGCGGTCAGCGGCTTCAGCCGGTACCGGCGCGCTACGGAGCTTCGAGTTTCCGGGGTCCGGTACGCGACCGGCGAATCGCAGCGCTTGTTCGAGGAGATGAAGGGCAAGAAGGTCCACCTGGTTCCCACGCGCGGCAACGATGCGGCCATGCGCGCTAGAAAGCGCAACGAAATCCTCGACCACTATCTCGTGAAAGCGCAGTTGGCGTTTATCCACGTGAAGCTCATCGATAACCGGAGCGAGTTCCTCTCGCCCATCTGTATTCACGTTGAGAAGGAGAACGGCGATTACCTGATCGTCGTAACGCAGGCGGTCGCGATCGCGAATACCATCGCCTACATCAGCGAACAACTGGACCCGGTCGGCATCTTCCTCGAGTTGAGCCGCAAAAACCTGGTTTCCCAATCGGTACGGTTCCTGCTATTCGGCGAGGGCGAGACGGGCCTGATGGTCTACACAATCCTGTTGCGCTACTGGGAGTGGACGCCCGAAGATGACGTCCGCCCCTGCATTTACTTGATGAGCAACTGACGCCGTCAATCCTGAGGGACCAGGCGGATCATACTCAGGCTCACGGTGAGAAGGCGCTCGTCGCCCGGAGCCTTCCAGCCCGGCCCGGCTTGGATGGAAACCTCATATTGAGGCGCGCGCGGCACCGGCGCTTCCAGAACAAAAAGACCTGATCGGTCCAGGGTCCACTCGCCCGTGATGGCAGAGTTCACCGTGACAGCAACACGCACCGGCACGTGACCATCCTGCGCCGAGCCACGGATCCGAATGCGTTGCGGGCCGGAGTGTACGGGAGTTAGACGGGCGGCCGCTTCCGCACCCATCCAACGCCAGCGGTTACCGTAAACGCCCTCCACGTCGTACCAATTTCCGCGGAGATGCCGTTCATGGCCTTGCAGTGAGAAGTCGATGATGTCGTCGCGGTCGCCCGGATACAACTCCGCGCGATCGGCCGAGCGCAGCAGGTTGTACACACCGGCCTCGAGCGGCGCTGAAAATCCACACGCGTCACAGCGCAGCGTCTGTTGTGAGTCGCCGGTCAAACAGTGCGAGCAATCGGGACAACGCAACGGCGATTTCACGGGCACGAATGCGGAATCTCCGGCCTTCTTACAAACGGCCGCCAGGCTTCCACCCAGCAGTCGCGCCGGACGCCACAGGGAGCGATACGGATCCAGCCGTTGCGCCACGCGTTTCATCGCCCGCTCTGCCCATCCGCGCTCCGGAACCGAGATGTCGTACTCATGCGCGGCAAAGTGTTTTCGCACCAGCGCGTCCCAATGCTGCAGCCCCATGCTGTGGTTCTGGCGGATGCCGAAGCTCTCCTCCTGACGTGCGCCGATCACGTCGCGCACCAGGTATCCCAGCAATCCCCAATCGTAGAGCTTGCGCTCCCACGGCTTCATCGTGTCGTAATAAGGACAGCGGTAGAGACCGAGCGTCATCGCGCGGCGCATCGGTTCTTCGCCAAACAGAAACACTCCGCCCGGCGCCAGCACGCGCTTCACCTCCAGGAACACACTCTCGATGTTCATGAACTGGCTCAGCATCTGGAAAGCCATCACGAAGCGCAGCGAGCCGTCGGCGAAAGGCAGATTCAGCGCGTCGCCAGCCATGCGGACCGGAGCCCTCGGACAGTTCCAAAGCTCCTGCAGCGCGATGCCGTGCCGCAACGAATCGGCCGAAATGTCCAGGGCGAAGCCATCGGCCCCGAAATCGTTCGCCAGCATGTAGCTGGTGTGGCCAGCATTGGCTCCGATCTCGAGGAACGGCGAAAGCGGGCCGATGAAATCCAGATGCTGGCGGATGAGGCGGCCCCGCGTCACGTTTTCCTGAGCGTAGTGCGCAATGACGCGTTCCGGCTGTCCTAACGACGCGAAGTTGTGAAACTCGACTTCGGCGCGTTTAACGGCGAACGATTGCGCTTCCTCCGCGCGCGGCGATGCGCTCATGGCACCAGCGCCTCCAGACTCAGCGCGCGCAGATCGTCCACCAGAATGTCCGGCTCGTAGGCCGACAACTCGGCGCGCGGCGATAACCCGGTTGCGACGGCGATCGACTGAACGCCATTCGCCTTAGCCGCCAGCACATCGTTGGGGTGATCGCCGATCAGCGAGATGCGGCTGGTGCGATGGATCCAACCCTCGCGCCGTGCTTGTGCGATCGCCATCCGCGCCAGGCCCGCACGGTCGCGCGCCTGCTCGGCGAAGGCGCCGAAGCGGAAGTAATGGCGCAATCCGGCATGCTCCATTTTCTTCCAACCGATTCGTGTGAGATTGCCGGTCACCAGACCCGCAGGGATGCGACGCCGGGCAAGACGAAGCAGCAGCATCCGCACGCCGGGGCACACTTTGCGCTCCAGATTCGGGCAGACGCGCAGATAAATGGCTTGGGCCTGGCGGATCAGCTCAGGCATCGCTTCACGGATCGGACCGCTTCTGGCGCCCGCGTTCGAGAGCATCTGGCGCAGGATGTCGCGGTCGAGCATACCCTGAACCGGCACTCCCTCCGTCGTGGTTTCAATTCCCGTGACGCGGCGCACGGCTTCCACCAGCGCTTCGCGGTGATGCGGCCCGGCTTTGCGAATCAAGGTGCCATCGATGTCGAACAGCACCAGCGCGGGCGCTGCGCCGTCGGTGGCTCGAGGAATTGCCGGCATCTGAAACCATGATAGCGGGCAAGCTTGATCCTGAACTTATGGAGCGCGCCGTTGGGCACTTGTGGGGCACCGGCAGGTTTGCAGAGAGCGCCGCCTCACGCTTGGATCGAATCGAGCGCCCGCAGAGCTTCCGGGACCCAGGTCCGCAGATCGCTGAGCCGATTCGTTGTGGCACTCTTCAAGGACCTGGATGGCGAGTTCGCGGCTGACGGTAGGAAACCCTTCCAGGAAGTCGTCAAGAGATTCCCCGTTTTCCAAGTACTCGAACATCGTTTTCACGGGCACGCGGGTACCGCGAAAGACGGCAGTTCCGTGCATCACCTCAAGGTCGCGCGTGATGGCTGCCTGCATCCCTCAATTGGTCATTCACGCGGGCACCATCTGGTAAATCGCATCGCCCAGATTCGCCCGGCCCGCAGCAACGCTCTGCTCAAATCAGCATCCTCAGGGCGAGCCCGCGAAGATGGGGGCCGGGGGAACGGCGGGCAAGCTCTATCCTGAACTTATGGAGCGCGCCGCCGGATTACCCGAGGGACAGACGGGTTGGTTAACCAAGCTGTTATATCGAGCACTCAAGAAACGGCTGGGTGTTGTACCGCGATCGAAAACACTGGCGGCGCATCACACACCGTCGCTTCTGGCATCCACCTGGATGGATGCAATCGTGGCGTCCGCCAAAACGATTCCACCCGTGTTGAAGGAGTTGGCGCAGATCAAAGTGGCGGTGATGGTGGGCTGTCCGTTTTGAATCGACATCCATTCTGCCGTGGGCAGGAAAGCGGGAATTTCAGAAGAGCAGTTGCGAGACATCGGGCGGTTTGAAGACAGCGCCGCCTTCACTGCGCGCGAAAAACTGGTGCTGCGGCTTGCGGCGGTCCTCACCGGAACGCCAGCGTCGGTAGACGACGATCTGTTCGCGGCGTTGCGGCGTGAATTCGACGAAGCGCAATTGACCGAACTGGCCATGGCCATCGCCTGGGAAAATCACCGGGCCCGCTTCAACCGTACATTCGGGATTGCGGCCGAAGGCTTCTCGAAAGGCGCATTTTGCCCTTTACCGGAAACGCATTTGTGACTCCGCGATGGCGCTTTGTTTGCGGCTGGGTCGCCGCTGGGGCGTCGTGCGCCGCTCTGATTTTCTGGACGGCGTGGGGCTCGATCGAGACTTTTTATGAGGGGTGGTATTACCGTTCTCTGTGGATGAATCTCGCGCTGACTGTGGCGCAGTACCTGCTTCCAGCGTTGCTGCTCGGACTCGCCGCGGTCACCGGGGTCGTGTGGCCCCGCTTCGGCGCGATCGTGCACGCTGGCCTCGCTGCAGGCGTAGCTCTCAAGCTGAACACGCCATCAGGCCGGCTTCTGATCGCGTTGCCGCTGGTGGCGTTGGCCGTCCTGTATTGGTGCGCCAAGTTCCGCAGCAAACGTTGGACGCTGTATTGGATCTGCGGAGTGCCAGTGCTGACCGGATTGGTCTGCGGCACTTGGCCGGCCTATCGGGCCCTGGGCCGCCTCGACGATGGCGATCGGGGCGCGCGCATCGTTGCAGGAAACGGTGTGCGGCTTCGCTGGGCACCCGCCGGTCCTGGATGGCCGGAGCGCGGCACCAACTGGTTGGCCGCGCAGGAAACCTGTGTTCATCTCGCAACGGACGGCCGCTCGGTCGAGGGCGTGCTGCACAACATCTGGCGCCTGCCCACCGCCGATGAACTCACGCGATCGCTCACCTTCCGAGGGGCCAACGCGGGCGGAGTGTGGATCAACGGCGCGACATCGTACCGCGTCACGCCGGAGAAAGAATCGCCGCTGTGGAACCGTTACTCCCCGGTGATCTACTGGTGGACGGCTACCGAGGTCGACGATAAGCGGGCGTATCGCTTTTCCTACAATGGTCGCGCGATGGTTACGCGAAAGTCCGCAAGACCGGCCTACTACGGGTTCCGCTGCGTTTCAAGATAGTAGCTACTTCATCTTGCGCTGCAACGGCTCCGGGGGCCGCTCGCGATCGTGCGCTTCCACTTGCACCGTCCACTGGAGCGGGACCGATTGCGGAACATAACAGAGCCGGTCGTCGCAGGCCTGGTATTTCAACGTTCCTTCAATCACCAAAGGCCCTGGAGCGGCTTTCCCGATCGTCACATCGCGCACCAGGCGGAAACTCCCATCAAACACCGGCACCGTCTCTCCAATCGCTTCGAGACGCATGGTCTTGGATTTCGGAAAATCGGTTTCGTGCGCAATCACAGCAGGTGAAGAGGCGATCGACCACTCGATCGGGATGTAGCCCTCGATTCCCGGAGCGTACACGTGCATCTTGGCCTTCATCTCGATATCCAGCGTCAACGCGATGCGCTGGCCGGGGCGCACCCGGTCGGCACTCGAGGCCGCCGATAGCGTGAGATGCTTCGTTTGCAGCGTTGTGTGGGCCGAGCCCGCGGCCGCTCCGAAGTGGCGCACCAGAATGTCGGACGTCGTGTAGCGCTGCGTGTAGTCCTGCTCGAAGTACTTGGCAGTAACGCGGCCCTCGCGATCCACGATGTATGTACCCGGGTAGGGGATGCCGGAAAAGGCGCTTCCAGCGGGCACTTCTTCATTTAAAATCCCGAACGACCTAATCATTTTCGAGTCTTTGTCCGATAGAAGGCTGTATGTGATCCCGCGCCGGTCAGAGAAATTCTTCAAGGTGGCGGGAGGATCGTAGCTGATGGCTGCCACGCCAAGGCCCTGCGCACGGATTCGTTCCAGATTCTGTTGCAGCTCCACGAGCTGGCCTTTGCAGAAGGGTCACCAGTCGGCGGAACGGTAGAAGACCAGCATCGCGCCCTTGGGCCCAGCGATGGTTTCCAGGGTTTGCGTGCGGCCGTTCTGATCGACCGCAGAGAAGGGCGGAATTCGCTGGTTGAGTTCCGGACCGGTCTTAATTGCGCCGGGGCACGGCAGTGTTGTAACGGCCGTTGCCACAAGGACAATGCTGAGTTTATGAGCCAGTTTCATTGATCGCATCCTGATTATACGTTCTGCGGCGCGCGAAATGTCTGGAAAATACCATATCACCCGACCTATACTAGACTGGCCAGCTTGTATCCTGGTCGTACTGCATGAGAGTACGTACCACACCAAAAACGTACGGCTTCTACGGGGCTGAACTGGGGCACCGTTAGCAGGAATGTAAGTAACATCCGAAGGCGCTTCTTTTGGGACGCCTGAATTGATTCAAGTACTATAACCCCTTACAATCGAGGCGGAGTCAAGGACAGAGCATGGAAAACACAATCGCGGTCGTCGAAGGAATCGAAGAAAGCCCGATATTCCCGGAGAAGCGCAAGAAGAACATACGGGTGGTGATTGCCGACGATCACCCGATCGTGCGCGACGGACTGAAGAAGCTTTTGGCGCTGGAGTCCGATGTCGAAGTGGTCGGCGAAGCAGGAGATGGCCGCGAAGTTCTGGACCGCGTTCAGGAGCTCGAACCCGACGTTCTGCTTCTCGATCTCCGGATGCCGAATCTCGACGGCCTGTCCGCGTTGCAGGCGCTTCAGCAATCCAACCGGAATACCAGAGTGATTGTGCTGACGGCCTCCGAGGATAAGAACGAGTTCGTCCAGGCGATGAAGCTGGGCTGCTCGGGCATTGTGTTGAAGCAGACGGCACCCGATCTGATCGTCAAGAGCATCAGAAAGGTTTACGCCGGCGAGATCTGGCTCGACTCGCACACCACCGCCGCCGTCATGCGTCAGTTTTCCTCGCCTCTGGACATGGCCGGCCCCGGACAGACCAAGACCCGGGAGCGATCGCCGCTCAGCCAGCGCGAGCGGGAGATCGTTGCGCTTGTTTCGCAGGGCTATAAGAACAAGGAAATGGCCGAGAAGATGTTCATCAGCGAGCAAACGGTGAAGAACCACTTGCACAACATTTTCGACAAATTGGGCGTCTCGGACCGCCTGGAACTGGCTCTGTACGCCATTCACAAAGGCCTTCATTTAGGCGGCGAGCGAAGCTAAAGTTCCGTGCGGCTCCCGCCGATACTACAGGCGGGGGCGCATGCAGTTTACTATTTCGATTACCTGCGCGGAGATGATGGAGTTGGCGCTCGTTTCGGATCTGCTTCATCCCGATCCTTCCGAACCTTCTCGAGAAACAGCTCATGAATGCGCGGATCCGGCGTCAGTTCCGGGTGGAACGTCGCAACCAGATGCCGGCCCTGCTCGAGCAGCACCGGGTCGCCCCCGTAGCGCGCCAGCACTCGCACATCGCTGCCGGTCCGGCGGACGATCGGAGCCCGGATGAACACGGCCTCGATGTCGCCACCAGGAAGCCGGTCCCGGTCTTCCACGTCCAGCTTACCGATCCGGCTATCCACTTGACGGCCGTACCCGTTGCGCTCGACTCCGATGTCAACCAATGAGAGCGATTCCTGCTCCGGCCCTGTCACTTCCTGAGCCAGCAGGATAGCGCCGGCGCAGGTGCCGAAAATTGGCTTCGTTTCGCCAAAACGCCGCACCGGGTCGAATAAACCTTCTAAATGCAATAGTTTCAGCATGGTGGTGCTCTCGCCGCCGGGGATGATCAGCCCGTCGATCGCGTCCAACTCGGCGGCGGCGCGCACTTCAGACACGTCGGCGCCCGTTCGGGCGAGCGCCTTCGCGTGGGCTTCAAAATCGCCCTGGAGCGCGAGCACTCCGATCTTGGCGCGATCCTCCGCCATTACCAGCCGCGGGTCTGCAGCAACTCGCCCGCCGGTATTTTCCCAATCTCGAGTCCGGGCATCGCTTCGCCCAACTCCTCGCTCGCTTCGAGCAGCCGGACCGGATCGTTGAAGAACGTTGCGGCTTTCACCACCGCCTTGGCGCGCGCTTCCGGATCGGACGATTTGAAGATCCCCGAACCGACGAACACCGCCTCGGCGCCCAGCTGCATCACCAGCGCCGCATCGGCCGGGGTAGCGATACCGCCCGCCGAGAAGTTCGGCACAGGCAGTTTGCCGTTCTTGGCGACATACTCCACCAGTTCGAGCGGCGCTTGCAGCTTCTTGGCTTCGGCCATCAACTCTTCCTTGCCCAGCACCGTGAGCTGCTTCATCTCCTTCACGATGGTCCGCATGTGACGAACCGCCTCGACGATGTTGCCCGAGCCGGCCTCGCCTTTCGTCCGGATCATCGCGGCACCCTCCGCGATCCGCCGCAAAGCTTCGCCCAGGTTGCGCGCGCCGCACACGAACGGCACCTTGAAATCGCGCTTGTCGATGTGGTGCTCCTCCTCGGCGGGCGTCAGCACCTCGCTCTCATCGATGTAGTCGACGGCCAGCGCTTCGAGTACCCGCGCCTCCGTGAAATGGCCGATGCGCGCTTTGGCCATCACCGGAATGCTGACCGTGTGCATGATCTCGCGAATCACGCGGATCGATGCCATGCGCGCCACGCCGCCATCCCTGCGGATATCGGCGGGCACGCGCTCGAGAGCCATCACCGCCACCGCGCCGGCTTTCTCGGCAATGCGGGCCTGGTCGGCGTTGGTCACGTCCATGATCACGCCGCCCTTCAACATCTCGGCGAGACCGATCTTCAGTCGCAGTTGTTCGTCCATGTACATTGTGTCCATCCTCGCTTCAAATTCTCCGGCCTACACCAGCGCGGGCTCGGGATCCGCATCCATCACTCCGCGCAATCGTGCCGTTTCCTGGCCGAAGATACGGCCCAGCACGGCGATTCCCTTCTCGATCCGCTCCGGCTCCAAACCCGCGAAACTCAGGCGCGCCGACGACCGGTGCTGCTTGTCGACGCCAAAATGAGTGCCCGGCAGATACGCCACCCCTTCCCGCTGCGCGCGCGCCAGCACATCGCCCGTGTCGATCCGCTCCCCGAATGTCACCCAAACATTCATGCCGCCTTCCGGTTTTGTGAACGACGCGATACCCGACAGATGACGCGTGCATGCGTCCAACACCGCCGCAAGCCTTTCGCGCCCGGCGTCCAACATGCGTGCGCGATGCGCGGCCAAACGGCCCGATTCGGCAAACCGCAGCAGAACGGCCTGCGAGAGCTGATCGGTATGCAGGTCGCACCACTGCTTCGCCTCGGCCACGCGGCGCGCCACCTCGCGCGGCGCCAACATCCAGCCGACTCGGAGACCCGGAAACGCAGTCTTCGAGAAACTGCGCAGCAGGATGGTGTCGCCCGTGTCGTCGAGCTGCTTCAAGGTCGGCGCTCGTTCGCCGGTGTAGCGGAGGTCGCCGTACAGGTCGTTCTCGACCAGGATCACACCATGCTCCCGCGCCAGACGGACCAGCGCCATCCGCGCGCTCGAAGGAACGCTCGCGCCAGTCGGATTTTGAAAAGAGGAAGTCAACACGAGCAGTCGCGGACGCTCGGCTTTGAATGCGCGGGCCACCGCCTCAAGTTCGATCCCGTCGCGGCCCACCGGAATGCCCAGAATGCGCGCGCGCCCGGCTGCGAAGGCGTTCTTCAACCCTGGATATACGGGATCCTCGATGGCGACGGCATCGCCCGGGCTCACCAGTGTGCGCTGCAGCAGATCGAGAGCCTGCTGGCACCCGCTCGTGACGACTACATCGTCGCCGCTGCGTGCCGCTCCTTCACGCCGCGCTTCATCCAACAAGTAATGACGCAGCGGCGCGTAACCGGCGGGGGTCCCGAGTTGCAGGATGCTGACCGCTTCATCGCTGGCGATCGTCTCCTGGCAGGTGCGGCGAAAGTCTTCGAGAGGAAACAACAGCTCCGACGGGCGCGAGGCCACAAAACTGATTTCGGAGCCGTTCACGAATGCCGCGGTCGACGGACCGGAGTTCAGAAGTTGCGGCCAGTTCAGGCGCACGCTCGCCGATTTGTGCGTGACGAAGCTGCCTCGCCCCACTTGACCGCTGATCAGCCCGGCTTCGATCAGAAGATCGTAAGCTGCGGAGACGGTGGTCCGGTTCAGTCCAAGCAGGCCAGCCAATTCGCGCGTGGCTGGCAGCCGCTCTCCATCGGCCATCTTCCCGGAAACCACTCCAGCCCGGATCTGTTCATATACTTGCCGGTAAAGCGGTATCTCCGAGCCGTAGTCGATGTGGATCGCTGGCAGCATGCCAATATGCTCCTGAGCGTACCATTTTGGACTGGCAATTTACAACGCCAGATATCGAAAAAAGCCGCGCCTTGTTATCATCGTGTCTTGATACCCCGAGTTTGCGCAGTCAGCTACTTCAACACTGTTCCGCTCGTGTGGGGGATGCTTCACGGGCCGCAACGGCGCGTATTTGACGTGACGTTCGCCGTCCCTTCCGAGTGCGCCGCTCAGGTCCGCGATGGCCGCGCAGATATCGGCATCGTGCCCGTCGCGACCCTGCTCGAACAGAACCTGGATATTTTTCGCGGCGCCGGAATTGCGTGCCGAGGCGCGGTGCGCTCGATCCTGCTCATCTCGACGAAGCCGTTCAGCGCTGTACGGACTCTCGCCGTGGACTCCGGATCGCGCAGCTCGGTCCTACTGTCGCGCATTATTCTGGCACAGGCGTTCGGCGCGGAACCTGCCGTCATCTCGATGCCACCGCAGTTGGGTCCTATGCTGGAGGCAGCCGACGCCGCGCTCATTATCGGCGATGCGGCCCTGCTGCTGGAACCCGACGCACTCCGCGCCAGGGGTCTGCACGTAGCCGACCTCGGCGCCGAGTGGGTCCGCATCACTGGCCTGCCGATGGTATTCGCGGTTTGGGCCGGGCGCAAGGAGTTCCACACGCCCGCCAACGTCGCCGCTTTCATCGACTCATGCAGGTTCGGCCTCGATCACATCGACGATATCGTCGCGCAAGAGTACGGGCGCCGCGGCATTACTCCGGAACTCGCCCGCGAGTATCTGACCAACCGCATTGTTTTCGAATTGGGCTCCGATGAGTACCGCGGCATGGAGAAGTATCTGCAAATGGCCGCTGCTCTGCCCCAAGCTAAACTTCTCGAGGTGGCCAAGTTATGATGACCCGCGAACAAGCGATCGACTTCTTCCGCAGCGACGACCTGGTGTCGACCGGCATGGAGGCAGACGCGGTACGCCGCAAGCTGCATCCCGAGAACGTCGTCACCTATATCATCGACCGGAACATCAACTACACGAACTTCTGCACGGAGTACTGCAGCTTCTGCGCGTTTTACCGGCCGATGGGCCACGCCGAAGGATACGTGCTTCCGAGAGAGGAGATCTTCGCCAAGATCCAGGAGACCATCGACCTGGGCGGCACGGGCATTCTCATGCAAGGCGGCTTGCATCCCGACCTAAAGATCGAGTGGTACGAAGACCTGCTGCGCTCGATCAAGCAGCGCTTCGACATCTGGTGCCACTGTTTCTCGGCGCCTGAGATCACCAACATCGCGCAAGTCAGCGGAATCAGCCTGCGCGACACCCTTGCGCGCCTGCGCGACGCTGGCCTGGATTCGATCCCTGGCGGAGGCGCGGAGATACTGGACGACGATGTGCGGCGCCGCATCAGCCGGTTGAAGTGCTCGGTAAATGAATGGGTGGACATGCACCGCACCGCCCATCAGCTTGGCATACGGACCACCGCGACAATGATGTTCGGGGTGAACGAGAGCATCGAACAGCGGCTGAACCACTTCGACCTCGTGCGCAATATTCAGGAGGAGACGGGCGGCTTCACGGCGTTCATCCCCTGGGCATTCCAGCGCGAGCACACCTCGCTCGGGCGCTTCGTGAAAGAGGAGGCGACAGCGGTCGAGTATCTGAAGATGCTGGCGCTGTCCCGCGTTTATCTCACGAATATCCTGAATGTCCAATCGTCATGGGTGACGCCCGGACTCAAGACGTGCCAGCTCGGGCTACGGTTCGGCGGCAATGATGTGGGCAGCATCATGATCGAGGAAAATGTCGTCTCGGCTGCGGGAACACATCACCAGGCGAGTGAAGAAGAGCTTCGCCGCTTGATTCGCGATGCCGGGTTTATACCCAAGCAGCGCGATACGCTATATCGGACTTACTTCCTGAATTAGCATACTGGCGCGGGTCTGGCGAAGTGGTCAAACGCCGACCGTGCGATGCGACGACAACCGGAGCGGGAATGATCGCAAGCAACTCGCGGCGTGCTTCATCTGGCGAGATCTCTTCTGTGCGCACGGACCGGCCGATCACATCGGCGATTGTCGATATCTGCTCGAACTGGGTCAGTGATTGGGGTCCAGTCAGAACGTATTCAGCGCCCGCGTGTCCATCTTCACAGAGTGTGCGGGCTGCAACCGCGGCGATATCGCGTTCGTGAACCGGGGGCAGTTGGCGTGGCCAGATACGGCCACCGCACGGCATCACCCGCCCGGATCTGCGGCGCCCACCATCCCAGAGCATTTGCCGCAAACATCCCCGGCCGCAAGAACGTCCACTGGCGTCCTGAGTTCTCGATCAGCCGTTCGATGTGCTCGCCGATTGCTCGTGCTGGATTGGGCTGCTGGAATAATGGGTGGGCCGTTTTCAGCGGCGCTGAGAGGAACACGATGCGCCGCACCTGTTGCGTGATCCGCTCCAAAGCCGCAGGGAAAGCCGCAGGGCCGGCGGTCCACACCAGGAATACCGTATCGATGTCTTGAAGGCAGTCATCGAGGGTCTCGGGAATCGTGAGATCGCCGCGAACTACTTCGATGTGCTGCGGCAAGCCGGCCCTCTCCGGATTGCGAACGAGCGCGCGGACTCGCACCCCGGTGGCGGGCAATTGCGAGATGACCTGCCGCCCCACAGTGCCCGTAGCTCCGATGACCAGGATACGATTCATACAAGCACCATCCTAGGCGACAGCACGCATGAACTCACAGGCACGGGCGATTCTCTGGGCACAGTGGCGCAGCCTGTTGAACTATTTCCCCAAGTCGAACAAGTCCGGACTGGTGTTCCCCGCCCTGGCCGCCATCGCGTGGTACGGAATGTGGTCGTGCCTCGCCGTGCTCGCCGTGCGCTTCTTCTCCGATCCTGGCAATCACACGCTCGCCGTCGAGATACTGCCCGGCGCTCTGCTGTTTATCACGGTCTACTGGCAAGTCGTGCCGGTGTTCCTGGGGACTTCGGGAGTCTCATTGTCAACCAGGAAGCTGGTTGTCTATCCCATCCCCGGTTCGCAGATGTTCTTCATCGAGCTGTTGCTGCGAATCTCCACCACGGTCGAAATGATCCTGCTTCTGGTTGGGATCGCGATTGGGCTTCTGGCCAATCCCCGTTTGCCCGCCTGGAGCGCGGCGGGGTTGATCCCGTTCGTGGTATTTAACCTGTGCGTATCGGCCGGCGTGCGCGAAATCATGATGCGCGTGTTCGCCCGCAAGCGCGTGCGCGAGATCGCCGTGCTGGCGCTGATGCTGGCTGGCGCTATCCCGCAGGTGCTAATCACCACGGGCGCGGGACAGCGGCTCGGGACACTGTTTCAAGGCGTGCCGTGGCCCGCTTGGCCGTGGTCGGCTGCCGCAACAATTGCGAGTAGAAATGTTTCGGGCGTCAGCGTCGCAGCCTTGCTCGCCTGGACCGCGGCCGCGTACTGGTTCGGACGCTGGCAGTTCGAACGAACGCTCCGTTCCGATGCCGATGAATCGAACGCCACCCCCGCTGGAAAACCGGGCCGCGATCCACTGCTGGCGCGGTGGCCGCGGTTGCTGTTCCACGATCCCTTGGCCGCGCTGGTGGAGAAGGAGATTCGCTTTCTCTCCCGCGCGCCCCGCTTCCGGCTCGTGTTCGTCATGGGATTCACCTTCGGCCTGGTGATTTGGCTGCCAGTGGCGTTCGGCCGCAACAGCTTTTCCGGCGTCTTTGGCAGGAACTATCTCACATTTATCTGCGTGTATGCGCTGCTGCTGTTGGGTGAAGTGTGCTTCTGGAACACCTTCGGATTCGATCGGACGGCGGCTCAAGCCTACTGGGCCATGCCCGTGCGCTTCAGCACTGTCTTGCAAGGAAAGAACGTCAGCGCGCTATTTTTCGTGCTGCTTGAGACCACTTGTATCATCCTTCTGTGCGCGATCCTGCGAATGCCGGTTCGTCCTGCAACGGTTGCGGAGGCCTATGCGGTCACTCTAGTGATTTCGGCTTATCTGATCGCCCTCGGCAACCTGACCTCGACCGCCTCCGCGCGCGGACTGAACCCTGCCCGGTCGATGCGCACCGGATCGCCCGGCCGCGTGCAGGCGTGGCTATTGCTCCTATATCCCGTCGCGGCCCTGCCCGTACTTCTGGCTTATGGAGCCCGCTACGCCTTCAAGAGCGAGGCGGCGCTGTTCATAGTTCTCGGCATCATGGCTGGGATCGGACTGGCCGTGTATTGGGTGAGTCTGGAGTCAGCCGTCGCCGCGGCCGAGCGCAATAAGGAGCGCCTGCTCGCCGCTCTGTCGCAAGGGGAAGGCGTGATGCAATAGGGCCAGCGAGCGACTCAGCAGGGCAGTCCGTCGCTTGCAGCATGGTGTCATCGAGGTCTCACCCAAACTGAGTCCCGAACAGTTGTGTTCGATCCCGCAACAACCCGGTTGTGGACGGCCCCTCCCATCCCGCAGTGATACTGTGTACTTGAATGTCCACTGACCGGCTTGACGAGGTGCGCCGCAGGCATGCCGTTGCCGAGGCTGGCGGCGGACCCGACCGTAAACAGCGCCAGCATCGCGAAGGCAAACTATCCGCCCGCGAGCGCGTCGAACTCCTCCTCGACGAGGGCACCTTCGAGGAAATGGATAAGCTGGTCCGGCACCGCTGCCGCGATTTCGGCATGGAGAAAGAAATCATCGACGGCGACGGATTCATCACCGGCTACGGCCTGATTCACTCACGGCCGGTTTACATTTTCGCTCAGGATTTCACGGTGTTCGGCGGATCGCTGTCGGAGATGAACGCGCGCAAGATCTGCAAGATTATGGATCTCGCGCTGAAGACCGGCGCGCCCGTCATCGGCTTGAATGACTCGGGCGGTGCGCGGATTCAAGAAGGCGTGCTCTCGCTTGCCGGCTACGCCGATATCTTTCTGCGCAACACCATTGCGAGCGGCGTTATCCCGCAGATTTCCGCGATCATGGGCCCATGTGCCGGGGGTGCGGTGTATTCGCCCGCGCTCACCGACTTCATCTTCATGGTGGATCGCACCAGCCACATGTTCGTCACCGGCCCCGATGTCATCAAAACGGTAACTCACGAGGATGTCACCAAAGAGCGACTGGGCGGCGCGGTGACACACAACACCGAGAGCGGCGTCGCGCATTTCCTCGCCGCGGACGACGCCGAGTGCCTGCGCATGATTCGCGAGCTGATCACGTACCTGCCGCAGAATAATCGCGACGATCCGCCTCGCAAGCCGAGTTCCGATTCGATCGACCGTCAAGACAAGCGCCTGGACACGATCGTGCCGGCCGATCCGGGACAGCCTTACGACATAAAAGACGTGATCAATCGAGTGGCCGACGATGGCGTCTTCTTCGAAGTGATGCAACGCTACGCGGGCAACATCGTCACCGGGTTTGCACGCATGGACGGCCGCAGCATCGGCATCGTCGCCAATCAACCCGCGGTGCTGGCGGGCTGTCTCGACATCGCTTCGTCCACCAAGGGCGCTCGCTTCGTGCGCTTCTGCGACGCTTTCAATATCCCCATTGTCACCTTCGAGGATGTTCCCGGATTTTTGCCGGGCGTCGATCAGGAGTTCGGCGGAATTATCCGGCATGGGGCAAAGCTGCTGTACGCCTACGCCGAAGCCACCGTTCCGAAGATCACGATCATCACGCGCAAGGCCTACGGGGGCGCGTATTGCGTGATGGGATCCAAACATATTCGCGCCGACGTGAACCTGGCCTACCCCACTGCTGAGATCGCGGTGATGGGCGCTGAGGGCGCGGTGAACATCGTGTACCGCCGCGAGATTGCCACAGCGCCGGACCCCGCGATTGCGCGGGAACAGAAAATCGCCGAGTTCCGCGAGCGCTTTGCGAATCCATTTGTCGCGGCCGAGCAGGGCTATATCGACGATGTGATCGAGCCGCATGAGACCCGCCCGCGCATCATTCGTGGTTTACGGATGCTCGAGACCAAGGTGGATACGAACCCGCCCAAGAAGCACGGCAATATCCCTTTGTGACCGCGCGCCATCGCACGTCTGATACACTTTGGTGTTCGTTCGTTGTTCTGTTTTTGGAACACAGCGGAAGTGAGTTGCACCCCGAATAACAGCCCGCACCCCGCCCAGCGGTGCTCGTTCTGAATCCAGAAAAACGAAGCGTTCAGTGCCCAGCGGCGTCTGATTACTGGTAAGCGTGGAGCAGGTATGGCCGATAAGGATTCCATGATGATCGGGGCAGGTACAGTCTTAGCCATCTTGGCGATATTATTTCCGATCGCCATCAAAGCCATCATGGTGGTCGAGAATCGACTAGGGGCGAGAAACGGGAAAGCTACCGGGCTGGGTGAACAGTTCCATACGATCCAGAACCATCAGGATCGGGAGCATGAAGCTGTTTTGACCCATCGTCAGTAGGCACCGACCGCCTCAGAGTAGCCCCGGATCACGCCCCGCATTACCGCCTAGCTCTGCGGGCGCGATCTTCCAGGTACACCCACGTCTCCCCTCGGTGTAGTTGCGTATGCCGATGACGTCCGGCGTGGCGTTTCTTTCTCTGCCTTCGGACTCTACGCCGTCCTTGTAGGTTTCGCGCTCCGCGAGGCGCTCGTTCGGACAGTTCCAACGCTGACCTCGCCGGAAGCGCATAACGATCCGTGGTTCAATTTGCTTCTCGTATGCCGCCTTTTTGTATTTGTGACGACAATCATCCGATTTCATCTCGGCGCAGTGTTCTATTTCAACGAGGTGTATTTTGGGCCGGTTTCTGGACGCTATACCAGTAAGAGCTTCGGCCTCGATTACCTGATCGGACTAGTTCATTTCATCCTCTTCTTCGCCTGGAGTACGGCGATTGACACACGAGAATGGGCGCACTTAGGCGCGTCTACACATTTCGTCCAAATGACCGCACTGATCCTCTCATACGATATGGTATGGCTGTTTGTATCGTGGCGATACGATGCAAGCCGGATGATAAAGCTTTGGGCTGCTGTAAATGACATCACCCTTCTGGTGATGGCGGTCGTATTCTTCGCTCTCGCATCGGTTCTCGATGCAATAGTTCGGGAGGAAATCGCATTGTTGATTCTCGCTCTCGCTGGTATGGTCGATATCGCCGAGCAAATCAATGGGAAACGTTATTTCGAAAACTGGATCAGGAGCTTACTACCGGAGCCTGGTTAGGCATGAGCAGACACCCAGCAGCCGGGTATAATTGTGCACACATATGCAAGTGATTCGCAGCTCGTCCGTGTACGACGTAGTGGTGGTCGGCTCGGGAGCCGGGGGCGGCACTATGGTGCAGGTGCTCACCAAGATGGGCATCAACGTGGCCCTACTCGAAGCCGGGCCGATGCTCAATCCGGCTCGCGATTTCAAGGAACACATGTGGCCGTACCAGGTTCCACATCGCGGCGCCGGCGAGGACGGATCGTTTTATCTGGGCAAGAACCCCTATTTCTTCGGCTACTTCTCGGCTTCGTTCGGCGGATGGGAACTCGAAGGCGAGCCCTACACTGTCGCGCCCGGCAACAGCTTTCGGTGGTTCCGTTCGCGCATTCTCGGAGGGCGCACGAATCATTATGGACGGTTCTCGTTCCGCTTCTCCGATTACGATTTCAAGCCGTACTCGCGCGATGGACTGGGAACGGATTGGCCCATCACCTACGACGAGATCGCGCCGTATTACGACAAGGCCGAAACATTCATCGGCATCACCGGCACCAGGGAAGGAATCCGCAGCGCTCCCGATGGAATTTTCCAGACACCGCCTCCGCCGCGCGTTTACGAAACGCTGGTGCAGCGCGCGTCGAAGAAATTGAACATCCCGTGCATCCCGAACCGCATGGCGGTGATCACCAGGAATACGAACGGGCGCCCTGCTTGCCACTATTGCGGCCAGTGCGGCCGCGGTTGCGTGACGGCCTCGAACTATTCCTCGAGCCAGGTTCAGATTCTGCCGGCCATGAAGACCGGACGCGTGAAGGTCATCTCGAATGCGATGGCGCGCGAGTTGATCACCGACGGCTCGGGCAAAGTGACCGCGGTATCCTACATCGACAAAACGACGCGCGAGGAGAACCGGATCCGGTGCCGGTCGGTCGTGGTCGCGGGCGGCGCTTGCGAGACCGCACGGCTGCTGCTGAATTCGAAATCGCCGCGCACGCCCGAAGGTCTCGCAAACTCCTCGGGCGTGGTGGGCCGCTATCTCACCGATACGGTCGGATACGCCATGTCCGCCCAGGTTCCCGCACTGCGCGGAGTGCCGCGTTACGACGACGATGGCATGGGCGGGATGCACGTCTACATGCCGTGGTGGATGTGGGACCGGCAGAAGGAAGCGGGCATACCGCGTGGATACCACATCGAAATTGGGGGCGGATTCCACATGCCCAACGTCGGCTCGTTCCACGGCTCCTGCGCGAAATTCGAAGGCTACGGCAAACAACTGAAGGAATCGATCCGCGACGAGTACGGCAGCATCGTTCACCTCTCGGGCCGCGGCGAGATGATCCCCAACGCGCAGAGCTTCTGCGAGATCGATCCCAATGTTGTCGACCGCTGGGGCATCCCCGTCTTACGTTTCCACTTCAAGTGGTCCGAGCACGAGTTGAAAATGGTGGACCACATGGAGCAGACTTTCGCGGCCATTCTCGAGGGCATGGGCGGATCGCCGCGGCGCAGTCCACGGCCGCCCGAAGATAAGATTTCCGTCCCCGGCATGATCATCCACGAACTTGGCACGGTCCGCATGGGCGACGATCCGAAGACTTCCGCGTTGAACAAGTATTGCCAGGCGCACGACGTCAAGAATCTGTTCGTGGCCGATGCCGCGCCGTTTGTCGGCAACCCCGACAAGAATCCGACGCTGACGATCTGCGCGATGGCGTGGCGTACGGCCGAGTATCTGGCTGAGGAAATGAGGAAGGGCAATGTCTGAATTTTCAAGACGCGACTTGTTGCGCAACATCGGCCTGTCGGTAACGCTCGGGCTCACGCTCGATGCCCAGGAGGCCGGGCACGTTCATCAGATGGCAGCGGCGGAGAAGCAGACTGCCGGGGGCGTTTACAAGCCCAAGGTGTTCAACGCTCACGAATGGGCCACGCTGCGGCGGCTCTGCGATCTCATCATTCCCGCCGACGAGCATTCGAAAGGAGCGCTCGATGCGGGAGCGCCCGAGTTCATCGATCTGCTCGCCAGCCACAACGACGAGATCTCCGCGCTCTACACGGGCGGGCTGGCATGGCTCGATGCCGCGATGCGCAAGCGCAATGATGCAACGTTCGTCGAGGCAAAACCGGAACAGCAGACCGCGCTGCTCGATCTGATCGCGTATCGCAAGAACGCCTCGCCGGATCTGTCCGCAGGCATCAAGTTCTTCGAGTGGGCCCGCAAAATGACCGCCGACGCCTACTACACCAGTAAGATCGGGATCGAAGATCTGGGCTACATGGGCAACAAAGCGGTGGCGAAATTCGAAGTGCCGGCCGAAGCGCTCGAATACGCGCTGAAGCGCAGCGGGTTATAAAGGTAGCGGATGATACCTTCGCTCCGCATCGCCGCGATCACCGACGAATTCTCGCCCGACCTCGAAACCGCCCTGAACGCAATGGCCGCCATCGGCATGACCGGCGCCGAGTTGCGCGTTGTGGGCGGCAAGAACATCATGGACCTTGACGCCGACGAGTTGCAGCGCGCCAAGGACCTTCTCGATTCCAAGGGTTTCGAGGTGATCGCCATCGCCTCGCCTCTGCTGAAGTGCGTGCTGCCGGACGCGCCCGAAGTGGATACCCGGTTCCAGCAGGACATCTTCGCCTCAAAGCACACCTTCGACGACCAGCCCCGGCTGAGCGAGCACGCCTTCAAGTTGGCGAGGTTTTTCAACGCCAGGATCATCCGTGTATTCTCGTACTGGCGCACGGTGGAGCCCGACCGCTGCTTCGACTGTATTGCGCGGGCGCTCGAAAATCTCGGGCAAACCGCCGAGAACGAGCACGTGATCATTGGCCTCGAGAACGAGCACGCCTGCAACGTCGGTACGGCGCTCGAAGCCGGCAGGGCGGTACGCGCCGTATGCCGTCCCAGTCTCCAATTGGTATGGGATCCGGCCAACGCGCTCGTCGCCGGCGAGAATCCCTACCCGGACGGCTACGACATTCTGCCGCACGATCGCATCGCGCACGTTCACGCCAAGGACTGCCGCATGAACGGCCACACGCCCGAATGGGGGCCCTTGGGAACACGCGATGTCGATTGGAAAGGACAGATCGCCGCGTTGCTGCGCGATGGCTACCAAGGCTGGTTGAGTTTGGAAACACACTGGCCCGGACCTAACAACGACAAGTTGATGGCGTCCACTATCTGTGGATGGAATCTGCGCGGATTGGCTTCCGCATGAGCGTGTTATCCTCTTAACAACCGAGGCGATCCAGTGCGCCCGCGCATAGTTGTTTCTATTGCTTTACTGATCCTGTCCCTTCTGGGCACCATCTACGCTCAGAAGCCCTTCCGCGAATATCCGGGAGCGGAATACGAGAACTTCCCCCTGCCGCCGGACTGGCGTGAAAACGCCGAATTCTCACGAGCGCGACTCATGTATCCCAGCATCTCTCGGGGTTGGGGCCGTTATCAAAGCTGGACCATCGACTATCCCCGCTCGGACCGCCACTTGCTTGCCGGCATCCGGCGGCTGACCCGCATTCATACCCGGTCCGTCGAGCAGCCTGTTTCGCTCGACGATCCCGACGAGGTGTTTAACTGGCCTTTTCTCTATGGGGTTGAAGTCGGCCACTGGGATCTCACCGATGCGCAGTGCCAGAAGCTTCGCGAGTTCCTGTTGCGCGGCGGCTTTCTCATGGTCGACGATTTTCACGGGACGCAGGAGTGGGAAATTTTCATGGCCGGCATGAGCCGTGTATTTCCCGATCGTCCCGTCGTCGATTTGGATAACAAAGATCCGATCTTTCACGTCTTATACGATCTGGACGAACGTTTCCAGGTGCCCGGAGCGCAGTGGTTCGAAACTGGCCGGATCTACGAGAAAGACGGTATCGAGCCGCGTTGGAGAGGCATCTACGACGACAAGGGGCGGATTATGGTCGCCATCTGCCACAACATGGATTTGGGCGACGCTTGGGAGTGGTCCGATGACCCGCGCTATCCCGAAAAGTGGGCCTCGTTAGCCTATCGAATTGCCGTAAACTACACCATCTACGACATGACCCATTAACCGGTCTCGCACCGGGCCGCGCCGCCGCCCTCGATAGTGGAGAAAGCAGAGCGAATGTTCGAGTTCCTGTTCAAATATCCGTCCACCGTTTTCTCGAAGGGCCAACTGGTCCTGCTCGGAACGTGGCCCGTGTGGCTGCTCGCTGCGTCGATCCTTGTTGGCGCCGCTGTGCTCGGTTGGCTGATCTGGAAACGGAAACTCGGGACGGGAAGCGCTGGGCGGTCGGCCGTGGTCTGGCTGCTGCAATCGGCGTTCTTGACGCTGCTGCTATTGATGTTGTGGCAGCCCGCCTTGAGCATCGGCACGTTGAAGCCGCAGCAGAATATCGTCGCGGTGCTGGTGGACGATTCCCGCAGCATGGCCATTCAGGAGAACGGATCGAGCCGTTTGGAGCAAGCCACCAAGACGCTCGATTCTGGCCTGCTGAAAGCTTTGCGCGACCGCTTCCAAGTTCGTCTGTATAGCGCGGGCGAAACGCTGCAGCGCATCCAGAACACGGCATCGCTCAAAGCCCAAGCGCCAGCCACGCGTTTGGGCGACGCTCTGAAACAGGTCGCGGCGGAATCCGCGAGCCTTCCAGTCGGCGCGATCGTGCTGTTGAGCGACGGGGCCGAGAACGCGGGCGGCATCGATCTGAATACGATGTCGGCGATCCGGCAGCATCGCATCCCGGTCCACACTATCGGCTTTGGCCTGGAGGCGATGTCGCACGATATCGAGCTCGTCGATCTGCAGACGCCCTCCAAAACTCTCGCCGATTCGCGCGTGCAGGCCCAGTTGACGTTACGGCAGCGCGGCTATGCGGGGCAGCGTGTCCGCGTGACGCTGAAGGATGGCGGGAAGCCGCTGGCCACGCGCGACATCATTTTTAAGGCGGACGGTACCGAACAAAGCGAGGCGATTTTGTTTAATGCCGGATCGGCAGGCGTGCGTAATCTCGAAGTGTCGATCGATCCGCAGAAGAACGAAGAGAACGTCAAGAACAATCGCTTGACGCGCGTCATGGATGTCGACGCTTCCAAGCCGCGCGTGCTCTACGTCGAAGGCGAGCCGCGTTGGGAATACAAGTTCATCCATCGCGCCATCGACGACGACCATTCGCTCAAGATGGCGACCATCTTGCGAACCACTCAGAACAAGATTTACCGTCAGGGCATCGATTCGCCGGACGAATTGGTGCAGGGCTTCCCCACGAAGGCTGAGGAGCTGTTCGCGTTCCAAGGCCTGATCATCGGCAGCGTCGAGGCCAACTGGTTCACGCCTGCGCAACAGGAATTGATCAAGGAGTTCGCGGACCGTCGCGGCGGCGGGGTTCTGTTTCTCGGCGGACGCTTCGGGTTGAGCGATGGCGGTTATCTGCAGCCGCCCTTCACGGATCTGCTTCCCGTAGATCTACCTTCGAGCAAGAACACGTATCACGCGCAAACGGCCGCGGTCGCAGAACTCACGTCTGCCGGGCGCGACAGTCTCATCACGCGTCTCGACGACGATCCCGTCAAGAATGTCGAGCGCTGGAAAAAGCTGCCGTACCTGATGAACTGGCAGGATCCCGGCAGCCCGAAGCGCGGCGCACTGGTGTTGATGGAAGCGAGTCCCGCGGGCAGCACCCGGCGCGTTCCCACATTGATCACGCAAAATTACGGGCACGGCCGGACTGCGGTGTTTGCCACCGGCGGCAGTTGGCGGTGGCAGATGCAGATGCCGTTGGGCGATCGCTCGCACGAAGTTTTCTGGCAGCAGATGCTGCGTTGGCTGGTCACCGGATCTCCGGGGCGCGTCGTGCTGTCGACGCCAAAGTCGCTGCTCGCCGATGAGAGCCGGGTTCCCTTGCGCGCCGAAGTTCGCGACAAGACGTACCAGGCCGCTGGGGACGCGCAAGTGGAAGCGCACATCATCGGGCCCGATGGTTTGAACGAGAAGATTACGCTGCAGCCGTCGGCGCAGGAACGCGGCACATTCACCACGGATTGGGAAGCGCCGAAGCCGGGTTCTTATCTGGCCGAAGTCGTGGCGCGTCGCGGCAACGAGGAGTTGGGTCGCGACGTCATTACCTTCCGGCGCGAGGATGGCATCGCGGAAAATTTCCGTACCGAACAGAATCGCGAGCTGTTGGAAAAATTGTCGGCGCAGACGGGCGGCCGTTATTACCGTCCCAATGAAGCCGGAAGGCTGGCGAGCGACGTCGAATACTCAGACTCCGGTATCACCGTACGTGAAACTCGCGATCTCTGGAATATGCCGATTGTGTTTTTATTCGCTTTGATGTTGCGCGGCTCGGAATGGATGCTGCGGCGGAAATGGGGCGTTATATGAGATTGGTCGCAGCCCTCCTCGCGAGCGCCTTGAGCCTTCCGGCGTCGACCTATTACGTCACCATCGCGGGCCTGGGCGGAGAGCCGGAGTACGATCAGCGCTTTCAGGGGTGGGCGCGCGATATAGACCGTCTACTGAAGGCAGCGCCGGACGCTAAAGTTACGACGCTCGCGGGCGCTCTGGCCACCAAGGCGCAACTGGAGTCGGCACTGAAGCAGATCGCCAAGGACTCGTCGAAGGACGACAGCTTCGTGCTGATGATAATCGGGCACGGCACGTTCGACGGCTCCGATTACAAGGTAAACTTGCAAGGCCCCGATATTAGCGCACTCGAACTCGCCGCGCTGCTCGATCGTATTCCCGCCAAGCAGCTCGTGGTCAACATGACCAGCGCGAGCGGCGGATCGTTTGCGGCTCTCGAACGGCCGAATCGCGCAATCATCACGGCCACCAAGTCGGGTAGCGAGAAGAACGCGACCGTGTTTGCGCGCTACTGGGTGGAGGCGCTCCGCGATCCGCTCGCCGATACGGACAAGAACGAAGTTGTGAGCGCGCTCGAGGCGTTCAAGTACGCCGAGCAGAAGACATCCAAGTTTTTCGAGACCGCCAACCGTCTCGCCACCGAGCACGCGATGCTCGAGGACACCGGCAAAGGGCAGCCGACTCGCACGCCGTCGCCGCAAAACGGGGAAGGTCTGCTCGCATCGCGCTTTCCGCTTCTGCGTCTCGGTGGAGCGCAGGCCGGAGCCGCGCAAAATCCCGAACTGATGAAGAAAAAGCAGGAACTCGAGGAGCAGATCGATCAATTGAAGTACCAGAAGGCCGCGATACCGGTAACCGAATACAGGCAGAAGTTGTCTGCTCTATTGCTCGAATTGGCGAAGGTGCAAGCGGAGTTGGACAAATGAGGTATCTTCTCGCCTGTCTGGCAATCGCGACTGCTTCGGCGCAGACGCTGCAGGACTGCCAGACGGCGAAGCGTCACGGCCAGAATGCTCCGGCGCGCGCCTGTTACCAGAAGCTCGCCAACTCGAGCGATCCATATTTGCGAGCGGAAGGGTTGTGGGCTCTGCGCGACTATCGCGGTTCCAACGAGGCCTTTCGCGCCGCTTTGAAGGCGCGTCCCGAGAACGGCGATTACAAGGTCCGCTGGGGCCGCATGTACCTCGATCACTCGCAGCCCAAGGATGCCGAAGCGATGTTCAAGGAAGTGCTGGCGGCAAAACCCGCGCACCCTGGGGCGATGCTCGGGCTCGCGCTGATTGCGGCGGACAATTGGCAATCCGAAGCAGTCGGCTTGGCGCAGGGCGCGTTGAAGTCCGATCCGAAACTGCTCGAAGCCCAGGAATTGCTGGCGCGCGTTGCCCTGGAGGACAACAACGAAGAGTTGGCCGTGAAAGAGGCGGACAAGGCCATCGCGATGTCTGGCGAGGCATTGGACGCGATGGCCACTCGCGCCACCATCGACCTGTTAAGCGGCAAAACCGGCGCCGCGTGGTTCGATCGCATTCGAGCCATCAATCCGGTTTACGGCCAAGCGTACGCTATCGCCGGTCACTTCTTCGTCATCGAGCGGCGTTATGAGGAGGGTATACAGTTCTACCGCAAAGCTATCGAGATCGATCCGGAGTTGTGGGACGCTCGCGCCGAATTGGGCGTTAATCTGATGCGTCTGGGTCACGAAGATGAAGCGCGCAAGCTGCTCGAGCAATGCTTCAACGCGGGTGACACCACGCCCGCGGTGCGCAACACATTGAAGCTGCTCGATAGCTACAAGCGGTACCAGACGTACAAAACACCGGCGACCATCGTGCGCCTCGACAAGAAAGAGGCTGAGGTACTGAAGCCCTATGTCGAAAGTGAGCTGTTGCGTGCGATTGCGACGTACGAGAAAAAGTACAAACTGCACCTGAACGCCCCCGTGCAGATTGAGCTCTATCCCAATCACGAAGACTTCGCCGTGCGAACGATGGGCATGCCCGGACTCGGCGCGTTAGGCGTTACGTTCGGGACCGTGGTGGCGATGGACAGCCCATCCGCGCGCGCCCCCGGCACCAATCACTGGGCCAGTACGATGTGGCACGAGCTCAGCCACGTCTATGTTCTGACCGCGACCAAGCATCGCGTCCCACGCTGGTTCACCGAAGGAATGGCCGTCCACGAGGAGACCGCTGTCGCGCCCGATTGGGGCGACCGGTTGAGCCCCGACGTTATCAAAGCGATTGCCGATAAGAAGCTGCTTCCGATTGCCGAACTCGATCGTGGATTTATCCATCCCTCTTATCCCTCGCAGATGATCGTGTCGTATTTCCAGGCCGGCAAGGTGTGCGACTACGTCAACGAGAAGTACGGCTACGACCGCCTATTGCGCATGATGCACGCTTTCGCCGCGCTGAAAACCACGCCCCAAGTAATCGAGCAGGAACTGGGCGTGAAGCCGGAAGAGTTCGATAAACAGTTCATGGCGTGGCTCGACAAGCAAACCGGGACGACCGTGAAGAACTACGCGGAATGGCGCAAGCGGACCGCGGCCACGACCAAGCTGCTGGCCGACAAGAAGTATGACGAGGTGATTCAGGAAGGCGCGGCGATCCGCGACATGTATCCGGATTACGTGGAAGCCCACAGCGTGTACGAAATGCTGAGTGAGGCATATGCGGCCAAGGGCGACAAGGCTGCGGCGGCGCGTTCGCTTGAGGATTACGCAACCAAAGGCGGCCGGAATCCCGCGACGCTCAAGAAACTCGCGACTCTCGAAGAGGAGGCGGGCAAGAAGGACGCCGCCGCGCGCACGCTCGCCCGCATCAATTACATTTACCCGCTCGACGAAGATTTGCATCGCCGGTTGGGCGCGCTCTATCTCGACTTAGGGAAGCCGGACAACGCGGTTCGCGAGTATCAGGCCGTGCTGGCCGCAAAGCCGCTCGAGCAGGCCGATGCGAATTATCGGCTGGCGCTGGCATTCAAGGCCATCGGCAAGAAAGATGAGGCGCGCGAAGCGGTTCTGAATTCGCTCGAGGCGGCGCCGGGCTACAAGCCCGCACAACGATTGTTATTACAGCTCGACGGGAAGGATTAATACATTTTGTCTACATCGACGGTTCCGTCCATCGAATCGGCCGAGCTCAGCAAGCGGCTGGCGCGATTCAATCAAGTCAACGAAGACATCGTCCGCCAGGTGCGCCACGTAATCGTGGGCCAGGACGAAGTGCTCGAGCAGGTGATGATCGCGCTCTTCGTGGGCGGCCATTGCCTGATTACCGGCATGCCCGGTACCGCGAAAACGCTGCTGGTCCGCACCATGGCGCAGACTCTCGGCCTCGAGTTCCGCCGCATCCAATTCACGCCCGATCTCATGCCCTCCGACATCACGGGCACCGACATCATCGAAGAGGATCCCACTACAGGCCGCAAGACCTGGACGTTCGTCCGCGGTCCGATCTTCGCCAACGTTCTGCTCGCCGACGAAATCAACCGCACGCCGCCCAAAACGCAATCGGCGTTGCTCGAAGCCATGCAGGAGTTGTCCTGCACCGTGCGCGGACACATCTATCAGATCGCTCCGCCGTTCTTCGTGCTCGCCACGCAGAACCCGATCGAGCTCGAAGGCACGTATCCGCTGCCCGAAGCGCAGCTCGACCGCTTCCTGTTTAATACGCTGCTCGACTACCTGCCCGTCGAGGACGAGATGAAGGTGATATCGATGACCACCAGCACGGCGCGCGGATCGGCCGAGCCGGTCACCAACGCCGAAGAGATTATCGACTTTCAACAGCTCGTGCGCATGGTGCCCATCGCCGATAGCGTCGCGCGATACGCGATCGACCTCGTGCGAGCCACGCGCAGCACCGATGCGACCGCGCTCGATTTCATCAAGAAATACGTCAGCTTCGGAGCTAGCGTCCGCGCCGCCCAATTTCTCGTGTTGGCGGCGAAAGCTCGCGCGTTGATGCGCCGCCGGTATCACGTCACCTACGAGGACATCGCCGCCCTGGCGCGGCCCGTATTGCGCCACCGCGTGCTAATCAATTTCCACGCCGAATCCGAACGCCTCAGCTCCGACGACATCTTGAAGAAGTTGCTGGAGGCCAAGCCCGCTCCGAAAAGCTGAGCCCGAAACGCTCGCCACAAAATGGGAACCACGCAGCGCTTTCTGAATCCGTCCGTGCTCGCCGGTATCGCCCACCTCGAACTGGTGGCCAAGACCGTTGTGGACGGGTTTATCTCGGGCCTGCACCGCTCGCCCGACTTCGGTTTCAGCCAGGAATTCGCCGAATACCGGATGTATTCGCCGGGCGACGATCTGCGCCATGTCGATTGGAACGTGTACGCCCGCACGGATCGTTGTTATTTGAAGCGCTACTTGGGGGAGACGAATACTCACGTCACGGTGCTGCTCGACGCCAGCGCGTCGATGGCCTTCGCCTCGCACCCCACATCGAAGATCGACTACGCGCGCTATCTCGCGGCCTCGCTCGAATACCTCACGCATCAGCAGCGCGACGCGGGAGGGTTGGTCGTATTCGACGATGAGATTCGCGATTTCGTGCGTCCGTCGAGCCGTCAGGGCCAATTGCAACGGATCCTGCACGCCATCGAAAAAGCCGAGCCGCATGCTCGCACCGACTTCGCGAAACCATTTCTCCACCTGCAGCAGTTTCTATCGCGCCGCGGTCTCGTAGTCGTGATTTCCGATTTTTACGACGAGCCCGCGCGCGTGGTGAACACCATGCTGCCCTTGCGCTATCGCGGCAACGAGGTCATCCTGTTCCACGTTCTCGACCCCGAAGAACTGCGTCCCAAATTGAAAGCGCCCGCGCTGTTCGTGGACATGGAAACCGAGGACGCCATGGAGGTCTCGCCCGATTACGCGCAGCGCGAGTACCGCGACAAGATCGATGCGCATATAAAAGGTCTGCGCACCGAGGCCGAAAAGGCGGGCATCGATTACTTCATGGTCGAGACCAGCCGCCCCCTGGATGAGGCGTTGCGCGAGTACCTCATGGTACGGCAGGGGAGGATGTAGATGGGCTTCTTCGCTCCCTGGTTCCTGGCCGGAATCGTAGCCGCGGGCCTGCCGTTGTGGATCCACCTGTTGCGGCAGCATAAGAACACGCCGCGTCCGTTCGCCTCGTTGATGTTTTTTGAACGGCGCACCCAAAGCAGCATCAAGCACCGGCGTTTGAAACATTATCTGCTTCTCGCGTTGCGCCTCGCGATGATCCTGCTGCTCGCGCTATTATTCGCCAACCCGTTTATCCGCCGCGCTCCGGTTCCAGGCAGCGGAAAGAAGCTCGTGTTCATCGCGGTCGACCACTCGTTCAGCATGCGCTACGGCGATCATCTGGAGCGCGCCAAACGCGAAGCCCTGGCCGTTGTGCCGCCGAACGAACTTGCGCAAGCGGCTGCGATCAGCGATCGCGTCGAACTTTTAACGCAACCCGTGCGCGATCGTGCGGCGCTCGAGGCTGCGATTCGTTCCATCGCGCCCGGCGATGCCACCAGTTCCTACGCCGAATTCGCGCGATTCCTGCGAGCGCTGCCCAAGAACTCGGGTCTACCCGTCGAAGCCCACTTCTTCAGCGATCTACAGAAATCGGCGATGCCCGCCAGTTTCGCGGACCTCGCAGTGGCTCCGCAGGTCACCCTGCAACTGCACGCGATTAACGAGAACACGCCATCCAACTTTGCCGTGCAAAGCGTCACCGCTCCGGCTCGCATCTTCGGAAACAGGAAGGCGCGAATCCAAGCCACTCTGGCCAACTTCAGCGCCGAACAATCGTCCGCGGCTCCGGCGACAACCTCGCGAAGCTGCACGCTGCTGATCAACGGCAAGCCTGCCGACTCGAAGACAGTCAACATCGCCGCCAACGGGCGCGCGGAAGTCGAGTTCAACGACATCGAGATGCCATACGGCGCAAATCGCGGCGAAGTGCGCATCGATGGAGCGGACCCGTTGAAAGAAGACAACCGGTACTTCTTTTCCATCGAGCGCGCCGATCCCGCCAAGGTTCTATATATCCACGACTCCCGCCAATCGCCGGCGTATTTCCGCGCCGCATTGGACGCGGGCGCCGAATCGGCTTTCGAGATGGATGCGCTGACGCCCGATCAGGCCGTCAATACCAACCTGTCGCGCTACGCCTACGTCGTGTTGTCGGGACAGACATCGGGAGCGCTCGAAACAAATCTGCAGAAATATGTAAACGGCGGAGGCGGGCTGCTGATCGTGCTCGGTCCCGCTTCCACGGCAGTTGGACGCGTGCCCGTGACCGGCGCGCGGATTCTCGAAGGACGCTACTCAACGCGCGAGGGCGATCGATACCAGAGCGCCGCCGCAGTGGACTCAACGCATCCGGCCCTGGACCGCGCGGCCGCATTCGACGGCGTCAAATTCTTCTATGCCGCCAAAGTGGAGCCCGCGCAGGATCGCGTGCTCGCCAAACTGAGCGACGGTACGCCGCTTCTTGTCGAACATCACATGGGGGAGGGGCGCGTGCTGACGCTCACCTCGGGCTTCGACAACGTCACCAACGATCTTCCGCTGCACGCTTTATTCGTTCCGTTCGTCGAGCGCCTGTCACGCTACCTCGAAGGCGGCGAAACCGGGCAGTCCAATCTGCGCGTGGGCGGTGCGATCGAACTGCGCAAGAGCAAGGAGCGCGGCGCAGCGGCCGATGTCGTCGGGCCAGACGGTCAGCGAGCGTTGTCGTTGAAAGAGGCCGCCTCGGCGTTGACGCTTCCAGCCACGCAGGAAGGCTTCTACGATGTCCGCACGGCCAGTGGACGCCGTGAACTGATCGCGGTAAACGCCGATCGACGCGAGTCGGATCTCACGCCGATTCCCGCCGAGACCATCGCATTGTGGCGCGGAACTGGCGCAACCAACGCCGCACAGCCTGTGAACGGCGAGCAGCCCGAGCCCGTGCCCGAGTCCCTTTGGAAATATGTTTTGGTCGCATTGCTCGCGGTCGCGGCAGTTGAGTCGTGGTTAGCGGATCGTTTCACGCCAGCCGCTCGCGAGGAGCCTAAGCCGGAAGTCAGGAGACAAGCAGCATGAACACAGTCGACACCCTGAATCGTTACCTGCACGCTGCCGAACGGCGCTTGAAACTGTTCGCTCTCTCTCGCGGCGCCGCTGTCACCGCGTTGGTGGCTCTGGCGCTCACGATGGCGCTCGCTCTCATCGCCAACGGTTTTCAGTTCGCCGCTCCTGTCGTTTTCGTCTCCCGCCTGCTGCTGTTTCTCTCGCTAGCATTCGCCGTGGCATTCTTCGCAATCGTTCCGTGGCTGCGGCTGAATCGCAGGAATGCCGCACAGCGCATCGAGAGCCAGTACCCCGAATTTCAGCAGCGCTTGCTCACGTTCGCCGAGCGCAGTGATGCCGCCGACAATCCGTTTCTCGGCCTGCTCGCTTCGGAAACCGCCGAAGTTGCCAAGCGCGCGAAAACGAACTCCGTGGCCCCAGGCCGTTCGCTTCTCACTTGGCTCGCATCGGGCGCGGGCGCGGCGTTCGTTCTGATCTGGCTGATTGCGGCCGGCCCTGGATACTTGGGCTATGGAGCATCGCTGCTATGGGCCGGGCCGCCGAAGGTGGGCAGCGAACCGCTGTACAACATCGTTGTGTCACCCGGCGACCGCAGCGTGCGCCGCCGTTCCGATCAGTTGATCACCGCGCAACTCATGGGCTTCGACACCAAGCAGGTGCGTCTGAAGGCCCGCTTCGGCGCAAGCACCAAATGGGAAGACGTCGCCATGCAGCCGCAACCCGGCGCGGGCGCTTACGAGTTCCTGTTTGCCGCACTGCCCGACTCGGTCGAATACTACGTCGAGGCGCGCGGCATGCGTTCCAAGCCCCACAAGCTCACGGTCGTCGATCTGCCCGGCATCAAGAGCTTCCGCGTCACCTACCGCTTCCCCAAATACTACGGGCTCAAGGACGCGACCGAGGATCCCGGCGGCGATCTGCGCGCCGTCGAAGGCACGGTCGCCGAGTTGACCGTGCAAACCGATGCTCCGATTCCGAGCGCAATGATCGCTCTCGATGACGATTCGCGCATCAAGCTATCGGGCGATCGTACGATTCTGCGCGCCGAAGTGCCGATTCAAAAAGACGGCATGTATCACTTCGCCGCGATCGATCGCGATCAGCCCGTGCGCCTCAGCGAGGACTATTTCATCGAAGCCCGCAAGGACAGCGCGCCGATCGTGAAGATCACCCGTCCTGGACGCGATGCCAAAGTTAGCCCGATCGAAGAGGTCCCGCTCGCAGTGGAAGCCGAGGACGATTTCGGATTGCAGGAAGTGGCGCTGCACTACTCGGTGAACGGCGGCGAGGAACACGTTGTAAAGATTCCGTCGGGCAAGGGCGCAAAGCAGGCCACCGGCAAGAGCCTGCTCGCGCTGGAGGAATACAAGCTGGTTCCCGGCGATCTGATTGCCGTATACGCGACCGCGCGCGATGCACGCACCACGTCGAAGACGGATATGTTCTTCATCGAAGCGCAGCCGTTTGAGCGCGAGTACTCGCAATCGCAGCAGGCAGGCGGCGGGCAAGGCCAGGGCGACGATGAGCAGGAAGGCAAGATTTCGGCTCGCCAAAAGGAGATCATCGCCGCCACCTGGAACGAGATGAAGGGACGCGCGTCTCAGAGCGCGGCGGACTCGGCCGAGAATGCGCGGTTCCTCACCGAAGTACAAAGCAAGCTGCGCGATCAGGCCAAATCGCTTTCCGAACGCGCCAAGAGCCGGGCTCTGGCCGGGGTCAATCAGGAATTTCAAAATTTTGTCAAGAGCATGGACGAGGCCGTGAAGGAAATGTCGGGCGCCTCCGACAAATTGAAAGCGCGTGATTGGAAGGGCGCGATCGGCCCAGAACAGCGCGCCTTGCAGCACCTGCTTCGCGCCGAATCGGTATTCCGGCAAATCCAGGTGGCGATGGGCAAGAACAATGGCGGCGGAGGCGGCAAGAGCGGTGCGGCGCGCGATCTCGATAATCTCTTCGATCTCGAACTGGACACCGAGAAGAACCAGTATGAGACGGGCCAGCAGACCGCCTCGGCCGACCAGCGGCAGCGCGATGTCGACGAAGCCATGCAGAAGCTGGAGCAATTGGCGCGGCGTCAGCAGGAGCTTGCCCGCGAGCAGAGCAAGCAACAGCAGCAAACGTTTCAGCAGCGCTGGGAGCAGGAGCAGTTGCGCCGCGAAGCCGAAGAGTTGCGGAAGAAGATGGAGCAGTTGACGCGCGGCGAGCAGAGCGCGTCGTCTCAGCAGAGCTCGTCACAACAGAGCTCGTCGTCTTCATCATCGAGCGGCTCTCAACAAAGCTCGTCGCAACAGAGTTCGTCCCAACAGCAACCGCGCCAGCAGAATAATCGCAATCAGTCGCAGGCACAGCAGGCGATGCAGCGGGGTCAGCAGGGCTCCGATCAGCGTCTGAAACAAGCGTTCGACCGTCTCACGCAGGCCACCGACGACATGCGCAAATCGGCCAGTCCGAACGAGCAGGGCAGCGCAGGAGCGCGCCGCGCGGCCGAGCGCCTGCAGGAAGCCAAGGATCTGCTGCGCGGGATGCGTCAACAGCAATCCTCCAATCAACTCGACGATCTCGCGCAACGTGCCGATCAACTCGCCGGCGAGCAACGCGATTTCACAAACAAGATGCGCCGCGCATACAACGGCGCGCAGCCGGGCGCGGGCCCGCAGCAACAGCCGGGCATGAACGATCTTCAGCAATTGGCGGCCGAGAAGGACAAGATGGGCAACGAGCTGGAGAGTCTCGAGCGCGATACACAAAAGGCTGCGCGCGATCTCGCCGGTTCACAACCCGCCGCTTCTTCGAAACTGCGCGAAGGCTTGGGCGAGCTGCAGCAAAACGATGTCCGCCCCCGCATGAAACTCTCGGCGCAATGGATTCGCCGCGGCCGCGGTCAATACCTGGTGGCGGGTGAATCCGTCACGGCGATGGCTCTGAACAAACTCGCCGATTCGATCAAGGAGGCGAAATCCTCCATGGGTAAGGGCGGCGATAAACCGGGCGATACTGAAGCAGAGAAAGCTCTCGCGCGAGTCGAGAAGTTGCGCGAAAATCTTGAACGCGCATCGGCACAATCTGGCCGCCAGCGTGGCGACCGGGGCCAACAGGGTCAGCAATCCGGTGATCAGCAGGGCCAGCAATCGGGTCAACAACAAGGCCAACAGGGCCAGCAGTCCGGCAGTCAGCAAGGCCAGCAATCCGGGCAGCGCGGCCAGCAATCGGGTCAGCAGCCGGGCCAACAACCCGGCCAGCAGGGCGGCCAAGGCAACGGCCAACGCGCCCAGTTCGGCGATCGCGGCAGCGACGTCACGACTGGATCTGGCTCCATGAACCGCGGCAATCTTCCGGAAGCTCCCGGTGAAGCGCCCAATTACCGCGGTGGCGCGGACACCGAGCGCGCCATTCGCGCCGCCATTCAGGACCTGTCGAACCTGCGCCAGCAGCTCGGCGCGTCGAGCGAAGTCGGGCGCGAGATCGGCGGCGTCATTCGCGACCTGCAACGTCCCGAGTACGCGCTGGCCGGCTCCGCATTGAAGGAGCGCCTCGACAAAGAAGTGCTTCCGGCGATCGAGCAGCTCGAGATGCAATTGCGCCGCAAAGTAGACGGCGGCGCAGCGGTTGTTCGGAATCCGTCGGCCGATCGCGTCCCGGCGGGATACGGCGACAAGGTCGCGGAATACTTCCGCAAGCTGAGCAAGACCAAGTAACGCACCCACGATGAAGCTCGCGGCCCAGGCGGCCGACCGCGGCAAGCGGCTCGACACTTTCGTTCAGGAGCACTTGTCAACATACAGCCGTTCGCGAATCCAGGAATGGATCAAGAGCGGACGCGTGCTCGTGAATGGCGAGCCGCACAAGGCCTCGTACACGCTGCGTGGAAGCGAAGTAGTTGAGGTCGAGCCCGCCCAACTCACGCCCCTGAAGGCGAGCGCCGAAGATTTGCCGCTCGACATCCTCTACGAAGATTCAGCGGTGATCGCGTTAAACAAACCCGCCGGGCTCGTGGTTCACGCGGGCGCGGGCGTTGCTTCCGGAACGCTGGTCAACCGCCTGGTGCACCACTTCGGAAAGTTATCCAGCGTGGGCGGCGATCTGCGCCCCGGCATCGTCCATCGCCTCGACCGCTACACGAGCGGCGTTCTGCTTGTCGCGCGCACCGACTCCGCCCATCAAGCGCTCGCCTCGCAGTTCTCCTCGCGCACGATCGAGAAGATTTACCTGGCACTGGTGCACGGCGTGATTGAGCGCGACACCGGCCGCATCACATCGAAAATCGCGCGCGATCCCGTGCGACGCGTTCGCATGACGACGCGAACCAACGAAGGCCGCAGCGCGCTCACCGACTGGACCGTTCTCAGCCGCTTCCCTCGCTTCAGCTATCTCCGAGTCCGCATCGGCACCGGCCGCACGCATCAGATCCGCGTACATCTCTCGAGCATCGGCCACCCGGTGGTTGGCGATCGCCTCTACGGCGCGCCCGCGAATGTCGAAGGCATACCGCCACTCGACCGCTATTTTCTCCACGCGAACACCATCGAGTTCGACAGCCCCGCCACGGGTCATCGTGTAAAGGTAGAGGCGCCGTTGCCGGTTGCCCTCGAGGAATGGTTACACCAGCTGCAACCCTGCCTCGAGAAAACGCAGCGGGGCCGCTGATCAGGCAAGGTGACTGCGTTCGCTCGCATAGCTGCGACCAGACGCGCGTCGTGGACCTTCGCACCCTTCACCTCACTCCGAACTGGATCCCGCGCCGTCGCCAGGCACCGTGCCGGTTATCACCAGCGGTCTGGATACAGGTTCTCGCGCCGCAGAGCTTCATCGGGGATCAACGGCGTGTCGGGAAAGCTGTCCACCCAGCTATCGACTTCCCTCTGCCATTCCTCCGCTGAAGGCGCCGCGACGTCCAAAGCTTGGCTGTGTTCCTGAATGAGCCATTCCAAGTAGCCGTCCAAAGACAGCCCGCGCGCCTGAGCCTGCGCCGACAGCCTCGCTGCTACCTCACGTGTCAATTCCACTTTCACCGTCATGGAATCACCTTCTCCCCGCCCCGGCCCTGCCTTCACCGGATCGAGTTCACAAACTCCCGCGCAACCTCCGCCGCCCGACGGCGCTTCCCCTCCACGTCATGATTCATCCGCCGCATCCGCGCATCGTCGATCTTCCCACTCAACTCGCCCAACGCTGCCTCCAACCCCGGATAGGCCGCCAGCGCCCCTTCCCTCACAACGAACGCGCACTCATATGGCGGAAAGAAATGCCTGTCATCCCGCAGCACCGTCACGTCCAGAACACCAAGCTGACCGTCCGTGGAATTCGCCGCCACCATCTCCACCTGCTTGCTGTCGAGCGCGCGGTACAGCAGCCCCAGATCCATCGACACCGGTTGACCGTCCACTCGCATCCCATACGCCGCCGTCAACCCGCGCAGTCCATCGGCCCGCTGCAGAAACTCGTAGCCAACCCCCAGCTTCCACGGTTGGCTGCGCCGGGCCGCGTCGCTGATCGTCGCCATTCCCGACGCCCGCGCCATGTCGCCCCGCACCACCATCGCGAACGTGTCGTTGAAGCCCAGCGCTGGCATCCAACGCAGGTGCCACTTCTGCGCGTACTCCCGCGACACAATCTCGAAAACCCGCGCAGCGTCCTTCACAGGATCCTGCTTCAACACCGCGGTCAGCGCCGTTCCCGTGTACTCCGGATAGACGTCGATCGCCCCGGAAACCAGAGCTTCATGCGCCAACAATGTCCCGCCCAGATTCAGCTTTCGGTCCACCTGCTGCCCGAGTTTGCGCTCGATCTGCGCGCTCACAATTTCGCCCAGCAGTATCTGCTCGGTGAAATTCTTCGAGCCCACCACGATGCGCCGCTTGCCCGTCGAGCACGCCGCGGCTCCCAGGCATAGCGCTATACAGACAACTTGCCTTCGATCCATGAGAGAACTCCATCGGCCATCAACGCGAGCGCCGCGGCCGGAATCGCGCCCGCGAGAATCTGGCCCGAGTCGGCCATCGAGATCCCACGAAAAATCAACACGCCCAATCCGCCGCCGCCGATTGCCGCCGCGATCGTCGCAGTTCCGATTGTCGCCACAGTCGCAATGCGAATGCCCGCGAGTATCGTCCGCGCGGCCAGTGGCGCTTCCACCTGAAGCAGAATCTGACGGTCCGTCATGCCCATCGCCACCGCAGATTCCCGCACAGTGGGTTCGACGCTGGCGATGCCAACCACCGTGTTCCGCACGATCGGCAGCAACGCGTAAAGCACCAGAGCGATCAGTGCGGTCCGCTTGCCGATGCCCCCTATGAATGGCGCGGGAACCAGAAATCCAAATAGCGCCAGGCTCGGGATCGTTTGAAAAACGCTCGCTGACCCCAGCGCCACGCGGCGCACATGAGCATGACGCGCAGTCAACATCCCCGCGGGTAACCCAATGGCAATCGCGATCGAAACGGCTACCGCCACCAGCCACGCGTGTTCGAGTGTCAGCGTTACGAACTCAGGCGTGGCTGCTTGCACCAGGTTCCTCCGGTGTACGCAAGCACGCCAGAAACGCCTGCGCCTGCGGGAGCCGGGCCCTCCGGAAATCTGCGGCCGGGCCCTCCCACGCCAACTCGCCTTCGTCCAGCAACGCGATGCGCGTACCCAACAGCAACGCCTCCGACACATCATGCGTCACGAACAGCGCTGTCTTCTTTAACCGCTCACGCATCGATAGAAACCAGTTCTGCAATTCCAGACGCGTGATCGGATCGAGCGCGCCGAACGGTTCATCGAACAGCAGAATCGGCGGATCCGCCCCGAGCGCGCGCGCCACGCCCACCAGTTGCCGCTGCCCGCCCGAGAGCTGCCGCGGGCGCCGCGACGCATAATCGCCGCCATCCATTCCAATCGTCGTCAACAGCTCATCGACGCGTGCGGACGTCTTCTGCGCCGTCCACCCGTTCAGCCGCGGAGCAAGTCCGATATTCGCCGCCACGGTCCAGTGCGGAAATAATCCGCCCTCCTGGATCACGTAGCCGATCCCGCGGCGCAGCGCGATGGGATCGGAGTCCGCGGTGGCGCGTCCGTTCACCAGCACCTCGCCTCGCGTCGGGTACGCCAGCGCATTCACCAGCCGCAGCGCAGTCGTTTTACCGCTTCCGCTGCGCCCCAAAAGCACCAGCGTCTCCCCCGCTTCCACGGTGAAACTCACGCCCCGCAAAATGGGCCGGCCCGCGATTTCGTAGTGAACGTCGCGGAATTCGATCGCTTTCATTTCACGCAACGGCCGGATCGTGCCAGCCGTGACATTCGATGAGCGAATCGGACTGCTGCGGTCCCCAAGTGCCCGGCTCATAGGGGTACACCGGCCCGTCGCTATCCAGCACCGGATCCACAATCCGCCATGCTTCATCGACGTAATCCGCACGCGCGAATCGCGACGGATTCCCATTCATCGCATCCGCGAGCAGCCGGTCGTACGGGTCCAACTCTTCGGGCGTCGGCTGATGCGAAGCCAGCAATTCAACCGGCTCCAGCGTCATCTCTTCGCCTGTCGACCGGATGATCGCGCCCATCGCGATCGTAATGTCGGGATTCAACCGGAAGCGGAAATAATTGGGCGGTTGCACTTCGTCGGAGTAGACCGCCGGCGCGCGCCGGAACTTGACGAAAATCTCAGTCGACGTCAACGCCAGACACTTGCCCGTTCGCAAATAGAACGGAACTCCCTGCCAGCGCCACGAATTGATGCACAGGCGCGCCGCGGCGAATGTCTCCACCCTGGAATCCAGCGAGACGCCTTTCTCCGACCGGTAGCCCCGGAACTGTCCGCGAATCACGTGCTTCTCCGAAAGCGGACTGATCGCCTTCAGCACTTTTACTTTCTCGTCGCGAATCGCTTCAGTATCCGTCGTTCGCGGCGGCGGCTCCATCGCCAAATTCGCGAGCACCTGCAGAAGATGATTCTGCACCACGTCGCGAATCGCGCCCGCTTCTTCGTAGAACGCGCCGCGCCCCTGCACTCCGAAATTCTCCGCCATCGTGATCTGCACGCTCTCGACGAAGTTCCGGTTCCACACGGGTTCCAGCAAAATGTTCGCAAACCGGAACGCCAGCAGATTCTGCACGGCTAATTTACCCAGGTAATGGTCGATCCGGAATATGTGCGATTCATCGAAGGCCGAACGCAAAATCGCGTTCAACTCGCGCGCCGTTGCCTGGCTGCGTCCAAACGGCTTCTCGACGATCACCCGCGCGCCCTCGGCACATCCCGAGTTCACCAACTGCTGGACGACCAGCCCAAAAAGCTTCGGTGGAATTGCCAGATAGTGCGCTGGGTTCTTCGCGTCGCCCAGTTCGCCGCGGAGCTGCTGGAACGTACTCGCATCCGCATAATCCCCATCGACGTAGCGCAACAGGGAGCACAGTTTCGCAAATGCGTCCGGGTCCAAATCACCGTGCTTCTCGATGCTGTCTTTGGCTCGCGCGCGCAGTTGCTCCAGGTTCCAACCCGCCTTCGCGACGCCCACCACGGGAACGTCCAGCCGCCCGCGCTTCACCATCGATTGCAGTGCCGGAAAGATTTTCTTGTATGCGAGATCGCCGGTGGCGCCCAGGAATACGAGCGCGCCGGATTTCGTGTTGTCCAATGCGTGGTCCTCTTTATTCCCCTCGAATCGATATCTTGCGGCCCGTGCCCGTCTCCCACAGCCGGAACCCGCCGCGAAACGCGTTCGTGTTTGCGCCCAGCCGCGCCCCCTCAGGCAACGTCTTGAGCTTCTTCGCATTACCGCCGCCCAGTACGACGTATTCGGCTTCGAGCGCGGATTTCAAACGCGCCACGACGTCGTCGACATGTTCCCGCCAGCGCTTCTTGCCTAACCGCTCCAGGCCCTTGGCTCCGATGTAGTCTTCGTAGGTCCGGCCCTTTTTATAGGGCAAATGGGCCAATTCCATCGGCTCGAGAATGCCGTCCACAATCAACGCCGCACCCAACCCCGTGCCCAGGCCCAGAAACAACATCCGCCCACCTTCGTAACTGCCCAGCGCCTGCATCGCTGCGTCGTTGACGATCTTCACCGGATGTCCGAACGCGCGCTTGAAATCGAACCCGACCCATCCACAACCCAGATTGTGCGGTTCGCTCACCGGCTTGCCATGTAAAACCGGACCGGGATAGCCCATCGCCACCGCCGAATATTCCCAGCCTTTGATCGATTTCTTCAGTTCCGAAATCATTTTCTCCGGCGTCAGATCAGGAGCCGACGGGATAGCTACGGCCGTCTTCTGACCAGTAGCCAGCGCCTTGATGTGCGTGCCTCCGACATCTACAACCAGAATCTTTTTGTGTGTCTGTTCCATGTGCCCCGTCTACCATCCGATTATCGTCGAGATTGAGGCTGTACCGGACGCCCCTATAATCGCGCCGGCTCCAAGCGCGGAACCAGCAGGTGAATCGCCGCGAGCGCCACCGCGTACATCGAACCGGCCATGATGAACAGCGCCAGATAGCTTCCGGTCCAAACCAGAATATAGCCCGATGCAGTGGCCACCATCATTCCACCAATTGACCCCAGCGTCCCGCCAATTCCCACCACGGAGCCGACCGCGCGCCGCGGAAACATATCCGACGTCAGCGTGAACAGGTTTGCCGACCATCCTTGATGCGCGGCGGTCGCCAGGCTGAGCAGCGCTACCGCCACCCACAGCTCGGATGCTCTCGCCGCGAACACGATGGGCATCACCGCAACCGCACACACCAGCAGCGCCGTCTTTCGCGCAGCGTTCGCGCTCCAGCCGCGCTTTAACAAAGCCGAGGACAACCACCCTCCGCCCACGCTTCCGATGTCCGCCGCGAGGTAAATAATGATCAGCGGCACGCCGATCCTGTCGAGCGTAAGCCCATAGTTCTTGTTCAGGAATTTCGGAACCCAGAACAGGTAGAACCACCACACGGGATCGCTCAGCAGTTTGCCGATCGCAAATGCCCACGTCTGCCGCAGCCTCAACAACGACCGCCACGGCACCGGCTCCAGGCTCTCGACCGGATCGCTTCGTATATACGCCAGCTCGGCCGCAGACAATCGCGGCTGTTCGCCTGGACTCCGGTAAATCGCGAGCCATGCCGCCAGCCACGCGAATCCGAGCGCGCCCGTGATCACAAACGCCCATCGCCATCCATAATGCAGCGCGATCCACGGCACGATCGCAGGGGCCACCACCGCGCCGATGTTTGCGCCCGCATTGAAAATTCCGGTGGCGAGCGCACGTTCCTGCTTCGGGAACCATTCGGCGACGGTCTTGATCGCCGCCGGGAAATTGCCCGCCTCGCCCAACCCCAATGCGAACCGCACCACGCCGAATCCCAGTGTCGAAGTCGCCAGCGCATGCGCCATCGCCGCCAGGCTCCAAATCGAGATCACCAGCGAGAAGCCGGCGCGCGTGCCGATGCGGTCCATCACCCGCCCGAGCAGGATCAGCCCGATCGCATACGCGCCTTGAAACGCGGCGATGATGTATCCGTATTCGATTTCGCTCCAGTGGATCTCGCGTTGTAAATCCGGCGCGAGAATGCTGAAGATCTGGCGGTGAACGTAGTTGATCGTCGTCGCGAAGAACAGCAGCGCGCAGATCGTCCATCGGTAATGCGGGATTTTCGCGGGTGATCCGCTCGTCGTGTTAGCCGGGATAGGTACGGACAGTGGCGCCACCTGATGTCGTGTTTAAGTTCCGATCCATTCTATGAAGATCGCCGCCATCCGGGCAACTGGATCGTCTCAAATGCTGATATCGTGATCTTTTCCGCCACAGTTCCATGAAGATCGTTGACATCCGTGCAACTACCGTCACCGTTCCACTCGAGGCTCCGCTGCGCCACGCCAACGGCTGCCACTGGGGGCGCTTCGTGCGCACCATCGTCGAAGTCGAAACCGATAACGGCATTGTCGGCCTGGGCGAGATGGGCGGCGGCGGGGAATCTGCCGAAGCTGCGTTTCGAGCGATGAAGGCGTACTTGCTCGGCCACGATCCTGCGCGCCTCGAAGAGATGCGCTTCCTCATCGCCAACCCGACGGCGTCGTTATATAACAACCGTACGCAGATCCTCGCCGCGCTCGAGTTCGCTTGCCTCGACATATTGGGTCAGGCTTGGGGCGTCCCCGTGTCTTCGATTCTGGGCGGTGCTCTCCGCGATCGTGTGCCGTTCGCATCGTACCTCTTCTTCCGCTATCCCGATCCGCGAACCGGCGCTGGCGAAGTCCGCACCGTCGAGCAGGTGCTCGCCAACGCGCACGCTCTCAAACAGAAGTACGGCTTTACGACCCACAAGGTGAAGGCCGGCGTTTTCCATCCTGATTTCGAACTCGAAGTTTACCGCGCCGTCGCGCACGAGTTCCCGCTCGATCGCATCCGTTACGATTCGAACGCAGTCTGGTCCACCGAGCAGGCCATTCGCTTTTCGCAAGCCATCGAGAGCCTTCGAAACGATTATCTTGAGGATCCTGTCTACGGCCTCCACGCAATGCGCCGCGTCCGGCAAATGACCCGCGTTCCCCTCGCCACCAATACCGTCGTTGTCAACTTCGAACAACTCGCGGCCAACATTCTGGACACCGCCGTTGACGTGATCCTGCTGGACACGACATTCTGGGGCGGCATCCGCGCTTGCGTGAAGGCGGCCGCGGTCTGTGAAACATTTCAGATCGGTGTTGCCGTCCACTCCTCGGGCGAACTGGGCATCCAACTCGCCACCATGCTCCACTTGGGTGCGGTCATTCCGAATCTCTCCTTCGCCGCCGACGCTCACTATCATCACCTGGCCGGTGACATCATCGAGGGCGGCCTCATGCAATACCGCGACGGAGCCATCGCCGTTCCCACCGCGCCCGGCCTGGGCGTGAAACTCGATCGCGAGAAACTCGGCGAGTATGCAGAACTCTACCGGCGTCTCGGCAACTACGCCTACGATCAGGATCCGCTGCGTCCCGGCTGGGCGCCCATCATCCCCAATGATCGCTGGGCCGATCCGAACGACGATCGCATTCCGAAAATCCCGTACTGAAGTATCCTGCAAGCATGACCGCTCACCCGCGCAATGCCGGCCACCCAACCGGGCGCTAACTCCTGGTCCGCGCTGTGGCGCAGCATCGTTCGCGTGCAGTCCGAAAAAGTCACACCCGCACTCGGCTTGCGCAACGCCTTCGGTGTCACACTCCCTCTTGCGATCGCCGTCGCCGCGGGCGCAATCTCCGTTGGCTTGGCGATCGGCACGGGCGCATTGAACGTCGCCTTCACGGATAGCTCGGAACCGTATCGTGTACGGGGCCGCCGTATGCTGGCCGCGAGCGTTCTCGTCGGGTTCGCTGTCGCGGCCGGCGAACTCTTCGGGCACAACCACGTTCTCGCCGTCGCCATCACAATGGGCTGGGCGTTCGCCGCGGGCCTGCTCGTCGCGCTCAGCACCACCGCCGCCGATCTGGGCACCGTGAGTCTCGTCACGCTCATCGTATACGGCGCCGTTTCAGCTTCCCCCGAACGTGCGTTGATGGCGGGCCTGCTCGCGTTGGGCGGCGGCCTGTTCCAAACCGCGCTCTCGCTGTTGTTGTGGCCGCTGCGGCGCCACGCACCGGAACGGCGCGCGCTCGGCGATTTCTATCTTGAACTGGCGCGCGTGGCCGACCAGCCCACCCATGCCACCCTCGCTCCGCCCGCCACCAGTCAAAGCACTCAGGCCCACCGCGCGCTCGCGGGTTTGCCGCGCAGTGGTTCGACGGAAAGCGAGCGATCCCTCGCGCTGCTGAGCCAGGCCGAGCGAATCCGCTTAACCCTGATGATGCTCGCGCGTCTCAGCATCCGTTTGAATCGCGAACGCGACGCTTCGTCCGAATCGTACGGGCTGGACGGCTACTTCCAATCCGTCGCAACGCTGCTCGGTCTTCTCGGCTCGGCATTGACCGCCGGTGAACCCGTGGCGGCCGCCGCCGTCACTCCGCAGCAACTCGAGAGCACAGCCTCCGCGATTCGTCAGCGCGAGCGCGAAACTTCCGAGCCTGCGCTCCGGGCCATGCTGCGCGATGCCCGCCATCAGATGGATGCGCTGAACGGACAGCTTCGCTCCGCATTGGAGCTGGGCGCGCACGCAACGCCCGAAGGCTTTGCAGCGTTCGAGCGCAGGGAAGCGCGGCAACCCTGGCGCCTTCGCCTGATGGGCCCTTTCGCGATTTTGCGCGCCAACCTCACGCTGCAATCCGCCGCATGCCGCCATGCGATTCGTCTCGCCGTTTGTGTCGGAGCGGGGCACGCATTGGCGCGCGGCGTGGGCCTCGATCGCCCGTACTGGGTGCCGATGACGATCGCGATCGTCTTGAAGCCCGATTTCAGCAGCACGTTCACTCGCGGCGTGTTGCGCCTTACAGGAACGTTCGCCGGGCTCGCGCTCGCCACCGGTTTGTTTCACGTCATCCGCGGCGGTGGCGCTGTCGAGACCGCGGGTGTGTTTATCGCGATGTTCCTGGTGCGTGCTTTCGGCGGAGCGAATTACGGCATTTTCGTCGTGGCCGTAACCGCTCTGGTCGTCCTCCTGTTTGCGCTTACCGGCACGGAGCCGTCGAGAGTAATTGCGGCGCGCGGCTGGAACACCCTACTCGGCGGAACCATCACTCTCCTTGCATACGCGCTGTGGCCGACCTGGGAGCGCAGTCAGGTTCCCGAAGCCTTCGCGCGCCTGCTGGACGCTTATCGCGAATACTTCCAGGCCATCCACCTTGGCTACTCTTCTCCCGGCGCATCGCCCTCGCCGGAGTTGGACCGCGCGCGTCAACGAGCTCGTGTTGCCCGCTCAAATCTGGAAGCTTCGATTGAGCGTCTCGAAGCCGAACCGGGCCGGTCGGTGGAAGTGCTCGCCGGGCTGAGCGGTATTCTTGCGAACTCGCATCGCTTGGCGCACGCTCTGATGGCGCTCGAAGCCGGGCTCGCCAACAGCCGCGCCGTAGCGGCTCGCGAGATGTTCGCGCCGTTTGCCAACGCCGTCGAGTTGACCCTCTACCACCTGGCGGCGTTCTTACGCGGATCGCCATTGAACGCCGCCGATCTCCCCGATCTTCGCGAGGCCCACACGGCCTTGACCGAAAGCGGCGGCGCTTCCATTGATCGTCATGCCCTCGTCAACGTCGAAACCGACCGCATTACGAACAGCCTGAACACGCTCTCGGGAGAAATTCTCGACTGGGGCCACACCGCCTCCGCGCAAAGCACATAATCTCTCAGCATCCGCTACGAACCGCAATCCAGAAATTATAGAAATCAGACAAAATGTATCTATGCGTCAGATCTTGTTGTATCGCGGAGAGGATGGTTTTTGGGTGGCTGAATGCCCCAGTCTCCCCGGCTGTATATCTCAGGGTGGAAACGAGGATTCGGCACTTGCAAGCATGAAGGAAGCCATCCAGGCCTACGTCGGTGCTCTAGAAGCCGACAATCTGTCCGTCCTCGAAGAGCAGTTCTCGGCGCGCCTTCTCACCGTGTGAGCTACCCTTTCTCGCAGATTGTTGTCCCGGTCCACCGCACACTCGATCGCGGCACCCTGCGCTCGATCCTTCGATCTGCCGGGGTGAGCCCGGAACAATTCCGCGACCTTTTGTAGCAGCAACGCAAAGCCCCACACCCCTCAACGCGCCCCCCTTCCCTACAATCCCGCGTGCGTCTACGCAATAATCGGTTTAAGTCGGCACGTCGCGGATGCACTGCCCCACCTGTAACAGAACGCTCACTCCAACGGACACTAAATGTCCGGCCTGTGGGACAACTGTGGACACGCGTCCCACCGTCAACGAAACATCCGACATGAGCTTCACGCCGGACCCGGAAACGGTGCCCATGCGTCACTGGTCCGAACCCGCCGCGCCTTCGTCCAAAATTGAGACGTCGATTGCCCCCGGATCCGTCGTCGGCGGACGTTACGAAATCCTGAAAATCCTCGGCCGGGGCGGCATGGGAGCCGTGTGCCAGGCGCGCGATCTCGAAGTCGATCGCATCGTCGCCGTGAAATTTATCCGCGGAGAACTCGCCGGCAAAGCCTCCGTTCTTCAACGCTTCAAACGCGAACTCGTGCTTGCCCAGAAGGTGACGCACCCAAACGTAGTTCGCATTTATGATTTGGGCGTCGCCGGCGATATGCGCTTCATCACGATGGAGTACATCGACGGCGAAGAGCTCAGCAAGGTGATCCTCGAGCGCGGAAAGCTGCCGCCTCGTGAAGCCGTCGGCATCATGATTCAGGTCTGCAAAGGCTTGGCTGCAGCCCACACCGTCGGCATCGTACACCGCGATCTGAAGCCGGCCAACATCATGATCGACAAGCAGGGCCGCGTCGCCGTCATGGACTTCGGTATCGCCTATTCAATCGAGGCTGCGGCCGTTGCGGAGGATGCCGCGGCCGACGTTCCTTCCGGGCCGCTGGATCATCTCACCAAGGCGGGCTCGATGATCGGCACGCCGACGTTCATGTCGCCGGAGCAGGCCCGCGGAGAACACGTCGATCACCGGTCCGATCTCTTCACGGTCGGCTTTTTACTGTACGCGCTGATCAGCGGCAAGCTCCCCACTGGCTCCACTCTCCAGGAGACTTTGAAAATCCGCGGCTCCAAGCGCATCAAACCCCTCATCGAGTTGGAACCCACTGTTCCCCTCGCACTGAACGACATCGTCGGGCGCTGTCTCGAGTTGCAGCCCGGGCGCCGCTATCAATCTGCCGACGAATTGGCGCGCGCCTTAGAGGACTGGTCCCGCAGCCAGGAAGCCGCTCCTTCCAAACGCAGCCATGGGCGCCGTGTCGCAACAGCCGGCATCCTCGCGGCGGCGCTGGGCGCGGCGGGCCTCTTCGCTTATCTCAACAGGCGAACGGAGCCGCCCACGCCGGCCCATTCCATCAAAGTCCTGATCAACGATTTTACGAACGCCACCGGCAACCCTCTACTCGATGGCCTGGTCGATCCAATGGTCGGAATCGGTCTCGAAGGCGCGCGTTTCATCACCGTGTTCAACCGCGGCCAGGCGCGCCGGATCGCGTCCGAGCTGTCCGGCTCGCCGGCGCTCGATGTCAAAACCTCGCAGTTGATCACGCGGCGCGAGGGTATCGACGTCATCGTGGGCGGGTCCGTCGCGCGCGACAACAACAAATTCAAATTGTCCATCGACGCGCTCGACGGCGCGACAGGCAAGGTGATCGCGCAGCAATCCGCAACGGTAGATTCGCCCGACCAGTTGGCGCGTGCGGTCAGCTCCGCGGTTGCCCGTGTCCGCAAGCAGCTCGGTGACGCGACACCTTTGGCCACCCAACTCGCTTCCGCGGAGACGTTCAGCTCCGGTTCGCTCGAAGCCGCCCGCGACTACTCTCGAGCCCAGGAACTGCAATGGCGAGGCAAGCTCGACGATGCGTTGGCGGCCTTCCAACTCTCCGTAAAGGAAGATCCCGATTTCGGCCGCGCCTATGCAGGAATGGCCGCGACGCTCGCCAACCTCGGCCGTCGCAAGGATGCCGAAGAAGCTTACCGCATGGCGATGTCCAAGATCGATCGCATGTCCGATCGGGAAAAGTATCGAACGCGCGGCGGCTATTTCCTGCTGCGCCGTGAATACGACAGGGCCGTCGAGCAATACCAGGAGCTGGTGAAACAGTATCCCGCCGACACCGCCGGCCTGGGCAATCTCGCGCTCGCCTATTTCTATCAACGCAACATGGCCGGGGCCGTCGAGGAAGGCCGGCGCGCCGTCGCAATCTATCCCAACAATCTCCTTCAAATCGACAATGTGGGTCTCTACGAGATGTATGCCGGCGATTTCGATTCGGCCAGGCGCGAATTTCTACGCGTGTTGGCTTCGAACGCCTCGTATGAGAAGGCATATATCGGCCTGGGCCTTTCCCGCCTGGCACAGGGTAACAATTCCGAGGCGGAGGAAAGCTACCGCAAGCTGGCCGCCCTCGGCAAACGCGGCGCATCCATGGCATCGCTCGCCACTGCCGACCTCGCTCTGGTCGAAGGCCGGATGAATGAAGCGTTCGCCACACTCGATGCAGGAATACAAGCGGACAAGCGGGATCACGAAGGCGGCCGCGAAGCATCCAAGTGGATCACGATGGCCGAAGGACGGCTGATCGCCGGTCAGCGCGCGCAAGCCGCCATCTCCGCGGGCCGCGCGTTGTCGGCCGACTCCGACGATAAAATTCTCTACGCCGCCGCGAAGGTGTACGTCGCCGCCAGCCAGAAAGCAAAAGCCGGCGCCCTTCTCGCACAGCTCAATTCCCGCCTCGGTCCCGATGCCGAACTCTATTCCAAACTGATTGCCGCCGAGATCAGCCTCGAGCGCGGAGACTACCGCGAAGCCATCAGCCGTCTGCAAGCTGCGCAGAAAGTATCCGACAGTTGGTTGGGCCGCTTCGCACTTGGCCGGACCTATCTGGTGGCCGGCGCATTCACGGAAGCCGATTCCGAGTTCGAAGTCTGCCTGAAGCGCCGTGGCGAAGCGACTGCCGTGTTCCTCGACGACGAACCGCGCTACCACTACTTTCCACCCGTCTACTATTACCTCGGTCTCGCCCGCGAAGGTCTCGGAAGCCGCGGCGCCGCCGATGCCTACCGCGCCTTTCTCAAACTGAAAGAGAAGTCCGGAAAAGACGCTATGGTCGACGACGCCCGTAAGCGGCTTTCTGCGGTTTCGGCAGGCTCGCCTCGGTAATCCTAAAAGCGCAGCATCGGCGTTGTTCTGAAAACAATTGAGCCGCAGATGAACGCGCATAACACGGCTGCTCGCAGGTTCCCGGCAGTTATCCGCGTTTATCTGTGTTGATCTGCGGCTCCATCTTCTTAGTCTGGTCGAGATCTTCATCACCTCGGGTGGGCTCCTATCGCGGCCCATGTGCCGTTCATCTGCGGCTCCATCTTCTTAGTTAGTTAGTTAGTTAGTTAGTTAGCGCCCGTAAGCGGCTTACTCCTGTTTCGGCGGGCTCACCACGGTAATCATCTTCCCCGCAGCCGTCGACACTCCGCCGATCTCCGCAATCACCTCATAGTTCCCGCTGGCCAGCTTCGGAATCTCGACGTTCAACTGGTTGAGCCCGTTGCTGGACGTGCCTGCGAAGGTCACGTTGGCCGCCACCCCACCAACAGTAATGTGCAGTGGAGGCGGATCCACCAGCGTCGCCGCACCCTGGTACACGCTGGTCGTGCTCACCTGCGGCACCGTGGGCCCAAAGCCTGTGCCGAACATCTCCACCGTCTCGCCCGGAATAGCGGGACGCGAGATCACATCATTCCCAAACGAACCGGCCGGCGCAATCAGCGTGCCGTCGTCGTGAACCGCTGCCACATAGTTTCCGCCGATCGTAAAGAAAGCCGGCGCGTATGTTTGCAGCTTCGCCGTGGCTACGGCAGCGCCCCGGTTGTTGGTCACCTGCACCAGCGCTGTACCGGTTTTTACCAAGGCAGGGCTCAACACGTTGATCTGTGTTGGACTGACGAACGCGACCGCCGCGGGCAGCCCGTCGATCGTCACGCGGACCCCGTCGAGCGCCAGCGGAAGCTGCGATCCCGCGAAATCGCCCGAGCCCCATGCCCTCGTGCTATCTGCCAGAAGGCTACCCATAATCGTCACCCACGAACCGGCTGCAATCGCGTCCTGACCGGGCGCCGCGCTGGTCACCGAGGCGATCGCCGGCACGTTGGCCTGCACTCTCACGATCATCGCAATCGTGCGCGAATCGCTGTTTCCCGCGGCGTCCGTCGCGCGCACGGTGAAGTTGAAAACGGCGGCGTTATCCGGATTCGGGACACCGCCGATCGACCCGCCGCTCGACAAATCCAGACCCTTGGGCAACCGGCCCGATGTTAACGTCCATGCCACCGTGCCGGACCCGCCCGAAGCCGCCAGCGTAAGCGAATACGGCACGCCCTTCACTGCTTCCACCATGTTCGCGCTGGTGATCTTCAGCGCCGTCGCGGGCGCCTGCACGGTCAGCGTCACCAGTTTCGCCGCAATCTTGCCCGCGCTGTCGGTCACCTGTATGGGCAGCGTGATCGTGCCCGATCCCGACGGAGTTCCCGAGATCACTCCCGCCGGATCCAGCGAAAGGCCCGGAAGCATGGAGCCTTTCAGCGTGTCCCACCTGTACTGCCCCGCTCCGCCCGCGGCTTCAAGCGTCTGTGAGTACGGTTGCCCGATTTGTCCCGCGGCGATGTTGCCCGTCACAATCGTCAACGGCAGCGCGGGCTGTGCGGCCCCGCTGTTGCGCGAGTCCGGCACGGGAACGGGCACGATCGCCGTGCCTGGATTGTAGTGCACACGCGCCAGCAGCGGATCGGCGGTCGTTGTGTCCAGCGCGCGAATCGTCAACAGGATCCGCTCGCCCGGCGACACCGAAACGCTGGGTCCGTTGAGATCCACGCTGGCGAGATTGGCGGCATCGGTGAACCGCGGACTTGCCACATTGATCAAGGTCACGTAATGCGGCGTAATCTTCAACGTGCATCCGCCCGCCGCCGTCGGTGTGTTGTAGCGCTTCGAAGCGATCAACTGCAACAACACGCCCTGCGGCACTGCGCGGTTGGCCAGCAGCTTCAGCGAATACGACGCGGCGGTGTTTCCACGGTTCGTAATCGCCCACGTAGCGTCGGTGATGGCGCTGTTCGAAATGTCGGGGTTCGATATGTCGGGGTTCGATATATCGGGGTTCGCTATCCTGACATTCGATATATCGGGATTCGAAATATCCGGGTTCGAGATGTCGGGATTGGCCACGCGAACGTTTGCGATGCCCGTGTTCGAAATGTCGGGATTCGAGATGTCCGGATTCGCAAGCGCCGGATTCGATATATCCGGATTCGAAATGTCGGGGTTCGAGATGTCCGGATTCGAAATGTCCGGATTGGAGATGTCGGGGTTGGAAATGTCCGGATTCGAGATGTCCGGATTCGAAATGTCCGGGTTCGAGATGTCGGGATTGAAAATCTCCCGGGTCGCCAGGTCGCGGTTGGCGGGCGGCGGATTCGATGGGTCCGCGTTCAGCTTGATCGTCGCCTGCAAAGGGTTGGGCGAATCGCTGATCTCGGCAACGTCCACTTGCACGGAATCATCCGCGTTGGGCGACGTCATGAAGACTGTGCGTGCCGTGCTGGAGTCGGGCGGCACCGTAACATCTAACTCGGTGAGCGGATCGGGACCGCCCGCCTCGGAAAACTGCAGAAAGGTCGCTTTACCTCCGGCCGGTTGTGAAACAATTGTAAGCCGAAATGTTTTAGCCTGCATTCCCGTGTTTTGAACGGTCACCGGGAATGCGCGCTGAAGGAGTTGATCGGGGTTATCCGGACTGAACCCGAGCGGTTTCGAGCTGCTCTTCGCTGTCACCACCAGACCATGGCTGATCCTGGCCGTGTAGATGTCCTGATTTCGCGACCCCGTCAGTCCGCCCTCGCACTGCCCTCGAACCTTGGTGGAATCGTACAGGCTCAGCCCGGCATCCAGCCCCACGGGCCGGTACGACGTCCAGTTCGCGTCGATCGGCTGAACGACATTCCGGTTGTCCGTCCACGCTACGTGGATGTGCTCCGGATCGCTCGCGAGAGTGTTAAACCGCCATGTGCCGTCGCCTCTCGGCACAAACGTCGGTCCAGCGATATCGATGTAGTCTCCGAAGAACGGCACCGTGCCGAGTTGGAACATCGGCAGGTTTGGCGCATCCAATTCAAGCTGCCGGATGTTGGCGGGCGTCCTCGCTCGCGTCCCGAACGCATATCGGGAAACGCGAACCGATGGATCGAACACCGGCGTTCCGGAGCTCGTGGTCGCTTGTGCGAGACGAACGTCGAGCGTATATCTCCGCGCCGTCGCAACGTGGCCGGGTAGAGGGTCTTCGATGTATCGTTGGAAAATCGGAACTCCATCCAGCTCCACACCCTCGGTGTAGTGGCCGCCGCCGGTGGCCGTATAAGTCGCAATCTTGTTCGTATCGCGCAGGTCGTACCACACAGCCGTGAGTTTGCCGTTTGAAAAAATCAGCGACGGCATAAACTGGTGTCCGCGGTCCGGATTATTATCGATCGCAACCGGCGCGCCCCAATTAGCGCCGCAGAGGGGCGACGCGAAGATGCACTCCCAGCTTGCTGCCGGACTCGTCGCAGCGGAAGCGATCATCACGCGCGCGTCTTCGCTGGGCCCGTTGCCGCGCTGCGACCAGGCGACATACACGGTTCCCGAACCCTCGCCGTCCACTGCGATCGCCGGATAGGAGTTGGTTCGGAACGAAAAATTGGTGGTGCCCTGGTCGAAGGGATCGATGCGCGCGATGGTGGCTGGTGTCGTGAACGTCGCGCCGCCATCCGAAGACATCGCCGTCACAATGGCGTGCGCCTGCGCCGGCTCAGTCGTCGCAAACACGCGCCACGCCACATACACGGCGCCGTTCACCGGATTGATCGCGATCGCCGCTGCCTGGTTCGATCTCTGCTGCCCGCTGATCTGTTGCCCCGCGCTCCACGTCACGCCGCAATCGTCCGAGCGCGCAAAGAGAATTCGCGAGTCGGTGCTTTTTGCCGAGCCTAGAAATTCGGTCCACGCCGCGTACACGCGCCCGCCCGGAAACGACTGCGCGGGAGTTCCGGCAATGGTACACGTCAAGGCTCCCCGGCGCGGAATATCGGCCGCGAACGACGGCTTGTCCTGAAAGTGGCCCGCATCGCCTTCTTTCACGATCGACGTGGATACGTACCGGATCGTATCGCCGCCCCCGGGACTGTTGTCGTCGATGAAACGCGAGACGAACACTTTGCTTGTCGCATTGGCGCCGCGTCCGAATACGATCCCGCTGAAATAGAACAGCCCGTTCGTGCCGGGCCGCACCATCGGATCCGCGCCCGCAGTCATGCCTCTCAGCGGTGATGCCGCGTTGTTCTGCTGCGGATACCCGGGCAGCAGCGTGCTCTTCCATGTCTGCCCTCCATCCACGGACCGGAACACGCCCAGCCACGCATCGCCCGTGGGCAAATCCCCATCCACGCCGGGCAGATCTACTGTGCGGTAATCGTTCGCTCCGGCGAGCAAATGCAGCGGATTTCGCGACGAAACAGCGATGGATGGTTCATTCTGGCGCTGCAGGAAAGGATCTCCGTCGGGCCAGTTCGTTCCCGTCACCATGTTGATGCTCGGACCCACAACCTGGCCGGCAGCGGTGATGCCCGCTAAAAAAAATGCGACAAATATCAAGTGGCGCATGTGGATAAACATCCTCTCGTTGGGTCAGGCTATCTTATCACTGAACCGGCGATAATAGCGCAACTGCCACGCCAGACTGTCAGACAGAGCCGCGACCGCAAGGCAGCGGTTCTTGAACTACTTCATTTGCGAATCGGTGGATCGGCATCAAAATGCGCCAGGACCCGTTACGTGCTATCTGGAGCTTCGGGGGGAACTAAGCCATGCCAATCGTCCTTCCGTACGCCTTAAGCCGCTCGGTCGTCATCGAGCAGGGTGCCATCGAGATCGAAGAGAATCGCTGCTGGAGCGGCAAAAACCATCCAACAATTGTCAACCCTCCAGTGCACCGAGAGCTACGCCTCTTCGAGCATTTCGCGCGCGATAAAACCGTTTAAGTGCGTCAGCCGTGAGTTCATCCGCACTGCGTCCTTGGCGCTGGGCGAGGCGAGTCGTCTGCTCGAACACCTCTTCCGGAATTCGGCCCCGTCAACCTGTGGGCGAGTTTCCTCACTAGCGCCTGCCCCGTTAGTCCCGGTTCAGCGCCTTGATCCGGAACCTCGGACGGTCCCGTTCAGCCGCCTCTCTCATACGTCTGACTTGTCTTCGAAGCGTCGGAATCGCGCCACAACCATCAGCTCTTCCGCCAGCTCGGCGTTCCCCGCGCTCCCCCTGTGCGTGCCCGTCCCGAAACTCAAGTGAAAATCGTAACCCTTCAACTTCAATGAATTTGCCATCTGGGTGTTCTGCAGCGGCCAAACTGCCGTGCTCATTCTCCAGATCGCCCGATCCGTCCTGCAGGCAAACCCGGATGTTGCGTTTGGGTTCCTTGCGGATCTTGAACGGATACACATTCCCGCCGTCGATCTCTCCCAGTTGCCATTGAATGCTCGTGAAACTCCCGATGCGCGACAGAACCCGGCTGAAACCAGGCCACGTTAAACGCGCAGATGCCGCCCGCGATGCCCCGGCTGTATCCATCCTTGCAAATATCCATTTCTGGCTGACCTCGGCCAGAATCTCATCCCGCAGGAAGCGGCGAGCGACGTGACTGTGAAAAATCGCCTTCGCCTCGGCACCCGGTCGAAGACCTTCGAGACGCAAGCGGGCCACCGCTTGGCGGTAGTCTTCTTCCCTCTTCGCGCGTTTTTCCTGGCTGAGGGGTTGGAGGATTGTCGCCATCCTAATCAGCACACACGCTACAGGGTCTTGATCCGAAGCTCCCGGAACTCCACCTTCATGCCCGTCGTCGTCAAATGCAACTGCAAACCGATCAGGCCATCCGCGCGGCCCTTAGCAGTGTCGTCATCCACCATCACACTCATCACGTGCCCGTTGATCGACTGGATCAGCGTGTGCCCGCGCGCAATCACGTCGATATCGTTCCAATCGCCCGATTTGATAAAACTCTTGAGCTGATCGCCATCCCCCAAACTCGAAGCGGCGCCCGGCTTCTTGCCTTCACCCACGTACGTGAACATCCCGCGCAATGCTAAAAAGCCCCTCCCGCGCTCTTCATAAATCTGACCCGTGTAGGTCTCCTGCGCGTCGATGTCGGCCTGATAGCCCTCCATCACCCATTTGGCGACGTCCGACCGTTCGATGCTGCGGTACTGTATGCCGCTGTTGCCGCCTGTCAGCCGGTACTGCGCCTTCAACTCGAAGTCCGCGGGCTTGCCGCCACGCCAGATGCAGAAAATGTTCTGCTTGGGCTGCCGTCCCGCCTCGGTCTGCCCAACAATTGCCCCGTCCTCCACCTTCCAGAACGCCGGATCGGCATCCCATCCGTTCAACGTCTTGCCATCGAAAATCTTTTGAAAGCCGGCCTCTTCTAATGGAGCGATGATGGTCCGCGCCGCTCGCTGTTGTTGCGCCGGAACGGCCGCGCCTGCGATGAGGAACAGGGTCAGTGCACTTCGCATATGGCGGCTAGTATATCTGAGACCTCTCCGCTGATTCACGGCCCGCATTCCCGCCCGCCTGGCCGAATCACATTCACGCCCATCAGATATTTAATTTCTCTCCTCTTTTGAATGTCTTCCGCAAATCTCTCCAGGGGTCAAAGTCAAATCGCCCGGTACATTGAAATCGAAAGGACAACAATCTGTCATGAAATCCGGGAAAACCAGCAAGCGCCGCCAGGACGCATCCCGCCGCAACGGAGCCCTGTCAAAAGGCCCCATCACCCCCGAAGGCAAAGCCCGCTCCAGCCGTAACGCGATCACCCACGGCTGCCTCGCCATCGACATAACCTTCAATGACGACGAAGCCCAACTCTTCGAGCGCATCCGCGACGGTTATATCGCCCGGTTCGAACCGCGCGACCAGGTAGAACACGACATCGTCGAGGAAATCGTCTTTGCCAAGTGGCAGATGCGACAGGCTTGGCAGTACGAGAAATCGCTGGTCACCCTGAAGGTCGTTGACGACGCCGAATTAATCGATTCCACCTGGGATGAAATCAGCAAAATGTGCCGCCGCTCTCTCGCATACTCCGCAACCTTCAACGACAACAAGGTCGTTGCCAACCTCCAGCGCTACGCGCGCAGCCTCGCTTTCCAGGTGGAACGTTCCATCAAAATGTTGATGGAACTGAAGGCGCTGCCCCTGCCCCCCTTGAGCGGCCCCGGCGATGAACCGGTCGAGATCGCCGAACGAAACGAACCTATTCCCATTTCCGGACACCCGGCTCCCTCGGCCCCGGCGGCCCCTGAACCCGAACCCGAGTCTGCGCCCATCGGCGCCTCTGCTGCGTTCGCCCCCGCCTGTGCCTCTCAAGTCCATCAACCATCTGTAGTTAAAGTTCTTGACGTACCACTATATGTTGGGGCATCATTACGAAGCGGCCCAATTTATCGGGCCTCCTAGGAGTTCCCATGGGACAGCTCACCGTCGACCTCAGCAGCAGAGTGAAGGAGCTTCCACTTCAGCCCAAACCATTGAACCAGAGGCGGGGCGTGTCATTCCCCCGCTACTTCACCTCCCGCCTGGAGCCCGGCAAAACGCCCTATGATGCCATTCAGTGGGAATTGCGAACCGCCTCCATCGGAAACGATAAAGGCGCGGTGATCTTCGAGCAGAGGGACCTGGAGGTTCCGGCCGATTGGTCCCAAACGGCCACCAACATTGTTGCCAGCAAATATTTTCACGGGAAGGTGGGCTCGCCCGATCGCGAACGCAGCGTCGCGCAACTGGTCCATCGCGTGGTGGACACCATCGCCGATTGGGGCCAGGCGCAAGGCTATTTCAAGGAACTGAAGGACGGCGAAAGCTTCCGCGATGAGCTCGCGCACCTCATGCTCACCCAGAAAGCCTGCTTCAATTCACCGGTGTGGTTCAACGTCGGCGTGAAGGAAGCGCGCGGGTACGGATTCTATTACGATTACGCGACCGCGTCGGTGCGCCAACTGGGCGGCGGCGAATCGCGCCCGCAGTGCTCGGCCTGTTTCATCAACTCGGTGAACGATTCGCTCGAATCCATTCTCGGATTGGCCAAGACAGAGGGCATGCTGTTCAAATGGGGCTCCGGCACGGGCACCAACCTGTCAGCCCTCCGCGAAGAAGACGCCATCCTCTCGGGCGGCGGCCGCGCGTCCGGCCCGCTCAGCTTCATGAAAGGCTTCGACGCCTTCGCCGGTGTCATCAAAAGCGGCGGCAAAACGCGTCGCGCGGCCAAAATGGTGATCCTCAACGCCGACCATCCGGATGTCGAGAACTTCGTGTGGTGCAAGGCCAAGGAGGAGAAGAAAGCGCACACCCTGATCGACGCGGGCTACGACTCCTCGCTCGACGGCGAAGCGTACGCCTCGATCTTTTTCCAGAACGCGAACAACTCCGTCCGCGCCACCGACGAGTTCATGCAGGCCGCCGTCGAAGATCGCGACTGGTGGACCCGCTCGCGCGTCACCGACCAGCCCGTCAAGCGCTACAAGGCCCGCGACCTTCTGAAGATGATCGCCGAAGCGACGTGGCAGTGCGGCGACCCCGGCATGCAGTTCGACACCACGGTGAACCGCTGGCACACCTCGAAGAACACGGCGCGCATCAACGCCTCCAACCCCTGTTCGGAATACATGTTCCTGGACGATTCGGCGTGCAACCTGTCGTCTTTGAATCTGATGAAATTCGTCGGTCCCGACGGTCAGTTCGAGGTCGAAGCGTTCCGGCACGCTGTCGACACCATGATTCTCGCGCAGGAGATCCTGGTCGACAACGCGAGTTACCCGACCGAAATCATCGCGGAGAATTCGCACAAGTTCCGGCCGTTGGGTCTGGGTTACGCCAACCTCGGCGCCCTGCTGATGTCCATGGGCTTGGCCTACGACAGCGATCACGGCCGCGACTGGGCAGCAGCCATTACGGCCGTCATGTGCGGCCAGGCGTATCTCACCAGCGCGCGCATCGCCGCCGGAGCAACTGGGCCGTGCGAAGGTTATGCGGTCAACGAGAAACCGTTCCTCGAAGTCATCCGCATGCACCACGAAGCGGTCAGCCGTATCGACGGACACCGCGTTCCGCCCGCTCTGTTACAAGCAGCCGAACAGGCTTGGCGCGAGGCCTATGAGCTCGGCCGCCAGTCGGGTTTCCGCAACGCGCAAACCACCGTGCTCGCGCCCACCGGCACCATCGGATTCATGATGGATTGCGACACCACCGGCATCGAACCGGATCTGGCACTGGTCAAATACAAAAAGCTGGTCGGCGGCGGCGTCATCAAAATCGTAAATAACACGGTGCCCCAAGCGCTCATCCGCTTGGGCTACACCCCGGAGCAGATGGAGCGGATCGTCTCGCACATCGACGCGACCGGCTGCATCGAGGGCGCGCCGGAGTTGAAAGACGAGCACCTTTCCGTGTTCGACTGCAGCTTCCGTCCGCAAAACGGCGTTCGCTTCATCCATTACATGGGTCACGTGCGGATGATGGCTGCCGTTCAACCGTTCATCTCCGGGGCAATTTCGAAGACCATCAATATGCCCGAGGAGTCGGGCGTTGACGATATCGTCGAGGCTTACATCGAAAGCTGGCGGCTAGGGTTGAAAGCCGTAGCTATCTATCGCGACGGCTCCAAGCGCGTGCAGCCCCTGAGCTCCGGCACGTCGAAGGGCGCCAAGATCGCGACCAGCAACCTTCCGGCCGCGGCGGTCACCGAGAAAATCGTCTACCGTCCGATCCGCCGCAAACTCCCCGACGAGCGCGCCTCCATCACGCACAAGTTCTCGATCGGCGGCCACGAGGGCTACATCACCGTGGGTCTCTATGAGGATGGTATGCCGGGTGAACTGTTCATCACCATGGCGAAAGAAGGCTCGACGATCTCGGGTCTCATGGACAGTTTCGCAACAGCAGTCAGCTACGCGCTGCAATACGGCGTGCCGCTGAAATTCTTCGTCGACAAGTTCAGCCACGTCCGCTTCGAGCCCAGCGGTTGGACCGGCAACGCGCTGGTGCCCTACGCCAAGTCGATCATGGATTACATCTTCCGCTGGCTGGGCGCGAAATTCCTCGGTCCCGATTACGCGTTGAACGAAGCCGGCGACTCGCAAAAACTACGCCCCACCGAACCCGAACCGCAGCAGGCTCTGCAATTCGACACGGCGTTTGCCGACGCCCCGCTCTGTTCGGAATGCGGCGGCCTGATGACCCGCAATGGCAGTTGCTACAAATGCGAGAACTGCGGAGGCACCAGCGGCTGCAGCTAAGCGCTAAACTCGCCAAACCGAACTGGCGAAACCGAACTCGCGAAAAAGAGCCGCGCGCGCAAGCAAGCGTTTTAACTCGCAAACAGAGCCGCGCGCGTAAGCAAGCGCCTAACCAATTGACTAAGGAGCGCGTCCGGCCGATACGTCCCGGCCCAACCGCGAGAACGCCGCCTCCACCCATTCCGACGGAAGCTCCGCAACCGCCGAACGCATCCGCTCCTGCCACCAGTTGGAGATGTGTTTCAGGTCCTCGCGTTCATACCGATGCTCGATTTGCCGGAATGCGCCTCGCTCGTACAACACGACGTCCAGAGGGAAGTCCACGTCCGAGGCGCACAGCCGCGTCGCGTCGAACGACAGAATGCCCAACTTGAACGCATACAGAAGCGGGTCTCTGTTCTTCAGCGACCGTTCTAAAATCGGCTTGCCATAACCGGAATTGCCGATAATCTGATACGGCGTGTCCTGGCCGATTTCAACCCAGTTGCCCTCCGGATAAATCAGATACAAGCGATGTCCGAAATCTCCCGACATCTGCCCGCCGATGATCGAGTGGATGTTGAAACGGAGGTCCGCTTCGCGCAGCGCCGCTCCGTCCTCTTCGGCCAGCCGACGGATCTGCGCCGAGTATAGATTCACGATCTTGAACAGCCGGGTGCGCAGCGCGATCTGCCGGGTGAACTGGTCCTCGAAATATAAAAGCGCTTTGTCGCGCAAAGAGCGCAGGCCGGACGTCATGATGAAGAACGAGAATCCCGGACCCTCATAGGTCGCCACTTTCTTGGCAACCAGGCATTCCGAGCCGGCCACCACGCGCGTGTCGGCGATTCCGACCAGTCCATCCTCGACGTTGATTCCAAGACAGAATGTCATAGAGTTTGCCCCTCCATTCTAGCCGCGGCGGAAAAATGAACGCCGCGCTACAATTGGAGCCTGGCGGAACGCCCGTCCCCGCTGTTTGCCCAGTTCGCAACGCAGCTTCCGTCCAACTCAATCGAGAGGGCGACGTGCTGATTCGACTTGGTTACGATATCCGCTTCGATATCCCGGCTCCGGTGGCGATGGTCGCGCTGCTCAGCGTGCATCCTTCGCGCGTGAGCAACCTGAATGAACCCGACCAGTTGGTGCTGGATCCGCCGGTGGACCTCAAACAGTATCACGACTGTTTCGGCAACATCTGTTCGCGATGGCTTGCGCCTGTTGGTTCGCTCGCGATCTGGTGTTCAACGCTCATCACCGATTCGGGCGAACTCGATCCGATCGAGCCCAGCGCGCGCCAGTTTCCCGTCGAGCAGTTGCCCCCCGAAACGCTGCAATTCCTGCTGCCCTCGCGCTACTGCCAAGTCGAGCTCCTGCAGAACACCGCCACCGATCTCTTCGGCGGCACCGAGCCGGGTTGGAATCGCGTGCAAACGATCTGCGAGTGGGTGCACCGCAAAGTCGAATTCGGCTATCATCACGCGCGTCCGACCAAAAGCGCCCTCGACGTGTACACGGAGCGGACCGGCGTCTGTCGCGACTTCCAGCACCTCGCCGTTACGTTCTGTCGCTGCATGAACATCCCCGCCCGCTATGCCACCGGCTATCTGGGCGATATCGGCGTCCCGCTGTCGGATACTCCGATGGATTTCAGCGCGTGGTTCGAAGCCTACCTGGATGGACGTTGGTGGACCTTCGACGCCCGCCACAACCATCCCCGCATCGGCCGCGTGTTGATGGGCACCGGCCGCGACGCAGCCGATGTCGCCATCACGACCTCGTTCGGTTCCTCGCAGTTGCGCAAGTTCACCGTGGTCACCGAGGAAGTCCGCGGGTCCGATCCGGCCCGCTGAGGGAAGATGCAATGGCAGCTTCGTCGGCTACCCCTGGCGGTCTTTTCGCCCATTACTCGAATGGCGGCTTCTTCGATGAGATGTTCACCGATGACGCCCAGCCGCGCCCGCACTACGCCCGCATCTTCCAGGAGTTCGCGGCCATGCGAAACAGCCACTTCGAGCAGCGGCGCCAATTGGCCGACTCCGCGTTCCTCCTCCAGGGCATCACGTTCACCGTCTATACCGATGGACGCGGCACCGAACGCCTCTTCCCGTTCGACCTGGTACCGCGCATCCTGCCTTGGCCCGAATGGGCGCACATCGAGCGCGGGCTATCCCAGCGCGTCATCGCCCTCAACCTCTTCTTACAAGACATCTACGGACGCCAGAAGATCCTGTCCGACAAGATCGTGCCCCGCTGGTTGATCTATTCGTGCCGCCACTTCCGCCGCGAGATGGTCGGGTTGCGCGTGCCCCAGGGCATCTACACACACGTCGCCGGCATCGACCTGGTTCGCGATTCGCGCACGGGCGAATATCTCGTGCTCGAAGACAACGTCCGCACTCCCAGCGGAATCTCTTACGTGCTCGAGAATCGCGCGGTGATGCGCAAGACCTTCCCCACGGCGTTCCAGTTCCAGCAGGTGCTGCCTGTCGATCATTACCCGCTCGAACTCGTGAACATCTTGCGCTCCGTCTCACCGCGCTCCGGCAAAGCGGTGATCGTCGTGCTCACGCCGGGTCTGCATAACAGCGCGTACTTCGAACACACGTTCCTGGCGCATCAGATGGGCGTCGAACTCGTCGAAGGCCGCGATCTTATCGTCGATGACGATGTCGTCTACATGAAGACCATTCGCGGGCTCACGCGCGTGGACGTCATTTACCGCCGCATCGACGACGAGTATCTGGATCCGCTGGCCTTCCGCGCCGAATCCGTTCTCGGAGTGGCCGGCCTGATGAGCGCTTACCGCGCGGGCAACGTTGCTCTCGCGAATGCTGTCGGCAATGGGGTCGCCGACGACAAAGCGGTGTACGCTTACGTGCCCGAAATGATCCGCTATTACCTGGGAGAAGATCCGATCCTGAACAACGTCGAGACACGGATCTGTTCCCGCAAGGACGATCTGAAGTATGTTCTCGAACACCTCGATGAGTTGGTGGTGAAAGCGGTGGGCGAGTCAGGTGGCTACGGCATGTTGATGGGACCGTCGGCCTCGCGCGCGATGCTCGACGAGTTCAAGTTGCGCATCGAGGCCGATCCCCGAAACTACATCGCCCAACCGTTGGTACCGTTATCGCGGTGCCCGTCCTACGATGTCGAATCGGGGACGATGGAAGGAAGGCATATCGATCTGCGCCCGTACTGCCTCTACGACGGCGAGAAGGTCGTGATCGTGCCGGGCGGTCTCACGCGCGTCGCCCTCCAGCCCGGTTCCATGGTGGTCAATTCTTCGCAGGGCGGCGGCAGCAAGGACACCTGGGTGTTGCGGGGAGAAGATTGATGCTGTCGCGAATCGCCGACTCGCTGTTCTGGATGGCGCGATACATGGACCGGGCCGAGGATGTGGCACGTTTGCTCGATGTCACCTACGACATGCTGCTTGAGCAGTCGCACCAGACATACGAGCTGCGCTGGGACGCGGTGATCAAGATCACTGGCAACCAGGAGCTGTTCCATCGCATGTATGGCGAAGCGGACCCGGATAAAGTCTGCGAGTTTCTTCTCTTCCAGGAGGACAATCCGAATTCCGTCTACAGTTGCATCACCAACGTGCGTGAGAATGCGCGAGCCATCCGCGACCGCATGTCGCGCGAGATGTGGAGCAACGTCAACGGCCTGTATCACCGCGTGCGGGACATGCGCCGCGGCAGCGAAGCGCTCGAAGATCTACACGGTTTGTGCCAGGAGATCATCTCCGGCAGCCACGCCTTCAACGGCATCACCGATAGCACGTTGCCGCACGACGAGGGCTGGCATTTTCTTCAGGCGGGCCGCGCGCTCGAACGTGCCGAGAATACGGCGCGCGTCGTGGACGTCGAATACCACAAGCTCGTGGAGACCGAGGCGCCCGACTCCTACGCGGGAAATCATCAGTGGATGGCCGTGTTGAAATCCGTCGCCGCTTACGAGATTTATCGCCGCGTCTACCACTCGGCCATCGAGCCGCAGAGCGTCGCGGAGTTGTTGATCCTGCACCCGCAACATCCACGCTCGGTGCGATTCAATGTCGCGTGGCTGCAGATTTCACTGCGCGCCATCAGCGGCGCCGGTCCGCACAGTTATGCCAATGAAGCGGAACGGCTTACCGGCAAGCTGCACGATTCGCTGGTCTACGACCGCATCGAAGACATCTTCGCCCGCGGCCTGCATATCTTTCTGACCGATCTCGAGCAGACTTGTCGAAGGATCGGCGACCAGGTCGCCTCTACCTATTTCTATTACTCCGGAGCCGCCTGATGAATCGATATCGCCTGGTTCACGTGACTCAGTTCAGCTACGACGCTCCCATTACGGACAGCTATAACGAAGTGCGTCTGCGGCCCATGCAAGACGATTGGCAGAGCTGCCTGTCGTTCCGGCTGGTAACCGATCCTCACGTTGCAACCGCCATGCACTTCGATTTCTTCGGCAATTCCGTGCATCGCTTCAACCTGCTCGGCGAACACAGGCAGTTACGAGTCGAGGCCGATTCGGTCGTGCTCGTGCAGGCTCCGCCGCAACTTCCGGATGGTGGGTTGTCGTTGCGTGAACTGGAAGGAATGGCAGACGAACTCGACGAGTATTACGATCTGATTCATCCCACCGACTACGTCCCCCATGAGAACGGTGTGCGGGAGTTGGCGGAGAAGGCTGTCGCGGAGAGCGACGGCTCATGCGCGGGATTCGCGGCCGCGGCCATGCGCATCGTTCATGACTCGTTTCGCTATGAGAAGGGCGCCACTCACGTGCACTCCTCCATATGCGACACTCTCCGCACCGGTAGAGGCGTGTGCCAGGATTTCACGCACATCCTTTTAGCTGTACTTCGCAGCCGCGGTCTGCCCGCGCGCTACGTGTCGGGTTATCTCGTTCCACGCCGCACCGCTGAGCCGGGTGCAAGTGTCGAAGAGGTGATTGGCGGACAGGCCTCGCACGCCTGGATCGAAGTGTTGATCCCCGGCAAGGGATGGTTCGGCCTCGATCCGACAACCGGTGTCCCCGCGGGACTCCAGCATGTGCGCGTGGCTTATGGTCGCGACTATGGCGACGTTGCCCCAGTTCGCGGCGTATATAAAGGACACGCCGGCCAGCACATGTCCGTCGATGTCAAGGTCCGGCCCGCCCTCGACGATGAAGGTTGCGAGCACCTGCAGGAAACCGCCGCCGCTCCCGCTTCGCAACCCGAAGGCCCTGTTCAACAGCCTCAGCAGCAATAAGCGAATATCTTTCGATATAAACACCTGTCCTTTTGGGTATACTGGTTCAAAGTGGATGCGTCATCCAAATAGCCAGCCTCTCCGGTTGGCGCTCCTGCTGTGTTGCTTCCAGACTGCAGCGATTCTCACAGCGCAAACACCCGCACCGTTAACTCTCGACGAGGCCGTTCGTGAAGCGCTCGAGAAGAATCTGTCGCTGCTCGCCGAGAAGTTCAACCTGACGGTGGCGGACGCCCGAATCATCCAAGCGCGGCTGCGGCCGAATCCCGTGTTCACCGCCGGACTCGATTATCAGGACTGGCTGGGCACCGGCTTCACCACCGCGAACCAGGCTGGGCCCGGCGAGTACAACTTCCGCCTCGATTACATTCTCGAACGCGGAGCCAAGCGCGAGCGGCGTATCGAAGTCGCCCAGAACGCCCGTGCTGTTGCGCAACTGCAACTGCTGAACACTACACGGCAACTCGTGCTCGATGTCGAGAGCGCCTTCGTGGATGTGCAAGCAGCCAAGGAAAGCCTGGCGCTGGCGGAGGAGAATTTGCGCGCGCTGAACAACGTCGTCGAGATCAACGCGACGCGCGTGAAGGCAGGCGACCTGGCGCAAGTGGAACTGATCCGCTCACGGCTGGCTGCGCTTCAGTTTCGCAATTCGGTGCGCACCGCCGAGGTCCGTCTGCGAACCGCGAAGGCTCGCCTGCAAATGCTCATCGGAAGATTGATCATCGCACCCGATTTCGATGTCGCCGGACCTATTCGCCGCGAAACAGCCTTGACTCCCGAGACCGACTTGCGCGCGCTCGCTGAACAAAAGCGGCCCGACCTGCTCGCACTCCGCCGCGATCAGGCCCGCTCGCAAGCCGACATTCGGCTTCAGTTGGCGCAGGGCAAAATCGACTATACCCTGAGCGCGCAGTATCACCACCAGTACGACAACGCGCACGGCGATTCGCTCGGTATTTTCTTCAGCGCGCCATTGCCAGTGTTCAATCGCAACCAGGGTGAGGTCGAGCGCGCGCGCCAGGAAAGCAAACAGATCGAAGCCCGAATTCGAGCGCTCGAATCGACGATCGGCAACGAGATCGCAACAGCCTACCTGCAGTACAGCGCCTCGCGGAATCTGCTGGAGGGCGTAGAAAACACCATGCTGGCCGAGGCCCGCGAGGTTCGCGAAATCACGGAGTACTCGTATCGCCGGGGCGAAGCGTCGCTGCTCGAATTTCTGGATGCAACCCGCGCCTTCAACGAAACCATGCAAGCTTACAACGATGCGCGCGCCGACTACGCCCGCAGTCTGTTTCTGCTCGATTCGGTATCGGGCAAAGCGGTCAACCCATGACGGTACGCGCCCTATCGTCGATCGCGCTATGCGGCCTCATGGCGGGCTGCGGTTCCAAACCACCTGCCCCGGACACGGCAAAGGCGGCATCCTCGGTGCAACGCAGTCCGGGCGAAGTCGTTGTCGCTCCCGACTCGCCGCAGTTGGCGCAGATCAAGGTTGCGATCGTGGAAACCGCCGAGGTTCCGTCCGAAGTCGTGACCGCGCCGGGCAGGATTGAATTGAATCCGAATCGCATATCGCACATTGTGTTGCCGCTGCCCGGCCGCATCGCCTCCGTCCTGGTCCGGTTGGGCGATACGGTCAAACGCGGCCAAGCTGTGCTCACCCTCGAGAGCCCGGATGCGGATGTCGCCATGTCCGCGTTCCTGGCCTCGAGGGCCGGCGTGAACACCGCGAAATCCGCGCTCCTGAAAGCGCAGGCCGATTATGACCGCGTGAAAGATTTGTTTGAACACAAGGCCGTCGCGCAGAAGGAAGTGTTGAACTCCGAGGCTGCGGTGACTCAGGCGAAAGCCGCGCTCGACCAGGCGGAAGCGACCACCCAGCAGACACAGCGCCGCTTGGATTTGCTGGGCATGAAGAACGATCAGTTCGGGCAGAAGATTACCGTTACCGCTCCCATATCGGGCAAGGTTCTCGAGATGACCGTCGCGCCGGGTGAATATCGCAACGACACCAATGCGCAGTTGATGACCATCTCCGACCTCAGCACTGTGTGGGTTGCCTCCGACGTTCCGGAAACACAGATCCGCTTCATCGAACGCGGTGAACGTATCGACATCGAACTGGCCGCATACCCCGGACAGACTTTTCACGGCCGCGTCACTCGCATCGCCGACACAGTCGATCCGCAGACGCGCACCGTCAAGGTCCGGGCTGAGATGGACAACGCGCGCGGTCTGTTGCGCCCCGAAATGTTCGGCAGCATCCGGCATGTGGAATCGATGGAGCGGCGTCCCGTCGTTCCCACCGGCGCGGTGGTGCAAAGCGAAGGGCAGAACGTGGTGTATCGCGAAAAGTCGCGTGGAGATTTCGAGGCTGTGCCAGTGAAGTTGGGAAACCAGACCGGCGGACGCGTGGCGATCCTGGACGGATTGAAGGCGGGCGATCGCGTCGTGGTGGATGGCACGATGTTGCTGAAGACTTCCTGAGGTGACCACCGCGTGATCGCCAAACTTCTGCGGTTCGCCCTGCACCAGCGCTTCATGACGGTGGTGCTGGGCATCACTCTGATCGGCCTCGGCATCTGGGCTTTCCAACAGCTCAAGATCGAAGCGTATCCCGACATCTCCGACACGCAAGTCGTGGTGGTGACCCTGTATCCTGGCCGCGCGGCCGAGGAGGTGGAACAGCAGGTCACAGTTCCTCTCGAGCGCTCGCTCAACAGCACGCCCGATGTGATCGCGCGGCGCTCGCGAACCATCTTCGGATTGTCGGTGGTGGAACTGACGTTCGCCTACGGCACCAACGATTACTTTGCACGGCAGGTTGTGCTCGAGAAGTTGCGCGATGCGACGCTGCCCGATGGCGTTGTGCCGACACTCGGCCCGCTGTCCACGCCAATTGGTGAGTTGTACCGCTACTCCGTCGAAGGCTCGAACGATCCGATGGTGTTGCGGGAAGTTGAGGATTGGATCATCGAGCCGCGCTTCCTTCAAGTGCCAGGGGTGACCGACGTCACTCCGTTCGGCGGACTCATCAAGCAGTATCAGATCGAGATCGACCCGAATTCGCTGGCCAAGTACAACCTGACCATCAATCAGATCGCGCAGGCGGTAACGGCCAATAACGGCAACGCGGGCGGCGCATTGTTGGACAACAAGCAGCAGTCGATGGTGATCCGCGGCGTGGGGCTGATCCGCAACACCGGCGACATCGAGAACATCGTGGTGAATGAAAACCGCGGAGTGCCGGTGTTCGTGCGCGATGTTGCTCGCGTGCGGATCGGGGCCGCGCAGCCCACGGGGATCTTCGGCGTGAACGGGAAGAGCGGGGGCGTCGAAGGCATCGTTCTCATGCGCCGCGGAGAAAATCCCACGGAAGTTCTGGCCGGCATCAAAGCGGCAGCCGAGGATTTGAACGCGAACCGTCTGCCGAAAGGGATGCGGATCGTTCCGATTTACGACCGGAGCGACCTGGTCCGCAACACGCTCAGCACGGTGACGCATACGTTGATTGAAGGCCTGATCATCGTGGTCGCGGTTCTGTTTCTGTTTCTGGGCAGCGTACGCGCGGCCCTGCTTACTGCCATCACGATCCCGCTATCTCTGTTGTTCGCGTTCGTGTGCATGCACTTCACCGATATCCCGGCGAACCTGCTAAGTTTGGGCGCGCTCGATTTCGGCATCATCGTCGACGGCACGCTGGTGATGGTGGAGCACATCGTCCACCGGATCAGCGATCGTCAAAAAACGCCGCTACCCAGTTCGCAGGGCGACCGCGATCCTATACTGCGCATCATTCGCGACGCCGCGCTCGAGGTGGAAGGGCCGATCTTTTTCTCGCTGCTCATCATCATCGCGGCCTACATCCCGCTGTTCACCCTGGAGCGCGTGGAGCGGCGCCTGTTCACGCCGATGGCTTTCACCGTGTGTTATGCGCTGCTCGGCTCTATGCTGCTAGCGCTGACACTGATTCCAGTGCTCGCAACATATCTATTTCGCGGCGGATCGAAGGCTTGGGAGAATCCGGTGCTTGTGTGGATCCAACGCGGTTATGAACGCGTGTTGCGGTTCGCCGTCCGCCGTCCATGGATCGTGGTCACTGTCTCCAGCCTGATCGTACTCGGAGCGTTTGCGCTGGCGCCGAGTCTCGGCTCGGAGTTCCTGCCGCAATTGGATGAGGGAGTGATCTGGGTGCGCGCCAATTTCCCGTCGGGTATTTCACTCGACAAATCCGCAGAGCTGGCTTCGCGAATCCGGGCCATCCTGGGACAGGCCCCGGAGGTGAAGCTGGTCAGCTCACAGACGGGACGCAACGACGCCGGCACCGATCCCTACGGTCCAAACCGCAACGAAGTGTTCGTCGCGCTGAATCCTTACGACACGTGGAAGGGCGGAAAGGTAAAGTCTGGTCTGGTGAATGAGTTCTCGCAAAAGCTGAACCAGCAGATCCCTGGTGCGGCGTTCAGCTTCACGCAGCCGATCATCGACAACGTGACGGAGGCGGTAACCGGATCCGCCGCGGACCTGGCTGTGATTCTCAACGGCCCGGATCTCGCGCAACTTCGCCGCCTTGCCGCGAGCACTCTGGAGGTGGTCCGCAAGGTTCCGGGTGCAGCCGATTCGGCGGTGGAGCAAGAGTCGGATCAAGCCCAGTTGCGGCTGGCTATCAATCGTCAAGTGGTGGCGCGTTACGGTATCAATGTGCGCGATGTGGAGGACGTGATTGAAATGGCGATCGGCGGCCGCGGAGTCACCACGATGTTCGAAGGCGAGCGCCGGTTCGACATCACCGTGCGTTACGTTCCCGAGGCGCGCACCGACATCGGAGCCATCGGCAACATACTCGTTCCCACGCGTGAGGGCGGCCGCGTTCCACTGTCGCAACTCGCCGAGATCAAAGTGGTCAGTGGAGCGAGCATCATCGCGCGGCGCGAGAACCGGCGCCAGATCACCGTGCGTACGAATATCCGCGGGCGCGATCAGGGCAGTTTCGTCAAGGAAGCCCAGGAGCGGTTTGGAGCGGCGATCCAGTTGCCGCCGGGCTACACCGTCGATTGGGGCGGCCAGTTCGAGAACCTCGACCGTGCGCGGCGCCGCCTGACGATCATCCTTCCGATTACGATCGGCATCATCTTCGCTTTGCTGTTTTTCGCGTTTGGGTCGCCGACGTACGCGGGGTTGGTGTTGATGAATGTGCCTTACTCGCTGGTTGGCGGGATCATATTCCTGTATCTGCGCGGAATCCATCTCAGTGTTTCAGCGGCGGTCGGCTTCATCTCGCTATTCGGCGTCGCGGTGATGAGCGGCGTGCTCGTGCTCTCGGAGATCAACCGGAGGCGGCGCGTGGACGTGGGCGGTAGCGTCGAGAATGCGATCATCGAAGGGTCCGCCGCACAGATGAGGCCGGTGCTGATGATGATCGTGGTCGCGCTTCTCGGGATGGTGCCTGCGGCGCGCGCGTCGGGCATTGGCTCCGATGTGCAGCGCCCGCTCGCGACGGTCGTGGTTGGCGGATTGCTTTCGACGCTGCTGCTGAGCCTGGTCGCGCTGCCGAGCTTGTACGCCATCATCGGCCGCCGCATGAAGAAGCTTCCAGACGAAACATAAGGGACCTACATGGACGCTCCGCAAAAGATGCTGGTCATCATGGTGGATGAGACGGACACCTGGGATGATCTGCCGCTGTACGAGGCAATCTGCCGCAAGCTGGTGCAACTGCGCGCGCCCGGCGCCACCGTGCAGGCGGGCATCATGGGCTATGGAGCGCACGGCCACATTCACCGCAAGCGCCTGTTCGGGGTGCCCGACGACCGGCCCATCTCAATCACGGTGGTGGATAGCGAAGCGAGTTTACGCGGCAAGCTGATTCCGGCCATACGCCCGATGGTGACCGAAGGGCTCATGTTTCTGACGGATGTTGAGGTGATAGATTAGGGAGGGTTCAAGCCTGTAGATTGTGCACCTTCAAAGCCCGTTGAACATCCTCCCAATTTAATTCGAGCCAGCCCGTTTTCACTGGATCGGATGTTGAGCCATCTCGATCCTGGAACGGCAAAGTAATCCGAAGACTTCGTACGTTCCATCTATGAGCAGCGCCACACTGATCTCTCCTCCGATCGCGGCGCCAAGACTGGTAATTGATACGGACGTAGCTAGCTCCATCTTCAAGTGGCATCCCGAGTTCGCGCCGCGCTATGTTGAGATTGTGCGCCGTTCTGAGTTGGTTGTCTCGTTCATGAGTCTGGCCGAGATGCGCCAAGGCGCCCTGGAAGCCAACTGAGGACAGCGCAAACGCGAGGCTTTGGAAACATATCTGGTGACTTCTCAGTACTTCACTCGGACGGGGAAAGATTTCCAACCGCTATCGCGAACGAGAGCCATCTCCTCCTCACCCACGGGCCGGTACAGTGTCACCACCTTCTGCCCTGGGGCAACCATGCATCTGAGCATACAATTGTGTAGTGTTATTCGGACAGCAGCGTGCTCTTGCAACGGCCGTTGTATTGGGAATGACTACGGCGTTCGCCAAACTCGTCGCCGGCGGTCCACCGCAACCCTATCCGCCGGAATATCAAATGGCAGACAGGCAGATGGTCCGGCTGCCACCCGCCGCCTTTCGCAGTCTTCCGTTCGGCGTGCGCGAAGAACTGACGCGCCGCCGCTGCACGATTCCGCAGGTGTGGGCAAATTCGAAACCGCACAACGTGATCAAGGGAGCCTTCGTGCGTAAGGGTCAAACGGACTGGGCAGTGCTCTGCTCTGTCAATCGCAGCTCATCGATTCTGGTGTTCCCAAACGCGTCTGTAACTGGCGTGATGGAACTGGCCAAGGAACGCGACATCAAACAATTCCAGACTGTGGGCGGGGAGCAACTTGGCTACTCACGCGCAATCAGCACTGCCCGCCCCAATTGGATCCTGGCGCATTGGATTTCAATTGACCCTGAACAGCGGCCGCCCGCGCTCGATCATGACGGTATCAATGATGTATTCGTGGAGAAGGCATCTACAGTCTTGTTTCTGTCAGGCCGTCGATGGTTGCGTCTGCCAGGCGCCGATTGATTGATCGGATGGTATCACTGGAGATAGGCCCATGTTGACGGCTACTGCCTACGACACTCACGTGGAACAACTGTTCGATCGTATTCAGCAACTTCACTCTTTGCTAACGGCGGCAGGAGTGCCGTACCGAATCGTGGGGGGTATAGCGGTGTTCATTCACGTCTTTGAACGCGATCCCCTGCGCGCGCGTGTTACGGCCGATGTGGACGCCGCAATCGATCGCTCGCGCCTTCCCGCTGTGATCGATGCCGCCCAGAAGGTGGGCTGGATTTTCCGCCATGTTGCCGGAGTCGACATGCTGACCGACGCGACGGAGCCTCGAGCCCGGTCAGCAGTCCACCTCGTGTTTCTGAATGAGAAGGTCCGCCCGGAGTATGTTGAACCCGTTCCCGCGTCGCCGCCCACACAGACGCGTGAGGGGATCTTCCTGGCGCCTGTCGCCGATCTCGTTCGAATGAAGCTGACCAGCTATCGCCTGAAGGATCGCGTGCACATCCAGGATCTCGACGCCGTTGGACTCATCGGCGAAGAGATCGAAACGCGATTACCTGAGTTGCTCCGTAACCGGCTGGCAGAAATTCGGGCGAGCGAGTGAATGGCGTAGCTGGTAGTCAGTTGGCACTTGTCATCGGGCTATTTGCGCGGCTCGCTTGAGGGCGGAACGATGTTCTTCAGGCGCATATACGTAACCAGATTTCCATAGTGCTCGTAATCGTGCATGTTGTTGAACGCGAGCACACCGATGCGCGCCTGCTGGTTGCGGCCGAACTTTACCGTCTCGGACGCGGTGGCATCCGTCATTCCGTCGTAAGCCTTGTCGCAATAGGCGAAGGCGGCCTTTAATGCTGCAACCAGATCAGCCTTCGTGGTCTTGGTTTTCTCGATATCAATGGCGTTGGGGCTCTTCTCGGCAAGGGCGGCGGAACAGAACATATAGCTCGCATTAGCGACATGTCCGACGATCTGGCCGAAGCTGCGGACGTCGTCGGTGGCTTTGAATGAGTAAGACTCCTCAGGCATCTTTTCGGCGGCCTTGGTCAGGTTGTTCTTGGCCATGGTGTATTGAGTTTTTATCGCCGTACTCATCGGATTATCGGACTGCGCGAACATCGCAAGCACGCAGAGCGGGAACAGAAACGACAGTTTTTTCATGGGAGCCTCCAGTGAATGATCGCACAGGAGTGGGGAGGGTGGAAGTTCACAAAGCGTACCCGGCAAAGATACACTGGAAGATCGAATTTCATGCGACGCCGCGAATTTCTTCTCAGCTCCACAATGGCCCCCTTTCTACAGGCAAGGCCGGCTGCAACGACGTTTCAGTTGGCCTGTATGACTTTGCCGTACTCGCAGTTTCCGCTCGACCGGGCACTTTCCGGCATTAAGGCGGCCGGGTACCGCTATGTGGCTTGGGGCGTGAATCACAAGGACGACCAAGGCCGCCCGCAGCCCGCGCTGCGAGTGGACGCCGCACCCGCCGAGGCGCGGCAGCTTGCCGATCGATGCAGGGGTATGGGCCTCGAGCCGGTCATGATGTTTTCTACCGTGCAGTTGGAAGCGCCGAGTGCGCGGGATGCCCATTTCCGCCGCATCGACCAGGCCGCGGCCGCGCGCATTCCATTTCTGCTCACGTTCGGAAAGACGGCGCCGGGGCAGTACGCCACATTCATCGAGACATTGAAGGCGGTAGCGCCGCGCGCCCGGCAGGCGAATGTCATGGTGGTGATCAAGCAGCACGGTGGAAACACGGCGACCGGAGCCGACTGCGCGCGCATTGTCCGGGAAGTAGGCGATGAAGGACTCAAGGTTTGCTACGACGCCGGTAACGTGCTGGATTATGAGAAACGCGATCCCATCGCTGACATTCAAACCTGCTGGCGTGAGATCCGCGCTTTCAATATCAAAGATCATCGAGTGACGCCGAAGAATGAAGATTGCGGACCGGGGTTCGGGGAGATCGATCATTACAAGCTTTTCGCTCCCGTGATGCAAACGGGGTTGACGATACCGCTCACGTTTGAAAACATTTTCGAGCCTCTCGTGCCGCGGCCGTCTGCGCCGGAGGGCGTGGATGCACTCGCGCGCCGCTCGCGAGAGTACATAGAGACCGTCCTGCGCGGTCTGGAAACTCAGGAGACACGACAAGGAATTTCAGGATGAACAGACGACACTTTTTGATGGGTTCGGCCGCCGCCGCACAAGCGGTGTTTGGACAATCGCCGGGTGAACAGGTTGCCACTGCGCTAATCGGCGTCGGCAATCGCGGAAGCTATCTTCTAACTGGCGTGATGGCGCAAACGGATGCGCGCGTGGTGGCGCTTTGCGATACAAAGCCGGACCGGCTGGACAAAGCCGCAACGGCGGCCGCCAAGTTCAACCCGGCGACAACCGCGGACTGGCGCAAGATCATCGACAGGAAAGATGTGGACGCGGTATTCATCGCGACTCCGCCGTTCTTGCACGCGGAGATGGCGGTCGCCGCTCTTCAGGCCGGTAAACATGTCTATTGCGAGAAGCCGGTTGGCGTAACGGCAGCAGACGTCCGGAAAGTGGTTGCGGCGGCCCGGCAGAGCAAGAAGGTGTTTCAAGCCGGACAGCAGTTGCGATCGTATATTCAGTTGAGCGAAGCCATTCGCAAGATTCACGACGGCGCTATCGGCGACATCCTCTTCGTCAAAGCGCAGCGCCATGCCAGCGCCGATCTGGATCATAACGGGTCGTCGGCGGACTGGTACTTCAATGTGAAGAAGTCGGGCGGCTATCTTATCGAGCAGTCAGTTCACAACCTGGACGCATGCAATTGGGTAATTGGCCAGCATCCGACGCGGGCGGCGGGTTTCGGCGGGATCAACCTATATAAAAATGACCCTCCGGGACGCGACATCATGGACCATTCGAGCATCACCTACGACTATGCGAACGGCGTGAAGATGTCGTTCACGCAGCTCGTTTTCCATCCGCGCGGAATGCCCGGAGCCAACCAGCTTATCAATGTATACGGCAGCAAAGGCGCAGTGGAGTTGATGAACACGACCAACTTTTATCCGCTCGGCAGCGTTGCCGGCGCAACGCCCGCTCCTCTCGCTGAAAAGGTGGATGAGCCGCGCGACGCACACATCGCCGCTTTTTATAACTGCGTCCGCAACGGTGCGAAATCGCCAGCCGATATCGTCGTCGGCGCAACGGCCGCGCTTACGGCCATCCTGGGCCACGAAACGTGCGTGCAGGAAAAAGTTGTTACCTGGAGCAGCCTCGGCGTGGACGTGTAACTGACTTACGGTAACTCCTTGATCTCGACGTTGCGGTAGTGCACTTCCCAGCCTTCCGATTGCAGGCAAACGCTGCCTTCGGAGGGCTGAGCGTCGTAGCCTTCGTTGACGAGTTTTCCGTTCAGGACCACGGTAACTTTGCCGTCCTTGCTAGTGATCTCATAGCGATCCCACTCGCCGAAGGGGATGCGGTCTTTCACGATGGGGCCGCGGCGCGCGCCTTTGATACTGCCGCCTTTAACTCCGAACAGGCTGCCGGCTTCTCCGAAATGACCTTGCACCTCGAGCGATTTCGGCCACGTATCCACGGTCGGCCCCGCGTGGATGAAAAACCCGGCATTCGGCCATCCTTCGTCTTTCGGTTGCGGAACCCAGCCTTCTTTCTTGAAGCGCCATTCCGCACGGAAGACATAATTCTTGTAGGATTTTTTACTGCGCAAGAAGCCGTTCGGGACGCCCTTGCAGACGATCTCGTCGCCGTGAACGCTCCAGGTGGAAGGCGGCGTATTCTCGATGGTCCAAAGCTCGGTGACATCGTGATGCGGCATCAAGGAAACAAATCCGTCCGTTGCAGCGGGCGCCAGCCAGGCGGCGAGAAGAGCAATGGAAGGTGTGCGAAGCATGGCTCTATTCTAAACTGCCTATAATGACAGGGAGCTATCGAAATGGAACGAAGAACACTTCTCAAAAATGCAGCCGCCGCCAGCTTAGGCGCCTTTAGCCGCGCCGCCCTGGGGCAGAACACGGAGCCGGTGAGAACGGCCATGATCGGGACCGGGAACCGGGGCGGTTGGGTTCTCAAAGAGATCATGCGGCAGCCGGGCGTGAAAGTGACCGCGCTGTGCGACATCAAGCCGGATCGCCTGGACGCCGCAGCCAGCACCGCCGCTCGCGACAACCCTAAAACCTACACGGATTACAGAAAGCTTCTGGAGCGGAAGGACATTGACGCGGTGTTCGTCGACACGCCGTGCGACCTGCACGTGGAGATGGCCACGGCCGCATTGCAAGCCGGCAAGCACGTGTATTGCGAGAAGCCGGCGGGCATAACGCCCGAGTCCATCGCGACGTTGTTGAAGGTCGGCAGAGCGTCGGATCGTGTGTTTCAGATCGGACAGCAGATGCGTTCGTTCAGCTTCCTCCGCGAGGCCATTCAGAAGATCCACGAAGGCGTGGCGGGAGACGTTGTCATGGTGAAGGCGCAGCGTCACGCTTCCTGGGATCTCGATCATACCTCCTCTTCGTCGGACTGGTTCTTCAACGCGAAACGCTCGGGCGATGTGATTGTCGAGATGGCGGTTCACAATTTGGATCTTTGTAATTGGGCGATCAATAGCAGGCCGCAGCGGGCCTCGGGCGTGGGCGGGACTCTCGTATGGAAGAACGATCCGCCGGGACGGACCAATATGGACGGTTATGCGCTCGATTACGAGTACGCGAATGGAGTCAAGCTAGCGTTCACCCAGGTTTTCTTTCATCCTTCCGGTCTTCCGGGCGGTGGCCAATTCACCAATGTCTACGGCACCAAGGGCGCGGTCAGCCTAGATACCTGCAAGTTCTACCCGCTGGGGAAAGGCGCTGAACCGGTGGTGCTGAGCCAGCCGCAAAAAGAGAGTGACGCTCCGCATGTTGCAGCGTTCTTTGAGGCGATCCGCACGGGCAGTAAGCCTCCGGCCGACTTGACCATCGGTGCAACGGCGGCGTTGACGGCGATCATGGGGCGGCAGGCGATCTACACCGGCAAGATGGTCACGTGGGGCGAATTGGGAGTTACTGTCTGACTTTGACTGAGAGAATTCTAAATGTCGACAAGTAAGAGAAGAGAGTTCCTGCTGGGGTCGGCCGCGGCGCTGGTGAGTTCGCAAGCTTCGGCCGCGCCTGCCCGCGAAGTGCGCACCGCGATGGTGGGCATCGGCAAGCGAGGCACGACGCTACTCAGCCAGGTGCTGCAGCAGCCGGATGTGAAGATCACTGCGATCTGCGATGTGGATGCGCAAGCTCGCGATGCCGCGCAGAGTGCCGCCCAGCGGGACAATCCGCAGTCATACACCGACTACCGAAAGGTGCTGGAACGGGAGGATGTTGACTCTTTGATTGTCGCGACTCCTTGTTACCTGCATGCCGAGATGGCCGCGGCAAGTCTCGCGGCAGGCAAGCACGTGTATTGCGAGAAGCCGCTGGGTATAACTCCGGAGCAGGTGGACAGCGTTTTGAAAGCCGGCGCGCGCTCGAAGGCGATCCTGCAGATTGGTCAGCAACTTCGTTATGTTCAGTCGCTGCGGGATGTCATCAAGAAGATTCAGGATGACAAGGTTGCTGGGGAGACATTCGTCATCAAGGCTCAGCGGCACAGCACTCCGATAACTCCGGCGGCTGAGCAGGCGCGGCCTGAGTGGTATAAAGATGTCAAGCGTTCCGGGGATCTGATTGTCGAGAACGCGGTGCACAACCTGGACGCCTGTAACTGGATCGCGAACAGTCATCCGGTGAGCGCGTATGGGCACGGAAAGAAATACTTTCCCAAGCCGATGCCCGCCGGCACGTTGATGATGGACGGATTCAGCGTCGAGTACATCTATGAAAATGACATGCACCTGGATTACAGCCAGCTCTACATGCACCCGAGGTCGCTCAAGATGCTGCGCGGGGGCCAGTGGTACCTCATCTTCGGATCGAAGGGAACTGTCGATTTGACCGACGGCGTCCTCTATCCCCTGGATGCGGCCGAACCGGTTCAACTCATTCGCCCCGAAGATCGCGGCGAGAAGGAGAACGCGATGAGTGAGTTCTACGCCTGCATTCGCGAGAACCGGCAGCCCTTTGCCGGGTTGAAGGTGGCTGCTACCGCGGCATTGACAGCGATCCTGGGACGCGAGGCGATATACCGGAGGGGGTCCGTAACTTGGAAGGAATTGGGCGTGTCAATTTGAGTCAGGGAGAATCGCATGAATAGAAGACATTTTGTTGCGGGCGCCGGTGTTGCCGCCATAGCGAGTGGCGGGTTCACGAGTTTGCGCGGTGCTAACAAGGCGGAGGTAACTCCCCGATTTCACCTTGGCGCGGTGACTTACAACACGCTCAAGGACTTCGATGTGGACACGATCATCCGCGTGCTGCAGGCCGCGCGGTTTGAAGGCGTGGAACTGCGGACGGGTCATAAGCACGGAGTGGAGCCGTCGATCGGGGCGGAGGAGCGTCAACAGGTGAGGCGCAAATTCGAACAAAGCAAGATTCGACTGGTGAGCTACGGTACAACGTGCAGGTTCCAATCGCCGGATGCGGCGGAACGTGACCGCCAACTGACCGTCGCAAAGCAGTTCGTCGATCTGGCGCACGATACGGGCGGGATGGGGATCAAGATACAGCCGATGGGTTTTCCCGATGGCGTTCCAATTCCGGTGACGACCCAGAATTTCGGGAATTCGTTACATCAACTGGGCGATTACGGGGCCAGCAAGGGTGTCGAGATCTGGGTGGAAGTGCACGGGCGCGGAACGTCAGATCCGCCGAAAACAGCCGCGATTATCAAGGCCGCGAATCACCCGAATGTCGGCGTCTGCTGGAACTCGAACGATACCGATCTGGTGGACGGGTCCGTGAAGCCGAGCTTCGAATTGCTGAAGCCCTGGATCCGCAGCGTACACATCAACGAACTGGCGGACGACCGTTATCCGTGGAGGGAGCTATTCACCCTACTCCGGGAAGCGAAATACGACCGGTATACTTTCGCCGAAGTCGCCGAGAGTAAAGACCCGGAACGGTTCCTCCGCTGGTATCGAGCCTTATGGATGGAACAGAACCGGGTCTGTTAACGCCGAGTTACCAGAGATACTTCAAACCGAACTGAATTTGACGTCCGGGACCGACGCCGCTCAACTGACCGAAGCGGGAGTCAGTCAGCGTATTCCGGACGGCAGTGAAATTCACCTGGTTGAGAGCGTTGAAGAGTTCCGCGCGGAACTGGAAGCGCTGCTCCCTCCATACGATGACGTCCTTCAGCAGAGCAAAGTCGCTGGTGGTTGAGTTAGGGTAACTCAGTATGTCCCGTCCAGCCGAGCCGTAAACGCCAACTGGCGGGGCGGCAAACGCTTTCGTGTTGAAGAACTGCGCCACCATGTCGGCGCGCGATGCGTAATCCCGCCGCCAGTCGCCGACGGTGTTCGGATGCAACTCGCCGCCGCCGCAGATATCGCCGCCGAGAACCGTGTCATCTCCGGTATAGATTGTGAACGGATAGCCGGTGCGATAGCGGTGAATACCGGACGCGGTCCATCCGCCCAAAACTCTTCCCAGCGCGCCGCCCCGGCTCGGAGTCACGTATAACCAGGAGACTGCTAACACGTGACGCGCGTCGTACTGGGCGCGGCCCCGGTCGGCGCGAAGATTGTACGGGTTCGCAGCGCAGCCGCCCAAACTGATCGTCGAGTTGTCGTCGATTGCCTTGCCGTACGTGTAGGAGCCGAGCACTGAAAAGTTGTTCGAGAACCGCTTATTCACGGTAAGCTCGCCGCCATTGTAATTCGAGTTATAAGCGTTCGAGAGATCGATTCCGCCCGTGCCGTATATGCCCGGAAGGAATGGGGCTCGATCGCCGGAGTTCGCCGCTGTCGCGCCGGGAGTGTAGACGGCCACGTTCCAGGGGCGATACGCGCCCAGTTTGTGGCCCACGTTTCCGACGTAAGCCAACTGGACAGATAGGTTCTTTCGCAATTCCTGTTCGATGCTGAAGTTCCACTGCTGGTAATACGGCGTCCGGTTGCTGAGGTCGATGAAGTAGTTGTTGATCGGGTAATAAAATTTAAAATGCGCCGCGTCGGTAGTAACGGGCGGAGCGTTCTGTCCGGCAAATGGATTCGACAGGTTGCCGTTTGAAAAAGAGATACTGCCGGCATAGGGCGCGTTCTCCTGCGCGACGCTGTCGGCATTCAGAGTGTCGTAAAACACTCCGTAGGCGCCGCGTACGGCTGTCTTGCCGGTTCCGAAAATGTCATAGGCGAAACCGAAGCGCGGCGCGAAGTTATTGCGGTCGGTGGCGACCAATCCACGCGGCAAGTCTCCGACGAACAATAATCCGGGAGGCGCGCTGGGTACCACCTTCGATTGCACGCCCGGGCGCGGATCGATGGTGTTAACCCGGTCCGCCTTGTCTTTCCAGGGCAGCGGCAGGTCATAGCGAAGACCAAGGCTCAATGTCAAGCGGCTATTAACTTTGAAATCATCCTGACCGAAGGCTCCGTAGTAACGGCTGAGTGAGTCGTTGACGCGTACGCCATAGGTTATGGCCAGCGTGCGATAAGAGCCCACCAGGAAATCGGCAACCGGATCGCCGGTGCGAGCGCCGTTGAAGGTGAATAACGGCGGGCTCAGGAAGGTTTGGAACCAGGAAAGCTGCAGCGCTTGAAAGCCAAACTTGAGTGTGTGGCGCCCTTTGACCCAGATGACTCCGTCATTGATGTCGTAGTTGTTCGAGGTGTATTTGCGCGGGTTTTGCGAGCGAAGTTGGAAGCGGCCCGAGATATTGAACTGCGCAGCGCCGCCGCCAGTGTTATAGTCCGGCATGTTGATCCCGAGCGCGCTGTTGGTGACCGTTTGCTGGGGAGCGTCCTGCGAGAACGATCGCGTGTAGCCGAGAGTCAATTGATTAATGAGATTCGGCTGTATGACGTAGGTGTGATTCAGCCCGGCGTTCTGGTTACGCAGGAACTGGGTTTGGGTCATCCATCCGACGATGTTTGTGCTGTAGGGTAAAGCGTTCGTGATCTGATTTTGACTGATATAGTAATGCCCGAACAGCGTCTGCTTCGAGGTGAGATTCCAATCGTTTCGCATCATGCCGAGATCGGAATTGCGAGGGGCGGGAGCCACTGCGATTACTTTGCCGTCGGCCCCAGGCACTGGCAGGAAAGACAAGATCTTCTGCGCGGCCGGATCGATCGACCTTTGCGGAATCTGATTACCCGGAAAAGGCTGCAAGGTGCTCGGGTCGATGAGCTGTTTTTGCAGGCCGGAGAAGTTGCCGGCGCGCTCGGCGGCGGTGGGTGGAAATGCGGTGACATCGGAGGCGGCGCGGCGGTCGCGAATGCCTTCGTACGCACCGAAGATGAAAACCTTGTCGCGCCGGATCGGGCCCCCGGCCGAAGCTCCAAACTGGTTCTGATGCTGCTTGGGTTTGATCCCGTCGAAAAAGCTTCTGGCGTTCAAAGCGCTATTGCGGTGAAACTCCCATAGCGCGCCGTGGATGGCGTTGGTGCCCGAGCGTGTTACGACTTGAACAATCGCTCCTGCATTGCGGCCGCTTTCCGCCGAAAAGTTACTGGTCTGAATGCGGAACTCCTGGATGGCATCGGGCGGCGGAACGTTCAGCGCTGTATTGCGGGATGGATTATTGAAATAGGTGCCGTTCAGCGACTGATAGAACTGGTCGGCGCGCGTTCCATGCACTGTCAGAGTCGGGCCGGCGCGCGGATCGGTGACATCGCTGTTCGAAGGTGAGTTCACCTGAGTTACTCCAGGGATGAGCGCGGCGAGACCCATCACGTTGCGGTTGCTAATCGGCAGGTCGACCACGCGGCGATCGTCGACGACGGTGGAAAGAGTAGCAGATCGCGTATCCACGACTGTCGCGCTGCCGGTTACCTGAACCGATTCGGTGACCGCGCCGACTTCCAATTGAATGTCCGAGCGAAGGTTCTGATCTAACTCGAGCTGAATTGCGGTGTTCTGGTAGCGTTTGAAATTGGCGGCAGAAACCTCCATCGTATACGTACCGGTGGATAAACCGAGGAACTGATAAAAGCCCTCGGCATCGGTGGACGTCTCGCGGCGGGCGCCGGTCTGCTCGCTCATGAGAGCGACTTTAGCGGCTGGTATTACCGCGCCAGTTGAGTCGCGGACGTAGCCGGCGATGGTGCCACGGACTTGGGCTTGTAGCCTTCCGGCGACGAAAAGCGCGAAAGTGCAGAGAGCGATTATTCGAAGAAAGCGAACAGAACTCATGGATTCCCCCTCTTGGTATTGAAAAGTGAAACCAGGATAGCAAAACCCGCAGTGCCGTTCGGCAGTAAGATGAAGCGACGATGGCCGATGATAAGTTACGCCAACAACTGACTGCTTCGCTGAATGAGGGGCATGCGCACATCACCTTCGCCAAGGCGGTTGAGAATTTCCCTCTGGACCGCGTGGGTGACCGGCCAGCGGGCATACCCCACTCGGCGTGGGAACTGCTGGAGCATACGCGAATCGCGCAGAACGACATTGTGCGGTTCAGCCGGGATGGTCATGATTATGTCGAGATGAAATGGCCGGACGAGTATTGGCCGCAATCGCCTGCTCCGTTGCGGGCGGGCGATTGGGAACAGTCAGTTCGGTCATTCCAACAGGATCTGGCGGAATTCGTGAAGATGGTGATGGATCCGAATCGCGATCTCTTCGAAGCGTTCCCATGGGGAGACGGACAGACGCTACTCCGGGAGTCGCTGCTGATCATCGATCATAACTCGTATCACCTGGGACAGTTGTTACTAGTTCGGCGCGCTGTCAGTAGGGCGTGAGTTCGCGTCGGGCTTGCATTCGTTGCACGGGCAGATCTCACGCAAGTGATCGTACGAGTAGATACCCGAGTTATGCCCGTCATTCCAGTCAACACGGAACGCGTACGCGCCGACGGGTTCGACATTGACCATCTTGGGAGCCGGCTTAAACATCTGGAAAGGATCGGCGGCTGCCGCGGACTGCGAGAAGTTCGTCTTCTGGGGTTCGGTGCCGTGCGATCCGGTGCACGAGGCGCAGGGACACTCATCTCTCAGATAGGCCAGCGAGTACTCGCTGCGGTGGCCGTCCGCCCAGTCGATTTTGACGCCTTTCGATTTCGAGATTGCAATATGTTCGGGTTTTGCTGGCATGTAATGTTAGGGCACGCGCTCGACGTCACGCACGCCAGAGATCCGGCGAATCTGTGAGACAATGCGCTCCAGTTGCTTCTTGTCACGGACCTCGGCAGTCATTTCGACTACAGCGGTGTCATCGGCGCGGTCATCGTCCGAACGCGCCTCCAAGCTACGAATATTGCTCTGTTCATTGAACAGGATCTTTGTTAGGTGATTCAGCATGCCGGGCCGGTCGTCAGTTAGAATTTTCAGCTTGACTGGGAATGACTCAGCGGTCGCGCGAGCCCACTCCACGTCAATTTTTCTCTCCACTTCGTACATCAAGTTCTGCACATTCGAGCAGTTGGTGGAGTGTACCGCGACGCCCTTACCGCGGGTGACGTAGCCGACGATGGCCTCGCCGCGAATGGGGTTGCAACACTTGGCGCGGTAAACCATGAGATCGTCGCAGCCCTTCACCTTAATGACCAGGTCGCCGGTGTCTTGCGAAGCCGCCGGCGCGCCCGGGGTTGGCGAGACCGGCTTCGGCGCTTCCTGCTGCTCAGGCTGGACCTTCTCCGGATCGAGTTTCTGCAGCACCTGGCGCGCCGAGAATTTGCCATACCCTAGCGCCGCGTGAAGGTCCTCGATTTTCCCGTAGCCGTACTCAGCGGCAGTTGCTTCCAGATCGGACTTGCCGACACGGCTGAGCGATACGCCGAAGCGGCGCGCCTCGCGTTCCAGATACTTCTGCCCGATCTCGATCGCCTTTGCACGCTCGATCGCATTGATGACGTGCTTGATGCGATTGCGCGCGCGGGAGGTCTTGACAACCATCAGCCAGTCGCGGCTGGGCAGGTGGCCGGGTTGAGTCAGGATCTCAACGACATCGCCATTGCGCAGAGTGTACTTTAGCGGAACAATACGGCCATTGACTTTGGCGCCCACGCAAGAATTGCCCACATCGCTGTGGATCGCGTATGCGAAGTCAATTGGCGTGGCATCGCGGGGAAGGACAATCACTTTGCCGCGCGGAGTGAACGCATAGACTTCTTCGGGGTACAAGTCCACCTTGAGCGTGGACATGAACTCGCCGGGGTCATGCAAGTCGCGCTGCCATTCGACTAACTGCCTGAGCCAGGCGACTCGCTGGTCGTCTTCGGCGGCGCCGCGCTTACCTTCCTTATATTTCCAATGTGCCGCAATGCCTTCTTCGGCGATGCGGTGCATCTCCTCGGTGCGGATTTGAACTTCAAACGAGAGACCGCCGGGTCCGATGACAGACGTGTGTAAGGACTGGTAGAGGTTGGAGCGGGGGATGGCGATGAAGTCCTTGATGCGGCCCGGAATGGGATGCCACTGGTTGTGAATGACGCCGAGCGCGGCATAGCAATTCTTGACTGAGTCGGTGATGATGCGGAGACCGAGAAGATCGTAGACCTGATCGAGCGCGATCTTTTGGCGCTTCAGTTTCTGATACACCGAGTAAGCACGCTTGACGCGCGCCTGAACGCGGACCGGGATACCCTCGCGGCCGAGGTCGAGATCGACGGCGCGCTTCATCTCGTCGAGAAACGCTTCGTTGGCAAGGCGCTTGGAGTCGATCTCCTGGATCAATTCGATTGCGGCTTCGGGCTCGGCGTAACGGAATGCGAGGTCCTCGAGTTCGCCGCGTATCTTTCCCATGCCCAGGCGGTGGGCGATGGGTGCGTAGATTTCGAGCGTCTCGACTGCGATGCGCTCCTGGCGTTCGCGAGGCAGCGAATCCAGCGTGCGCATGTTGTGGAGCCGGTCGGCCAGCTTAACGAGGATTACGCGGATGTCGGTCACCATTGCGAGCAGCATCTTGCGGACGCTCTCCGCCTGACGCTCCTCACGGGAGTAGAGGTTCACCTTGCTCAACTTGGTGACGGCGTCGACACAGCGCGCCACGTCTTCCCCGAAGTTGGTGCGTATCTCATCGATCGTGGCCGTGGTGTCTTCGACGACATCGTGCAGCAGACCTGTTTCGAGACAGACCAGATCCATTTGCTGTTCGGCGAGAAGCAGCGTGACGTGCAGGGGATGAACCATGTAAGGCTCGCCCGAGCTTCGCTTCTGATTCACGTGGCGTTCCGATGCAAACTGGAACGCTTTGTGGAGCGGAGTCAGATCCTCTTTGGGACGATTCTGGCGGACGGTGTTTTCAAGTTCCCGGTAAAGTTCATCGACAGGGTCAGGGCTGGGCGGTGGCTGCACATAGGCCGGACCAAGGTCGGAATTCGGAACCATGAAGCTCGATACCAGTGTAGCGAGGTTTGCTGCACGTCGGCTCGTGAATTCGGTGAGAGGAATAGGAGGCTGAACGGACTGGTATGTTTGGATCTCTCTGCGGAAAGGTATAGGAGCGAGCGCTGGAGGAAGCACTAGAGCCTCTGAAAGGCGGGCCCGGGTTCGGCCCAGGCCCTTACCTCGAAGCAGAAAGGAGGGTCGTTTATGACCCTTTTGTTGGTCCAGTTCCTGCTGACTAGTGTCCTGTCTCATATAATCATTTACAATTGATTGCCGCGGGTCTATACTCAGGCATGTTCACCATAGCGGCCCCGCTGGCCGTGGGCGCCAACCAGAAGCAGGAACTCCAAGCGCTGGTCCGCAGCGGCAATTCC
>JBBQGC010000008.1:0-106500 GCA_038322705.1 Bryobacterales bacterium | reverse complement strand
CGGCGTTGGTACCCTTTTCGCGCTAGGCGCAGCCACAGCACCGAAAAACAGGTCGATGGGTTGATGCCGTGGGAGACCTCAGAGCTAAAGGGTGGCCCCGCCAAGCGACAGGTAAGCGGCATCGTAGCCCGTCAACCGATGTTGGCGGGCAAGTGGTAACACCGCTTGCCACAACCAAAGCGCTTCCGCCTTTCGATTTGAATCGGAAGCCGTCGAAGCGTCTCCAGGAATGCGGCGATGCCCTCTTGCGAAATCGCTTCCGGCGTTCAGCAAGGGCAAGAACGTTGGCGACTTCGAACGGCCACAAGGCTGGAACCACCGCGTAGGGCGCGACGTGCGCTCGTTTCGATGGGACGGGCACTGGACGCCGAAAATTGTTGCTCTACGATGTCCCTCATGCGGTGGCGGGGCAAGCCAGCCATCCCGCGAAATGCCGTTCGGCGCAGAATTTGGCTGCGATCACTACGGCGTTATATCGGTGCTGATTATTGATCGGGCGTCTGAGAATGGCTACTAGTACTAGTGACCCGGCCGGGTCACTAGGCCGTTTCCAAAACTGCAACCTATTGGAAAAATGGACTAGCTCCGTCGACTTGGTATAGAAGATGAGTCAAAGTGATGGATTTCGGGCTTGCAAAGCGTATCGAGCCCGATCCGGAGGACGGCTCCGCCACCCTGACAATCGGTGGAGGCGGAATCACCCAGCGGGGCTCGTTCATCGGAAGGCCGGACTACATGTCGCCCGGACAGATCAGGGGTGAGGTTCTCTACTCGGCTTCCCACAGGCATTCCGCGAACGGCCACTGGTGATCCACCCAGGACTGCAACACGCGAAATCCGCCGGCTCGGGCTAACTCGGCAAGTTGGGCCAGTTCGTATTTATGCGAAGACTCGGTCCAGATCGATTCACCGGCATCGAAGCGGATCGTGCAGTCTGCGCCCGGGATCGTCACAGCTTGGGGGGCTTTCGCGACCAGGTGCATTTCAATGCGCTGCGCCCCGGCATCGTAGCGCGCTTCGTGGTGGAACTGGCGCAGATCGAAGTTCCCGCCCAACTCGCGATTGATTCTGCCAAGGACATTGAGATTGAACGCGGCCGTTACGCCCGCCGGATCGTCGTAGGCTTCGATCAACTCGTGAACCGGCTTGAGCAGATCCGCGCCGATCAGCATGCGGTCGCCGGCGTTCAACTCGGCGCGCAACTCGCGAAGCAATCCGATCGCGTCGTCCGGCCCGAAGTTGCCGATCGTGCTTCCAAGAAACAGCAACAGGATGCGGCGGTTTTCCGGCAACTGCCGGCGGGCTGCGCGCACGCCCTCGACGAACGTCGCTTCGATCGGGTGGACGCTGGCGGTGTGGGCCAACTCGAGCCGGCAATGTTCCAGTGCCGAGCCCGAGACGTCGATCGGGTAGTAATCCAGAGAGGGCTGGCACAACGAGAGTTCGCGGAGTAGATGCGCTGTCTTTGCTCCCGACCCGCTGCCCAGTTCGAGCACCGCGACCGGGGCTTCGATGGACGTCGCGATGTCCTTTGCGTGGCGCGAGAGAAGACGCCGATCGGCCCGAGTGAGCCCGTACTCAGGCAGAACGGTGATCGCCTCGAATAGTGCGCTGCCAAGCTCGTCATAGAAATACTCGGCCGGAAGCCGCTTCTGACCGGGCGCCGCGAGGCCCTCTCGGACATCGCGGGCGAAGCGCTCCTCAGCCGTTGTCGACGAGACGGAAAGTTGCATAGACGTAGGGGTAGTTGGGACGGAACCAGTTGCGGAACGAGCGGCGGAGCAGGGCAGCGGCTGTGCGCGGCGATCCGCCCTTCAACACATAGTGCCGGCCGTCGAAGAACGATTGCGAGTAGCCGGGGTAGGCCGGAAAGGGCTTAAAACCGGGGAAGGGGCCGAACTCGGTCGAGGTCCACTCCCAACCGTTGCCGGCCAGTTGCGACACGCCGAACGCGCTATCGGACTGCGGAGTGGCGGCGACGCTGACGGGATCCCATGCGCCGAAATCGAAGTTGCCCATTGAGGAATGGGGACGTGCGTTGCCCCAGGGGTAGGCGCTCTCGCGGCCGTCTTCTGCGCCGTATGCTGCTCGATGAAACTGCGCTTCGGTGATCAGCGATTTGCCGGCCCAGGCTGCGTATGCGCGAGCCTCATCGTGCGTGCTGTACACGGGGTGATCCAAAGGCAGCGGGACACTTTCGAACATGCCGCGGTAGAAGTAGCTGCCGTCTCTTGCGGTCCAGAAGTGGGGCACGGGAGCGCCCTCCTTCACGAAGCGGAGGTACTCGCCATTCGTCACTTTGTGGCGCGCGATGCGGAACGCAGGCACCGCAACTGGATGTTGGTCGAATTCGTTATCCCAGCCGAAGTGACCAGAGTCTTGTCCTAGAGTCACACGCCCGCCGGGAATGCCGATCATCGTGTCACGGGGTGAACCGGCCGCGCCGTGGTTGACGCGAGCGCCGCCCCGTTTCCGATCGTGCGGGAGAGCATGCATCAAGTAAGCGAAGGTCTCGGCATGCATGAGACGGTGCTCGATGGCGATGTCGACCACTTGTTGGGGCGCGTTCGCCAAATCCCGATCGACGCGCGCGCGGACGTCGCGGTTATAGGCGAGCACTTCGCCGGTGGCGGGCCAGTCCGCGGGCTGATCGGACGGAGCCTTTCCCGGCTCGGGGTCGATGCCGAATTCGAATAGCTTGTCAAAGGCCGGGTGGAACGAAGGGCGATCCAGGGCGGCGCGGCAGATCTGATTCCAATCGAACGCTTCCAAATGGCCCAGGTAGAAGATTAGCCGGTGGCGCTCGGGAATAGGGCGGTCGTACAATGCCGCCGGATCGATGAGGTCAAATAACGCGTCAGTTTGCGCCCGAGCTTCAATCAGCTGGTCAATAGCCGGAGGTTTGGATCCAGAAGCTCTCTTCCCATTTGGTTCGAGGCGCGATGCTTTCGAGATCTCCGTATTTTCCGTCGTGTGCGAGATTAAAGGCATTGGTGATGGCCGTCATGGGCTCGAAACAAATATAATCCTTGCCAGGCGGAGCGTAGATCACCGCCACCTTATACTTCGGACCGTACAAGACCGAGATGCGCTGGCGGCCGTCATCGACCCAAAATGTTGCCCGGCCATCCCGGTCACGAATTAGATCCGCGAACACGTCATCCAGTTGCGTTCCAGCGAGCGGCGCGGGGTCGGGCAGGTTGACGGCGCTTTGCTGGCCGGTGGGAATGAGCGCGGAAGACAGATCGACGTGCTGCCGGGCGGCGACGTGGACGCGCCAGGTGTCCCGGTGCGTGTCTCGGAGGCGGAAGTAGGGATGAAAGCCGATCGCGAGGGGCATGGGCTCAGTGGAGAGATTCTCGATCGCGGTGTGCACCTCGAGAACGCCGTCCTGCAGGCGATAGGTCATCTCGATGGTGTGCGCAAACGGGAACTGGGCCATTAGCGCCGGATATCGCCAGAACTCGAGGCGGCTGGTAACCCACGCTGCCTTTCCGTCGGCTCGCGCTTCCACCACCTGCCAGTCGTGCGAGTAGCTCAACAGCCCATGGATGGGGTGGTGGTTCGGGTCGTACCGGTAGTTGTCCAACGCCGGATTCAACGCATAGTTCTTGCCGTTGGCGAAGTATCCGTCGCGATCAAGGCGGTTGGCCCAGGGCGCCAGGAACGGATTGCCCAGGAACGCCGGCTTACGGGCGAATTCACCGGGGCCCTGGTAGGGTGACCAGAATACCGGCTTTCCGTTTACCCGCATGTCATACGAGTTATTCCCGATGCCCGGTGCGATGGAGACCTCGGTGTGGTGAGCGGCATCGGTGAGCCGTACGATCGCTACATCATCCACGGTCAAGCGAGTGGCTGAGTAGTTCGGTTGCGACATAAGGGGAAGCGATACGAGCAGCGCCGAGAACGTTAATGTTCGGGCTCGACAGGATTGAGGTCGGTTTCTTTTTGGCAGCACCAGCATTTACCCGGAGACGACGTACGGATATAGCATACGTCGCACCAGTAGCTGACTTGCATCCGCTTTCCATTCTGATAAAGAAACAGCGAGGCCAGATGAATGGGGTTCACCTCGAAGCGCGCGGCTCCCATGAAATGCCCGAGCACTTCGAAATCGGCGTCCTTCAAGCGCGCGTCGTTGAGCACCTTGAGGGTAGACTCGTCGCCGCTCAGAATGACGCGCTTATGTTCCGCTGTCTCGAGCGAGGGCGCCTGACCCGGTTGCTGGCGCAATCGTCCGCGCAAAGTCACCGTTGCGGGGTCCGCAAAGGCCGTCAGCGCAAGCAACGCGACAACGATTAGATAGCGCACTCATGCCTATCTTAGCTCGGGCGAGGACTATTGAAAGAAGATCGTATCGTTGCGTATCTCGTCGCCCGTGAACAAGCACGGACCGGCCCGGAAGCGGTATGCGGGTGCGATGTGGGCCACGGCTTCACGGATGGCGACCGGATCCTCCGGCGCTTCTTCGGTGGAGATGACCAACCGCGGGTGATACGTTCGAATCGTCTGGGCCGCGCCGTAGACCATGCGCGTTCCCGCACCCTTGATATCGGCCTTGATGAGATCCACGCGCGCCAGTCCGAGTTCACCGACGATTTTATCGACGGTGGTGACAGGAATATCGGCGATCGGGCGGCCGTGTTCGGCCCGCTCGACAAAACTGTCGCCAGCGGCGCCGTTTCCGTTCGCGTAGAACACCAGGCGCTTCTCTTCGTCCCACACGCCTTGAGGGCAGATGACCACTCGCCCGGCTGCGACCTCCCTGGCGAAATTGCGCCGCAGGCACTCCAATGCTTCGGGCGACGGCTCGATGGCCACCACTTTCGCAGCGCCCCGATCGAGCGCCGTCCGGACGTACGTCCCCACATGAGCGCCGCAGTCGAGCACGACATCGCCCGCGCGCACGCCACCGCTGGCCGCGTCTCCGTAGATATTCCGATGCTGCTGGGCCAGCAGCGTGCCGATGATATCGTCGCTCGAGTCGGGCACCCAGAATGGTCCGTCCGGCGTCGACCATAACTTGTAACCCTTCTCTGTCCGAATCACGCGGCAACGCGATAGAATCTGCCTCTGAGCCTCGGCCTGCCGCACCTTCACCGACGCGTCCCGAACCGCTTGCCATCCGGAGCAGTAAGGACTGGCCTTCGCCCCGGCGACCACCGGCACGATCGCCAGCCCTGGCAGGAAATACAACGCCGTCCACAACACTACGAACAGCGCCGCCAGCCCGATGATCGTCTTGCAGGCGAATCTTGCCGGCCAACTGAGCGTCGAAGGGTTCGTCCTCATCCATAATCCTTATCGGCGGCCGGGTGCAATTTCATCAGGGCCGAGCCGAAAATTCAGCGCGCAAGCATGCCCCGGATCTGGTTGCCCACCGCCTTCGCCCAACGCTCCTGCATTGTCCCGAAAGGCTGGTCATTAATAAGATACGTCCAGGTAGCCGAGCGGTCGAACGCGTCCTCAATGGCCGTATCGTCACCGGACTCGAGGAGTTCCTGCACCTCCTCATCGATGCGCTCGGACATCTCGTCGAAGATCTGGTTGGCGCCGATCAGGAACGTGTGCAGCGGATCCTTGCCGGTCCACGACTCCCAATGGATGCCGCCCCGCAACTCGGTGGTCGCGGCCAGGTAATCGGACCATAGATCGTCGATGGTAATCAGGGTGATCCGCCGTTCGCGCTCGTCCCTCGCGAGATCGAACAAAACGTCGCGGCGGCGTTTGTGGATCGCGCGGCGGTGGTGCTCAGCGAGGCCCTCGTACTTCCAGAGAGTGCGGCGGATCGAGAGGTTCTGGCCTTCGACAATGCGCTGCACGTGGGCCATTGCGCGCTCGACACCTGCTCCACGCACCGCATCGCGAACGCCATAGCGGACCATCAGTTCGTCATCGAGACTCACCAGAAACCGCGAGCTGCCGGGATCCCCCTGGCGCGCAGCCCGCCCGCGCAGTTGATTGTCGATGCGCCGCGCTTCGTGCTTGTTCGTGCCCATAACGTACAGGCCGCCCAGCTTGAGCACCTCTTCGCCGCCGAGCGGAATATCGGTGCCGCGGCCGGCCATGTTGGTGGAGATCGTCACGGCGCCAAGCTCGCCTGCACGGGCGACGACCATCGCTTCGGCTTCGTCGTAGCGCGCGTTCAGGAGTTCGTGGGGAACCTGGGCGTTGGCCAGACGCGCGCTCAACCGCTCCGATTCCTCGACGCTGGCGGTGCCGACGAGAACAGGCCGTCCGGCGCGGTGTTGCGCAACGATCTGTTCAACAACGGCTCGCTCTTTCGACAGCTTGTCTCCATAAATAATGTCGGGCTCATCGATGCGGAGGTTGGGCCGGTTCGGCGGAATCACGATCACCTCCAGCCCGTACATCTCGCGAAACTCGAGCGCCTGGGTGGCCGCGGTTCCAGTCATGCCGCACACGCCCGGATACAGGCGCACGAGATTCTGCAGCGTGATGGATCCGAGAATGCGGCCCTGCTTGCGAAGCGGCAGACCCTCTTTCGCCTCGAGCGCGGTTTGCAGACCGGCCGGCCAGCGGCGGTTCTGGGCAACACGGCCCTTGAACTCGTCGATCAGCTCGATCGCGTCACCCTTCACGAGATAATCGACATCGCGACGCAGCAGGGCGTGGGCGTGAACGGCGTCCTGCGCGGCGGAGTACATGCGCAGATTCGCCGGTTCGAAAAGGCTGCCGCAGCCGAACGCCGCCTCCACCTTGGCGATGCCCGTATCGGTGAGCTGCACGTTGCGCGCGAACTCGTCGGCGTTGTAATCGGAGTGGCGATGGAAGCCGGCGACGAGCCGCGCCATTCCGCGTGCCAGGTCTTCGACGGCGGCGGTCTCGCCGGCAATCACCAGGGGAATGCGCGCTTCGTCGATGAGGATCGAGTCCACTTCGTCGATCAGCACGAAGGCATAATCGCGTTGGACCAGATCGCCAGGATGGAGCGCGAGTTGGTCGCGCAGGAAGTCGAACCCGGCCTCGTTCGCGGTGGCATACGTGACATCGCAGGCGTAGGCCACTATGCGTTCGTCGCGAGTGGATCCCTGTTGAATGCAGCCCACGCTCAGGCCGAGCAGTTCGTAAGCGGGCGCCATCCAGTGCGCATCGCGGCGTGCCAGGTAGTCGTTGGCCGTCCAGACGTGCGCGCCGTGGCCGGCTATAGCGGCGGAAAACACCGTCATGACCGCGGTCAGGGTTTTGCCTTCGCCGGTCTGCATTTCGGCGATGGCGCCGTCGCGCATTGCGAGCGCGCCGATAATTTGTACGTCGAAAGGATCGAGCCCGACGCGACGGCGCAGCGCCTCGGCTGCGAGAGCGAAACACTCCTCGACGGAGGGCGCGGTTTGGCTGCGTAGTTCGCGGGCCCGCAGCGCGATTTCCGCGTCGTCAACGGAGTGAAGCTCGGAACGCCGCCGGGCGATGGAAGCGACCAGCGGGCGGTAGCGCGTCCAATCCGGATCGTGAGCGACTTCGGTGCGGAATTTCCGGAGCCACCTGAAGAGACTGTCGAACAATGGAGACTACCGCCGCGCTGGGGCGTCGACGGGCACGTCCATGCGCAGCTCCTTCATGAATCGTGCCCGCGTATCGCCCAACCACGGATCGGTGTATCTGCGATTCAGATCCACGGTGGCCGACGCCAGAGCACCGCGCGCGGCAGCTCGCGACAGGATTTCACCGTTGGGATCCATGACGTAGGTGGGATGATCGTAACCCGAGGCGATCAGGAACACATGATTCTCGATCGCACGGCTCTTGGCCAGAGTTTCGTTGCCACCCCAGATCGGCATCAGGATCATCTCGGCTCCGCGCAGGGTGAGCGCGCGAGCCGGATCGCTGAACTGTACGTCCCAGCAGATCATCAGTCCGATGGTGCCGAAATCGGTTCGGAAAACGGGGTAATCGGAGCCAGGCGTGATGCCGCCTTCGAGCTCTTCGCGAGGGATGTAGACCTTGCGATAACGCCCGGCCAAGCGGCCTTCGCGATCGATGAGGACGGCCGTGTTGTAGACGGCGTTGCCTTCCCGCTCATAGAGGCCCGCCACCAGCCAAATGCGCTTGCGGCGCGCGAACTCGCCGAGGCGCGCCGTGGTGGGACCGGGCACGGGCTCGGCAACATCGGCGTAGTGTTTGCCGGTGCCCACGACGGTGATTCCTTCGGGCAGGAGTGCGATATCCGTATTGGCGGCGAGGCCCTTGTCCAATACAGCGAGGAACGACGCGACCGGGTCGGCGTCTTTTCGCGGATAAAGGTTGACGCTGGCGACCGTCACCTTGCGTGGCTGGGGCGGAGCGATGGGCTCGAGCGAAACCTGGTTCCACCAGACGGTGGCGCGGGGCGCATTCAGCAGCAGAAGCTGGATCTTCACTGCCGCTGCGCCGGGCGGCGCGGGAGCATCGAGAGTGAGAGCGCGCCAGTCGCCGTCCTCCGATTCCGCCCAGGGATAATCGGGCTGGCCTTTGCGATTGCCGGTGGCATCGGTCCAGTCCAGGCGAGCGACGATCTGACGTGGCGCGTAGTCCACACCTTCAGCCTGGTAGAACGCCCGGAAGCGATACCATTTCCCCGCTTCGATGCCCGGGACAGAGCGCTCCCAACCTCCGAATACGGCGAGGTTGCCGGCGCCCGCTACGGCGAGCGAACCACGTCCGTTGCGGGAGCGTAGAGCATCGACATACGTGCGAGCGGCAATGCCTGTACGGGGCGACCAGTTGGCCCAGCCGGTTGCGCCAGTATCAACGGGCAAGGACTCCGCGCTCGCACACAGAACCGTAAGCGCGGCCGACGCCAACCATCGCATATACCGATTATGGGGACGGCGAGCGGGGGAGCGCAAAGGGCGTGGCATACACTGGACGGAGTGGCGGGTAAGACGGCTTTGGTGTTGTCGGCCGGCGGCGTGTTCGGCGCCTACCAGGTGGGCGTGTGGAAGGCGCTCTCCCGCTGGTTTGAGCCGGATCTGGTGGTGGGCGCATCGATCGGTTCGATTAACGGTTGGCTGATCGCGGGTGGTTGCCCGCCGGATGAATTAGAACAGTTGTGGCTTGAGGCGGGGCAGCACCTGCGGATCCACGGGCGGGCGCCGCGCCGCTGGTCGCAGGGATTTTTGGATATGAGCGCGGTGGATCCGGTTCTGGCCGAGGTGTACGGACGATTCAGCCCGCGCACGGAATACGCCGCGGTGATCACCGATGTCCGCCGCGCGCGGCCACGCATCGTCGGCGGGCGGGAGATGACGTTGCGCCATCTGCAGGCGTCGTGCGCGGTGCCGCTCGCTCTGGATTTGCAGCGACTCGATGGCCGGTGGTACGCCGATGGCGGGCTGCTGTCGGCGGTGCCGTTGTGGGCCGCCGCGGAGTTGGGCGCGACTCGGATTATCGCGGTGAACTGCCAGCCGCCCGCGCCGTTACCCTGGCGGATGGTGATACGGGCCGGCCGTGCGATGAGCCGCTTTCGCACCGGTCCGCTTGCGGGCGTTGAAGTCGCGACGATTACGCCGGCGCGCCCACTCGGATCGTTTCTGGACTTACTTCGCTACCGGCGCGAACGGGTTGCGGCATGGATTGGCGAGGGCGAGCGGGACGGGGCGCGGGTGTAATGCGGGCTGGCAGCGTCAGTGCCGCGGTTCTCGCAGGCGCGTAAGAAATGTCTTGACGCTGGCACAAGTCCCGTTCGCCTTCCGCATGGCCTTTCTTGTACTCACGCCCGAGTACTTCGTGATCCATGATGTCGTTCAGAATCGGGCTTTCCAGCAGGCCTTCCCCATCCAAATCGCGCACATCCACGAGTTTGTAGCTGAATCCTGCGAGTGTCGTTTCCATCCGCATCTTCTCGTCGCCCATATACAGCACGCATTGGCGCGGAAGCACTTCATATCGGCGACAGATGGCCAAACAGTCCTCCGCCATGCGCAGCGCCATCTTCGGATCGTTGGTGCTTTGCATTCGACATGCACCAACGTGCCATCGGGCGCCTCGCCCAGCAAATCGGCTTGCCGCTCAGCCGTCGGTTGCGTCCATTCGAGTCCGACTGGTAACCAGCGTAAGGGCGGGAGACCGAAAATCGCACCCAGTAACGACTCTGAGTGGCGGTCTTTCAGGAGGATCTTTACGATCCGGTCGTAATCGTGCATGGGCCTACAATTGGGTGCCGCTGCCGTCAGCATCCTCTTAGGAAATTGAACGGTTCCGGGTCGCGCACCCTCACTGTTGCTGGCAGGGCTTATGAAAACGCCTCTTCTAGCAGCGGCGATCGCAGCGTGTGTTGCCGCGCTCGTGGCGGTTCCGGCAGGCTCGCGGATCACGCCCAACGACCCTTATTCCCTCTATCAGATCTCATTCGACAGTCCCGGCGGCATACAAGTGATCCCGACATCTCGTTCCGGCCCTCGCCGGTGGAGTACAGCACGAAGGCCGGAGTGGACCACAACATCACGCGAGCTTGGTCCATCACTACAGGTTCGAAAAAGGTCGTTGTAGCCGTCATGGATGATGGTTTTAATGCATTCGACGGGATGGACGCCGAACGCATTCAGCCATACAGCCATGGCATACCGGCGTTAGGGATCATTGGCGCCAAGGGGAACAACGGCATCGGCGTGGCGGGCATCAACTGGAATATTTCGATGATGCTGCTCAAGATCGGCGCTCAGGGCGTAAAGCGCGGTGAGTACGATCGGAGCCGTGCTCAACGAGCGGTGAAGGCCATACATTACGCGGTGGATAACGGCGCGAGGGTCATCAACTGGAGCGGTTTTGTGGACGATCCCCGGCCCGATCAGATCGCCAGCCTCCGCCATGCGGTTGAGTATGCGGACGCGCACGGAGTCCTGCTCGTGGTTGCTGCGGGGAATTCCATGGACAACCTGGACAATCCGGAAAAGTGCCGCACGTACCCGGCGTGTTTCGATACCGGAAATCTGCTGGTTGTGGGCGAGGTGAATTTCGCCGGAGACCTGGACGCATTCTCAGGCCGCGATCGAATCAGCGGGTCAAACTACGGCGCCCGCCGCGTTCACATCGCCGCGATCGGACGAAATTTCACCACCGATGTGCGCAACGGCGTCGGCGTATATAGGCTCGCGGGCGGCACGTCCAACGCGGTGCCGGTGGTTACCGGTGTTGCCGGCTTACTGCTTTCTATGCGCCCCGCGCTGACCGCGATTGAGCTCAAGAACATCCTGATACAGAGTGCGAAGAAGCTTCCGGGGTTGGAGGGGCGCATCGCATCGGGTGGCATCGTCGACGCATACGCCGCCTTGCGCTTGGCCCTCTCCCGGAAGGAATAGAATGGCGGTTCGTGAGAGCCATCGCGGTTTTCCTGAGTCTCGCTGTGTGCGCCGGAGCCGCTCGAGATCCCGTACGGATCGCGGACGGAGCTCATCTCGCCCGGCGGACGTTACGTTCTTTTCGGACTGCCGTACCAAGCCGGGGTGCGCCCGGGGCCGGAGTTGTGGATCGCCAACCGGCAAAGGTCGGAGCGACGCCTGTTGCTCTCACTGGGTGGCACGGCGCAGGCCCGGTGGAACGCGGACGGCTCGGCTTTCTATGCGAACGATCGCGCCGCAAGCCACCGTTCTTACTCGTACATCTATGCCGCCGACGGCCAGACGCGGCTGGATCTGCCGGAGACTCTCCTCAAGGCCGATCCGCGATTGCCGCCGTTTTCTACGGGCATGTTTACGTTCGTGATCTGGACTGGCTCGATTCGCGAACGATTCTGGTGTTATACTCCGGCCACACGGACGAGACGCCGGTCCGCTGTTTTGTTTTCCGTTACCGGGTGCGTCGCGATGGAGCTGTCACGAAGCTGTCCGGGCGGGTCGTGCCCGTGTCGAATCGTCGCGGCCGCTATTGACACTCAGTGCCCGCAGCCCCTACACTTAACACTGTTAAGCTTCATCGTAAACATGGGTGTACAAGAGCGTAGGGCGCGCGAGAAACAGGAACTCCGCCAGGAAATCCTGGATGCGGCCCGGGATCTTTTCATTCGCGAAGGCTTCGAAAACGTCTCCATGCGCAAGATTGCGGAGATGATCGAGTATTCGCCGACGACGATCTATCTGCACTTCCAGGACAAGGCCGATCTCCTCGACTGCGTGTGCGAAGAGACTCTGCAGAAGCTGGAAAACAGGCTGGCTGCCATCGCCGCCGTCACATTCGATCCTCTGGACCGTTTGACCCTGGGGCTGCGAGCCTATATCGAATTTGGGTTGGAGCATCCCAACGACTACCGCGTTGCATTCCTCATGGAGTTCAAGCCGTTTGCCGAACCCGAGCGCTGCGTGCGGTGTCACAGCATGGGCCAGCAAACTTTCGATCACATGCGGCGCGACGTAGCGGCGTGCGTGAGCTCGGGCGTGTTTCAGCCCGTCGATGTCGAGGGGTCGAGCCAGGCGTTGTGGGCGGCGATTCACGGAGTCACCTCTCTGCTCATATTGCATCCGCACTTCCCGTGGGTGGATCGGGAAGTTCTGATCGACAGCTTGATCGGGGCTGTTTTGCGCGGGTTGAAAAGCGCCGCCGCGTGAAGACCATTATTGAGCCGTTCCGGATCAAGAGCGTCGAGCCGATCCGGCAAACCACTCGGGACGAGCGGGAGCGGCTAATCGAGTCGGTTGGCTACAATCTTTTCCAACTGCATGCCGCCGATATTCTGATCGACCTGTTGACCGACTCCGGCACCAGCGCCATGTCTACGGAACAGTGGGCAGCCATGATGCGCGGCGACGAATCGTATGCCGGCAGCGAGAGCTTCTACCGTTTGAAACGCGCGGTTCAGGACCTGACCGGGTTCGAACATGTGATCCCGACGCATCAGGGGCGCGCCGCCGAACGCATTCTATTCACGGTGGTGTGCCGGCCGGGCCACATTGTCCCCAACAACACGCACTTCGATACCACGCGCGCGAACATCGAGTTTACCGGAGCGCGCGCCGTGGATTTGCCGCTGGCGAGCGCCGCCGACACGCAACTCCGCCTGCCGTTCAAGGGCGGCATGGACACAGACGCGCTCGAACGGCTGATCGAGACCGAAGGTGCGTCGCACATCCCGCTCGTCATGGTGACGGTCACTAATAACTCCGGCGGCGGCCAGCCGGTATCGATGGCCAACATCGAAGCGATTCGCGAGATTACAGCGCGGCACGGGATTCCGTTCTACATCGATGCGTGCCGCTTCGCCGAAAACGCCTGGTTCATTCGACAAAACGAACCAGGTTACAGCAATTGGACTCCGAAACAGATTGCGCAGAAGATGTTCTCGCTTGCGGATGGGTGCACGTTCTCGGCGAAGAAGGACGCATTCGCGAACATCGGCGGGCTGCTGTGTACGAACGATGCGCGGCTCGCGGTGCAAGAGCAGAATCTGCTCATCCTGACCGAGGGTTTCCCGACCTACGGTGGTTTGGCGGGCCGCGACCTGGAAGCGATCGCGGTGGGTTTGAACGAGGTGCTGGATCCCGATTATCTCGAATACCGGATCGCCTCGACCGCCTACCTGGGACGCCACATCGCCGATCACGGCGTTCCCATTGTCGAGCCGCCCGGTGGACACGCCATCTACATCGACGCGGGCCGCATGCTGGCCCATATTCCGCGAGCTCAGTACCCGGGTCAATCGCTGGCGATCGAGTTGTACAAGCACGCAGGCGTCCGCAGCGTCGAAATCGGCTCGGTAATGTTCGGGGAACACGCCAAACACGAACTGCTGCGCCTGGCGATTCCCCGCCGCGTGTACACCCAGAGTCACATCGATTATCTGGTCGAAGCGATTCTGGAAGTGAACGAGCGCAAGCACGAATTGGCCGGGTATGAGATGGTGTCGCAGCCGCCGTTTCTGCGCCACTTCACGGCCACATTCCGGCCCTTGCACAACGCGCGCTGATCAATTGGACGAATACAGATCGGGAACGCGCAGCCAGCGATAGAGGATGGCGTTCGCCTTGGCCTTGTACACGATCTTGCCGGCAGGGTCCACCTCGACGGCGTAGGCCGCGGATCCCGCGGGACTCGTAGGGTCCATGATGTAGCCTGCGTCGAAGTTGAAATTCCCGTTCGACATCTGCTGGGCCGTTCCGAGGGCGAGCGAGTAGACACCGAGATCGGCGTTCAAAGCCAGTGTTGCGGTCCGATTCTGCTCATCGAGTCGAATTACCTGGCCTCGGCTGTTTCCACCCTGAGCGACGCCGTGTCGGGTGTTGCCGTTGTCGAATACGAGCACGCTCGACGGATCGGAGAACAGGACATTGGCGTCGTGCTGGTGCGAGAACCAGGGATACGGGTCCGCTGAATCGAAGCGGAAATCACCGTCCTTGCCAAGCTTCCAGATCACGTGACCATCGCCTTCGCCGTTGTCGTAGGCGATCTTGACGAGCCAATCCTGATGGCGCGCGGAGTACAAGAATTGGCCGTCCGGCGTCTGCTGTACCGAGTTACCGTGGGTCCAATCGTTCGCCACCGCGGCCAGATAGTACGGTGGGCAGCCGCCGGCGCCCTGATTGCAGATTTCGCCGAGCACGGCTGCGCGGGTCACATCCAGGTGGTCGAACGTATCCCAACTCCAAATCACATTCAGATCGCTGTCGAGCACAATGATCGCGTCGCCGAGGATGTCGACCGGCCCGGGCCCCTGCACGTCGGACAGGATCTGTTCGACAGCGGCAAGCGCGACGATGCGGCCGTCGGGCAGGGTCTTGACGTCGTGGTGAAACGCGCTGATCGGGCGCCGTCCCATGGCGGACAACTGCTCGTTGACGCGCGCGGCGTTGGTTTCCTTCAACGTCAAGCCGGTGAGATCGAATTTGCGGATACTCTGACCGGACTGGTCCGCGGTCGAGGATTCGACGATGCTCCAGAAGCCGCCGCTCGGATCGACGCTCGTGATGAACGAAACGCCGTTGTTCGCGTACCACACCAGATTGCCTTTAAGATCCGTTGCGGCCGGCGCGACGAACGAACTCGCCAGCAGGAAGCCGCCGGCGGCGGGGCCAGACATCACCACGCTTTGCGTGAAGAGCGCGGCGGGCGCGCCGGAGTCGCCGGTGGCGAAGCCGACCGATGGTCCGGTGGCGAACTGAGACCCGGTATCGGTGAGGTACCAGGCTTTGTACGGCGTATTTGGCAGCAGTCCCGCGACGTAGAAGTTCATGCTGCGCGACGCGTCGCACGATTTGAAGGGAGTTTGCTGAACCGGCCCGCCTTCAGTTTGAAATTGCACGCGCATGCGGCTGCCCTTCGAGCAGGGAGGCGCGCTATACAGAAACACGAGCGGGTTTGCGGTGGGGTTCACAGCGGGGCCGTCCGTGACGCGCCATGAAATCAAAGTTTGCGCCAATACGGCCGAGGCGTCCCCAGTCTCGCGATCTCGCACCGACACTTCTATCTCGTACGTTCCTTCGTCGAGCGCAGTCCAGTCCAGGATGGAATTCGGGCCGTAATCGCGAATAACGTGGAAATCGGATCCCAACAGGCGGGCGCGAAAGCGGTACCAGAAGCGATCAGTGGACTCACCGGAAACAGATGCGTTCCAAGTAACGACATCGCCGGCAGAAACGGTTGACGAGGCAGAGGATGTTAACGCGATGTCCAGAGCGGGAGATGCGGGCTTTGCGAAGATCAGCGCGGACAGAGTCAGGAAGAGAGGCACCGATTTGAACCAGCGGGTGGACACCCGGCTGATTTTTTCCTTTGCGATGCGATTCGTCGTACGTCCCATGACTTTCTTATCGCCTCGCAGAGCTTACGCGTGAATGAACATAAAAAGAGTGCAGTTCGAATTAAATAGGCGCGGCCCGCGGCGAGGAGTTTGAAATGCTCGCCGCGAGCGCGCCGGATTTTACTGCGCAGTAACGTAGCGGTAATTGGCTGTCAGCAAATCGCCGGCCTGTGGGGTTGCGACGGTGAAGAAGGTAATCGTGGCCCCGCTCAGGGTGTAATCGAATCCGCGCTTCATCAGAATTCCGTTCCGGAACAACGCCAGGCTTGCCGCCGGCGAAGGCGAATAATTCAGATTGAAGACGGTGTTCACACCATTCACCAGTCCCGACGGCGTTTCGCCATCGGCAAAACTGATCGCCGCGCCCGTGCCGCCCCCTGTGCCGCAGGGCCCAGCCGTGCCGTCGACGTGCACGCAATCAGCGGCGTTGCCCGCCGCGGCGTCGAGTTGTCCAGCCGCGTTGATCACCGCGGTTCGAGCCGGGCCATAGCCGATGCCGCGAAGCGGACGAACATTCAGCTCGTCGGAAAGCCCGGTCACGTCGGCGATCATCACCTCGCTCACGACCGGCGGCGGAGGACCCACGACGGTTCCCGCTCCGATGCGCACGTCGCGCACCCGCAACGTGTTGGAGGTGGGCGGTACGGCCCAGACCTCGGTGAATTGGAATTTGCCCTGGCTCGAATACTGCACCGTGTAATTAGCCCCGGCGGAGGCGTTCGTTGTGGGCGCCAAACGGGCCCGGAAGTTGCCATTGATTACGTTGATGGTGACGGCCTGCACCGGAATCGCGGCGTTATCGGCCGTTTGGAAATTATTCCAGGCGATGGTTACGCTGCCGTTGAAGCGCGTTCCATCCGCCTTGTACAGCACATCTTGAATCGTTGTCAGAGCGGGCGCGGCCGCCACCGCATTGGCCAGTGCAAGCACCGCCGCCATGGCGTTCCACCGGCTCGAGAAAGCAGACATTGTCAGTAATCCTCCACTGAAATGGCGGCGGCCAGCCGATGCTGGAGCCCACGCGCCGGGAGCCGGGAATGCGATCTCTTCTCCCGCTTTGAGCGTAGCTTCGAGGGTGTTTGTGACCGGCGCGGCGGCACGCGGGCAGGTGGACGTAAGTGGATGAAAACGGAAGGGAACGATGCTGGAGATTTTTTTGCCGAAAACCGTGAATGGGAGTTACGGCTGGCCTCGCGTCGAGGCTACGGACGATTGGGTCCAGCGATGTGCGTCAGCCCGATCGAGCGTCTTGCGGCCATTTCCCGCCCGATCTCCTGTTGGGCGGCATGGTCGAGAACGCGTCCCGCCAATGGGAACACTCGCGTGTCCTCTACCTGTATATGCGCGGTGTAGATGGTCTGCAGTTCCTCGAGGGCAGCCTTCATTTGCGTGGCTTGCGCAGGTTCGAGCCGGCCGGCATGCAGCCATTCGGAGCCCAATTCGTCGACCTCGCGATGCAGGCGGTCAGCGTGCGCATGGTCGGCTTCCAGGCGCGCGACCTCGGCGAGAGATTGCTTCACTTCCGCGTTGTTAGATGCGCGCAAGCGGGGGAACAGTGAAACCTCTTCGTCGGCGGTGTGGCGCGGCGCGGCCTCGCGGAAGTAGACGAGCGCGCTCGACAAAGCGCCCGATTCGGTGGCACTCAACCCGGCGCCGCCGCGAGCCGCCACCCGCAACAGCACGCCCAGAAAATGTTCAATCCTGCGGTGACAGTCGCTCAAAAGGCCGAGGGGCTCGTTGAAATCGTGATCCGGTTTCGTCCCGATTTGTACCGGCACTCAGTCCTGCTCCAGCTCGATCGCGCGGGGAAAGAGCACATCGTTCTCGATGCGGATGTGTTCCTTCAGATCGGCCTCGAGCCCGTGGAGCCGCGTGTAGAATTCGGCGCCGCGTTCGCACACAAACGAAGGAGGCGTATAGCCGTCCGAGGCCCGCCGCAAATTAGCCAGCAGATCCTGAGCGCCGTCGTGCTCCATCAGCATCATGCGTATCGGGAATCGCACCGTGGGGAAGCACGCCTCCGGTTTGGGCGTGCCCGCAGCATTGGCCTGCTCCAATCCGGTGATGTACGGGAATAGCACGTGTTCTTCCTTCTGCATGTGCGCGGTCAGGTCGTCGCGCAGGTCCTGCAGGGTCTGTTGGATCGTGAACAGCTCGGGACGTTCCTGGCCGTGGTTGGCGCACATATGGGCGATCCGCTCCTCAAGAAATGGAAGCTCTGTCCGCAGATACGCGTGGTGTGTGTCGACAATATGCGCGATGAGTTCGCTCAAACTCTGAGTCGCGAGGGTTTGGGGTAGCACGGCGGTTGAACTGGGCATCGATATTCCCTTCGACTCCAGCGTACGGCGGCGATTCTGGCGTGTCGGTGACCTAGGTCACGCGCGCTGGCTCTTGCGCGCCTGCGACGAGCCCTTTTGGTAAAACCTGCGCTGACACCGCCGGCAACGGAATGGCTTCAGCGCCAACAGACCGAGTACATGATCGACCAACCCGGGAAATGAGGGCCGGATATCCGATGAGCCGCAATGACGGCACTTGGGGCTGTTACTCATGATCCGTTGCACTCGGGTGCCTTCAACTACCATATTGTACCGGTAGTTGGACGCGCTGTGCGTTACACTTGTACGGTGGATTTCACGCATACCGTCGAAGAGTTCAAGATCCAGGCCGGCGAACTGGTGGACAAGGTGAAAGAGCTGATCCATGAGGGCAATGTGCGGCGGATCATCATCAAGGATCCATCGGGCCACACCTTCATGGAACTGCCCTTAAGCGTAACCGCGATAGGCGTGATCGCTGCTCCGTTGTTGGCGGCCATTGGCGCTCTGGCAGCCATGGTTGGCAATTTCACAGTAGTAATTGAGCGCAACCCCGAACCGCCTGCTCCGGGGGCTGCGGCGCCTTCGGCTTAGCGCGCGGGAATGGCATCGTTGGCGACCCACCAACTGTAGGCGTCGATGCGAGCATACCCTTCGCGCACGAAGGCGTCTTCTCCCACCATCGCCTTGGCCTGTTCGAGCGGAATGGCGCCGAACACGTACAACCCTAAATAGCCCGCTACGCGGCCCACACGCCCTTGATCGTCTACGAACGGCCCCGCGGCGCGCAGCTTGCCCTGCTGCATCATATCCCCAATGTGGCGGATGTGCGAGGTCATCATCTCGGCAGAGGCGTCTCCGGTCCACTTCCCGGTAGGGCGGAGAACGAGCAGCGGCAATTTCGTCATCTCGACCTTGTGATTCGGGTCCGCCTTGAGTTCCGATGCGAGCGGCTCACCAACTCCATCCGGGCCGCGCCAGCGCAGAACCTCAAGCGTGAGGCGCTTGTTTTGAACGGCGGGATCGAGCGCCGTCCACTGGCGCGCCTGATCAAGGGATGCACAGCGGTAGATGAGAATCCCGCGCGGTCCCCCCGGCGTCTCGATCGGACCGGCGGCAAGAAGATGGCCCGCTTGCCCCATCCGCCGCATGTGCGCCATGTGTCCTTCTTGAATTTCGTTCGCCCTCGCTTCGGAGATCTTGTCGCGCTCGGGATGCGCGTTCAGGAATCCGAAACAGTAGTCCTCGCCGCGTGCGCCGGCGACGGCGATCAAACCGAGCAGCAGCCACTTCGACATTGTTCAATATTACAGCGGATGCGCTCCAGCGTTTGGCGCTCTCGATTACGGCGGGCAAGCCTGCGGCTATAATTTCAGCAAGGGCCACGGCCTAGTCGAATCAGGACCCAGTCCTATGGCAGCGATACAGCCAAAAATCCTGACGTGGGCGCGCGAGACCGCCGGTCTGTCGCTCGCTGATGCTGCGCGTGCGCTCGGCCTGACCGATACCCGCGGACGTACAGGTTCGCAACGCCTGGAAGCGATGGAACGTGGCGAGGACGATCCAACACGCCCCGTCCTGCTGAAGATGGCCAAGGCGTACCGCCGGCCGCTCCTGGTCTTCTACCTGGAAGAGCCCCGAAGGCGGAAGATCGCGGACAGGACTTCCGCACCCTGCCCGGCCCTGAGAAGCTCAACCCTGAGCTCGACGCACTCGTACGGACATCAAGGCACGCCAGGGGCTCATCCGGTCGATGCTTGAAGACGAAAAGGCCGAAGCAGTGGCGTTCGTTAACTCGGCAACGACAGAACTCCCCGCTCCCAGGCTTGCGGCACGGATTACTGAACGGTTCAACTTCAGCCTGGCACGTTACCGCGCTGCCAAAACCCCTGATGAAGCATTCACGCACCTCCGGGAGACGATCGAGGCCAGCGGCGTCTACGTCCTCCTGCTGGGAAACCTCGGTAGCCATCATACGAACATCCCCGTTGAAGTCTTCCGTGGGCTCGCTCTCGCTGACGATATCGCGCCATTAATTGTGATCAACGATCAGGACGCCAAGACGGCATGGTCGTTCACCGCTTTGCACGAACTCGCGCATCTCTGGCTGGGACAAACCGGTATCAGCGGGACGGACAGCGAGAAAAAGATCGAGCGATACTGCAATGATGTCGCAGGGGAAATCCTCCTTCCCGCAGGCGACGTACGGCAACTCGCGCACGTTCTGAAACTGAGCGCCAGGAACATCGCGGAACAGATCGGGCGATTCGCGCAAGCGCACCGCGTGAGCAGAGCGATGGTCGCCTACAAGCTGTACCGGGCCGGCATGATCGGCAAGACCAAGTGGGCAGAACTCGATCAACGCTTCAAAGATGAGTACTTGCAGTTCAAGCAGCGCGAGGCACAAAAGAACAGGGAAGCCGAAGGACCGAACTACTACATCGTGCGCCGGCACCGTGTGGGCCAAGCGCTTTTAGGGTTGGTGCGCCGCTCGCTCGATGAAGGGACGATCACGTACACCAAAGCAAGCAGGGTCCTCGGCGTAAAGCCGCGCGGCGTAGAGCCACTCCTCTCGATGAGGGGTGCGCGCTAACGAAGTGTTGCATCTCCTCGACGCGAACGTTCGTACGCGCTGACAAAGACGGCGGAGCGTTGCGTCGTCACCGTCGAAGTCAGTTCGCCGAGCAAGAAGCGCCAGAACCGAAAGATTCCCGACGTGTGCGACCACTTCGGCGTGAACTGCCAAAATCCTTTCCAGGTCTACCGATCGCTCGGCTTCAGCACCGCATGGAAGAACACATAGGCGATTAAATCTCGATCATCGGATATCCGGAAACGATCCACTCGGATGTAGCCACCGGCCCGGGGCACACAAATTCAGACCTTCACGCGCTTGCGGCGTGAGAATGCCAGCCCCGACCAGACCTTATCGATCGCGCAGATCTTGTAATCGACCCAGCCACGGTCCAGACCATGGGCGCGCACGAGCGCCTGGGTGACATCCGCCGGTATGCCGGAGGTCTGCTTGGGCCACGCGATCCAAACTGTCGCGCCTTCGGCAACCGAATTCAGCGTAGGCTCGCAACGGCGTTCGAGATCCCGCATGTTCCGCACAAACAGCACGGCGCGCGTGGCCCCGCGTGCGCTTTTGGTGATGACGACTCCAGCGGGAAGCGGCTCCAGGCTGGCATCGAATTCCTCCGGCGCATTCAGCAAGGCGACCACCGCGTTTTCGCGGAGGCCCAACTTCGCAGCCAACGGCCGGCCCGAGTAACCCGCCATCGTATCGGGTAGCACCGGTGTTTCGGGCGCGTTGCGGATCGCATCGGGGAGTGCACTGGCCAGGTCGCGCCATTCGAGGTACGCCGCATCGGGCAGCACCTGCCGGATTGCATCCACTTTCTCAGGCGCGCCACCCACGAACACCACCGGCAGCCGGCGAGTGCTTGCGCGCTTCCGCAATTCGATCGCGACGGCGCGGCCCTGTAGCGGCAGGCGGCTCAAGTCGATCAGGACAGCGCTGGCGAACTCCAACGTGCCTTTCAATCCTGCGCTTCCGTTCGGAGCGAGGACGGTGGTCTCGAATCCCGCGCGCTCCAGGTCCGCCACACGCTCGCGCGCTTCCTCGGGCTTCCAGTGGATCAGAACGAGCCGCACGGAGTTTCTATAAACCGGAGACGGGCGCTACTACGATCGGCGTTGTCGTTGGAGCGGCAGAACCCGACTCGGGCTCGACGCTGACCGCGACGGCGCTGGTAGATGCGTCTACCGGACCACGCGCCAGATGAACGGCGCTGCCCTGCGCATCGGACCGGAATAAGCCAGACGGCTTGGGCGCGCCGCCTTTCGGAATGATCCACATCTCGAAAGTTTTACCCGCCGGAAGGGACGGCAGATTGGAGGCGATCAACAAAACCCCGCTCTGCGGATTCACGAGCACTGTGCCGCGCGGCGGCTGCTGCTGGCCTTTACCGAAGGTGACTTGACGCGTGTCAGGCGAATTTAAAAACTCGAGCACGGATTGCACACGCGTTAACTCCGAGGCCGATTGCTTGACCTGCCGCCGCGCAACGGCCAATTCCGATTCGGTACGCTGCACCTCCGTGCTGTACCACAGTGTGGCGATCAACAGCCCCGCGGTGGCCGCGCCCCAACCGGCGATCCAGCCCCAGGCGGGACGTTGGACACCGAAGCTTGCCAGCACACGCGTGCGGAGCCGTTTCGGCGGCGCCACGTCAGGCGCGAACGACAGAATTGCGGAATTGGTGGCCGCCGCCCGGCGAACGCCTGCCTGGCACACATCGCACCCCGAGCGGAGGTGGCCGTCGATTTCGGCAAGCTCGTCGCGCTCGAGCAGACCCAGCCCGTACATTTCGTACATCTCGCCCATCTCTTCGTGCGTCATGCAATGAGTGCCTCGCCCATCTCTTCGCGCAAGATTTTTAGCGCGGTCCGGACCCACGTTTTCACCGTGCCGAGCGGCTGCTTCAACTGCTCGGACATCTCCGCCTGCGACAGGCCTTCGAAGTACGCGAGCTCGATGACCGTCCTCTGGTTGGGCGTGAGTTTCTCGAAGGCAGCTTTCAGCTTTCTGATGCGGTCGATGTTCAGGATTCCGCTTTCAAGGTGCGAGTACAGCGCCGGGTTCTCCAAACGCTCCAACTCAAGCGGGCCTTCGGTGTGGCGCGCCTGTACCGAGCGGATGTAATCGATGGCGCGATTGCGTGCGATCGCGAGTATCCACGGACCCAGCGCGCCGCGCTCCTGGTCGAAGCCCTGGATGCGGTTCCACACGCGCAAGAACGTTTCCTGAACGAGATCCTCAGCCGCCGCCTGGTTACGCACAACACGCAGAATGAGCGAGTACATCGTGCGCCCGTAGCGGTCGTATAAGAGTGCCATGGCTTCGGGATCGCGGCGTTTCAACCGGATGACGAGATCGCCATCGTCACGAAACGAGAGCGCGGCGGCGACCAGGGGGAAAACAACGGCTGTTATGAACCAGTTCATCGTAGAATCCAAAACCTTGCTGCTGTGAATACGAGTTCGCGCCTCGAACGGATGGCCCGCGGCATTCCGGATTATAGAATAGCGTGCGCCCTGCGATACACTTGGCGTGTCCATGCATTTGCGCCGTATCGCGTGTTTTGTGCTGGGTGCTTGGATCTTCGGCAGTCTGTTTCTCGGCTATATATCGCTCGAAAACGCGGATACAGCCGACCGTCTACTGGGTGCGCCGCCGCCCGATCTGAACAGGATGGTCCAAAAGCTCGGCCTCGAGAACGTCCGAACAATTTTGTCATACCAGGGCGCCGAAGCAAGCTGGTTGTATTCCGATGTGTGGGAGCGCATTCAAATAGGGTTCGGTCTGCTGCTGATCGTATTGTTGCTGTTTGCCACGCGAATCAGCCGCATCGCGCTCGCCTTGTGCGCCGTGATGATCGTGTTTGCCACGTTCGCCCATTTGGTGCTCCGGCCGGAGATCGACTATCTGGGGCGGGGCCTGGATTTCGCGCCGGCCTATGCTTCGGGCCACCGGCGCTTGTCGGCTCTGCGCACCGCGTACACGGCGCTCGAGATTTTGAAGATCGGAGTCGGGTGCGGGCTTGCGGGATATCTGTTCGTGTTCAAGACGCGGCACGCGCGGCCGGCGCCTGATGTGCAGGAACCGGCGTTCGACAGGGCGGAGAGTTAAACGCGGCTGGTGGTGCGCTCTTCCGAACCGATCCCGTGGGCGCGCAACGCTTCGCCGATGATGGCCACCAGTTCATCGCGGGTGAGCTCGTACTTGCGCGGGTCGGGCGCCAGATCCTCGGCCACCACAGGGCATCCCGGTTCGAAAGTGGAGCGCGTCTGTACGCCATAGCGGCCGCGTGAATCGATCAACTTCTGCACTTCGACGCGCGGCAGCACGCGCGGCCCGCCGAGCATTTCCGCCACAAACGTAATCCGCGCGAAATGTTCCACCGTTTCCATACGGAAGAAAGCCTGGTGGACGTCCTGCCCGTAACAGACGACGCCGTGATTCTCCATGAGAATCGCATCGTACTTGGGGATGAACGGCAGCATCCCGTCGGTGAGTTCAGGGGTGCCGGGGAGGCCGTAGGAGGCCAGTGGTACGCAGCCGAGGCCGATCACCACTTCGGGAAGCAACGCGAGGTTGAGCGGACGGCCGGCTGCGGCAAAACCCGTCGCCACCGGCGGATGGGCGTGCAGCACGCTATCCACGTCGGGGCGCAGCTCGTAGATGGTGGTGTGCATGGCGATTTCCGAGGTCCGCTCGCGCTCACCGGCCACCTTGCGCCCTGCGAGATCGCACACGATCAGGTCCGAAGGCTGCATCATGCCCTTGGACAAACCGGTGGGCGTGCACAGAATACGATTCTCGTTCAAGCGAATGCTGATGTTGCCGTCGTTAGCCGCAATCCAGCCTTTCTCGAAAACGAGCCTACCGACATCGACGATCTTCTGTCGAAGCTCCTGCTCCGTGCCCTGCATGTGGAACTCTAATTGTAGCAGGACGTTCCCTACCCGCTATGAGGTTACGGTTCTCCGGACTTATCGGAAGCCCTGGAAAATGCCCGAAAACTGATACGCGCTCTGGGCGAGGCCGCTGCAGGACGCGGATGCCCATCTATTTCCAGCGCAGCTACCGTTATCGCGCCCGACCGACCACATCGCCAATCGCGTGATGTAGCTATTGGCTTGGGCGAAGTTGAGCAGCGTTTGCGCGTCGGCAAGTTGGAACACTTCGCCTGCCGTGTCGTTCACGCCGATCATCGGCGTAACGCCGACTGTGGCCGTCAAGCCCGCTGCCTGGATCTGCTGATAGGTATTGCTGGCGGCCAGGGTCGCATCGAGGCCCATATTTCCGCCGTTATCGACGTTGGCTCCGTAGTCCATCGCCATGACGTTGACCACGTCGAGGCTCAGCCCGTCGGCCTTCACGCGATTCAGGATGTTCACGCCGTCAGACACCAGCCCAGTGGGCAGCACGGGCAAAGTGTACGAAATGACGAGCCCGGGATTAGCGGCCTTCAGCCCGACGATCGCCTTGTTGCGACGGGTGATGGATGCCTGGTCAGCCACCGCTCCACCTTCAATATCGAAGTCGAGCAGGTGCACGCTGTAGCGCGTGATGACACTCTGGTAGGCGGCCTGGAGCGAAGCAACGTCCGGACACGCCTGCGCGAGTTCAACGCCATTCGCTCCGCCGAAGGAAACGATGACGCCGGCGCCCGCGTTCCGTACGCCTTGCACCAGCGACAGAATGGTGGCGCCATTCGGCAGGGTGTCGTTGTAGATGCTGCCGGTTCCGCCCCAGGCAGGCGTGCAGCCGCCGCTGCTGAGCACAAACGCGAGCGTAAACATTTTGATGCCCGATTGTTGCTGGATGGCCAGCAGTTGTTCCGAAGAGGTGAGGCTCAGGTCGATGTAGGGAGCGAACATACGTCCGCCTCCACCAACGCTGGCAAGCGTAGTTACGCTGACCGCCGCGCTCTGCGGTGAGCTGCCGAACGCGTCATTCGCCGCAACGGTGAAACGGTAGCTGGTGGTTGGCGTCAACCCGGTCGCGACGAAGGTACCGGCGGCGGTGCCGGCGGGTTGGCCATCGACATAGACAGTGTATCCGCTGATCGGACAGTTTGCGGACGGGGCCACGGCTGTCCAGGTCAGCGTCGTGCTGTAGGCCGTAGTTCCCGAAGCGGCTAACCCGGCCGGGGTCGCGGGAAGCGCGTTACAGGCGGCGCAAACGCCGGTGGTGGTCCAGGGTTGGCCACTTCCCGACGGTCCACTATTTGTCGCGGGGTTCTGGCCCTGTGTCCACCAATTGGTTTTATAGTTCACTCCGTTGACGCTCGCGGTTTGGCCACCGGTGTATACGGCGGAGGCGCTCCAGGGCGGCGCGCAACCCCTGCCCGATCCGCCGGCCAGAGTGGCAACGGAGAGCGGCGCACTCGGAGCCGAGGATCCGTACGAGTCGATTGCCGCTACGGTGAAGCTGTAGTTACTGGCGGGGGAAAGCCCACCCACCATGAAGGTGTTCATCGAAGCCGTGCCGGTCGAGACTCCGTTCTGAGTGACCGTGTAGCCCGTCACCGTGCAGCCGGTTCCCGCGGAGGACGCATTCCACGACAGAGTTGTTCCGGTACTGGAGGTCGAGGAGGCGGTCAGGCCGGTGGGCACAGCGGGCAGCGTCGCGCAACTTCCGCCTCCGCCACCGCCGGAAACTAATTGCCAGAGCGCGGGCGCGGCAACGGGATTCCAGGCGATCTGCGAGTTATGTGCCTGCAAACATTTGTAGGTCGCGCCGTTGTAGGTGAGCAGCGTCCCGGTCGCGTAATGCGTCCCCGGTTGCCAGGCGGGCGTTTGGGCAAGCACCAGCGCAGGCAGAAGCAGTAACAGCAGCAGAACGATGGCCAGGAGTCTCTGAATCATAGATTCAGGAGTAATGGTACAACGGGCTCCGGAACGTCCGTGACGCTGCTCGCGATATCCTGGCGCTTCGAGAGTTGTCGAGCGAGCGGGCTGTGACGATAAGCTTTTCGCAGCTATTTCGATATATACTCATAGACATGCCAAGAGTAAACACGAGTCTCGCAAAGTGGGGCACGAGCGTGGCAGTGCGCCTTCCCAAGGCAGTTCTCGAAGCCGCAACATTGAAGTTAGGTGACAGCGTCGAGATCGAAGTCCGCGGCCGAATGATCATCATTCAGCCTGCCGCGGACAAGCCGACGATCGACGATCTATTAGCCGGAATAAATCCTGAGAACTGCCACGCCGCAACCGACTGGGGCGCGCCGGTGGGTAATGAAGAATGGTAAGCCGTATGTGGGCTCCCGATCGGGGTGACTTGGTCTGGTTGACCTTCGATCCACAGGCGGGACGCGAACAGGCTGGGAGGCGTCCAGCACTCGTCCTGTCTCCCGGCGCATACAACGCGAAGACGGGCTTATCCTTGATGTGTCCGATAACGAGTCAGCGGAAGGGATATCCTTTCGAGGTTCCCTTACGGGCTCTGACCGTAGAGGGCTGCGTGCTGGCCGACCACTTGAAGAGTGTGGACTGGAAGAAACGTAAGGCCGCCTTGATCGGCCGCGTGCCTCCCGAATTGCTGACCGCCGTGCTCAACCGGATCGGCCCGCTATTGGGATTCTGAATAATCTTGCGCTTCGAACTACAGGCTCAATGTCCCGTAACCCAGGCACGCGCCGGACTGCTGCACACCGCTCATGGGGTCATCGAGACTCCGGTCTTCATGCCTGTCGGGACGCAGGCGACGGTAAAAGGCGTAACTCAGCGCGACCTGGCGAGCGCGCTCGATGCGCGAATCATTCTCGCTAACACCTATCATCTCTTCCTGCGCCCCGGCCACGAACTCATTCGCAGGTTGGGCGGTTTGCACCGGTTCATGTCGTGGGATCGAGCGATCCTGACGGACTCCGGCGGGTTTCAGGTTTTCAGCCTCGACGCGCTGCGTAAGGTGACCGAAGAGGGCGTCTTGTTCCGCTCGCATCTGGACGGCGACGCGCACCTGTTCACGCCGCAATCCACCATCGATGTCCAGCTCGCTTTGGGCAGCGACATCATGATGGTGCTCGATGAATGCCTGCCTTATCCCACCAGCCACGAAGCCGCACGAACGGCGATGGATCGTACCGTGCGCTGGGCGCGTCGAGGATTCGAGCACTTTCGCAACAATGCCGACCCGGAACGGTGCGCCTGTTTCCCGATTGTGCAAGGTTCCATGTATCCCGACCTGCGCGCCCAGTGCGCGACCGAACTTGTGGGCTTGAACGCCCCCGGATACGCGATTGGCGGGCTCTCGGTCGGTGAGCCGCGCGCGCTCAGCCTCGAGATGGTCGAAGCGGCCGCGCCCCTACTGCCTTCAGACCGGCCGCGCTATGTCATGGGCGTCGGCATGCCGCCTGAGTTGCCGGAGTATGTCGCTCGCGGCGTCGACATGATGGATTGCGTGCTGCCCTCGCGCAACGCCCGCAACGGATATCTGTTCACCTCCGAAGGCAGGGTGGTAATCAAGCAGAGCCGTTATAAAGAAGATACGCGGCCGGTGGACGAACACTGCCCGTGCTATACATGCCAAACGTCTTCGCGGGCGTATCTGCGCCACCTCTTCCAGGCGGGCGAGATTCTCTACTCGATGCTGGCCACGCTTCACAATCTGCAGCGCTACCTTGACATCATGCGGCAGATCAGGCAGTCTATTCTTCTTGGAAGCTTCCCGGATCTGCTAGCCGCGGCACGTTCCATGCCTGGAGAGGCGGAATCCGCGTGACGCCTTCGGTTTGGCCCGGATTTCCGCCATTCGCTACAATAAGAACTGGTTCTCAAAATTTAAACTTTGGCCGGACGCGCGGTGCGTTACCGGTCCGATAGGGCCTCATGGCTTACCCGACATTGATTCTTTTCGAGCAGGCGGCCAACCCGCTGCTGGGATTTTTGCCACTGCTGCTGATCGTGGCGATCTTCTATTTTCTCGTGTTTATGCCGATGCAGCGCCAGCGCAAGCAGCAGCAGCAGTTGCTCCGCGACCTGACCAACGGCAGTGTAGTGGTGACCACCGGCGGACTGGTGGGCACAATCGTCGCCATCAACGCGGATGACACACTCATCCTGCGAGTGAAGCCCGACAATCTGAAATTGCAGGTGGCCCGTAGCGCGGTATCCGGGCTGGTCACCGACGAAGTAAAGAAATCCTAAGAACAAAGCAATGAATCGTAATCTGAAAATCAAGGGCGCGATTATTCTCGCCGTCATCCTGGTCTGCATTTACGGCGTGATCGGGATCCCCAAGAGCAAGGCCGAGTTGATCGGAAACTGGAAGAAGAATATCCGGCTGGGCCTGGATCTTCGCGGCGGCAGCCAGCTTGTCATGCAGGTCCAGGTGCAGGACGCATTCAAAGCGGAAGCGGACACGACGATTGACCGCATGAAGGACGAGTTGCGTAAAGCCGGCGTCGATTTCGGCAACATCGACCGCAACGATCCGCAGAGCATCCAGGACGCGGGCAGCATCCAGATCAACGTCCACGGTGTTCCGGCGACGAAGGCGGGCGATTTCCGGCGAGTGGTGAACGACGTTTTCGGCGGCATCTGGATTCTTACCCCGGTGAATGCCACCGACTACCGGCTCACCATGAAGCAGAGCGAGGTTCTGAAACTCCGCAAAGATACGGTCACGCAGAGTCAGAATACGATTGAGAAGAAGATCAACGGATTGGGCCTGACCGAGTCGTCGGTGCAGGAGCGCGGAAATCCGGAGCAGGATGCTCAATTGCTCGTGCAGATGCCGGGCGTTGACGATCCGGCCCGCGTCAAGGAAATCCTCAAGACGGCCGCCCTTTTGGAGCTGTACGAGGTGAAGGACGGTCCCTTCACCACGCGCGAGGACGCCTTGTCCAAGCACGGGGGCGTTCTGCCGCTGAATACTCAACTGGTGCCTGGGCTGCCTCGCGGCGGCCAACAGCAGGGCTGGTATCTGGTGACGCGGACCCCGGTGATCACCGGCCGCGATCTGCGCGACGCTCACGCCCAGCAGGGTGACATGGGCCGTTGGGAAACCAGCTTCGTCTTAACTCAGGATGCCGCGCGGCGCTTCGAGCGGTTCACGGAAGCCAACATCGGCAACCGCCTGGCGATCGTTTTGGACAAGTCCGTGCTGAGCGCGCCGACGATTCAGAACAAGATCGGCGATACGGGGCGGATCACGGGCGCGACGAATCACGAGGAGGCCGCGGATCTCGCTCTCAACTTGCGCGCGGGGTCGCTGCCGGCGAGCGTGGTCTATCTCGAAGAGCGCAGCATCGGTCCGGCATTGGGCGCCGATTCGATTCGCGACGGGCTCTACTCGGGCCTGGCGGGTCTGATCGCTGTGATCGTCGCGATGCTGGTTTACTACAAGCGTTCCGGGATCAACGCGACTCTGGCGTTGCTTTTAAACGCGATCATCCTCATCGCGGCCCTGGCGTATTTCGATGCGACGCTCACGTTGCCGGGAATTGCGGGCGTGATTCTGACCATCGGTATGGCTGTCGATTCCAACGTCCTCATCTTCGAGCGCATCCGCGAGGAACTTCGCTCGGGTAAAGCGGTGGCAGCGGCGGTGGAGGCCGGCTTCAACAAGGCGTTTCTGACAATTATCGATACCCATGTCACAACCGTGGTATCCTGCGCCTTCTTGTTTATTTTTGGAACCACGGCGGTGAAAGGCTTCGCCGTTACGCTGGTCATTGGTTTGGTGGCGAACCTCTTCACGGCGGTTTTCGTGTCCAAGGCCATATTCGATTTTGAGTTGTCGGGCCGGCGGCAGGTCGAAGCGCTTAGCATTTAGCCCTCCAAGGACCGGGGACTCACCCTGGTCTCCGGATCGGCGAACTTTACGGAACTGATTTCAACAAGCCGGTGTCTAACACGTGCAAAGGCCCGGCAACGCAGGTTGCATGGAAATTTTTAAGAATACCAATTTCGACTTTTTAGGCAAGAAGTGGCCGTTCATCATCCTGTCGCTGATCCTGACAGCCGTCGGGCTGGCCAGTTTGATCGCGAAGGGCGGCCCGCGCTACGGCATCGATTTCCGCGGCGGGGCCGAGATGTATGTGCTGTTCAACCAGAATCCGCCGGTAGACAAGATCCGTAGCGTGTTATCGTCTAAGATCCCCGGTGAGATTTCGGTGGTGAACGTGTCGGGAAGCAACGAGGTGATTATCGGAACCGAAGTGCGGGACGAAAAATCGCTGGATGCCAACCGCCAAGCCATGGTGGAGTTGTTGGAGGGTGCGTTTGGATCGTCCGGCGGCAAGCTCGATTTGAATAACGCCGGTGTTTCTGCGGTCGCCGAGCGCCTGCGGGATCCGCTGCAGAAGGCGGGCGCCGCTCTTTCCGAAGAGCAGGTGCAGAATGTATCGAAGGCGGTGCTGGATAATATACACACCCAGCATTCCGGGTTGTTGAATAACTTCGATCAGTTATCCGGTGTTCCCGGTATGACCCCGCAGATTCTCTCGGTGCTCAAGCAGGAATGCTCGTTGTCTCCGTTCACGATCCGTCAAACGGGCGTGGTTGGTCCCAAAGTGGGCGGTGAGTTGCAGAAGACAGCGATCCTGGCGACGCTCTACGCGCTGGGTGGGATGCTGGTGTATATCGCATTCCGGTTTGAGTGGATTTATGGGTTGGCGGCGGTGATCGCAGTGTTTCACGATACGATTATCACCATCGGATTGTTCTCGATCTTCAATAAAGAGATCTCGCTGACAGTGGTGGCGGCGCTGCTTACGCTGGTTGGCTACTCGATGAACGATACGATCGTGACATTCGACCGGATTCGCGAGAACTTGAAGTTGATGAGGCGCGAGAAGTTCGAGCCGCTGGTGAATACGAGTATCAATCAGACTCTAAGCCGGACGATTTTGACTTCCGGTTTGACGTTTCTGACGGCCCTTTCATTGTTTCTGTTCGGCGGGGCCGTGCTGAACGGGTTTGCATTCTGTCTTGTAGTAGGCATTATTGTCGGAACTTACTCGTCGATCTTCGTCGCGAGCCCGATTCTGGTGTTCTGGCACAATTTCCGGGAAGCGCGCAAAGTGGCCGCGCCAGCCACGGCATCTGTAAAGGATGCAGCGCCCAAGAAGGTGGTAAGAACGAGGTAACGAAACGGCCGTGGTGAAGGCCGTACTGAACCGCGGGCCTAGCTTGCGGTTGAACAAAGGGGAAGGTCATGTTCGAACAGACTTTCGTAGACGGGACTGGAAAAACTAATAAAGGTTGGACCGTGGTCGTGTCCTTTATGCTCCAGGTCCTCTTTATCGGGATCATGATTTTGATCCCGCTGATTTACACGGATTCGCTGCCCAAGGCGACGTTAACCAGTTTCCTGGTCGCGCCGCCTCCGCCGCCTCCTCCTCCGCCGCCACCCCAAGCGGCGGCTCCAGTCAAGGTGGTCAAAGTGGTCCCGCGGCAATTCGACGCCGGCCGCTTGATGGCTCCCAAACAGATTCCGAAAGACATCGCGAATATCAAGGAAGAAGATCTACCTCCACCCTCAGCCTCGAGCGGAGTTGTCGGCGGCGTTCCGGGCGGAGTGCCCGGCGGCGCTCCTGGCGGAGTGATCGGCGGGATCATCGGCTCGGTGCCTACAGCCGCGCCGCCTCCCCCGCCTCCCAAGGTGGAAGCCAAACCCCCGACGCCGCAAAGGATTCGCGTCGGCGGTAACGTCCAGGCCGCGAACCTGATCCGGAAGGTCACCCCGCAGTATCCTCCGCTCGCTAAACAGGCGCGCGTTCAGGGAACGGTGAAATTCCAGGCCATCATCGGCAAGGACGGAACCATTCAGAACCTGACTTTGCTCAACGGGCATCCGTTGTTGGTTCCCGCCGCGACCGAAGCCGTCAAGCAGTGGCTATACAGGCCGACGCTGCTTAATGGCGAGCCGGTCGAGGTTGTCACGCAGATCGATGTGAACTTCACGCTCAGCCAGTAATGGCCGGGCATGCAGGATGAGTTTTCGAGTAGTCTTGTCAGTCTAATTCAACTCGCAGGAGAGAATAATGCTTTTACAGTTGCAAGTCTGGGCGTTCCTGCTCCTTCAAGAAGCGGCGCCGGCTATCAGCTTCGACCCGCGTGCCATGTGGACCCAAATGGGTTGGCTGGCTCGAATCGTGGTCATCATTCTGTTCATCATGTCAGCATGGTCGATCGGCGTCATGATCGACCGTCTGATCGCCTTCAACGGCGCCCGCGCGCAATCGCGGCAGTTCGCTCCGGCTGTGGCCGGCGCGCTGCGCGAGGGCAAGCTGGACGAAGCCATCAAGATCGCCGACCGGTTCAATAAGAGCCACTTGGCGAAGGTTGTCGTGGCTGGCCTGCAGGAATTCAAGGCTCACCAGATGAGCACCGAGATTCCGGGCGAAGAGATCGAGGCGTCCAAGCGCGCTCTCGAACGCGCCGAAGCCATTGTCCACGCCGAACTGAAGCGCGGCATCAGCAGCCTGGCGACCATCGGTTCCACCGCCCCCTTCGTGGGACTGTTCGGAACGGTCGTCGGCATCATCAACGCGTTCCGCGGTATCTCGAGCGAAAAGAGTACCGGTTTGGGAGCTGTTGCGGGCGGCATTTCGGAAGCCCTGGTTACCACCGCAGTCGGTCTCTTTGTGGCTATCCCGGCGGTCTGGATGTTCAACTACTTCACCAACCGCGTGGAAGCCTTCGACGTCGAGATGGGTAATTCCAGTTCCGAGTTGATCGATTACTTCCTGAAGCGCCAGCATGCTGGCGTGAAGAAGATATAGCACCGGCCCTGGCGAGTTGAACTCGGGTGAGCCGCGGCGGGCCTTTCCGGCGCGCCGCGGTCCTCCCCAGAGGAGACATTCATGAAACTAAAGAAAGCGGATCCGGTGGTTTCCGACATCAACGTGACCCCCATGGTGGACGTCATGCTGGTGCTGCTTATCATCTTCATGGTCATCACGCCCATGCTCTCCAAAGGCCAGAGCGTGGATATGGCCAAGACCAAGAACCCGATCGCAATGCAGGCGGCGGATAAAGAAGACGCCGTTCTGATTGCGATTACTCGCGACGGCAAGGTCTACTTGAGTCCCGGTAACTCACAAACCACCCCCGATCAACTTCCGGCGAAGGTGAAGGACCTGCTCACTAACAAACTCGACAAGACCGTGTACATCAAGAGCGATGCGCGGGCGCGATATGAAAAGGTCGAGGATGTGATCGATAACCTGCGGACCGCGGGCGTCGATCAGGTGGGTCTCATCACCGAACAGGTGAAGGAAAAGGGCAAGCCCGGCAATGTGGGCTCAGGCAGCGGTCAGTAAAGTCAGAAAAGGAGTAATGATCATATGGCAATGGCAGTTGGCGGCAGTCACGGCGCGCGAGCCGACATCAACGTGACGCCACTCATCGATGTTCTTCTGGTTTTACTGATTATTTTCATGGTCATCACGCCGCTTACTCCGCACGGTCTGGAGGCGCTGGTTCCGCAGCCGCCGCCACCGAACGCTCCGCCGCCGAATCCCAATCAGGACCGCACCGTGGTCATCATCATCAACAAGGACCGTAGCATGATGCTGAACACGGAGCCGACCAATGAGGACCGGCTCGGAGCGAGATTGGAAGAAGTATTCAAGACGCGTGCGGAACGTGTCGTGTTCGTCAAGGCCGATCCCGACCTGGAGTTTCAACTCGTCGCGCGCGCCATCGATATTGCAAAGGGCGCGGGCATCGATAAAATTGGATTGATGACTCCCAAGGTCGAGGCCGGACAGTAGCCCAAACCTATATCCAGGAAGCTTCGTATGCATCGCACACTCAAATTCGGCTTGGCTGCGACAGCCGGGCTGGCAATATTACTCGGTACCGGGTGCAACCGGCTGAAGTCGCGCGATCAGCTCAATCGGGGCGTGCAGGCCTACAAGAGCGCCAAGTACGCCGAGGCGATCGATAACTTCAAAACCGCAATCGCACTGGATCCGAATAATCCGAATGCAAGGCTGTATCTCGCCACCGCGTACATGACGCAGTGGATCCCCGGCGCCGAATCGCCGGAAAACGTCAAACTCGCCGACGAAGCCAAGAAAGAGTTTCAAGAGGTGTTGAGCCGCGATCAGAAAGACAAGGTCGCGCTGGCATCGCTGGCTTCGCTGGCTTTCAACCAGTCCGGTTCCTTGCAGGGCGACGCCAAAATCGCCAAGCTCGACGAGGCGCGGGACTGGAATATGAAGTTGATCCAGGCTGACCCCAAGTACAAAGAAGCGTACTACAGCTTGGGCGTGATTGCCTGGTCGAAGTGGTACCCGGCATTGGGCAAGGCTCGTGTCGACCTGGGCATGAAACCCGAAGATCCTGGTCCGATCAAGGATAAGAAGGTGAAGGAGGCCCTGAAGGCGAAGTACTCCGGCATTATCGAAGAGGGTATTCAGAACCTTCAAAAGGCCCTCGAAGTAGACCCCGAATACGATGACGCGATGGCCTACCTGAACCTGCTGATCCGCGAAAAGGCCGACTTGGCCGATTCACCGGAGCAGTATAAGGAACAGACCAAAGTCGCCGACGACTGGGTCCAGAAGGCGCTCGAGACAAAGAAAAAGAAAGCCGCCCGCCAACCTGGCAACTTGGGTATTACTCAAGAAGCCAAGTAAACCGGCGTTCGAACCGAAGCGGCGGAATTCCTGACAAGGCACTCCGCCGTTTTAACGTTTCCGCAGCCTGTAATCCTCTACCGCCGGCATCCTGACCACCCTGCACATCTCGTGCAACCGCGACCTGGACCGCGTCCCGATCACTTCCGATAGCGTCTTCTTATACACCGTCGTACCGCCGACTTTATAATCCGAGACACGATCGTCGTCGGGCAGATTTGTGGTCGCGATCAGCGGCTTGCGGTGGTTGCAGCGGTACGTGATGATCGAGGTGATCGTGTCCTCGACCCACTCTTTATAACGGTGCGCCCCAAGATCGTCGATCATGAGGACTTCGGAATCCAAGGCCGTCCGGTACGCCTCTTTATCGCTCGATCCTGAGGCGTCGTCGTAGCCCGCGCGGATCTTTTCGAACAGTTGCTGATAATCGAAGAAGATGCCATCGAAGCCGCGCGCGATCAGGGCGCGCAGTGCCGCTGCGGCGAGGTGCGTCTTGCCGGTACCCGGATCGCCAATCAGCAGCAGCCCGGGCCGGTCCGGGTTCGGAAACTCGCGGACGAAATTCTTGACGGTTAAGAGCACGGTTCCGAGCCCCGTACGTGCAACGGGGTTATCCGCCGGTAATACGAAATTATCGAACGAGGCGTTTTGGTAAGCAGGGGGAATGCCCGCGGCGCGCTCAATCCGCTGGGAACGTCCTGCGCGCACGCAGTCGCACCGGTCCGCGCCCGACACGCCGTCGCGCTCGACGATCACCCAACCCGTACCGCCACAACGGTTGCATTCGGCGGCCGTTACTGTCTCGCCCATTCAGCCACAGTGTACTACTCAACCACCGCAAGCAATTCGCCGAGCTTCACGGTCGCCCCTACCTGAGCCTTGAGCTGAACTATGCGGCCCGCTTTGGGCGACTTCAGCTCGTTTTGCATCTTCATCGCCTCGACGACAATCAGGCCGGCTCCAGCGGCGACCTCATCTCCCTCGGCAATCAGCACCCGGACAACTTTGCCGGGCATAGGCGCGGTCACCGTCTGCCGGCCTTGGCTGCCTTGTCCCGGACCCGTACTGGACAGTGCTCGCGGGTCGATGACCTTGACCACGGAGCGGCGCCCACCGATGTCGACATAGTAGCCGTCCGGCCCGGCTACGACGCGCACCTCATAGGCGAGCCCCTCGATCAGCACGGAGTAGATCCCCGGCTCCGCACGGACGAGCGATGCGGTGCCAGACCGCGCCAACCCGTCTTGCGGGCGATAATCGAAGCGCCACTCCGCGCTCGCCTCTTCGAAGCTCAATTCGGCCGGCCGGTCGTCGACGGAGACTTGCAGTTTCATCGCATCCCACGCACCCGGCCCTCAGCCAGCCAGCGGCTTCGAATTGAAAATGTTCCGGCGTCCACTGGCCGCTGCGTCTCCTGTTTCGAAAACACCGCCGTTACGAGTGCGGCCATCGCGTCATAATCAGGGCTGCGCGGAGGATCTGGCGCCCCTGAGCGCAGGAACTCGTCGATGAAGCCGGTGTGTAGATGGCCCGCGCAAAATTGGGGGTCGTCCAGAATCTGGCGGAAGAACGAGATGTTGGTGGTGATTCCCGAGACGTAGTATTCGCCCAACACACGCTTCATCCGGGCAATTGCGGCTTCACGCGTCTCACCCCAGACCGCGAGTTTCGCGAGCAGCGGGTCGTACTCCATGGGCACTTCCCACCCCGCATAGACGCCGCTGTCCAGCCGTACGCCCGGACCCGTGGGCCGCTCTACATCGGCCAGCATGCCGGGCGACGGCAGGAAGCCGTTATGCGGATCCTCGGCATAGATGCGGCACTCGATGGCCCAACCCCGCCAGGCAATATCCTTTTGCGTGAGGCGCAGCTCCTCGCCAGCCGCAATTCGAATCTGCAGTTGCACCAGGTCGTAGCCGGTCACCAGTTCCGTGACAGGATGCTCCACCTGCAACCGGGTGTTCATCTCGAGGAAATAGAACCGGCCGGTTTCATCGACCAGAAACTCGACGGTGCCCGCGTTGTAGTATCCTGCATGCCGCGCGATGCTCAGCGCCGCTTCACCCATGGCTTCGCGCATGCCGGGACGCGCAGAGACCAGGGGCGAAGGGCTCTCCTCCATCACCTTCTGATGGCGTCGCTGCAACGAACATTCGCGCTCACCCAAGTGCACCATGTTGCCGTGCCGGTCGCCCAGGACTTGAATTTCGATGTGCCGCGGGCGCTCGACCAGTTTCTCGATATAGACAGCGCTGTTCGCAAAAGCTCGTTCCGCTTCGCTCGCCGCATCGCGAAGTGCGCCCTCGAGTTCAGATTCCGAATCCACCCGGCGCATACCTTTTCCGCCGCCACCCGCGGCTGCTTTCAACAAGACGGGATAACCGACGGCACGCGCAATTTGGCGGGCCTCAGCCGGATCGCTCACGGCTGATTCCGTGCCCGGCACCACGGGTGCGCCGATGGCGATCGCCATTTTACGGGCTGCGGTCTTCGAGCCCATCTGGCGGATCGTGGCGGCGGAGGGTCCGATGAAGGTGATGCCCTCGGCCTCGCACGCCTCCGCGAATTCGGCGTTCTCGCTCAAAAACCCGTAGCCGGGATGAATCGCGTCGGCGCCGTGCTTGCGCACCGCTTCGAGGATACGGTCGATTCGCAAGTACGACTCGGAGGACGGCGCCGGACCCAGGTGGAACGCCTCATCCGCCATTCGAACGTGCAGGGAGGCCCGGTCCGCATCGGAGTATACGGCGACGCTCCGGATATCCATCTCGCGAAGCGCGCGCATGATGCGGACGGCTATCTCGCCGCGATTTGCGACCAGAACCTTGCGGAACATTTGCCTCTCGAGTTAGCCCATGGCTATGTGGAGTACGCTCACTTCAGCAGGTTCTTCAGGCTCGTAGCCTCGCGGATAGTGAGGGAGAGTTCCTCGATCTCACTCCCCGATTTAACCGCTAAACTCCGCTTGGCCCAAGGCGGCAGAGGGCCGAAGCGTCTCTCCAACTGCCGGGTCAAAAGGTTGAGTTCACCGTCCTTCACCCCCTCCTGGCGCCCCTCTTCGCGGCCCTGCTTCAGAGCCTTTCTAATTGCCGGGCCCAGCACCCGGTTCTGCATGATATCGATGATGATTGGCATTTTCGTCTTTCGACGCTCACTTCAGCAGGTTCTTCAGACTTGTAGCCTCGTCGATGGTCACGGAGAGTTCCTCGAGCTCACTCCCCGACTTGGCCGCCAAACTCCGCTTGGCCCAAGGCGGCAGAGGGCCGAAGCGTTTCTCCAACTGCCGGGTCAGAAGGTTGAGTTCACCGTCCTTCACCCCCTCCTGGCGGCCCTCTTCGCGGCCCTCCTTCACCCCCTCTTCGCGGCCCTGCTTACGACCCTGCTTCAGAGCCTTTCTAATTGCCGGGCCCAGTACCCGGTTCTGCATGATATCGATAATCACTGGCATGTGCGTGGCTTCCTCTAGAACGACGTCTTCCAGCTTGCGCAGTCCCGCTAAAACCGTGAGAATGCGCATAGCCTCATCGCGTGCTGTCGGCTCAAGCGCCGCGATCTTTCCCACGATTCTGCGAACTGCGGCACGCTGATCGCGCAACCGGGCTAACACCGCAACTATACTATCGCTCGTACTGCCGTGCTCGATCAACTCATCGCCGTCCAGTTCGCGTATGTCCACCAGGTTGTACCGGAACCATTGATCGGCACCGCGAAATCGCGCCGCATGTGCATCCGGTTCCTTCCGATATACACTACGGTCTGGCGCGGCACCCGCTTGAATTGGCGATAGATGGCGCAGCAGTACTCGGCCATTCTGCGCAGCATCTGCGGGTCGTTCCTGCTCTGGAACTCGATGTGTATCAATCCGCCGGTTTCCGTCTGTCCCGACAGGTCGACCCGGCGGCTCTCCATATTGAGAAGTTCTACTTCGATCCACTCCGCATGGCGCTCGCCGCTGACGTTTCCGAGAAACAGCGGTGCCGAGCGCAATACAAGAGACTTAAACGCGATGTCAAAATTCTGCATGGATGCGCCATACAGTGAGTGCCGCCAGTGCCCGATCGCTCTCAGGGCCTTTCGTAAATTACTATTGCGGCGGCTTTAGCGCCGTGATGGCCAAAAACAAACAGGCTGACCGAATCAAGCACAGGCACGATCAGGAACACGCACGGGCCACGCAGCCCCACATACCGGTTCAGTCGAAGAACCGTTGCTCCCTCCCACTGCCGGGCCACTTTGATCGCGAACAGGAAGTACAGAGCGACCGGCAATGAAGCGACATAGGGCAGCGGGTTCCTCTGCAATATCACGAACGGAACAGCCGCCAGCAGGATCAGGATAAACACCGCGGCGCCAATAGGCTCACGGGCTGGAACCCTTCCCGCGATTTCGCGCGGGCAGCTTTGACGCCCGCGAGTGCTGTTGTAAGCTCGTTAAACACGGTCATGACTTGTCTCACTTTCCGGCGGCGTGAAGCTTAGTAGAACAGTAAAGACGTATCATCATGGAACGATTTCTCGTTGTATTTCTGGGCGGAGGGACGGGTTCACTGGTGCGGTTTCTGGTAGGAACCGCGATCATGAGCCGCTATGCCGGTCGATTTCCCCTCGGCACGCTCGCGATCAACATCTCCGGTTCGTTGTTGATGGGCTTCGTGATGACGATGATCACCGAACGTGCTGACGCGCACCCCTACTGGCGCCTGGGTCTGGTGATCGGTTTCCTCGGCGGATACACGACCTTCTCCAGTTTCGAATGGGAGACGTATATCGAGACGCGGGCTGGCTTGGGGTGGATGGGATTCAGTTATGTACTCGCCAGTGTCGCTGCCGGGTATCTGGCAGTCTGGCTCGGATCCTACATCGCGGCCCGGAGCTAAAACGGGGCAAACCGCGATATGATTGGTGACCATGAGCAGCAGAAGATCTTTCATCACGGGCGCGATCGCTGCAGGTGCGGCTCCACGGTGGGCGGCCGCGGCGGCGGTTGCAGGTTCAGCCAGCGATCTCAAATTAGGCGTCGCGAGTTACTCGTTCCGCGAGTTTCAACGTCATCTTGCAATTCAGGACACGCGAAAGCTCGGTGTCGATTACATAAATATCAAAGAAGTCCATCTGCCACTAAACAGCACGCCGGATGAGATTCGCAAGGCGCGCGCCGAGTTTGAAAAAGCCGGACTCAAGATACTCGGCGGCGGAAACGTTTCGTTCCAGACCGATGACGAGGCCGATATCCGGCACAAGTTCGAATACGCAAAGCTTGCCGGCATGCCGCTGATCGTTTGCGCGCCGACGCACGAAACACTACCCAAGATGGAGAAGTACGTCAAGGAATACAACATCAAGATCGCGCTCCATAACCACGGCCCCGAGGACAAGCACTTTCCAACCCCGGAGAGCGTTCTGGACGCAGTCAAGAATATGGATCCGCGGTGCGGCTTGTGCATGGATATCGGACATACCGCCCGCACGGGCGACGACATCGTGGAAGCCGCGCGCAAGGCGGGCCCGCGACTGCTCGACATGCACGTCAAGGATCTGAAGGACTCGAAAGACAAGAACAGCCAGGTGCCCGTCGGCGATGGCGTGCTTCCGATTCCTGCCTTATTCGCCGAACTCAAGAAGATGGGTTATCAAGGCGGCGTGATGCTGGAATACGAGGTTGAGGGCGACAATCCGATGCCGGGTATGCAGAAGAGCTTCTCCTACATGCGCGGTGTTTTGGCCGGCCTGGGTTACAAGGGTTAACGTTATTACCGGCGAACTTCGCAGTCTGAACGTTTCGCGCGGCGGTATACCGAAGCGGCCGGTGAGCGAAGCTTATCTCGGGGCAGCGGGCCTCGATGGCGATGCGTGCGCCAACCGGCGTTACCACGGCGGGCCGATGCAGGCCATCTTACTCGTCACTTTGGAAGGCATCGACGAGTTGTGCGCCATGGGATATGCCCTGTTTCCCGGCGCATTAGGTGACAACCTCACGACGTCAGGGCTGGACCGCCGCGGGGTGCGGATCGGCGATCGTTACCGCGCGGGCGAGGCCACCATCGAGATCACAAAGTTGCGCGTACCGTGCGTGACGCTCAATGTCTATAATCGGCCTGAAACTCCTCCCATTCAAAATGCGCTGTTCGATAAGGAAGTAAAGGCCGGGAATTTTGAATCCCCGCGATGGGGACTTGGCGGATTCTATGCGCGCGTAATTGACAACGGTATAGTACGCGTGGGGGATCGTATAGGAATTTGCTAAACGCTAGCATAGGACCGGAGTAGAGATGAAAGTTTGCATTATTGGGACCGGATATGTCGGGCTAACGACCGGCGCTTGCCTCGCGTTTTTGGGTCACGAGGTCACTTGCGTGGATACGGACCACGCCAAAATTGCGGGATTGCGCGCCGGTAAGTCGCCGATTTACGAACCGTACCTGGAAGACCTGCTCGCAGCCGCGGGTCTCAACCTGAGTTTCACCACCGAATATGGGCAAGGCGTCGCGAACGCGCAGGTGATCTTCATCGCGGTGGGTACGCCGCCCTCTGCCGATGGTAGCCCCGATCTGCGCTATGTCTCGGCCGCCGCGGAGGGTATCGGGCAGTATTTTGAAGGCGAGTTTACGGTGGTCGTGAACAAGTCGACTGTTCCGATCGGAAGCGGCAACTGGGTGGACTCGATCCTACGTGAGTCCTTTGAGCGGTACAGGAATAAGCGCGCGAACGGACAATTCGCGGTGGCCTCAAACCCGGAGTTTTTAAGAGAGGGCTCGGCCATCCACGATTCGCTTTACCCGGACCGCGTGGTCATCGGATCGGATCACGCGCACAGTCTGGAGACCTTATACACGTTGTATCGCCCGGTCTTGGACCAATCGTTCACCGCGCCCGCGTTCCTGCCCCGGCCGGAGCAGATGGGCGGCGTACCACTGGTATCGACGGACCTGGCCTCCGCCGAGCTGATCAAGTATGCCGCGAATGCGTTTCTGGCGCTCAAGATCAGCTACATCAATGAAATTGGGCAACTGGCGGGCAAGGTGGGCGCCGACATCACGCAGGTGGCGCGGGGAATCGGCTTGGACGCACGCATCGGGTCGCGCTTCCTACAGGCGGGGATCGGTTGGGGCGGATCGTGTTTCGGCAAGGATACGGCGGCGCTGGTCTCGACAGCCGCGGAATATAACCTCGAGATGCCGATCGTGAAAGCGGCGCGCGACATCAACCGGCGCCAGCGCGAATTGGTTTTGGAAAAGCTGCTGGGTGAGCTGCGCATTCTTAAAGGCCGGACCATCGGGCTTCTCGGGCTGGCCTTCAAGCCGCAGACCGACGATCTGCGCGATGCACCGGCGATCGAGATCGCGCGCCGGCTGATGGAGCGGGGCGCCAAGGTGCGGGTTCACGATCCGATCGCCATGGAGCGGTTCCGCGTGGAGCAGCCAGCGCTGGCGGCCTTGTGCTGCGCGGGACCCGACGAGGTGGCCGACGGGGCGGACGCGCTAGTGCTCGTAACGGAGTGGCCGCAGTATCTGGACCTGGATTGGGCGAAGCTGGCGGGGACGATGCGAACGCCGCTGCTGATCGACGGGCGGCACGTACTGGACGCGGGACGATTGACGCGTGCCGGGTTCCGGTACCTGGCGCTAGCGGGTTGGAATCCGGCCGCGGCGGCTGCGACACGGGACTGACGTCCGCGATCTGCGATGATGGATTTCTAAGGAATTCTCATCCATTTCATGCCGTCGAAACTGCAGCCTTGGCATTTGGGCGCGGCGCTGATACTGATTTGCGCGGCAGTACTGGGCGCCCTGTACTACCAGCGTTCACGGACGGTGGCCACCCCGCGCGCGATGCTAGCGTGCCTTCCCCGTTCCGGCGCAGTCGCGCTCTATCTCGACGTCGACGGCCTGCGACGCTCGGGCGTTATGGACTTGATCGCCGGCTCCAAAGCGACTGAGGAACTCGAGTACCAGAATTTTGTCGAGGGCACCGGCTTCGACTACCGGCGCGATCTGGGAGCGATCGCCGGAGCCTTCGCCGGCAAGAGTTCGTATATGGTGTTGCGAGGCTCCTTCGATTGGAAGCGCCTGGCCGGGTATGCCGTCGCGCAAGGTGGAACCTGCAACAACTCGGTGTGCCGCGTGTCGGCGAGCAAAGGCCGTTTCTTTTCGTTCTATCCGCTCCGGCCGGACGCCCTGGCCATTGCGATCGGCCCCGATGAGTGGGCGGCCTTGGACATCGCACCGCATCCCGCCCCGGACGGGCTCGGCGTTCCGGACCAGCCCGTCTGGCTCTCCGTGTCCGGTCCGGCATTGAGAGATTTGCAGACTGTTCCGACGGGTGCGCGTTCGTTCATTTCGCCGCTCGAATTGGCGGACAATATCGTGCTCTCGGTGGGACCGTCGGGCGGCAATCTCCGAATCAATCTGAACGTGTTATGTTCTTCCGATGCGGCGGCTGCGGATCTGGTGGCCAAGCTCGATGGCGCGACGAACATGCTGCGCAAGATGCTGGACCGGGAGCATATGAAACCGAGTTCGCGCGATTTGAGCGGGATTCTTGCAGCGGGATCGTTTCACCAGGACGCCCGACGCGTGACCGGATTCTGGCCGATGCAGCGGGATTTCATCGAAGCCGTTGTGTCGGGGAGCGTCAATTGATCGCCATTCCCGGCACAGTATTGTGCGCTGGAAACCTGACCGAAGACATCCTGGTTTGGCCTGTTGAGGAAGTGAAGTTCGGCACAACTTCGTGGGTTGAGGACATCACCACTTCGACTGGCGGCAATGGAGCCAACACGGCCTATGCGATGGCGCGCCTGGGTGGGCGGGTGCGGCTGGCCGGGTCGGTGGGGCAGGACGCGGCAGGTGAGTGGATCCTCGAGTTGCTGGGGCGGGTAGGCGTCGACCTGCGCGTGGAGCGATGTGAGTTGCCGACCCCCATCACCGTAGCCATCGTGCGGCGCGACGGGGCACGCGCCTTTCTGCACCGCCCGGGTGCGAGCCGCCGTGCCTTCGCGGGCGGACTCCCGTTCACACCCGATACGATCGCCGGCTGCACGCATTTTCATTTGGCCAATCCGTTTTCAATGCCGGAGATGCGCGTGTGCGCGGCCGGGACTCTCGAGCGTGCGCGGGCCGCCGGCTTGACCACGTCACTCGATACGGGTTGGGATAGCTTGGGCGAATGGCTGGGAGTAATCGGACCGTGTCTGGCGCACGTGGACGTGCTGTTCGCGAATCAGGAAGAAGCGGCTGAACTCAGCGGAGAGGCGGATCCAGGGCGCGCGGCAGACTTTTTCCTGGGGCGGGGAGTTGGCGCGTGTGTCATCAAACTCGGTCCGGCCGGATGCGCCGTGTTTGAAGGTTCTGAGCGGCTCGACGTGCCCGGATTCACGGTCGAGGCCGTAGATACCACCGGTGCGGGCGACTGCTTCGTGGGCGCATTCCTGGCCGCGCTACAAGCGGGCAAGCCGGCTGCGGAAGCGGCGCGAGTGGCGAATGCAGCCGGTGCGTTGAACGTCCAGCGAGCCGGAGCAACGACGGGGCTATTGGATTTAGCGGGGACGCTCGAATGGATGAGGTCGCGACAGGGATTACGCTCGACATAAAGAATCGTCCGAGCCGCCGTAATGGCCCCATATATAATTGGATTGCGGATACATAATGTCCTTCCTCAATCACGCACTGCCCCGGCTTAAATCGAATAAAAGGGTGTCGTCCCTGGTTCAACGAGTACCGCCCGGACTCAAGGCGCGGATGCGCCGCACAGTGGATCGCGCCACGCGGCCCGCGGTTCTCGACCGGATTCTAACGGAAACCTCGCAAACCAACGATCTTCTGGCGCGCATGATGTACGAAGAGGGTTTGATGAAACCCCGTTACCAGGAACCCCAGCGGCTGGTGCGCCATGGTTTCAAAGTCTATTCCCAGCATGACGAAGACGGCATCATCGAGGAGATTTTTCGCCGGATCGGCAGCACCGGCAAGTTCTTTGTTGAATTCGGCGTGGGTGATGGCCTGGAAAATTGCACTACTTATTGCCTGCTAAAGGACTGGAGCGGGGCTTGGATCGATGGCAGCGCCGACTGCTTCGAGGGCATTCAGCGCAATCTACGATCCGTGATCGAGAACGGCCGCCTGCGCACCAAGTACAGCTTTATCACCGCCGAGAATATCGAGCCGCTCTTCACGGAGTTGAAGGTTCCCGCCGAGTTCGATTTCCTCAGCATCGATATCGACCGCAACGATTACTGGGTATGGAGAGCCATCAAGAAGTACCGGCCGCGAGTGGTGGCCATCGAATACAACGCAACGTTCAAGCAGACCGCGGCGTGCGTCATTCCGTACAGCGCGACGGCTATCTGGGACCGCACCAATTACTCCGGGTGCAGTTTGAAGGCGCTCGAGTATTTGGGCGCTGAGAAAGGCTACCGGTTGGTGGGTTGCAACTACACTGGGGGCACGTCATTTTTTGTGCGCGAGGATCTGATCGGAGATCGTTTTGCTCCGCCCTACACGTCGGAGAACCATTACGAACCACCCCGGTATTTCATCCGGATGCCGAATGGCCATCCGTCGAATTTCGGGCCGTTGGCGCTGGTGGATCCTCCCCGGACCGCGGCGGCCTACGCCTAGGAGGCGCTGGACCGCGCCTCATCCGGGCCCCTGCCGGATCCCTCCGCCGAGGTAGTAACCCGAGCTCGGCCTCCGGTTCGAATACCCTGGATTGCGATCTTGCCGGCGCGGTTCCACTGATGAGAAGCGGCCGCGATCGGCGAGTCCTTTTCCGCCTCGCGGCGCATGGGCAGGGAGAGCCATGAGTCACGGTTCATCTCGCCAGATGGTTTGGCCCGTTGACGAAGTGAAGTTCGGCGCGACTTCTGGGTCGAGGAGATCGCCACTTAAAGCGGCTGAGCTCAGCGGGGAAACGGATCCGGTGCGCGCCGCGGAGTTCTTTCGCGAACGGGGAACCGGCGCATGCGTTATCAAACTCGGGCCCGCGGGATGCGCCGTGTTCGATGGCTCGGAGCGGCTCAACGCGCCCGTATTCGCCGTGGGAGCGGTCGATATACGACGGGCGCCGGCGACTGCTTCGTGGGCGCGTTCCTGGCCGCGCTGCAAGCGGGCAATCCGACTACGGAAGCGGCGCGAGTGGCGAATGCCGCCGGTGCGTTGAGCGTCCGACGGGCTGGAGCAACGACGGGGCTATTGGATTTGCCGGGGACGCTTGAATGGATAAGGTCGCGCGAGCCATTACGCTTGACATAATACCAGTGCCGGAATATGCTTACGGTTGATTCGATCGTTCCAGTGTGCCGATACTGCATTGCTGTTCGATGACCACCGCGTTCGGCGATTTGAAGCTATTGAACGCGCGGCACGGCGGAAGTTGCTGTACCTCCATACGGCGCTGAGGCTCGAGGATCTTCGGGTCCCTCCGGGAAATCACCCCGAGCTTCTCAAGGGTGCTCGCGCGGGAAGGGTCAATATCCGAGTGAACGACCAATGGCGGATTTGCTTCCGATGGAGTGAAGGCGACGCGCACGACGTTGAACTCGTGGATTACCACTGAAGCTGGAGGAGCGAATGAAATCCAAGAAGAGACTCGACCCTATTCATCCGGGAGAGGTTCTGCTCGAAGAGTTCATGAAGCCGCTGGCGATCAGCATAAACCAGCTTGCCCGCGATCTGGATGTTCCGCCGAACCGCATCAGCGCGATCGTGAACGGCGTACGATCTATCACAGCGGATACGGCATTGAGGCTCGGAACGTATTTCGGTGTTTCACCGGAAACCTGGCTTGGGCTGCAGATGAACTACGATCTCCGTCTCACGCGGTTGCACTATGGAGACCGGATCACTCAGCGGGTCCGGGCGCGCCCAGTGGCCTGAGTCATTCAATTCCTGAAAAACAGAGCGAGTCCGGATTCCCGAAGCGGAGTTCCGTCGATCAGCGGTTGGATGACAGCGAAGACGTCCGAAGTTGAAACCCGAACCCGGAGTTTCCAGAGTCCGAACATGTCGGGATCGAAGCCTGCGACCACGACTGGCCCTGGGTTTTCGAGCGTCACCGTGTGCGCCCCCGGCGAGATCCCGTTCAGAAAAAGGGTCACTTCGGAGCCCGCGGGTGCGGGCTGATCGCACGAGTTCAACAATCCATCCGCGTTGCGAGCGACCGGCAGGTATTCCGGGTAGCCCCCGCCGATGCCCGCGCAGGACACCTCGGGATAGTAGGGGTTCGGAACCGGCAACGCCAAAAAAGCATTCGGCGCGCTCGTGACGATGCGCAACGAACGCGCAACCGGCCCGGCGCTCGTTAAGACGTTCAGAGTCACTACATCGCGGCCGGCCAGCTCTGGGGGAACCTGCAGATCTGATGTTCCGAGGCGTACAGCACGTTCGCCGGAATCTCATCCACGGTCACATTGTGGGTCGAACCTGCGAGTCCGTCGTCGAAACGCGGCCCTACCGTGGGTTGCTATAATACCAACGCGTGATAGATGGGCCGCTTGGAACAAACGACGCCAAGTGCAAGCTAAACCGATGCCTTGAAGAAGGTTCCGTGATCTACTCTAAGCACTTTAGGGATGAACTGGCGAACGATCATTTGACGATGCAAGACATGTTGACGGTGTGTAGATCGGGTGCCGTTATGACGGCTCCGGAGAAGGACATCAGGACCGGACAGTGGAAATATAGAATTGAGGGTGCGACTACCGAAGGCGGTAGAATCGCGATTGTCTTCACATTCAGGCCGCGGCTTGCGGTGTTGATCACCGTCTTCGAAAGGGCAGCATGAGCGGGAAAAGGATACATGAGTGCGGCAATTGTGGAGAACAGGTCATACCTGACCGGCGCAACTACCGGTATACCGAAAGTGGTCTGCCGAACGTCATTCTACAGGGCATTGAAGTGGCTGAGTGCTCCGCGTGCGGCAACACGGATATCGTCATTCCTCGAATGGCGAAGATTCATCGAGCCATCGCGCAGGCACTCGCTAATAGCCCGGCCCGGCTCAGTGGTGCGCAACTCCGTTTCCTTCGTAAATATCTTGGGATGACCGGGGATGAACTTGGGCGCTACCTTCACACCGATAAGACCAAAGTATCGAAGTGGGAAACGGAAGAAGATCGAATCGGACCCGCGACAGACAGGCTAATCCGCTTACTCGTAGCAGCGCTGAATAGCGAATTGCGCCCGCAAGTTGCAGCCGTTGCGGAACACCTGCCGCAAATTTCGGACGATCCTGGAACAGCCTGGGAATTGCACGTCGATCCTGAGACGCTGCGAACGGCATTTTTCGCCGCGTCCCACGCTGCCTAAGCCATCACTCCACCAGTAGCTGGAGTTGCCTTGGCACAAGGTGCGCGATTCGGTGGAAGTGAAGCTGTCGCCAAGGTGGGCCGCGCTTTCGGATCCGTGAAAGTCAACTTGGCTCGCGCCGCGGAAAAGTGACGCGCCAGTCATTCAACTTTCAGTTCGACAAAGCAAAGCTAATTGAAGAAGCGGAATTGCGCGACGGCCACTATCTGCTGCGCACCAATCTGAGTAATCAAGATTCCGCCGTCTTGTGAGACCGCTACATGCAGTTAAATAACGCAAATCGAGACCAGGTCCTTCTGCTTCATCAATTGCCCAACAACCTCCACCCAGGATCACCACCCCCGCTTCGTCATCTACTCTTCCTCACCTCGAAAAGTAGGAATGCGGAAACCTTCGCGCCCACCGGTTAGAACCGCAATGGATCGGCGGTCTGGGCAGCAACCGCCGCCGCGAAGATCGTCAGACTTGAAGTCGTTGCAATTGTAGGTGAGGAGCGCTGTCACGCCGCTTGCGAGCATGGTCGCTGCGGTTTAAAAGTCAAACGGCTCCCGAACCTAATAGATCTCGACACGACGCAAAGACCCGATCACCTTGCCTGGGCGCGAGGGAAGGTCTCGTGGCGGCTTTGAACTATGCCGGTCGCCCTCGTGCCGATACCGGTTTGCCAGACTCTCCACCGTTTCGCTGATCGCTCTTGCCACAGGATCAGGTAACCCTTCGAGATCGATTACGTCGGAGTGCATCCGGCCCGAGATCTCCATCTCACCGGCTACTTCAAAGAACAACGTCAGGGCTTCAATGAGATTGTTCGCGCATCCTCGATCGTCTCGCCCTGACTCGCGATATCCAGTTCAGGGCAGAGAGCAATTAAGCCGTCTTCCTCCCGCTCGATGATGGCCGTCAACCGCCGTGAATTTTGCATGCCCAAGTTTCAGCCAATCGCCATCACTCCACTGTCACGCTCTTCGCCAAGTTCCGAGGCTGATCGACGTCGCAGCCCCGGCGTACCGCGATGTGATACGCGAGCAACTGCATCGGCACCACTTCCAGTATTGGCAGCAGCAACTCATCCGAAGGCGGAATCGAAATCACGTGGTCTGCGATCTTCGAAACTTCCTCGTCCCCTTCGGAAACGATCGCCACCACGATGCCTTCGCGCGCCTTCACTTCCTGTATGTTCGACAGCGTCTTCTCATAACGGACGCGGCTCTCGTCGCTGAGCGGGTCGCGCGTCGCCAGCACCACCACCGGCAGATTGCTGTCGATCAGCGCATTCGGCCCGTGCTTCATCTCGCCCGCCGGATACCCTTCCGCGTGGATATAGGAGATCTCTTTCAGCTTCAGCGCGCCTTCGAGTGCAATGGGGAAATGAATTCCGCGTCCGAGATATAGAAAATCCGACGACCGGAACAGCTTCTTAACCATCTCGTCGTAAATCGAGTCCTGACTCAACACGGCTTCGAGCTTGCCGGGGATGCGCAGCAACTCCTGAACCAGCGCGCGCGACTGCTCGGGCGCGATCTTCTCCCGCACCTGCGCGAGATACATCGCGAGGATGAAGAGCGCCGTGAGCTGGCACGTGAACGCCTTTGTCGACGCGACGCCAATCTCGGGACCCGCGTGCGTCATCAGCGTGCCCGCGGCCTCGCGCGTAATCATCGAGCCGATCACGTTGCAGATCGCCAACGTTTTCGAGCCCTTTTGTTTCGCCTCGCGTTGAGCCGCCAGCGTGTCCGCGGTCTCACCCGATTGCGAGATGACGACGGTCAGCGTGTGCTTGCCGATGATCGGATCGCGGTATCGGAACTCGCTTCCATAATCGACTTCGACGGGGATCCGCGCCAGTTTCTCGATCATCAACTTGCCGGCCAGCGCCGCGTGCCAACTGGTCCCGCACGCGATGATCTTCACCTGCTCGAACGCGGCAAACTCCTTGGGCGCGATGTCCATCTCCTCGAGGAAAATGCGGCCCGACTCCTGTCCGACGCGGCCCAGCATCGTGTCGCGCACGCAGCGCGGCTGCTCAAAAATCTCTTTGAGCATGAAATGCTTGTAGCCGCCCTTTTCGGCCATGATCGGATCCCAAAGGATGTGCGACACCTGGCGCTTTACGGCGGTGCCGTTGAGATCTGTCAGATGAACGCCCTCGGGGGTGAGGATCGCGACATCCCCGTCGCTCAAGAAGAACATGTCGCGCGTGTGATTCAAAATCGCGGGAACGTCGGAGGCGACAAAGTACTCGCCATCGCCCAGGCCAATCACCACGGGCGGGCCGGAGCGGGCGGCGACGATCTTGTGCGGATCGCGACGCGATACGACGGCGAGCGCGAACACACCGGTCAGATCCGCGATCGCGCGCCGCACCGCGCTCTCAAGGTTGCCCTCAAAATACTTCTCCACCAGGTGCGCGATCACCTCGGTGTCAGTCTCGGTGACGAAGTTGTGCCCCTCGGACTGTAGTTGCCGCTTGAGCGTCAGATAGTTTTCGACGATGCCGTTGTGGACTACGACGATGTCACCGGTGCAGTCGCGGTGAGGATGCGCGTTCTCTTCGGTGGGGCGGCCGTGAGTGGCCCAGCGGGTATGGCCGATGCCGTACGGACCCGCGGCGGGGTTCAACCGTAAACAGTCTTCGAGGTTGCGCAACTTGCCCGATGCGCGACGCACCGACAGGACGTCCTGTTCATCGATTACGGCGAGGCCCGCCGAATCGTAGCCCCGGTATTCCAGGCGCCGCAGACCATCGAGGATGATCGGAACGGCATTGCGCTCTCCTATATAGCCGACAATTCCGCACATAGGTTTACTTTAATCGAGCAGTTCGATTCGGAAATCCTCGATCACGGGATTCGACAACACGTCGCGGGCGATTTCCTCGATCTCGACCGCGGCCTTCTCGCGAGTCACTCCGCCGGCAAGCGTAATATCGAAAAACTTGCCCTGCCGCACGCCCGCAATCATGCTGTGTCCCAAACCGGCCAGAGCCGAGCAAATCGTCGCCCCCTGCGGATCGAGGACCGTTGGCTTGAACATCACGTATACGCGCGCTTTCATGAAAGCTCCATTGTAAGCGGCAACAGATGCTTCTGTACTTTGCCGAGGGCGTTTCGGGGCAGCGCAGGCATTTCCACGAAGCGGCGTGGGATCTTGAACGAGGCGAACGCCGCGCGGCACCGGCGTTCCAGGTCCGCCAGGTCCAGACTGCCCGGCCGCACGACGATGTAGGCCACCGGCACCTCACCCCGCACCGGGTCTGGAACTCCGGCCACCGCCGCTTCGGCGACCTCCGGCTGTTCCATTAAGAACTCCTCGATTTCGCGCGGGTAGATGTTGAAGCCGCCCGAGATGATGAGGTCGCCGCGACGGCCGCACAACGTGTAATAGCCATTGGGCGAGCGTTCGGCCAGGTCGCCCGTCTTGAACCAACCATCGGAAAACGCATCGCGGGTCGCCTGATCGCGCCGCCAGTAGCCGGAGAAAATGTTCGGCCCGCGCAACTGCAGCTCACCATCCACGATCCGCGCCGACACGCCCGGCAACGGAAGCCCGACACTGCCCGGCCGCCGTTCGCCCGCGTAAGGATTCGAGATATTCATCAGCGTCTCGCTCATTCCATAGCGTTCGAGAATGGTATGTCCGAACAGTTGCCGGAACTGCTCGAGAACGTGCGCAGGCAGCGGCGCCGAACCCGATACGAATAGCCGCATTGCACTTCCAATCTGGCGAGCCGCTTCGGGCGGAGTATCGAGCAGGCGCACGTAAATCGTCGGGACGCCGAAAAACAGAGTCGGACGAAAGTCGAGAAACTCCGCCGTGGCTTTCTCATGTTCGAACCGCTCCAGCAAGCGCATGCGGCATCCGGAGAGCAGCCAGCAATGCAGGCCGTTGCCGAGCGCGTGGACGTGGAACAGCGGCAGCGCGAGCAGAAAGCGGTCGGCCGCGGTGATACTCCAGCAGGCGAGCAGATTCACGGCGTTCGCGGCAAAGTTGTTATGCGAGAGAATCGCGCCTTTCGCCGGGCCAGTCGTGCCGGAGGTATAGACGATCGCCGCGGGCGAATCCCCGTCCAACAACGGGAGGCGAGCCGCTGGGGCATCGTCTATGGCGGCGAGCGAGTCTACGTTGTCGGCGTGAACAAACAGGCGCGGCTCGGCGTCACTCACGATATGCGACACCTCGCGGTCCTTATAGAGCACGTTCACCGGGACGAAGATCACGCCCAGGCGCACGCAAGCCAGAAACAGAGTGATGATCTCGAGGCCGTTCGGCAACTGAACCGCGAGCCGGTCACCGGGTTCGAAGCCGTGTGCAGCAAGAGCGTTCGCCATGTGCGCCGCCCGTGCGTCGATATCGCCGAACGTGTACGTGGCGCCCTGAAACTCGAGCGCGATGTCATTCTGGCGAAGGGCGAACGAGAGTTGAAATAGATCGGTGAGCGTCATTCAAAGTTCCCCGGCGCCCTGATTGTACGGTAATGCGACGCGTCCCAGCTTGAGCGTCGGTTGGCATACGCAATCACCTGAAATATTGTCGCGATCGCAGAAATGGTTTGTTTCCGCGAAGTACTGGTGTTACCTTTCCAATGGGGGTTCGCTACATGTGTATTCGTGGTCTCCCTTTCGCGGCTTCCGTGTTGTCGTTAGCCGCTTTTGCCCAACCTGCTACTGCTCCTTTCACGTTCACGACAGGAGCTCCGACAAACGCAATTGCTACCGGATCGCAGCCCTCCGGCCCGGAAATTGAATCCGCAGACGATTTCGTCGTGGGCGCGGACCGAACCACGATCACCTCAGCCAAATTTTACGGTCTCATTCCGAACGGCGCGCCATTATCCAGCGTGACCCGAGTGGTCGTCGAGCTCTATCGTGTGTTCCCGTTAGACTCGGTCAGTCCACCTTCCGGAAATGTGCCGACACGAGCCAACTCTCCATCGGATAATGCATTCGATTCGCGCGACTCAGCGGCGGGCGCACTTACGTTTACCGTCCAGTTGGTCAGTCCGAGCTTTACCGCGTCTAACTCGGTACTCAATGGCATTAACAAAATACCCGGTCAAACGACCGGCGGCGAAGGACCCGTTGCCCGCCAGGAAGTGCTGATCACGGCGACGTTTACTCAACCCTTCAATTTGCCGGCCGACCATTACTTCTTCGTGCCGCAAGTCCAGGTATCGGGCGGGAATTTCCTGTGGCTCTCCGCCGCCCGGCCGAATGTCATCAATCCCTTCAGTCCCGATTTGCAGGCTTGGATTCGGAATGCGGCCCTGGATCCGGACTGGCTCCGCATCGGAACCGACATCGTCGGAGGCTCGCCCGCGCCGACATTCAATCTCGCTTTCGAGCTGAACGGGTTCATCACGATCTCCGAGGACGTTTATCAAGTAAGATACGCAGGCAACCTGATCGCCGGGGATTCATTCATCAATCTCACCAACGCCGGAACCCTGAGTGGAAGCGACCCTGCCGGCAGGATCTGCGTGAATGTTTACACCTTCGATCCGGCTGAAGAACTCGTCTCGTGTTGTGCCTGTCCTATCACACCGAACGGACTCGCCTCGCTTTCGGTGCGCGAAGATCTGATTAGCAACACGCTAACTCCTGGCGTGCCTACTTCGGTCACCATCAAGCTGCTGTCATCCCTGCCGGTTGCCGGCTCCTGTGACGCCGCCTCGCCCAACTCGACCAACCTGGTGCGCGGCATGCGCGCTTGGGGTACAACCCTTCACGCTGTTACCGCCGACACTCGCGGGCCCCGATTGAACGTCACTGAAACACCGTTCTTAAAAGCCGAATTGTCCGCGTCGGAATTGGCGAAGCTGTCTTCCTTCTGCGGATTCATCAAAGCCATCGGTAGCGGTTTCGGCATTTGCAGGTCCTGCCGGTTCGGCGCGCTCGGTGGAGCGCAGAGGTAGGTAGAGCCGGGCGTTCATTCTGGCAAGGGTTGTCCCTTGGTCTCCACGCCTGCGGGCAACAGCGCGATCCCGATCACGAATGCGACTGCGGTCCACGCCACCGGCGTTCCGATGGTACGGTAGTGGGCCACCGCAGCGCCCACCCAAAACGTGACCACGGCAGTAACGAAACGGCCCACCGAGGTGACAAACGCGAACGCCGATGCCCGGCACTCGGTGGGATACTGCTCCGGCAACCACAGCGTGTAGATCGCGAAGTTCGCGCCGCCGAAGCCCAGCACCGCGAGCGCCACGAAGAACCACTCCAGCGCGTGTAGCGGCAGGTAGTACGCGTAGCCGAACCCCGCGACGATGGACACGAGCATCAGCGCGAAGTACATCGCCAGCGCGGCCCGGCGCCCAAACCGTTCCGCCAGTGGCGCGGCTGCGAGGCACCCGAGGATCGTGCATCCCGCGAGCAGCATTGTGCCCCACGAAGCAAGCTGCGTCGCGCGCACACCGGTGTAGCCGGCCATCGTCGCCAGGTGTGTGACGGAGGATGGCACATACACCGATCCCGCCCAAAGTCCGGTCATCGAGATCAGCAGATACGTGCAGTTGAGCAGTGTGCGGCGCCGGAGCTGCGGCGAAAACAGCGCCGCCAACGGAGACGTGAGACCAGCCCTGCGGCGCACGGTCTGCTTCCACCGCTCCGGTTCAGGAACGCCCCAACGGATGTAAGCGGCCAGCAGCGCGGGCGCGCCCCCCACGGCAAACATCGCACGCCAGCCGTACCGCGCGCCGATCCAATAATTCAAAACTGCCGCGATGAAGATGCCGACGTAGTAGCCGGTATGCATCAGCGTCGCGCCCTGCTTGCGGCGATCTTCGGGCAGCATCTCGGCCACCAGCGTGCCGCCCAAGGCCCATTCTCCACCGATACCCAATCCAGCCAGCAGCCGGAACGCGGCCAGTTGCCAGACGTTGGTGGACACCGCGCCGAGAAAGGTGAATAGCGAGTAACACACGATGGTGAACGTCAACGTGCGCACGCGGCCGAAGCGATCGCCGATAGGTCCCCAAATAAACGAAAGTCCCCAGCCCACCAGGAAGAGGGCAAACAAAAGTCCACCATAATAGCCGACTGACGCGGTGCTGGCTGCGATCCCCGAACGCGGCAGTAATTGATTCAGAGCGGGCGTCAACACAAGGGCGAAGATAAACGAGTCCATGCCGTCGAGCGCCCATCCTGCCCAAGCCGCGAAGAACCCGCGCTTCTGCTCGCGCGTCAACATGTGGGCGCCCACATCGTGATGCGGAAGGCCATTCCATGCGTGCGGACATCGGGCTGCAATCCGGCGGCAATCGCCAGGTCCCGCAGCTCGGACGTCCGGAATCCCGCGGCAACGGAGACCGGCGCGTCATGCACGGTGATCGGGTCCCAGCCCAGCACCCAGCGAGTGAACGGAACGAAGTAGTAGGGAATGGTGCGCCGCTCCAGATCGCTAATCAGCACGCCGCGCCGCGCGGTCCGCCCAAACGCGCGCAGCAATTCGACGATCTGGCCGCCCGTGAAGTGATGCAGGAACAGCGACGCGAATACGTAGTCGAACGAGCGTGGCGGAAACGGCAAGTAGAAGGCATCGGCCGCGATCTTCGGAGCCGGAGCTTTGGCCAGATGATGAACCACGTAATCGAGCGAGGTGACGGCGGCATGGGGACGCAGCGCACGGAATTGCCGGCCCATATCGCCCGATGCCGCGCCGACGTCGAGCACGGAAGCCGGCCCGCGCGTAACGTCCGCGCGATCGAGCAGTTGCGCGAGAGACGAATAGCCGCCCCAGTCGCGATTCAAACGAATCAGGTCGTTCAGGCTCGCGCGTGCCTCATCCACCCCTGCTCCGTCCAGCAGTTCAGGCTCGATCGTCCTCTGCGCGAAACGCAATCGCACAGAACGATTGTAGAGGGTGGACCGTGCCAGCCGGTCTCAGGAATCAATCAAGCTGCAGCGTGGCCATCATACCCAGGTCCTCGTGGTCCAGGATGTGACAGTGCAGAACCGTGAGGCCGGTGAAATCGGAAAATCGGGTGCGGACGCGGACTCGCGAATTCGCAGGAACGTTCACCGTATCTCTCCAGGCGCGAACCACATCGCCCGATGCGCTGACCACCTGGAAGGGATTCGTATGGACGTGCATAGGGTGATCCATCCCCGTTGTATTCACAAACTCCCAGTCTTGGACTGTTCCGATTGCCGCTCTGAAATCGATGCGACCGTGATCGAACGATCGCCCGTTGATAGTAAACGCCATCCGCATACCCTGCCCCAGGGTGATCTGGCGGATCGGAAGCGCCGGAGATGGAAGCGCGCCGGCACCCACAAGTTGATCCGGCAACGCAACCTGGGTCGCTTGGCCCGCGTAGCTGAGCGTGGCAAGCGTGAGCTGAGCCGATGCTGAGCCGCCGCCCATCATCCCACCCATCATTCCCCCGTTATGACGGTCGTAAGCCAGACTCAGAATCCGATACGCGCCGGCGCCCCTTTCGCCTTGGACTGCGACATCCGCGCGACCGCCGGGAACCAGCAAGAACTCGGTGACCGGCTCAGGGGACGGTAGTGCGCCTCCATCGCTGGCGAGCTGCCACATAGTATGTTGCTCGATAGAAATACGGTAGTAGCGCGAAGCCGACGCGTTGAGCAGACGCAAGCGGACCCATCCGCCAGCCGCGATTTCAATGGCTGGATCGATCTCCCCAGACACCGTTACGAACTGGCCCTCACGCCCTTGAATGCGCTCCATCATTCCCGGCTCGGAGATATATCCGGACGCGTCCAGGCGGAAGTCTTGCAACACCAGGAAGTGCTCCGGCATAGCCGCGATTTCGGGGATGCTATCCAATTCACCGCGAATGACAAAGAGTCCAGCCAGACCGCGCGCGACCTGCCGCGCAGTGTTGCCGTGCACGTGCGGGTGATACCAGAAAAGGCCACCCGGATGCGCGGTTGGTATCTGAAATTCGTATGTCCGCGATTCGCCGGGCTCAACGCTCACAAATACATCGTCAGCGCTTCCCGATGGCGGAATGTGCAGGCCGTGGTAGTGCAGGTTCGTGTTTTCGCCGAGCAGGTTCGTCAAACGCAGCCGGACTGTGTCCCCCGCATTCGCAATCAGTCGAGGAGCTTGAGCTTGACCGTTATAGGTGTAGAGCTTGGCGGAACGCTCGCCTACGACAACCCAGCTTTCCGCGGCCTCGAGCGAGGCGTCGAGCAGACCGTTTCCAGACGTCAACTCATCGGCTCGAGCCCGGCGTTGCAAGGAAAGCAAGCCAGCCGTGAATGCGGCGCTGCTTCTGATAAAGTTCCGGCGAGTGCGCATTGATAACCTCCGCCGGTTTCAGTATATGCCGCGCGCAGTGCCTGTTGGCGGGTGGCGCCGCGCTAAACTTCTAGCCATGGACATCTTCACGGGCCACATCGGCTGGATTGAGGCGATCTGCGGCCCGATGTTTTCGGGGAAGAGTGAAGAACTGATCCGCCGTCTGCGCCGTGCGATGATCGCGCGCAAAAGGGTCCAGGTGTTCAAGCCCGTCATGGACGATCGCTACTCAGTGAACGAAATCGTGTCGCACGGCGATCTGCGGATGCCTTCCCTTGCCCTAAGCACTCCGTCCGAGATCCTGGAACGACTGGATTCGCGCACCCAGGTTGTCGGCATCGATGAAGCGAACTTTTTCGGTCCGCTGGTGGTGCAGGTGGCCGGGCAACTCGCCGACAGCGGCAAACAGGTGATCGTCGCAGGGCTTGATACCGACTATATGGGCCGGCCGTTCGCCCCCATGCCGGATCTGCTCGCGCTCGCCGAATCGATCACAAAGACGCTGGCCATCTGTATGCGTTGCGGCAATCCCGCCAAGCACACCCAACGTCTGGTTGAGTCCGATGAACTGATCGTTGTGGGCGCGGGCGGTATGTACGAAGCCCGTTGCCGGCGCTGTTTCGAGCCCGGCGTGCCTCGCCAGGAACTGCTCGAATTTGCCCGGCCGGTAGTCGCGCGCCAGGCCCGCTGATGGGCTTTTCTTGTAACCCATTGGCTTAATAGCACATCTCAAAACGTATAAGTTGCTAGAGTTGATCAAATAGGGGGTAGCTCATTGAGCTCCATCAATCCATCTCCCACGCAGCCGGCCTACATTCCGCCGCCGGCCCAACCACCCGCCTCAGGCAGTGCCAAGATCTGGACTTTGTTCGGACTCGTTGCCGCTTTGATAGCGGGTAACGTTTACTCGTTCATGCAGCTTAACGCGGTGAAGACCGATTTGGCTCGCACGCGCGATGCTCTCGCCGGCGAAATTGTCCGTGTGCAGGAAGCCTCGAACGTGTCGTCGCAAACTCACCGCCGGACCGTGGACACTCTGCGCCAGCAGTTGGAATCGTCGCGCCGCCAGGCGAGTATGGCTGCTGGCCAAGCCAAGACCGATGCCATCAAACGCAGCGAGGAATTGGCCGCGCAGATCCAGAAGGAACAGCAGAAGCAGCAGGAGGTGGTCAAAGCCGAAATCTCCAAAGTGAGCGATGCCGCCTCCAGCGCGAACACCAAAATCGGCGAAGTCAGCACCGAGGTCGGTACCGTGAAGACCGAGGTTGCTTCTACCAAGTCGGAACTGGAAAAGACCATCGCCAATTTGAAGCGCGTCAACGGCGATCTGAGCGCGCACGGCTCCCTCATCGCGACCAATGGAACAGAGTTGCAGGCTCTGAAACAGCTCGGCGAGCGCAATTACTTCGAGTTCAAGATCGCGAAGTCGAAGGAGCCGCAACGGGTGGGCGACATCAGCGTCCTTCTCAAAAAGGCCGATATGAAGCGCAATCGGTATACCGTGGAGCTCGTCGTTGACGATCAGAAGGTCGAGAAGAAAGATAAAACAGTCAACGAGCCCGTTCAGTTCCTGACTTCAAAAGCCCGGCAGCCGTATGAGATCGTGGTGAACAAAGTACAGAAGGACCAAATTGCCGGGTACCTGGCCACGCCGAAGGTTCAAAACGCCCGCAACTGAACTTTCTACACGGAGGGCCGTGCCAGGCGGTCGTAACTGTTTATAACTCATCAGCTAACGGGTTGGCAGCAAGCGTGCATTTAAGTGTTGCGGAGAGTACGAATGGCGCTTCGAACCAGCTCGCAACAAAACGGCTTCTCGCGCACCAGGCGAACCCTGTTCAGCCTGGCTATAGGCGATGCGGCTTTGTTGCTGTTCATCACCTATGGGTCGGTGTTCCCATCCCGGATCGCCGTTCCAGAACCGGGGCGCGCCATGGCTGAGGATTATTACGATTACTCGGCTAAGTCCTCGCCTCTCGAAGTGCCGCCCGAATCTCGCCCTGCGGCGGGACAGTCGGTTCGCAAGATCAGCGCCCGCTCAATGCCGCTGATGGCCAGTGTTCAGGCGAACCTTTAGCCAATTAGTTTGCCTGCTTGATTCGCAACGCGTAACCAGGCGCACCCAACGGCCAGCCTTCCTTTCATCGCTTGCCGTCCTGCTTGGTCGCCAAATAGATCTTCCTGTCAGTGAACGCAGGGTCGACCTCCGGCCACGCGAATACCGCGCGATAGCCGTCCGCCGCCTCAACCAGCAAGCAGCACTCCGTCGAATACGACGGGGGCCCCATGGTCCGTGATCTGGATGGCCGTCGAGGGTAGCGCCGCGAGTTCCCCGGCGGACAGCTTCACCACGGCTCCGTCGGCGCCCTGTACGGTCAGAAACGCGCCCTGTTGAGCTGATGCGATGAAACACAGGAGCACGGCTCCCCATATCGTCCTGATAGTCATCTGTCCAGGGTAAACGAAATACAGGAATATTTCGTCCAAACCGTTTCGGTAAGGCCTGTTCGGGGTCTATGCTGGAATAAATGACTGACGATCGCCGATGCGAGTGCCGGTCCTAACATCTTTAATCGTCCTCGCTGGCGCGCTCGCAAATGCTGCGACGCCGCTGCGCCTGGAATCCAGCGTGGACGCGATGGGCAGTACGTATACGATGGCGCTGTACGGCGCGGACGCAGCCCGGTTGCGGGTCGCCGCCGAAGAAGCTGCGGAAGAGGTCCGGCGGCTGGATCATATGCTGTCCAACTATCTGCCAACCAGCGAATGGAGCGAGGTGAACCGGGATGCGGCAAAGCGCCCGGTGCGGATTTCACCGGAGTTGTTCGAGCTTCTTTCGGCATGCGTGAATTACAGCCGCGAGAGCGAGGGCGCGTTCGACATCACCGTGGGACCGCTGATGAAGGTGTGGGGATTCTACAAGGGCACGGGCCGCCTGCCGCACCGGGCCGAGGTTCGCGGAGCTATGTCCCAGGTCGGGTACAAGAACATCGTGCTGGATGCGGCCAACCGCACGGTCCGATTCGCGCGGCCCGGTGTTGAGATGGATCCCGGCGGTATCGGGAAAGGGTATGCGGTGGACCGTATGGTAGATGTTCTGCGGCAGAACGGGATCGATTCGGCGCTGGTATCGGCATCGGGGTCGAGCATCTACGCGTTGGGCGCGCCGCCGGCCGAGCCGCGAGGGTGGAAGCTGAGCATCAAGAATCCGCGCCGGGCGTCGGCCACGATTGAGGACGTATTTTTGAAAAACGAATCCATGTCTACTTCCGGTAACTACGAGAAGTTTTTCTTCGCCGAGGGGAAGATGTGGAGTCACATCATGGATCCGAGGACCGGATTTCCGGCCGAAGGTATCCTGTCCGTATCCGTTATCGCGCCGCGGACGATCGACTCCGAGGCGTGGACCAAACCTTACTACATCAACGGCCGCCAGTGGGCGGCGAATCACAAACCCAAAGCTTTTCGCGTGTTCATCTGCGAAGACAAGAAGGAGACAACATGCGCGTGGCTCCCATGACCAGCCGATTTCTGGATGCCTGCCGCCGACGGCCGACCGACGTACGGCCCGTGTGGTTTATGCGGCAGGCGGGGCGGTACCTCCGAGAGTATCGGGAAATCCGCTCCAAACATGGAATACTCGAGATCTGTAAACGTCCCGATCTGGCCGCGGCGGTGACGCTGCAGCCGGTCGAGATCCTGGACGTCGATGCGGCGATCATCTTCGCCGACCTGCTGCTGCCCGTCGAGCCCATGGGCTTGAAGCTGCAGTTCATATCGGGTGAAGGGCCGATGATCGACAACCCCGTGCGAACCTCCGGCGACGTGGATACGCTGTCCATCTCGAACACCGACGAGTTGGGCTATGTGGGCGAGTCGATTCAGACCGTTGTCCGCGCCCTGGCGGGACGGGTGCCGGTGATCGGTTTCGTTGGCGCGCCGTTTACGCTCGCCAGCTACATGATCGAAGGCGGGCCGTCGCGCAATTTCCTGCGCACGAAACAGATGATGTACCGCGACGAGACGCTGTGGCGGCGCTTGATGGGCAAACTCGTCGATGTTCTGGGCCCGTTCGCGCTGATGCAGATTGCCGCGGGCGCGAGGGCGATCCAGGTTTTCGATAGCTGGGTGGGAACGCTGGGTCCCGACGATTATGTGCGATACGTGGCCCCGTATTCGCGCGCGCTGATCGAGCGGATCCGCTCGGGCGGGGTGCCTGTGATCCATTTCGGCACCGGCGCAGGCGGATTCTTCCGTGAGCTGCATGCGGCCGGCGGCGATGTGTTGGGTGTGGATTGGCGCGTGAACATCGACCAGGCGTGGATGGACATCAGCTACCGTTCGGCGATTCAAGGGAACCTCGATCCCGCGATCCTGTTCGCGCCGATGCCGGAATTAAAGGCGCGCGTCTATGAGCTGCTGAAGCGGACCGGAACACGCCCCGGCCACATCTTCAACCTGGGGCACGGCATCCTGCCCGATACGCCGGTGGATAACGTGAAGGCGGTTGTGGATCTGGTCCGCAACTTCAGACCCTGACCGTGCCTGGCGTAGTAATTATCGGCGGCGGCATCTCCGGGTTATCGGCTGCCTGGTATCTCTCGCGAGCCGGAATCGGGTCGACGCTCATCGAGAAGCGCGCTCGCCTCGGCGGCGTCATCGACACGGCGCATATCCAAGGCTGTACGCTCGAGCAGGGTCCGGACAGCTATCTCGGGGTGAAGCCCGCGGCCACGGAGTTGATTCGCGAGGCCGGGCTCGGAGATCAACTGATCGGCTCCAACGATCACCTGCGGGTGACCTATGTGGTGCGCAATGGACGGCTCGTACCGCTGCCCGACGGCCTGATGATGATGGTGCCGACCAAAATCGCACCGCTCATCACGACCTCTTTGTTGGGATGGCCGACGAAGATTCGGATGGGCATGGAGTATCTGCGCCGCCCACCGCGCAAGCCGCCGGGTGACCGGTCAGTATCGGACTTCATCACGGACCACTATGGCTTGGAGTCGCTCGAATACCTGGCTGAGCCGCTGCTTTCGGGCGTCTACGGCGGCGACCCCGGCCGGTTGAGCGCGGCTAGCGTTTTGCCGCGATTCGTCCAACTCGAAACGAGCTACGGCAGCTTGACCCGCGGCGTTCTGGCCGAACGGGCACGGGCTGCGACGAACGGCCATCGCGCTCCTGCTGGCCCTCTGTTCCGGACGCTTGCGAACGGGCTGACAAGTCTGGTTGAAGTGATTGAAACGCAGACTGTGAATAATGTTTTTAGGGTTCGGGGCGAGGCAGAGGCCGTGGAGCGCACGGGAGCGGGCTACCGCGTGCGCGCCGCGGGCGATTGGATCGAAGCAAGTCACGTAGTGCTGGCGTGTCCGGCTTACCAGGCTGGGCCGTTATTGCGCGGGATTGAGCCGGAGTTGGCGCGACTGCTCGAGAGCGTGGAGTACAGTTCATCGCTGACGTTGTCGTTGGGATACAACCGGGCGGATCTGGGCGATTTGCCGGGATTCGGGTTCCTGGTGCCGCAGAAGGAACGTCAGCGGCTGGTCGCATGCACGGTGGTGCAGAATAAGTTTCCGGGACGAACTCCGGCGGATAAGGCCGTGCTGCGTTGTTTCTTCGGAGGCGCTTCGGATGAGGCGATACTGGGCGAATCCGACGAGGCGATTATCGGCATGGCGAAGGCTGAGCTGAAGCGCCTGGCGGGGATCGAAGCGGAACCCGTGTTTCACACCATCGCGCGCTGGCCTCGTTCGATGGCGCAATACACCGTAGGGCATGGCGAGCGGTTGAAGAGCATCGAGACCCGTATCGCGGCGCTGAAGGGCATCCACCTTGCGGGCAACGCCTATTACGGAATCGGCATTCCCGATTGCGTGAAGACGGGGCGGGACGCAGCGCAGCGCATCGCGGCATCGCAGGAACCACATGCCGGATAACCAGGCCCTGCAAGTCTTTTACGGAACCATCCCTCTCCTATTAATCGTCTTTGCCGTCTGCTTTCGCAAACCATTGCTGCTCGAGGAGATCGTGAAGCGGCTCGGCAGTTTGGAAGTGATGATGGATCCTGCAGCAAGGCCAATGACGGAATCGGATTCCCGATTGCGTGATGTTGAGCGTTTCAGGCGCTGAACTCGGGCAGGGAATAGACCGGCACTTGATGATACCGCTTGGGTTCGGGGTTTCGCTTTATAACCGCGTCGATCAACTGGCTCACTTGGGCATCAAGGTAGACCTCTCCACACTGGCGGCAGACCGAAGCGGGCACATTCTCGAATTCGTATAGCTCGGCGCCCCACGGTTGCTGGTGCGTGATCGCTTCCGGCACTAGATGACCTCCGCACAGCGGGCAGATTATAGATCCATTCATGAGTTAATTCCTTTTTCGCGTCCACGGATTAATCCAGCTCTCCAGCCCATATTGATCAGTGGTGAGTTGTGCTTGACTTGACCGGCGCAAGCTCGGCCCCCATTATCCGCCAAGTTACCTCATCCTGGCCCGTACTGAGCGGCTTCCCGCTACGCACCAGCGGCAGCCGTAACAGCTTCGGGTCGCGCTCCACGCGCGCGAGTAACTCAGCTTCAGTCAACTTAAGATACTTCAAACTCTCGGCTTTCAGGTCGACCAGTTGCGCCAAACCGAAACGGGCGATGAAGCGGTTGATCTCTCCGGGCGCCATCGGCTTCTGTTTCAGATCGACAAACTGGGTCGCGATACCGCTCCTTGAAGAACCGCTCGGCCGCGCGAGTCGAGGCGGAGTTTTTAATTCCAAAAATCTGAACGACGTTCATGGAGCGCTTAACCCTTATTGCATCATGCCGGTGCTGCCGTATGTTTGTTACCCTCGAACAAACTGGGGGCTTATCCTCTCCAAAACATTTTCATACGGCCCATTACAGTGTCGTAATGAGCGCAGCAGGTATGTTATGAAACCCACGCTGTACACGTCTTTGAATCACCTTCCGATGCTCTTTCATACTGCTCATTTTGATGCAATTCACCCCACGTGCTGCGGACGCGTGGAAGAACGGTGAACTTGCAGAAATGCCTAAAAAGCGCAGGTCAGTAGACCTGCGGAAACACGGATGGGTATTTCTGTACTGCTCAATACGGGTTCTTCTGAGCAGAAGTGTAGAGGACGGTTTGGAAGGCGTCAAGCACCAGAACAACTAGAGTAATCGGGATCAACGGAGCCAAGAAACGGGGGGCAGGCGCGGCGCCTATAAAGTGCACGGACATGAACGGAGCAACGCAATCGGCGCTATACTTCGACTTAGATGACCAACGGAGAACTGGCCAATGAGCTTGAGGCGATTGGCCGGGAGTTTGAGGACATTCTTGTAGCCGAGCGGGCTACCGAGTTGGACGGGTGGATGGCTGACGAAGATGGTGCGATTGAAGAACTACTCCAGTCGGTTCAGGAAGCCAAAGTGGGCGGACGCTGGCGGAACACGCGGGCCAACATCTTCGATGTTTTGGGGCGGACCCGCCGCGAGGATGCTCATTCCAACTTCTTGGCTTGGGTGCTCAATCCGGCAGAGGCCCATGGATTCGGGGACGACTTCCTATGTGAGTTTATGCGACGGACAATCGGAAAGGCGCCAACCTCCACCTTAGACGTATCGGTGTCGCGTGAATATCATTGTGGCGGGATTAGGTTCGACATCCACGTGAAAGGTGACCACTGGTGCTTGGTCGTGGAAAACAAGATCGACGACTTCACCTGGGAGCACCAGTGCCTCAAGTATCAAGAATATTGCCGGAAACTGACCGATCGCGGTGAGCAGGCGTGGTTAGTTTACGTGACACCCGCGCGGCGTCCATCCGGCACGATTCCTTGGATTTCGTATCGTGAGGTCCGACTGATCCTGGAGTCATTGACTCCAGATGCTTCAGCGGCTACAGTGATCGAGCACTTCTGCGAGCACGTCATTTCAGATTTGGAGGCCTAAATGACAATAGGGTATACCTTTCCGCCGCGACTAAAACTGCTTTTTGACCATTTGAAGGCCGTCAGAACGTTAAATGAATATGTGACCGGTATCGGGTTGAAGAAGGATATGCAAGACCTCGTTCATCATCTTCAGCAGGATCTTAGTCGCGACGTGTTCCGCCCGGCAGGGTGGGAGGACCTGTATGCTTCGAAAGGCTACCTGTATTCCAGCCCTAGATCGGGGGATCCCGAAAACCAACTCGTGCCTAAGTGGGGTGTCGTGGAAGGCGATTTCATCGCGATCGAAATCTCCCCGGGCTGGCCAGTTCTGAACGACGACGAGGACGCGCCCTATGCCGAGCTGTATGTACCCGAACACTGGGAGCAGCGACGGCAGTTCATAGCCGAGTTGAAAACGCCGCCAGGCTTTGAGCACGTCAACCAGTATCCCGACGGTGAACTCGAGGATACGACATCCGTCTTCAAGTACGTGCGCTATGAGAATTACGTTGCGCCTGACGGCCGGTTTGATGGCCTCGGCTTCATTGAGGCATTCCGGGAAGCCACAAAAACTCTGGTCGCCATGGAGATGGAGGTTGACCAAATCCTTGAGCGGCTGAACTCACCGTTTCGAGCGGAGCCACGGCGCCGTACCCGTGACCGTTGATCCACAAGAACGGCATTATCCATAAACGACGGCCTAGCGTCGCCTAGTTAAGTTAGTTAAGAGACCTGACAAATATGGAGCGTGTCTTGCCACCATTTGAAGAGAGACACGCGTTCAAGTACGACTGGCTAGTGAACACGTATTCGTCGAACGCAGTTCGTCGGGTCTGCGCCACAACCACGGACCAGAACCGGCGCATGTTTTTTATTCCTTACACGCAGGACGCGGAGCGTCTGTTTTCGATGTGCGTTGTGTTAAGGACAGCGAATGAATCACCAGCCCTCACGGCGCGCATACGCGACGAGGTTCGGAGCGCCGCCCGCGGGCTGCCGGTCACAAAAATTGACACGCTCGCAGGACAATTCGATCAGTCGTTGTTCGCCGAAAGGCTAACGGCGGCGCTGTCGGCTGCCTTCGCGGTAGTCGCTGCGGCGCTTGCCTGCATGGGTGTCTATGGCGTGATCGCGTTCAGCGTCGCGCGCCGTAGAAGCGAGATCGGCGTGCTAATGGCGCTCGGTGCCTCCCGCGCGGAGCTCGTGGCGATGGTGCTGCTGCAAAGCGCGCTCCTCGCCGCTGCGGGCATCGCCGCAGGCATTCCACTCGCGCTGGTGGTGATGCGGTTCAGCTCGGCAATTCTGTTCGGTGTGCGAATCGAACGATCCGCGCGTCCCCGCCGGCGCGGCCGTGTTGATGCTGGCCATCACCGGACTCGCCGGATTGCTTCCCGCGCATAGAGCGGCAAACATCGATCCGCTCATTGCGCTGCGTCACGAGTAGAGGCGCGGCAGGTGTACGCGCTGCTGGAGCGAAATCCGCTTCGATGAGCACCCACCCATGCTCGATCGAGGAAACGCCGGCCTCGATTGCCGCACGCGCTGCACGTTCCGTTTGTACGTGACCAGCGACTTTTTGTCCCGCGCGGCTCGCCTCGTCAACAATGAAATGATTGTCGTCGGCTGAATACATGAGCCCCGGCCCGAAACGGCCAGGATTCACGGGAATCCGCAAAGCATATTCCGGGTTCTCTAGACCCAACTCTGTCACCGGGTTGGTCGGATTTACGGCGAGTTTTCCACAGCCTCCTCCAGCCACCAACCCAAGCCACTCCAAGGAGTTACGTCCAATACACCACACCTCGCCCAACCCGCCCCGCGAAACCCTCATGCTACAAGTTAGGTGAGATGGCAACCCAAGCACAAACGCTCGCCAATCGCATGAATGCCCACGCGAGCACCGGCCCGACCTCGCCGGAAGGAAAAGCAGCATCCAGCAGGAATGCGACCCGTCACGGCCTCAGCGCCGCGTTCCAGGTACTGCCGCACGAATCCCGCGAAGAGTTCGAAGAACTCCAAGGCGCGTACAACTCCGAATTCAACCCGCAGGGCACGCACGAGTCGTTCCTGGTCGGCGAAATGATCCAGGCCCGTTGGAAACTGGCCCGCATCCAGCGTCTGGAAGCCGCCGCCTTCGAACAGATTCTCACCGAACCCGGCTCGGCCGATGAGCCTGACTCGCGAATCCTCAACACACTCAGCCGCAGTAGCAATGCGCTCGACAGACTACAGCGATACGCCGCGGCCGCCAATCGCGCCTACAACTCCGCACACCGACAGCTCATCCAAACCCGCGCCGCCGCCAAAAAGGACGTCGACAAATCCGCCCAGTCGTTCATCCAGCAGTACCTGAACACGCAAAAGCGTGCTGAATCTGCGCCGGTACAAAACGAAGCCAAACCCGCCGCCCGGCCGTCGGAAAACCTGGCCCTCCGGCTCTAGTTCGACAACTAACGGTGACCCTGAAACCCGATGTCTCAACCACTCTCATCCGTAAACTCGGCAGGCGCGCTCGCGGCTATACCGGCATGTTTGGTCTGCGGGGGCGATCATGACGGTCCCGGGTTGAACGCCCCAGCCATCGCGCGCCAGGTCTCCTCATCCTGGCCCGTACTGAGCAACTTCCCGCAGCGGACCAGCGGCAATCGTAACAACTTCGGGTCCTTCTCCACGCGCGCGAGTAACTCGGCCTCGGTCAACTTGAAATACTTCAAACTCTCGGCTTCAAGGTCGACCAGTTGCGCCAAACCGAAACGGGCGATGAAGCGGTTGATCTCTCCGGGCGCCATCGGCTTCTGTTTCAGATCGACGAACTGGGTCGCGATACGCCGCTCCTTGAAGAACCGCTCGGCCGCGCGAGTCGAGGCGGAGTTTTTGATTCCAAAAATCTGAACGACGTTCATGGAGCGCTTAACCCTTATTGCATCATGCCGGTGCTGCCGTATGTTTGTTACCCTCGAACAAACTGGGGGCTTATGAATCGACGAGCGCTGCTACAACTTCCTTTTGCCGGCCCGCTGCTTGCCGCGCCGCACAACGACTTGCCTGCCTATCGCGTGGTGACCGATTACCAGCCGGCCCAGCAACCCGGCATGCCCGGCCGTTACGCGGGGCAGGTTGTTTCGGTTCATTCACCGCATTCGATCGACGAACCGACGGGTATGGCTGACGCTGCGACGGTGGACCAGATGCTGGCGCGCGGGATGACGGCGTTGACCGGCCATGCGGATGCCGCGAGTGCCTGGCGCAGCTTCTTCAACGCCTCCGACGTGGTGGGCGTGAAAGTGAACTGCTCCGGAGCGCCGCAGGTGTGTTCCAATCCCGTCGTGGTTGGGGCGGTGGTGCGCAACCTGATCGCGTGCGGCATCGAGCCCCGAAACATTTATATCTACGAGCGTTTTTTAGACCAGCTCACCTCCCCCGGGTATCCGAAGTACGTTCCGGAAGGCGTTCACGTCACGGCGATCGAGGTGCCGCGCCGCTCCATTCGCGGCTACGATCCGAGGACCTATGTCGAGGTCGATTTCTTCGGCGAAGACGATACACGCTCGAACCTGGCGCGTCTTGTCACCGGCACCTTCACCAAGATCGTCAACGTTCCCAACATGAAAGATCACGGTGCCGCGGGCGTCACCGGATGTCTCAAAAATATTACCTATGGGAACTTCTCGAACGTCGCGCGTTCCCATCGCGAAGAGAAAACCAATACGCTGTCGTTCATCGGCACGCTGGCATCGGTTGAACCGCTGCGATCGAAGACCGTCCTGCACGTCATGGATGGACTGAAAGGCGTGTGGCACGGCGGCCCCTTCGTTCGCGATCCGAAATTCGTCTTCTATCCCAAGACCATTACCGTCGGCACCGACCCGGTCGCAATCGACCATCAACTGCTGGACGTCATAGAAGGCGAGCGGCGGAAGCGCGGCGCGGTTTCGGTGTGGGATCGCGGGCCGGAGCATCTGAGTGAAAAGCGGTCGCTCGATCCGAATTTTAATCCGTTCATTCGAGAGCCCGGTCACATCGAGTTTGCCGCGCGTCAAGGGCTCGGCGTGTATGACGCGGCGAAAATCCGCCACACGCGAATCGAGGTGGCTTGATGCTGTTGTTCGCGATCATCCCGATGTTGCTGTGGGATCAAGGACCCCAGTCGGCCCCGGTTCTGGAGAAGGCCGGCATTCGAGAAATCGCCACTCCGAATCGCGGCGAGGACTGGGCGGGCAAGCGAGTCCGCGCCAACCTCGTGGATGCGAGCCGTCTCGTGCGGCTCGATGCGCCGGGTGTGGATTACGCGATAGGCCGCGCCGGTGCAACCGCTGTGCCGTGGATCAACTCCAATCTTTGGCGCGAGCTTCGGGATACCGAAGTGCCGTTCGTGTACGATGTCGCGGGAGCGGGCGTGCTGTTGGCTGCCGCGGAGGCCTATTCGAGCGGCGCCGAAGCCTATTTGCGTATCAAGCCCGAAGATCTCGCGACGTTTGCATCGGCGATGACTTTCCTGCGTCAGATGGACGGCCCGCGATTGCAGCCGCGGGTAAACTTCGCATTGGTCACCAACGCGACCCCGGAAATGGAAGAGGTGATGAACCTGCTGGTTCGCCGCAACCTTCTCTTCCAGCCCGTCGCCGAGCCGGTCCGTTGGAAAGGGATGTTGGTTCGTCCGGGGACCGGCGAATTCGACAAAGAGGCCACCGCCGATCCGTACCGCTTCGCCGCGATGGTACGCAGCCGCATCGGCGACGACCGCCGGCTGGTGCGCATCTACGGCAGCGACACCGTGCTTGCCCGTCTGTACGGCGATGAGCGCCACTCGCGTGTGCACCTGTTGCAGTACGGCCGGAACACTGTCGCGGGTCTGCGGGTGCGAGTGGCCGGACGTTATCCGCGCGTGCTGGTTGCCTCGCCCGGCGAGCGGGTGCTGGCGGCCGAGGACGTCGTGGTCGACGGCTCGAGAACCGAATTCACCATACCCGAATTTCAAACCTACGCGATTGCCGATCTGGACGCAGCCGAGCCTGGTGTGCTGGCCAGCACGTGGTCAGAGAGTGAATTCGAGTTGACGGCGGATCCCGCCACGCCACACTGGCGCACGGCGAAGCCCTCTGTCCTCGACCGCAGTGCGTTTGGCGGACCATTGCCGTTTGGCCGCACCGAGGTTCGCTCGCGTTGGACGCGCGATTCGCTGTACCTCTTGTATTCTTGTCCCTTCGATTCGCTCAATCTGAAATCCGATCCTGTTACGGACCGCGACACTCCGCAACTGTGGAATTGGGATGTGGCGGAAGCCTTCATCGGCGCGCCAACGGGCGACATCGGGCAGTACCGCGAATATCAAATCTCGCCGCAAGGCGAATGGGTGGACTTGGATATCGACGTCGTTCATCCGAAGCCGGACGGCGGCATCGGTTGGAACTCGGGATACCAGGTGAAAGCGCGCATAGACCGCGCGGCGAAAGTTTGGTACGGTGAGATGCGAATTCCGCTACGATCGATTGCGCCGGCCCAGTGGAAGGCTGGCGACCGGATGCGTCTCGGTCTGTTCCGGATCGCCGGCGCGCCGCCAGACAGGACTCTGGTGGCATGGCAGCCAAGTTTCCGCCGCAATTTCCACGTACCGGAAGCATTCGGTACTCTACTGCTCGAAGGCCGGAATTAACAGAGGAGAATTGTTCATGAAAGCGCTATTGCTATTCATTACCGGCGCGGTGTTGGCCAGTCTTTGTATGGGCCAGTTGGCGAGTACGACATCAATTGTCGGCACTGTGACCGACACCGCGGGCGCTGTGGTAGGAGACGCGGCGGTAACCGCGATTAATCAGGACACGCAGGAAACCCTCACGGCTCGAACCAATGCCGAGGGATACTACTCGTTCCAGTTCATCAAAATCGGCACTTACACCGTGTCAGTGACGCATCCCGGATTCGAGACGGTGCGAAAGACAAGCATTCAAGTCGAGACAAATCAGACAGTGCGAATTGATTTCAACTTGCGCGTCGGCCAGGTTTCCGAGCGGGTGGAAGTCACGGCCGAGATACCGGCGATCAAAACCGATGATGCTGCCATCAACGAGGTAATCGGCACGCGCGCCACCGTGGACCTTCCCATCGTAAACCGCGACTCCCTGCGGCTCGCCATAACGGTGCCCACCGTGCTGCCTGGATTGAAATCGCCCTCGGGAAATCCCGGCGGTGGCGAAGGATTCATCGGCGCCGGCACACGGGAAATTCAGAACAGCGTGTCGCTGGACGGGATCAGCATCATGAATAATCTGATAACGACAACGACGATGCGCCCGTCAGTGGATGCCGTTCAGGAGACGCAGATTCAGACCGGGACTTACCCGGCGCAGTACGGCGGCTACATGGGTGTGCAAGTCAATTTGATAACCAAGAGCGGCAACAACGCGCTGCACGGGACCCTATTCGAATTTCTGCGTAACGACGCCCTGGATGCGCGCGGATATTTCGAAGACTCGCGCAAACCGAAAGCTCCGTTCCGTCAAAACGAATATGGATTCGAAGTGGCCGGTCCGATATTCATTCCGAAGCTGTACGACGGCCGCAACAAGACGTTCTTTATGGCGAGCTGGCAGGCGCTGCGGAACCGGCAAACTCTCGCGCAACTGGATACAGTGCTGACGCCGCTCATGCGTCAAGGTAACTTTTCGGAGCTGCTCCCGGGCACGGTGATCAAGGATCCGTTCTCGCCAACCAACGCTGCGTTTGCGGGCAATATTGTTCCTGCAAACCGGCTATCTTCCCAAGCGCTAAAGGCTTTGAAGTATATGCCGCTTCCGAACGCGGACGGTTTGCGCAATAACTATCTCGCCTCAGTTCAAAACGCAAATGACACGGACCAGCATCTGGACCGCCTCGATCATACAGTCAATCAAAACATCCGCTTGTTCTTCCGCATTGCCTGGGAGAACGAGACGCTGCTCAACGGCAACACCAATCCAAACAACGGCTACAACCAACCTGTTACCGACCGGAACTTCCTCGTCGGCTACACTCACGTGATCAGACCGACGATCGTCAACGATCTCCGCTTTGGACGCCAACACACCACGATCGACTCAGTCAATTTCTTCGCAACATCCGAGTTAGCCAGTGCCGGTACGGATCTTGGTATTCCCGGCATCACCACCGATATCAAGAACTCCGGCCTGCCAAGCTTGGGCATCACGGGATTCATGGCCATCGGCGGCCAGAACATGGCGAGCAGTAATTGGTATCAGACCGACACCACCTGGCACGCCAGCGATGTGTTGAGCGTCAACCGAGGTTCGCACAGCATCGGTGCCGGCGCCGAGGTCCGAAAGCTGATTACTCTGCGCACCGCGAACAATGCCCCGCGCGGCAGTTTCACGTTCAGCGGCACTCTGTCGGGCAATGCGGCCGCGGACTTCATGCTGGGCGCCGTGCAAACCGACACGACGCCAGGGCCCCCGTTTCCGGGCGGCGCCGCGCAGTACCGCGACGGATTCTTCGTCACCGATAAGTGGCAAGCGACCTCGCGTCTCACCTTGAACCTCGGATTGCGTTACGAGTTGCCGACCGTCCCGGAATCAACGAATGGAAATGCGACTTTCCTTGATCCCGCGCAGACGAAGTTCATCCCGGAAAAGGTTCCAATGAAGCTGCCGTTCATCAGCCCCATTCGCAACAATTGGGCGCCGCGCGTGGGGTTCGCTTACCGGCTAGGCGACCGTCTGGTGTTCCGCGGCGGTTACGGCATCTACTACAATTCGAACCAACTGAACACGTACACGCTGCTCACCACCAATCCGCCGTTCAGCATTATCTACACGTACAACTGGAATGCGGCCACGCCCGTGACGCTATCAAATCCGACTCCCGCAGAAGCCCAAGGCGCGCTTCCCAAGCCGAACGCGGTAACTCCCGCTTGGTATCTGCCGACGGCGTATATGAACCAGTGGAGCTTCTCTATGGAGCGCGCGCTCTGGCGCAATGCAGGCATGGAAGTGCAGTATCTCGGATCCCACTCCCTGCATCTGGATCGCAGCTATTACAACAACCAGCCGCTGCCCGGTCCTGGGAATGTGGATGCGCGGCGCCCCAACCAGTTGTTCCGTCAGATCCGTACGATTCAGAACGACGAGATCGCCAATTACGAAGGGCTGAGCGTTGTACTGCGGCAGCGTTATGTCGCGGGCTTGACGAGCCTGATCAGCTATACGTGGTCGCACACTCTGGACATCACGACGGATTCCAACGGCGGCGGCGCACCGATGAATCCCTATAGCTGGCGCACCGATTATGGCAACGCCAATTGGGACCTGCGGCACCGCTTCGTCGCGTCGTACACCTACGAGCTGCCGTTCTTGCGCAAGACCGGCGGGCCGGTTCGCTGGGTGCTGGGCGATTGGCAGGTGAATGGCATCACCATCGTGCAGAGCGGATTCCCGTTCAACATCACCGTGCCCGGCGATCCCGCCAACATTGGCCTAAGCGGCAGCCAGCGCCCGAACATCGTGGGCACTCCCACCGAGAATTGCGGACGCGGCCACTTGACCAATTGCATCGACCCCACCGCCTTCGCTGTTCCCGCCAACTTCACGTTCGGAAACGCCGGCCGGAACATTTTCCGCGGGCCCGGCCTGGTCGACTTCGACTTTTCGCTGTTCAAGAACTTCACGATTCGAGAGAAGGCGCGTTTCCAAATTCGCGGCGAGTTCTTCAACATCTTCAATCAGCCCTCGTTCTCGAATCCCGGCACGACGCTCGGTTCGGCGACGTTCGGCGTCATCAGCGGAACATCCAACAACCAGCGGCAGGTGCAGGTTGCCGCCAAATTCATTTTCTGAAGGAGCATGAGCCATGCCGGACCGACGCACATTCCTGGGTAGCCTGGTTGCTCCCTCGCTGTTGCCCGCCGCAACCACGACGCTGCCGAAGCGAGATTATCTGAAGGAGCTCGGGGTGCGGCCGTTCATCAACGCGGCGGGCACGTACACCGCTCTAACCGCTTCGTTGATGCCGCCGGAGGTGATGCAGGCGATGCAATCCATCTCGCGGCGTTACGTTCACCTGGTCGAATTGAACCGGGCCGTCGGCCGGCGAGTGGCGTCGCTGGTGGGCTGCGAGGCGGCGATGGTGACGGCCGGAGCCGCTTCGGCGCTCACGCTCGGAACCGCGGCATGCATGACCGGAACGGATATCTCTCGCATCCAACGCTTGCCGGACTCGAGCGGGATGAAGACCGAAGTGATCATACAGAAGTCGCATCGTTACGGCTACGATCACGCCATCCGGAATTGCGGCACGAAGATGATCGAGGTGGAAACCGCGAAGGAACTGGAATCGGCGGTCAATCCGAATACGCTCATGATGCTGTACTTTAACGGCAACGAGCCATTGGGACAAATCAAGTCGCAACAGTTTGTCGCGCTAGGCAAGAAGCTCGGCGTGCCCACGTTTAACGATGCGGCCGCGGATGTGCCTCCGGTAGAGAACCTGTCGCGCTTCACGCGGATGGGGTTCGATCTCGTGACATTCTCTGGCGGCAAGGGATTGCGCGGTCCGCAGAGTACGGGCCTGCTGCTCGGGCGCAAGAATCTGATTGACGCTGCCATGTTGAACGCCCCGCCGAATAGCGACAGTATCGGCCGCGGCCAAAAGGTGAATAAGGAAGAGATGGTGGGGCTGCTGGTTGCGCTCGAACTGTTCATGAAGCGCGATCATGGGGCGGATTGGAAGGAGTGGGAACGCCGCGTGAAAGTGATACGCGATAGTGTGGCGGCGATTCCTGGCGTGAAGACCGAGACGTGGGTCGGCGAGATCGCCAATCATGTGCCCCACGCCAAGATCACGTGGGAGCCAGGCTCGGTCAAGCTGAGCATTGCCGAAATTCAACAGCGCATGCGGGCCGGAGAGCCATCGATCGAATTGGTGCCGGGAAGCGAAACGTTGATGGCCGGGGTGTGGATGATGGAACCTGGAGATGCGGAGGTTGTGGCGCGCAGATTGAAAGAGGTACTCGCGACGGCGTGACCATCGACGACTTCGAGTTGCTGCCCCATATCGACGGTTTCCAGGAGTTATTCGACGGGGTCATCGTTGAGATGCCGCCGCCCAAGCTGCGCCACACGGTAATCTGCCGGGCGATCGAGACAATCCTGCTTCGGCGTTTGGTCAAGTCACACGTCTGGGTGGAGACCGGATTTCTGATCGGGCCACACTGTGTGCAGCCGGATGTAGCGGCCATCCATCCTGGCCAGGCGCGCGAGCGTGGCTGGTTTTCGGGAGCTCCTTTGGTCGCGATCGAGGTCGCTTCACGCGGTAATTCGCCCGAGGAACTCGAACGAAAGAAGGACCTGTACTTGGACAACGGAGCCAGCGAAGTGTGGATCGCGTACGACCGGACGGGAATCGTCGTCGTGCACCGCGGCTCCGAGGCGGTCCGTTTCCGCAGCGAGTTCCTGAGCGATGCGATCAGGGCCCGCTTTTCGGTGCCGGATATTTTGGCCCCAGCCAGTTAGACTCGGCCTGCAAGAGTGCGCGTGGCGCTAAGCCGTCAGCCAGCCGCCCGGTATCGAACCCTGAGTTGAGGTGTTTCCAGCACCTGCGACCCGCGCAATCGCGAATCGAGACAAGCCTCCAAAATACCGCTGGTCAGCAGCGTCCGCTCAACCGGGTAGGGCGCTCTTCCGGTAGTAAACATCTTCTCGATATTGCTCACCAGGCGCGCCGAATAGGTCACGTTCGGCACAGGCGTCAGCAGAAACTGCGTCGACAACGGCTTGGCCCGACCGCGCAGCCGCGCCGCGAAAACGAAATCCTTGATCGCCCCATTCAACATCAGCAGCGTCGCCCGTGTCCCGTCGGCATACTCGATGAAACCTGCCACGGGCTTCGTTACCAGCTTCGGCAGCACGCCCGGAGCGGTTAAATCCTGCGTCCGGCCATCCTGAATCGTGAGGCCCTGCGGCGTGTCCGAGCGCGACAACGCGGAGGACAGCAATTGTTTTGACCAGCGCCCTTCATTCCCCGCCTTCCAGACGGCATCACCCTCGAGCATCTGCACCGAGCGCACTCCCGTCTCGCCGCCCGCGCGACGTTCGAGCATGCACTGCATCCCCTCCAGCGCGTGGAAGCCCATCACGTCGGTGCCGCCCTCGCCCACCATCACCGCCTCTTCGACATGCGCCCCGGACGGCATTTCAACATCGGGCAGCCGCCACGTCACCGGTAGCGAGGAACCCGCAAGCATCGGGAACTTCAACCGCTTCGACGCATCCACCATCCACTTCGCTTTCTCGAAGCTGTACGACAGGTGCTTGTCGTTATACACGGGCACGGCGCGGCCATCACGCTCGAACACATCCACACACTGCTTGAAAAATTCGTAGCGCGGATATGTGACCTGGCCTTTCTCGTTCACCGGATAATCGCCATGCTCGCCGATGATCAGAACCGCGTCCGCCGCGAGCTTATCGCCACCACAGCGCAGAGTCTCCGCGATGGTCGGGTACACCTTGAACCCGAACTCGCGCGCGCGTTCGGCGCTCTGATCGCCCTCGGGCTTCTGGTCGACATATAGCGAGACCACGTGTACATCCGGCTTGTGCCACCGCCCGTCCATCGGGTACCCCACCAGGAACCTGTCGGCGATGTGCTGCGCATGGGACAGGTAGCGATAAACCGTCGTGACAACCGCGATTCGAATCGGCACGTCAGCTCCTCCAGAATGTAGACTCGGCCGGCGCTCGATACGCGATCGACAGTTGCGGCGTGTCCAGGCGCTTGCCGCCCTGATGCAGGCTGTCCACGCCCGCCGCGGTCAGGCCGGTAGTCAGCAGTGTCCGCTCGATCGGATACGGCGGTTTGCCCGTGAGAAACATGCGCTCCATGTTGTTCACCAGTGGACTGAAAAAACTGGCGAGCGAGGTGCGCGCCGGCGGCATCGGCAAATAAAGTTGAGTTGAAAAAATCTCCTTGCTCCCTGCCAGCCGCGCCGCGAAATTGAAATCCTCGATGAGACCGCTCATCAGCAGCATCGTGCACTTCAATCCATCGGCGTGTTCATAACGGTACGCCACCGGATCCTTTACCAACCGCCGCATGTCGTCGAACGTTGGAAAGATATCGTTGAATCCCGGACGCGCCGGTTTCAACGTGTGGCTCCGGCATAGCGCCGCCTCCACCAGATCGCGCGGCCACACGCCCTCCCGATACGCCGCCCAAAATGCGTCGCCGCGATAGGCTTGCAACCACTTCACGCCCGACTCCCCGCCCCGGCGCCGCTCCACCATGCACTGTATGGATTCCAGCCCGTGGAAGTCGTAACTGTCCACTCCCCCATAGCACACGCACATTGCCTCTTCCGGCCGCGCGCCGTCCGGAAATTCAACGCTCGGTATGCGCCACGTCACAGGCAAACTCGAGCCCGCCAGAAACGGGATGCGCATCTGTTTGGCCGTGTCGTACATCTCCTGCGCCCACGTCTGATTCCACGATAGGTGCTTGTCATTGAACACTGGCAAGACGCGATTGCTCGCGCGGAACACCTCCACGATCTGTTTCCAGAACTCGTATCGCGGATACTTCACTTGGCCTTTCTCAGTCTTCGGATAATCGCCGTGCTCGCCGACAACCACCACGCCGTCCACCGCAAGCCGGCTCGTGCCCAGCGTGAGTGTCTCGGCGATGGTCGGATAGATCTTCATCGCCGGATAACGCGCGGCGCGCTCGCGGCTCAGGTCCTGCGCCGGACGCTGGTCCACGTACAGCGCAACCAGATCCATGGGCGGATGGTGGTACTCGCCATCCCACCCATAGCCTTCGAGAAACCGGTCGATTATATGCTGGCCGTGCGAAAACTGCCGGTAGACGGTAACGATTCCGGCAAGTTTCGGGCGAGCCGGGGCGCCCCGCAGCGCGGCTGGAATCAGGGCCGCGCTCGCCATGAGATCCCGGCGGCGAAGGGTCATGTCAGCCAGCATAATACATGTTGGCTGGCGAAGTCCGGAGTTCAAATATACGCGATCACATCCATCTCGACATGTGAATTGCCCGGGACCCATGCGGGCGCTACCGTAGTCCGCACGGGCGGGTTTTCGCCGAAGCGACCCTGGTAGACTTCGTTCATCGGCGCATAGAATTCCGCCTTGGCCAGGAACACGGTCACCTTCAAAACTTTGGCCATCGAAGAGCCGGCGTTCACCAGTTCCTTCTCGATCTCATCCAGCACCGTCTTGGTGTGCGCCTTGATATCGCCGTCGTAATGCGCGCCTTTTCCGGCAATAAACAGCAGGTTGCCGTAGGAGACCGCGCCTGAGAAGAGCGGCGTCTTCGCGGGCTTCTGGCCCGTATAGTAGACCTTCTTCTCCATCTTCGTCTCGGCGGCTTGTGCGCCCGCCGCACCGGCTACAGCAGCGGCGGCTCCGCGCAGTAAGTTGCGCCGGCTATTCTTCGTCTCGCTCATGGATAGCTCCTGTTCAGAATTTAGGACCAGTATCGAATATCCAAGATACCGCCGATCACGCGAGGCCGGCTCCCCGGCCGCCCAGCAATTCAGGGATTAGTGAATTTTGATTCGAGGTAAACCGATGAACGCGCCGTGATACACTGTGCATGTCTGGAGCGCCCTGTAACCTGTCCCGTACGCGCCCGTAGCTCAGTCTGGATAGAGCGTCTGCCTCCGGAGCAGAAGGTCATAAGTTCGAATCTTATCGGGCGTACCACTTCCTTCCTTTCATCAGGTCACTTCACATACCTCGGCGACTCGCCTTTCGACCACGGATCATACTCCGCGGCGAATCGGACCCGATCGGCCGTCGGAGGGTGATTGTACAGCCAGAGCTTGACGAACTCGCTCGGGTTCGGATCGCTCAGGTTCATTTCTCCGAGGATTTGAAACGCGCCGGCTGCGACTGAGGACGAGTTTGGAACGATGCCGTGAATCACCTCCAGTCCGTAGATGTCGGCGTTGTGCTCCTGCATCCGGCTATACGAATTCATCAGCGGTTCTGCGAAGAATCCGAAAATCGTAAACGCCAGAAACAAGACTGGAAGCGATGCCCAATCCTCGATCCCGCGTATCGACCACTGGTCTCCCCATCTGGCCAGCATCCATCGCATCACGTGATAACCGAGGAATAGAAACAGCAGCAGCACACCGCAGGTCACTGCGATTCCCGCCCAGATGTGTTGCAGCACGTAGTGTCCCATCTCGTGCCCGAAGACAAACAGGATCTGGTCGGGAGTCATTTTCGCGATCGTGTTGTCCCACACCACCACGCGTTTTGAGGCGCCGAGTCCGGTTACGTAGGCGTTCACCGACTTCAATTTTTCGCTGGCCTTCATCTCGAACATGCGGCTGTCCGGGATCTCCAGGCCGCCCCGTGTCACCACTTTCTGAATCTGCGCCACCAGCGCCGGCTGCTTATCGGCCAGCGGCTCAAATTTAAAGAACAGCGGCTGGATAACTACCGGCGTGATGAGCATCATGAAGATCACGATGGGAACGGCGGCCAACCAAAAGTAGAACCACCACCGCTTCGGGCTCCTCCGGATCATGGCGTAAAGGATCCAGATCAGCACGCCAATCAGCAGTATTCCCAGGAACTCGCCTTTGGCCCAATCCCACAGCCACGAGCCCCAACCCTGAATGGACTGGTCGTACTTCAGCGACAGGTGGTGGCCATAGGCTACGGATGGCAGTTCGAAGATTTCGGTGGTCAGGAAGAATAGTGGAGCGAAGATATAGGCCTGAACAATGCGCCGATTCGATGCTGCATTGGCCCAGTCGCGAAAGCGCGGAGCCACGCGCAAAGCCAGCAGGCCCACCAGGACCAGAGCGCCCCATGCTGCATCGATAAAGTGCAGCCGGTTCCGCGCCTTCGCAAACTCGACCGCCTTCTGAAGCTTATCGGGAGGAAGTGTGTACGTCTTGGGCGGAGGCGGTGGCGTCTGAGCGTACAGCTCCATAACAATCAAACCAACCAGAAGCATCAACCGGCGCATGTATACGAGACTACCTGATACAAAGTGAACCGCGGTCAACGGAAGCGGAATCCATCCACCAGAAATTCGTCTGGGGCAACTCCACTTCGACGAGCTGTAGGCAGCGTCAAACCGATGCAGGCTCCTGCGTCGAGTTGTTGCTTGGCATCGGGCTCGACTAGCTCAGCTTTCGGACGGCGAAAATCAGAGCCGCGCGCGCCAAGAAATCAGAGCCGCGCGCGCCAGTAGAAATCAGAGCCGCGCGCGTCAGCAAGCGAGAGTAGAAATCAGAGCCGCGCGCGTCAGCAAGCGTGAGTAGAAAATCAGAGCCGCGCGCGTCAGCAAGCCAAAATGTCCCGCCGCCGACATCGGAGGTGATCAAATCCCGTGTGTGATTTTCGACGCAGCGATCAGCGCCCCAAAGGAGCGTATGCTGCTCAAAAACTCGCCCAGCGTGTTCGATCGGGTCCATTCGGTTCAGCTCGCGCCTGGCGTACGACTTGAACTCGTTCAGGAGCCGGATCTCTACCTCTACAACGACGTGCACATAGTGAGACCCCACGCCCAACATCCAGGCGAACAACAGGCGAAAGTGGTATCCTCATCTGGTGCCGGTGAGGACGTGCGAAGTCAACTTTACCGATGGCCGGGGTATCCGGCATTCCGCCGAAGTGCTGGCCTCCACGGTGATGGAAGCCGCAGCCCTCGCCGTCCGCAACGTGCGCGAGCAAGGCATCCTCGATGACCATGGCGTCTTCGATATCCGCGTCGAAGTCGTCACCCGCACCGTCCATTCCGTGTCCTTCGCAAAGCTGCAGGCGTGGCTCGACTCGAACGCGCCCGACCCGAAAACCCAGGCCATCAAAAACAGGCTGCGTTAGCCCGTAGCCAATGCGATAGCATAGCCAAGATGACACCATCGAATATCACGCGGCGTCGCTTCGCAGCACGCATAGCCGGTTTCGCGGGCGCGCCTTTTCTTCGAGCGGCGGCTGGGTCACAACGGCCGAACATCCTGTTCATCATGACGGACGACCATGCCGCGCAAGCGATCGGTTGTTACGGCAGCAAGGTCAATCAAACGCCAAACCTGGACCGCATCGCACAACAAGGCATGCGCATGGACCGGGTCTTCTGTACGAATTCCATCTGCACTCCCAGTCGCGCCACCATTCTCACCGGCAAATACAGCCACCTGAACGGAGTTCCGGTATTCAACCGCTTTGACGGATCGCAACCAACCGTCCAGAAGATGCTTCAGCAGACCGGCTATTACACGGCGATGATCGGCAAGTGGCACTTGGGAAGCGATCCGGCCGGTTTCGATTACTGGAATATTCTTCCTGGACAGGGCGTCTACAACGATCCAACGCTCTACGACAAGGACGGCTCAACCGTCTACAAGGGCTACGCCACGGACATTATCACGGACCTCACCATCGATGCGTTGAAGAACCGGCCGAAGGACAAACCGTTCTTCGCGATGTCGCATCACAAGGCGCCTCACCGCGAGTGGACTCCCGATGAGAAGCACCGTCGACAGTTCGAGGGTAGGCACATCCCGGAACCGGCAACCTTGCGGGACGATTATTCGGGCAGGACCGATGCACTCCGCGAGCAGCAGCAATCGGTGTTCCGTGACCTGACCAGGCGCGATCTGAAGGTTGCGCCCCCGCCGGGCCTCTCGCGCCCGCAGTTGCAGCAATGGCTGGCGGTGAAACCCACCGAAGTCGAAGTAGATGTGGACGGAGTGAAGAGAACTCTGTCCGGCAAAGAACTGGAGCGCTGGAAATATCAGCGCTATATGCGGGACTACCTGGCTTGCGTGCAAAGCGTGGACGACAATGTGGGCCGGTTACTGAATTGGGTGGATGCGAACGGGTTGAGGGAAAACACAGCCGTCATCTACACGAGCGACCAGGGATTCTTTCTCGGCGAGCACGGTCTGTTCGACAAGCGTTTCATGTATGAGGAGTCTCTGCGCATGCCGTTCCTGGTGCGCTGGCCCGCGGGTATCCGGCCGGGCAGCACCTCGGGCGCGATCGCCATTAACTGCGACTTTGCCCCGACATTTCTTGATCTCGCCGGGCAGCCCACGCCAAACGATATGCAGGGCCGCAGTCTTCTCCCCATCTGGAAAGGCGAGGAGCCGCGCGATTGGCGGCGCGCCATGTACTACCGCTACTATCACGATCCGGGCGATCACAATACGCGCGCACATTACGGCGTAAGGACACAGACGCACAAGCTGATCTACTTCTGGAAGAAGGATCAGTGGGAGTGCTACGACCTTGTGGCCGACCCGCAAGAGATGCACAACATCTACGCTGAGCCGGCCGCGCAGAAGACAGTGGCGCTGTTGAAACAGGAACTCTGGCGCCTGAAGAAAGAACTCAAGGACGACGACCAGTTCGCTGACAAACTGCCGCAGGATTCGTCATACGTCCAGGCGCCCCCGCTCAAGAAACAGTAGTTCACCGGCCCACGCGCACCAGCATCTTGCCGAAATTGCGTCCGCGCAACAAACCCTGAAATGCCGTCACCGCGTTCTCCAATCCGTCGACGATGTCTTCGCGGTATTTCAGCTTGCCCTCGCGAATCCAGGTGGCGGCATCGCGCAGAAAGTCGGGTTGCTGCGACGCGTAATCGCTCACAATGAAGCCCCGCAATGTCAGGCGCTTGGTGAGAACGGAAACCATCAACGCCATCGTCCGGTCCGGGCCGGGCGGCAATTCCGTCGCGTTGTAATGCGCGATCAAACCGCAGACGGGCACGCGCGCGAAGGCGTTCAGCAACGGCAGCACAGCCTGCCAAACCTCGCCGCCCACATTCTCGAAGTACACGTCGATGCCTTTGGGGCAAGCTGCTTTCAGATCCGCCGCCAGCGCTGGGCCGCGATGATCGATGCAGGCGTCGAACCCTAACTCTTCGCGCACGTAATCGCACTTCTCCTTGCCTCCCGCGATCCCCACCGCCCGGCAGCCCTTGATGCGCGCGATCTGCCCGACCACCGCCCCAACCGCGCCCGCCGCTGCTGCCACCACCACCGTCTCGCCCGCCTTCGGTTGGCCGATATTCAACAGCCCCGTGTACGCCGTCAGCCCCGGCATGCCGAGTACGCCCAATGCCGTCGATACGGGCGCGAGCTGCGCATCGAGCTTCTGTAAGTGCGTCGCCTTCGCAACCGAATATTCCTGCCACCCCGAGTAACTCAGAACCAGATCGCCCGGCTTAAAACCCGCCGCGTTCGATTCCACCACTTCCGCCACCGTGCCGCCTTCCATCACCTGCCCGATCTCAACGGGGGCGGCATAGGACGCGCCGGCGTTCATGCGTCCGCGCATGTACGGGTCGAGCGACAGGAACAGAGTGCGCAGCAGAACCTGTCCCTCGCCGGCCTTCGGAATGGGCGATTCTTCCAGCCGGAAATCGGTGTCCTTCGGTTCACCCTGCGGACGCGCGGCAAGCAGGACGCGGCGGTTCATAGTAGTTGGCATGGCTTGATTGTAGCCCCGGTTCAATCGGCGGGCCGGTATTGTTGAGCGAACGCCATCCGCTCGGCCGTGGGCGGATGATCGTACAACCAGAACCTGACGAAGGCGCCCGGATCCGGATCGTCCAGGTCGATCGCGGCCATAATCCGATCCACCTCGGCGGAATTCAAGCCGGCATTCGGAATCAGACGATGCATCACGTCCAGCTCGTAAATGTCAGCCTCGTGTTCCTGCCAGCGGCTGTATCCGTTCACTACCGGCTCGCTCAGGAATCCGGCGATCAGAACAAAAAGCATGATTCGCGGCAGCAGGGCGACATCGGAAGGCTGTGGAAACATGCGGCTCGCGATCCAGAACAGCGCCAGCAACCCAGCCGCTGCGAGCGCAATGCTTCGCGGAATGTGTCCCAGCGCGTAATGCCCGAGCTCGTGCGCGAACACCGTCTGAATTTGCGGGATCGTCAGCACGCCGAGCGTGGTGTCCCAAATCACGATGCGGCGGGATTGTCCGAAACCGGTCATGTAGGCGTTCACCGCTGTTGTCTTGCGGCTCGCGTCCATCTCGAAGATGCGCTCGGCCGGCACTTCGAATCCCGCGTGCGAGGCCACCTGCCGCAAGCCTTCGACCAGCGCCGGCTGCGACCGGCCAAGCGGCCTGAAGTTGAAAAACAGCGGATCGAATGCAAGCGGCGCGAGATACGTTGCGCCCACGATGACGAGCACCGTAACAGCCCAGGCGGGGATCCACCACGTCCTGCGCCGCGCCAATCGAAGTGCACCGAGCGTCAACGGAACGGCCACGACGGCGGCGATCAATAATGTTTTGGCCAAATCGGTGAACCAGGCGGCCCAGCTTTCCACCGAAATGCCGTACGCGACGTTGACCGAGTGGCGATACGCCGCAAGCGGCAAATTCGCAAGACGAGGCGCCGCGAGCAGCACCGTGACGGCCGCCGTTCGGGCTGCGATCGCCGGTAAGCGCGCCTCTGTCCAATCGCGGATCCGGGCCCCGGCGCGCGTCCCGATCAGGCCGCAAAGCACTGCCATTTTCCACGCCACGCCCGCGAAGTACAACGCATCCAGACGGCGGTTGTATTCCACTGCGCGGCGGTGCTGATCGGGCGAAAGCTGATCTGTTGGCGCCGCGGCGGACTGTGCGAAACACGGCAGAGCTGCCAGAAATAACAGAAAAATCAGGGTCCGCACAAAGCGCGATTGTACAATAGGCGTCAGTGGATCAACGAAGAATGTGCCCGGAGTGCCGGGCCTTTATCGAGTCGGGCGATCGCGTCTGCCCGTACTGCAACGCCAAGGTAGGCCCGCGCGCGATCGAGAAACGCGATCCCGGGCAGATCATGGGCGGCCTCATTCCGCACGCGCGTTTCACCACGACCATGATCCTTTTGATCAACAGCGGGCTGTTCGTCGCGATGGCCGTTTTAAGCATGAAAGCGGGAGGCGGCGGGTTCATGGGGATCGATCCCGAGACGCTGGTGAGCTTCGGCGCCATGTATCCGCCGTATGTGCACGGCGGCCAATGGTGGCGTTTGATCACCGCCGGTTTTCTGCACGGCGGCATGATTCACATTCTCATGAATTCCTGGGTGCTGTTCGATTTGGGCGCGCAGACCGAGGAGTTTTTTGGTACCAGCCGGCTGATCGTGATTTACCTGGCCTCGACGGTAACCGGATTTTGGGCGAGCTCCTATTGGGCTCACCTTTCCGTAGGCGCGTCGGCGGGCATCTTCGGCTTGATCGGCGCGATGATCGCGTTCGGCATCAAGGAGCGGACGACGTATGGAACCGCGTTGCGCAGCTTCTACGTGCGATGGGCGCTGTACGGGCTGGTGCTCGGGTTTATCATTCCGAATATCGACATGGCGGCGCATATCGGCGGATTGGCGGGCGGGTTCGTAATTGGCTACATCGCGGGATCGCCGCGGCTGGTAGGTCCATCGGAAAGGATCTGGCGCGCGCTGGCGGTGTTGTCCCTCGTGGTCACGGTGTTGTCGTTTGTGGCGATGTTCCTGTTCCTGACTCGCTCGGCGGCGCGGGGTTGAGCTATGGCCCAATGCCCGCGTTGTAGCGCTCCCATCGACGGCCGGTTTTGCGCCCAGTGCGGCGCTGAGGCCGGATCCGGCGCCCCTGCCCTGGGCATGACCGAAAACATTGCCTCCGCGTTATGTTATTTGGTCCCGGTGATAACGGGCATCCTGTTTCTTCTGCTCGAGCCGTACAATCACAACCGCAACGTGCGTTTTCACGCCTTCCAATCCATCCTCTTCGGCGCGGCGGCGATCGTGGCGTGGATCGTTTGCGCCACTGTGAGTATCATGCTCTCGGTGATTCCGCTGCTCGGCCGGCTATCGGATTCCTGCTGTTCACCGCCGTGTGTCTGGCCGCGGTGGCCTGCTGGTTGCTCCTGATGTACCGTGCCTACGAAAACCGCCGTTTCGTGCTGCCCGTCCTGGGCCCGCTCGCCGAAAAACAGGCGTAGCCTGGAGTCGGTGGCCATACGTCTATTTGAATTGCGACGACTAGCGATACTCCTCGTGTTGGCTTGCACGGCCTTTGCACAGGCGCCGCGCATCGGCCGGGTGGAATTCTACGGATTGAGGAAGGTGCCCGAAGCGAAGGTGCGGAAGGCGCTGGGGGTGGCCGAAGGCGACGCTCTGCCGCGCTCGAAAACCACGGTGGAGGACCGCATCACCGAAATCCCCGGCATCCTCCGCGCGCACCTGGAGGCCACCTGCTGCGACGAGGGCAAGGTGGTCCTCTACGTCGGTGTCGAGGAGAAGGGCGCTCCGCATTTCGACCTGCGCACGCCCCCCGTCGAAGAGCTCGACCTGCCCGCGGAGATCACCACCGCCTACCGCCAATTTCTGTCCGCGGTGAACGAAGCCGTGCGGCGCAAGACCACCGCCGAGGATCTCACCAACGGCCACTCGCTCATGGCCGATCCCGACTGCCGCGACGTCCAACTCCGCTTTGTGGATCTGGCCGGAAAGCATCTCAAGGAACTGCGCGACGTGCTGCACCGTTCCGGCGACGAGGAGCAGCGCGCGATAGCCGCTTACGTGATCGGATACGCTCCGAAGAAGCCGCTGATTGTCGACGACCTGCTATACGCGCTCAAGGACGCCGACGACACGGTTCGAGGCAACGCCATTCGCGCGCTGGCAGCGGTTGCCGTGTACGCCAAGCTGAATCCCGATGCCGAAGTGAAGATCTCGCCGACGTGGTTCATCGAGATGTTGAATTCGCTCGTGTGGACGGATCGCAATAACGGTGCCGTGGCGTTGGTGAACATCACGGAATCGCGCGACGCATCGGCGCTCGATCAGATTCGCGATCGCGCGCTCCCGTCGCTCGTCGAGATGGCGCGCTGGCATCAACTCGAGCACGCCTTGCCCGCTTACATATTGTTGGGCCGGCTAGCCGGTCTGCCGGAACAGGAGATTCAGGACAGTTGGAGCAAGGGCGACCGTGAGCGCGTGATTGCTGCTGCGTCAAAGAAAAAGTAGCGCGCCAACACTCTCCACCTCTTCCTAACTATGGTTCACAAGGTGCTCCGCCGCGGCGCAGGGCAGCAATCGGGCGCGCACACCGCCATCCCGGCCACGCCCGTCAAGCGCTCCTCCACCAGCTCCCGAATCATCGACACAAACAGCGGATGAGTACCCGGCGTCTTCGCGCGAATCATCTTGATCCCCAACTCACCAGCCAATTGCATCGCCTCGGTGTCGAGATCGTACACCACCTCCATGTGGTCGGAGATGAATCCGATCGGCGACACCACCACCTCCGATCCGGCCGGCATCCGGCGCAAAACGTCGGAAATGTCGGGCTCGAGCCAAGTCTGCGACGGAGGCCCACTGCGGCTCTGAAACGCCAGCTCCCAATCGTCCTGCCCAAGTTGTTGCGCGACCGCCGCACACGCTTCCCTGAGCTGAGCCGGATACGGACTCGTGTTGGCCATCGCCAGCGGAACACTGTGCGCCGTGAAGATCAGATGCGCATCGCGCGCCTCCGCCAATGCATCCCCCACTCGCGCCGCCACCGAAGCAATGAACCCCGGATGATTCGAGAAGCCGCGCAACTTGTGCAGTTCGGGTGCGTTTGCGCCAACCTCTGCGCGCGCGCGGTCCATGTCCTCCAGATACTGCCGGCACCCCGAGTACGAGCTGAACGCCGACGTAATAAACACGAGCGCGCGTTCGACTCCGTCGTCGCGCATCCGGGCAACCGCGTCCTTCAGAAACGGATTCCAGTTCCGGTTCCCCCAGTACACCGGCAACGTGATCCCGGCGCGTTCGAACTCCGCCGAAACCGCCGCGATCAGCTCACGATTCTGATCGTTGATCGGACTCCGGCCGCCGAAATGGTAGTAATGCCCGGCGACCTCTAACAGCCGCTCTCGAGGTACGTTTTTACCTCGAAGTACCGTTTCGAGAAACGGGAGAACATCCTCCCGTTTTTCCGGTCCCCCAAAGGAAACCACCAGAAGCGCGTCATGGCTAAGGCTCATTCACAGCCCCGAAATAGTTGGTATAAGTATTTTTTTTTCAGCAACTTAGATGCGCTCCGGCCAGTGCCGTTGCTTCACTTTTTGAAACTTGTCTGCGATACTGAATATAGGAAGATTAAAGAGGCCATGTCGCAACTGGGCGAGGCAATAGCCCGTTATCACAAAATTCTAGAGACCGAACCCTACAAGGACTTGGAGTGGGCCAATGTCCTTCAGGAACGGATGAAGTCCAATCATCTCATGGTTGGGTCGCGCTTGCTTTCACCCGTACTGCGGCCTCATTTCGTAACGCGCCGGCAGTATACCAATCTCGTGAAAGCGGCCGAACCGCTGTTCTGCGCGATTCACCGCATCGAAGAGATAGCGTTGTCAACTCCGCAACTGCTCACGCGCATGCACCTGCTGCCCGCTGAAAAGATGTTGGCCAACGTCGACCCGGGTTATTCTTTCCTGTCGGTCACCTCGCTGCTGGATACGAACATTCACAACGGCTCGCTCCGCTTTACAGATTACAACGCCGAGACGCCCGCTGGGGTCGCCTTCGGAGAAGCTCTCGATAACCTCTTCTACGATGCTCCCCCGGTCAAGGAGTTTCGCAAGAAGTATCCGCTCAGCAAAGTCGGCGGAACACGCCACCTGCTCAGCGCGCTGCTCAAGTCTTATAAGGATTTCGGCCGCAAGGACCGGCCCAATATCGCGATCGTCGAATTCCGGCAGCCCTTTCAAACATCGGAATCGCAGGAATACGTTGTGCTGGCCGAGTCCTTCCGCAAAGAAGGCTATAACACGGAAGTCATGTCGCCCGATCAATTGGAATACCGCAACGGCGTTCTGCGTCGCGGCGATTTCAAGATCGACCTGCTGTACCGGCGAATCAAGGTTCACGAATTTCTCGTTCGCTTCGACTTGAGCCATCCGCTCATGCGCGCCTATCGCGACCGCGCCGTGTGCGTGGTGAACAGTTTTCGTTCCGAGTTGGCCCAGAAGAAGGCTCTCTTCGACCTGCTCACCGACGACACGCTGACTTCGAGCTTCCCCATAGCCGAACGCAAGGCGATTCGCGAATTCGTTCCGTGGACTCGCGTGGTCGGCTCAGCGAATACGAAGTATCAGGATGAGACCGTCGATCTGCCCGACTTCATCCTGAAGAACCGCGAAAAACTGGTTCTCCGGCCCAATGACGATTCAACCGATCAGCACGCCTTCCGCGGAGCCGATACCGACGACGCCGGTTGGGAGAGGGCGCTGAAACAAGCGATGCGCTCTCCCTACGTGGTTCAAGAGGAGACCGAGCCGACCCGCTTCCCGTTCCCGGTGTATCAATACGGGAGTGTTCAGATGCGCGACTTGCGCGTGGACGTCCATCCCCATTCGTTCCTGGGCAAGGTGCACGGCTGCTCGAGTTATGTGCGGGCCGAGACGCCGTCCGGCTTCACAACGTTGGCGGGTCTGGCGCCGACCTTCATCCTCGATACAAAGTAGGATGACATGCAGCGCCGCGCTTTCCTTTATCTGGCCGCAACTCCGCTTGCTCGAAGGCTTGCCGCGGCTGATGGGAAGCGCGGTGAACTGCCGTTCCGTCAGGTCCATCTCGACTTTCACACCAGTGAACTGATTCCCGATGTCGGCGCGGACTGGGACACCGCGTCGTTCATCCGCACGTTGTCCGGCGCGCGCGTAAATTCGATCAACGTCTTCGCGAAGGATCACCACGGTTACGCCTTCTACGATACGGCGATCGCCATCAAACATCCGTCGCTGAAAATCGACCTCTTGGGCGAAATGGTGCGTGGCTGCCGCTCCGCCGGTATCGCGACCAACTACTACTACTCGCTGGTGTGGGACGTAGCGCAATCGCGTAAGCATCCCGAATGGCTGGCCGTCGATCGCCAAGGCAAGCACATCGGCGGTCCGCCCGGGGATCGCTGGCCGTGGATGTGCATGAACACGCCGTATCTCGACCAAGTCGTGGCCGAGAACCGCGAGATCCTGGCCAAGTACGACGTGGACGGCGGCTGGTTCGATATCCTCATGCAACCCGCGGACGGCTGCTTCTGCCGCTGGTGCGTGGCAGATCGAAAGACACTCGGGCTGAGCGATTCCGCCGCGGACGTTTTCGCTCACAACAAATCGGTCGCGAAACGGGTTGAGCGGATTCTGAGCGAGCTGGTTCACCAGAAGCTGCCGACGGGCGCGACGTTCTTCAACAGCCGGCTCGTGATCGGCGTGCGGGACGAGTTGCCCTACTACAGCCATATCGAGATCGAATCGCTGCCGACTGGCGGCTGGGGCTACACTCATTTTCAGCAGCGTGTGCGCTACATGCGGACTTTGGGAAAAGACGTGGTTGGAATGACGGGCCGCTTCCACAAATCGTGGGGCGATTTCGGCGGCTTCAAGAATCAGGCTGCGCTCGATTTCGAATGTGTGAACTTTCTCGCCAACGGGGCCAAGGTCTGCGTCGGAGATCAACTCCATCCGCGCGGCCGGCTCGATCCGCTAACGTACAACCGCATCGGGGCGGTGTACCGCAGGATCGAGGCGCTCGAACCGTGGGCGAAGGGAGCTCGCGCGGTGGCCGACATCGGAGTCGTTTCCGCGGCGGCGACCGATCCCGAGATGAGCTCGTCCAAACTCCCGCCGGTCGATCAGGGGTTCACGAACATGCTCGTCGAATTGCACCAGCAGTTCGATGTGCTCGATACGGCTTCCGACCTCGCGCGCTACAAGCTGGTGATCGTACCCGACGAGATCCGGCCTGTTCCCGAGTTGCTGTCTCGGTTGAAGGATTACATCGCCCGTGGCGGCGCGGTGATCGTGTCGGATCGAAGTCTACTCGAAGGCGGCCGGTTCGCTATAGAATCGCTCGGCGTTCGTTATCTTGGACCCGCGAAGTACAAGGGCGAGTACATGCTGCTGTCGCGTTCAGCGTTTCCGGGCATCGAGGACGCCCCGTACTTCCTGTATGAGCCGGGCTCATCCATCGAAGCGGTTCCAGGTACCGAGGTCCTCGCCACCTATGGGCATCCGTACTTCGACCGGTCGCCCGAACACTTCAGTTCGCACAAGCAAACCCCTCTGGGCAGCCGAACCATGGAGCCGCTGGTAACGCGACGCGGCAGCCTGATCTATATCGCGAACCCGTTCTTCCGATCCTATTCGCAGGACGGTTATGGGATTCAAAAACAGGTCGTGAATGGGCTGATCGGGATGCTGCTGCGGGAGCCTGCATTGATGGCGCCGGGCCTTCCGTCGACAGCGCAGGTCACCCTGCTCAAGCAGCCGCAGGGTTCCGGTTCGAGGCGCATCGTGCACCTTCTGTATTACCCGCTGACCCGGCGCGCGCCCGGCATCGACATCATCGAGGAGCCCGGATTGTTGGAGGATGTGGAGCTGCGGGTGTTTTCGCCGCAACGTCCGCAGTCGGTGAAACTCGTCCCTCACGGTACGCCACTTCAGTTCGACTATGCGGAGCGGTACGCGCAATTCCGCGTGACGCGCGTACTCGGCCATCAGGCCATCTGCATCGAGTAGCCGTTACGGAAAGTGGACCAGATACTCGATCGACTCGAAGGCGCCCTCGGCGACTTGCGACGATACCGTCGAGTACGACAGTAGATTCGCGGCGGCTCGCAACTGAGCGGAGCGGGCTGGAGTAACCGGCAAGCGGTACTCATCGGCGCGCAAACGGTACGAATACTGCGAGTATTCCAAATCGGGAGTACTCGCGAGAGCAAGCAATATGTCCCAGAACGATTGTCGTTTCAACAATCGTCGTTTCGATGCGGTTTCCCGCGGCAACTCGATGACTTGACGCCTCGAGCGTAATCTCGCGCCGGTGCACGCTTCGGGACAAAACGCGCGCTCCGGATCGGCATCCGGAAATGTCGCGAGCACCGTGTTCAGATCCGCGGTGTCGAACTTGAGCGGCTCCCAGCGGTAACGCGAAGCGCCTTGAACGACGGCGCCGCGCCGCAGTATCTCCGATACACGAAACGGATCCTTACCCGTCGCGCTCAAGATCACTTCGACTAACTCCCGCAGCGGCATCGCCTGGCTGATCACCTGAGTCAGCGAAATCGCACCAGCCGCTTCGGAGCTGAGCCGTACTTGAACGCGATCGGGCAACGCCACCGCGAACTCTCAACGGACGACGGTTTTCGCGACCGCCTGATTATCGTAGTCGTCAATCACCCGGACCGCGATGGTGTACTCGGCGGATCCCGTGGGGCGATCGATGTTCAAGCGGTAGTCGAGTTCGGGTGAATCGGACAGGCGGCTAACGGGCTCGACCACGATCCATTCGCCTCCGTTGATCGAATACTCGGCGCGATCGATCACGCTGAGTGCATCCTTGGCGCGCCACCGGACTTCGACGCGGTTGCCAGAGGGCGACGCGGTCAAGCCGGTAATCTGCGGAGGCGTGTTGTCGATCAGAAACAGATAGCTCTCGATCGAACCAGTCAGGGCTTCCGCGGGAGGATTGCCCGGTGCATCGGAAGCGGTGACGCGAAGCAGGTATTTGCCGTCGGGGAACATCGAGGAGTCCCAGTTCAGAAACTTGTCGCGGACTTTGTCGCGCAGCAGTTTCCAATCTTTCTCCTGCTCGCCGCGGATTTCGACGCGGTAAATGAGAGTGTCGTCGTTCTCATCCTGCGCCGACCAGCGCGCGCCCATCGTACCCTTCGCATACTGCATTGCCTGACTCGCCGTGCTCTCGAGCGTGGGCGTGTTGCCCTGCTTCTTCTTGGTACCGAGAGCCGGTAGCGAAATCGACTGCGGACTCGGCGAGGCGGGAATCGTGGCGGGCGTCGCCGTAAAGCGGTAGTTGGGCGGCGTGACTTCTATCTGAGTGACCGCTGGGGCGACGTTCTTCGACATGTATGCGACGTCGATGTTGCGAATGGTCGCTGCTCCGGTCAACACCGCGCGGTACTGCAGGAAGCGGGCGGCGGGAGCGGCGATCCGTCCGCCATCACCGGTAATCGGAACGGCGGACCACGAACTCCAGTTCTTCTGTGGACGGCTGACGTTTCCGCTACGCGCTTCGAAGCGGATGCCGCCGTTCGCGGGGGAACCCGAATAGCTCAGGCGTCCCCAGTAAGTGAACGCTCCGGCATCAAACGCGTCGCTCTCGTACGTACCGCTCTTTTCGAGTTCCGGTCCGATGCGGTATAGCTTGCCGATGTTACCCGTCGCTGCATAAACGCGCCCATCGGAGCCGCGCAGGAATGCGGTAACTTGTGTCGGCGCGAGATTGACGAGCAACGTGTAACTCAAATCCGAATCGATGCGATAAATGTAGCCCTTGTTGCCGGTTCCTACCACCGCATGACCTTGAGCATCGGTGGTTAACGCGTAGATGAGATCCTGCGCGTTGGTCCACAAACGGCGGGGTGCGCCGTCGGTACCGATGCGATACAGTTCCGAACCTCCGGTAACGGGCGTCGCGCTCGCAGCGGATCCGAAAGACGGAGACAGCGGAGCAGTACGAACGGTGACGGTTCCTGGCGCGGGGCGCGCACCCGGTGCCGCGCTCGGAGACGGCACCGGAACGGGAGCGATCGGGGGCGTCAATCCAGCGGGCGCCGCTGACTTGTTGCCGACACCGGCGGCGTAGATGGATCCATCCTGCGCTACCGCGATCGCTGTGATCTCGCGCTTGGCGGCTTGATACAGCACGAAGCCTTCACCGGCCGGAGTCACTTGCAGGATCAGGCCGCTCGGATCGGTGCCGACAATCAGATTGCCGGCGTTGTCGAGCGCCATCGATCGCGCGTGAGTCTCCTCGGTCTTGAAGAACGCCGAACCTTTACCATCAGGACTGACTTTGAAAATCTCGCCCTTGTCGCCAGTCGCGATATACAGGTCGCCCGCTTTGGAAAAGCACATGGTCCAGATGTATTTTGCTTTCGGGTCGAAGAACACTTCGGGCTTACCGTTCACGATGCGGAACACTTTGCCATCGGGCGCGGTGGCGGCGTAAACACGGTCGCGCGCATCGACGGCGATGGCGTGAATTTCGAGGCCATCGAGTTCGGCCAGAACATCCGACTTGCCGGCGCTGTTGATCCGGTATAACTTCGCCGTGGATCCGTTGGGACCACCGCCGGCAGTGTAGACGTTGCCTTTCGAGTCCTGCGCGATGGTCCACAGATAGGGGGTCGAAGAATCGAGGATCTCAGAGACTACCGGGGCCAGCGAAAGTTGGCCGTCGCTACGCAGCGAGAGTTTGTCGAGGTTGCCCTTTTCGAAATCGCTCAGGTCCTCTTGTTGCCAGTATTTAGTTTCAACCGCGTTGAGCGGAACGAGCGCGAGAGTAAGCGCGGCCGCGCAGACGAGGCCGGAATATTTGTGCATTGGGATTTTCGAGTTTACTTTACTGTGATCCGCAGCGAGTAGCTTCCGTTGATGACCTGATCGAACGGGATGGCCATTTGCTCGACGGCGCTTTCGGGCGACGACATCATCTGACGGCTTGCAGTCCGGCCGGTTTGCATGACATTCAGAACCGAAGCCGGCAAACTGGGCATGATTTTGTCATCGGAATAAATGGTGGGGCGCGAATCGACGAGCGATACATACAGCTTGTCGTTGGTGCGCTCCTGATTGATGAGCGACACAGTCTGCGGGATGTCGAGGAAGCGGTTCATCGCTCCGGCCATGCCTTGCATACGATTCAGCGTGTCGGCGTCGCTCAACAGAATCCGATGCTCACCCTTGGCGAGACCGGCGGGAAGGCTGATGGTGAAATCGCGCTCGATGCGCTCGCCGCGATAGGGGCGCAGGAAGACTTTCACGGGGACGCGGGCGCCGGGCTCGACCTCGCTATTCGCAATCCAGGCGTTGTCGATCGAGGCGATGCGGCGTTCCGGCAGCAGATCGACGATGGCGTTGACGCGCTTCAATTTCGGGATCTGGACGGAGTTCAGATACAAGCGGTTGAACTTATCGCCCCACCAACCGGCCAGCATCATCGGCGCTGGAACCGGCATCTCGTTGGGCGCGAGCATGGTGGTGAGTGAAATGTTCGGGAGACCTTCCAATTCCACTTGGCCGCTGAAGCGGTAAGTGGACTCTTCGGCGAAATCGTTCAGCCCTTCGATGGAGTTGAAGAGCGTCACCATCATTAGATAAGGCGTCCACTTCTGGTGGACGAAGACGTTGAAGTGCAGGTCCTTCTCTTTGATCACCGAGTTGTCCTCGCCGTGGGAGCGGACTTTCACATCGACGGGGATCATGTCCGCCGTTGCGCCCAGTTCACCCATGATGCCGCTGTGACGGTCCTGTTTCAGAGCGCCGACGATTTCGGTCGCGTTGCCGAACTTGTTGGGCTGATACATGCTGGACAGCACCATGAGGATCTCGCCCTTGCTCATAGGCATATCGACCGGACCGAGATTGAAGAACGGGTGACCGAAGGCGAGCACGCGTTTGCCGTCGTTATAAGTGACCGTGCCCAATCCGGTGACGCTCATGTCGCCGGATACAAGAACGCCCGCGACGGATTCGCCGGGCTGTAGAGCATTCTGCCAGCCGTGGGCCGGTTTGGGCGAGTTCAGATTACCGGCCGCGCCGCCCTGAACGGCGGTCATGCCGAGTTGTTGGAAGAGCGGCGAGAATTCGCGGAGGGTCCGTTCGCTGAACCCGGAAAACGTGAGCGGCGTCTCGATGGGCACCATGACGGGGCTATTCGCATCGAAGCGCGCGCCGGCGCCGGCGGATACTACCTGGGCCAACATGCCGGGCGGCAATTCGATGGATGAGCGCTGGGCAGGGGCCGCCGGCAGTTTGGCGTTCGATGGAGTCGCCTTGTCGAAGTCGTTGATTTCGAGCATGAGCTCGATCGGGGTAATTCCGCAGATCGCGTCGGGCGAAAATACGCTGAGCCGGAGAGCCACCGCGCCGACGAGTTTGCCGTCGATGTACACGGGGCTGCCGCTCATGCCGCCGGCTACGTTGGTGCGGATCGCCTTGCCGCCCATTTTGCCGAGGATGATGTCCTGTTTGGGGCCCCAGGCGTTTTTCATGAGGCCGATGATCTCGATGGGCACGGGCTCAGGCTCGGTACCGGAAAACACAGTCCAGGCGGTAGCCTGCATACCGGGTTTCAGATCGGCGGCCCGAAAAATCTCGACCTTGCCGGCGCGGGGCCGGACGAGGTCGGAAGCGGTCATGAGAGAACACGCGGACACCGCAAACGCGGCGACCAGCGGAGTGAGCCGGCTTGTCATTGTAACTACTATCCTCTAAGAATCTTGCCTATCGACTGTTACCTCTATTATCCACCAGCGGGCTCGGCGAGGGAACAAGAACGAAATGAATCGGTCACATACGCATCCAATGGATGGACCATCGAGGAGAACCTATGTTAAAACACCATTCAAGAGTTGTTGCCATTCTGGCGATAAGCGCAACGGCAGCTTTCGCCCAAACCACAGGCGGAGGCACCGGAAGCCCCGCGACCTGCTCAACCGCACCCACTTCGATCACTAATCTTTTCGTCGAACGCAGTGTAAACCTGTTCGGCACGCCCAGCACCGGAACGCCCGGCGGTACCGCGGGGCTGATCTCCACCTCGGCGATTTTCGCCACCGGATCGCCGACGATTCCAGCAAACGTCCTGGCGGCGGTAGCCGCGGGAGCGCTGGACGTCCGTCAACAGGTTTCGCTCAACACCCAAAGCAATATACTGACCATCCAAGCATTCGTGGCGCAGCCGGGCACGCCGTCGCCGACCCAAGCGAGCAACATCAACACCAGCAACTTCCTGGAGATCTACACGGTGCAGGTGGACAAAGTGTACTTTAGCTGCCAGCCTAGCCCGAGCGTTCTGATCACGGGAAAGGTGATCAGCAATTTTCCGAAGACTGTTTTCGGAGACATCACCGGCGCGCTGGTTGCGGTCGGCATGGGGTACACAACGGATAACCCGGCCAAGCTTACCAACATGACCGTATTGATTCCCGGCATTTACGGCGTCTTTTCAGGGACCGCGGCGGGCAGCCTGACATTCCCGGCAGCCACAGTGACCCCGCCGACCACGCCGGGCACACAGCCCGTGGTCGTTTTCACGCCCGGCCAGACGCAGACCACGTTTAGCCGGATTATCCAGCTTGACGCTTCCAAATCCACTGATCCGAACGGGTTACCTCTGACCTATTCATGGACGCAGGTAAATACGAACGTCTCGGCCGGGATCTCCAATGCAAACACCGCGACGCCGACAATCACGCTCAGCAGCGGCCAGGGCGACTACATTTTCCAAGTTGTGGCCACTAACAGTAAAGGCGTCCAAAGTACGGCGACAACCACCGTCACGTATTACGGACACTAACTCCGCTCAGGGTGCAACGACGGACGGGACAAAACCCCCGTCCGTCGTCACCTCATCCCCCTCGCCGGGAGCGAGAAACAGATTCGCCTCCACCCCGTGCTGCTTCGTGTACAGATCCCAATAACGTCCGTGTGCCGCATATAAATCCGCGTGATTGCCGCGCTCGATCAGCCTTCCATTTTCGATGACCAGAATCTGATCGGAGCGGCGGATGGTGGATAGCCGGTGCGCGATGACGAAGGTCGTGCGGTTCTTCATCAGAAACTTCAACCCCTCCTGAATCAGAGCCTCGGATTCGGAATCGAGGCTTGAAGTCGCCTCATCCAGGATGAGAATTCGCGGATCGGCCAAAATTGCGCGCGCAATGGAGACGCGCTGGCGTTGACCACCGGACAGCTTCACTCCCCGTTCGCCGACGACCGTGTCGTATTTCAGCTCGAAGCGTTCGGCGAACTCATCGACGCGGGCGGTGCGGCAGGCGTCCATGATTTCCTGCTCGGCGGCATCCGGGCGTGCGAAGGCGACATTTTCCCGGATGGTGCCGTCGAAGAGGAAAGTGTCCTGGAGAACGACGCCGAGCTGTGTGCGGTAGGAGCTGAGGCGGACGGTGGAGAGGTCCACTCCGTCGACCAGCACGGTTCCGCTGGACGGCTTGTAGAAGGCGGCGACCAGACCGATGATGGTGGACTTGCCCGAGCCCGAGGGGCCGACGAGCGCGGTGGAGGAGCCGGGTTGCGAATCGAAGCCGATTGCGTAGAGCACCGGCTTACCGGGATCGTATTCAAAGCCGACGTTCTCGAAGGCGATGTGGCCTTGAATGGGGCCGAGGGAGACGGAGCGATTCGGGTCGTCCTCTTCGCGCAGTTCTCGGAGAATTTCGCGGGTACGTTCGAGACCGGCGAGCGCTTCGGTCAACTGGGTGCCGATGGCGACGATTTGGGCGACGGGTGCGATGAGGAACGCCATGAAGGCGGTGAAAGTGAAGAAATCGCCGAGCGTGATCTGGCCGGCCCAAATCTGACGGGTGCCGAGGAACATGACGGTAGCGCCGACGATACCCAAGAGGACGTTGGCGGACAGGCCCATCAAAGAGGTAGCGGTGAGCGTTTTGATGACGTTGGCGAGGAGGCGGGAAACTCCGCCTTCGAACACCTTTTCTTCGCGCGATTCGGCGTGATAACCCTTGATGACGCGGACGCCGCCGAGGGTTTCGGTGAGCCGTCCCGTGACGTCGGCGGTCAACTTGCTGCGGTCCTTAAAGATAGGACGGAGGGATGCGAAGGCTTTGCGAAGGGCGAGACCGAACAGGACGATGAAGAACAGCGCGAGGGCGGTCATGGTGGCGCTGATTTTGAATAAGACGACGAGCGAGAAGACGGCGGTGAGGAGTCCACCGACGAAGTCGACCAGGCCGGTGCCTATCAGATTGCGGATGCCTTCGACGTCGGTCATGATGCGCGAAACCAGCGTTCCGGTTTTATTGCTGTCATAGAAGCGCAGGGGCAGGCGTCCGATGTGAGCCTGGACCTTCATGCGCAGCTCCGCGATGAGACGCTGGGCGGCTTTGGACAGTAATTGAGTGAGGGCGAACGACGTGCCGCCCTGGATGAAGGTGGCAATGACGACCGCAGCCAGGAGCGGTAGAAGAAGATCGTGCCGCTTCTTGTTGATGACGTCGTCGATCAGGAATTTCGTCGATCCGGGGAGCACGACGCCCGCCAGGCGATTGACGATCATGAGTGCGAACCCTGCGGCGAGCAAGCCGCGGCGGGGGGCCATGAGTTCGCGAATGTCGGGCCAGAGCTGGCGCAAGCGCTCGCCAGACGGTAATTTCGATTTTGCCGGTTGCAATGTGATTCCTGAGTGAAAGAGTGTTGTTATTATCGCCCAGGGCCGGGCAGCGCCGCGTCCGGCCCCGGGTGGGAAGCTAGTCGTCGCTGCGATGGCTAGCGCCCGCCGCGTTCACCTCGAGGGCGATCATGACGGGCCAGCGAGTCGGCGCAAACGCCATGGTCGCCTTGATCAAGCCGGCGTTGAATCCGTCGCCTCCGTTTTTGAAACGGAAATGGTAAAACTTCCTTTTACCGTCCGAGGGAGTCATGAACGGCCCACTCAGATATTCGGGGATATAGATCCCGCTCTTGTTATCGCGGTCCTGAGCGGCGGGGATATAGGGCAGCACACCGCCGCCGATATCGCCTAACGCTTTTGCCAAAGACTTGGCTTCTTCAATTGTCGTATATTGACTCATTGTATTTGTCCTGACTGGGAAAGTGACGAGTCATTTCCCAATTCGAGAGTAACAGGCGCGCTGTGAATGACTGACTGACTGGTCAATGTAAGTCTCTCTTGGGATGCGAGTTATAAATTATTGTGAGGGTGTGAAGCTGGATTTTGCGGTCACTGGCGGAGCTGAGCCGGAGTAAGGTGGAGCGGGCGCAGGTTGAGCGGTTGTGCGGCGTTCCTGGGCCGCGGATTGAGAGGATTGCGAAGAGCCGGATGAGGCGGCGGCGCGATTGGGTTCGTTTTGACAATTTCCGGTGTCAGGGGCGATGGAGCGGGGCCGGCCGCAGCCGAGGTTTTGACGGGCGCGGGAACGCTGAGTGCGTTCGAGCTGTTCCATGGGGCGCGGCGGAAGGCGCTGTCGCACACCGAGACGTGGCGGGTGATGGATTTGAAGGCGGCGAGGTTCGTGGAGAAGAGCTCGAGGGGATCGGTTTTGGCGAACAGGCGTTTTTCGAGTTCGAGGGCCTGTTGGAAGCGCTGCCAGGCTTGGGCGGCGGCGGTAAGGAGCATGCGTTCGTAGGGGTGACGGGGCTGTGGGTTCGCGCGATGTCGTCGCGGATGCCATAGACGGGGTCGAGCGACGGCGTCTCGGCGGTGGCCTGTGCAGTGGCGTTCATAAGTTTTCCTACTTTAATTGTAGGGGGCGGGTTCCAAATGTCACGGTTATCGGGATAGTGGATATTATTGTGGGTGTGCGGGTTAGGTGATTTTGGGAAGCCGGGAACGCTCGGGGCGGAGTGGGGAAATTGGGGCGGAGGCGGCGGGTTTGTGGCGTTGGGCGGCCGGAATCATCCTGGGAGCGCCCGGCTGATTACTGACGGTGTAGGCGCGCGAAGCAGATAGCGTTCGCGGGTTCACCAGTCAGGAGACATGAGCGAACTGAAGGGCGCCATTTCCTACTGGACAAATTGACGGGCCTACTGAAATTCCGTAGTATTATGGGTCCGGAATTTGAGTGGCACGCAGCCAAGGCCGGGTCGAACTTTCAGGCTCACGGCGTGGTCTTCGAGTTGGCTCAGACGGCATTTAGAGACCCGTTTGCCACTGAACTCACGATGACCGTAAGGATTATGGTGAGGAGCGTTTGGTCCTGATCGGAATGGCGGAAGGAAGCATTCTTTTGTTCGCGGTTTATACCGAAGCGAACGACGTATTCGAATCATTTCAGCGCGGAGGGCGACAAAACATGAGCAGGACTATTACTTCGAACAAAACACCTAGGCCCGATGACCTCAGAGGCGATTGAGGCCGCTGCGCGCGATGACCCTGACGCGCAACCGCTGACGGAAGACGATGTTAACCGCATGAAGCGAACGCCCCAAGCCAAAATCCTTCGCCGCGCGTTGGAATTGACACAAGAGGAATTTTCCGCCCGCTACCATATTCCGCTGGGTACCTTACGAGATTGGGAACAGGGTCGCGCCGCGCCGGATCAACCGGCACGAGCCTATTTAACGATCATTGCTCGCGATCCTGACTGCATAAACCGTCTGTTAAATCGAGGATCGAAATAACCCCTCTGCGCATGGAAGTTGATCTATTTGGCGCAACAGGCACGTATAACGATTATCCTTCGGCCCGAGCATGAACATCCGATTGCCCAAGCGATCTAGCCAGGTGCGTTACCGGAATCACCAATCCGGCCGCCTGATGGCGTCGACTTTATCGCGCGTGACATGCCCCGTCCGGGTGTAGACTGAGGAAGGAAAGCCGTGCGAAATAGGAGTAAGCTGTTTAACCTTCGCTGCTTCCGGCAGGTCACCGGAGACGATAAGTCGCGTGTTTTCAAAGACTTCACGAAATCTCCTCCTTCGCCATCTATTCGCCTACATTACGGGAAGTTCGTAAGCAATTGAAGTTGCGAGACTTATCTCTTCAGGAGGACCAAAATTGGAGGCACCGGAGGGCTCTCCGAGAAGAAAAAAATGGACATTACGGAAAATCGGTGTATAAGTATAAGAGGAGCATGGGCTTACGGAGGCCGCTGTTCGGGAGTTACCCCTTAGCGAAGGGGATTGAAACCCACGTATTGGTTTGCGCCCTCACTCGGCTGCCAACCCGTCGTTCGGGAGTTACCCCTTAGCGAAGGGGATTGAAACCCTTCAGGTTTGCTTCAAGGTGCTTGATGGATTCAGCCAGGTTCGGGAGTTACCCCTTAGCGAAGGGGATTGAAACTCTATTTCCCAGTACGTCCTGGGTTATCCAAAAGCAGAAGTTCGGGAGTTACCCCTTAGCGAAGGGGATTGAAACACCCTTGAGGCGACGGCGCCACATATCCATGATGTGCGTTCGGGAGTTACCCCTTAGCGAAGGGGATTGAAACGGGCCGAAGACCCTGAGGTAAAGGGCCTTATCTCGCGAGTTCGGGAGTTACCCCTTAGCGAAGGGGATTGAAACCCTTTCCGCAGGCGCCCAAAAACTCACTCTTTTTCAGTGGTTCGGGAGTTACCCCTTAGCGAAGGGGATTGAAACAGAGTGTAGGCGTGGTTAGCCCTTTATCTTAGAGATAAGTTCGGGAGTTACCCCTTAGCGAAGGGGATTGAAACCGTTCTTCCGCTCCCATTTGGGAGGCAATATCCAGATGGGTGTTCGGGAGTTACCCCTTAGCGAAGGGGATTGAAACGGGTTGCTACGAGCGCCAGCCAGAAGCTGGACTCAAGCAAGTTCGGGAGTTACCCCTTAGCGAAGGGGATTGAAACTCGTGGCTCAGGGAAAGGTCATAGTTAATGGCAGTATGCCGTCGTTCGGGAGTTACCCCTTAGCGAAGGGGATTGAAACCCACAAGAACTCCCCCAAAAGATACAGGACATCTTTTAACGAAGTTCGGGAGTTACCCCTTAGCGAAGGGGATTGAAACTTACCCTTTGAACCGCAGTGCTTGGAACACTGCTCAAGTTCGGGAGTTACCCCTTAGCGAAGGGGATTGAAACTTCCGGTAATTTTGCTTGAGCAAGGATCTTCTCCGTTCGGGAGTTACCCCTTAGCGAAGGGGATTGAAACTAAACCCAGCATCTGCGAGGGTGTTGCTGATGAAATCTGCGAGTTCGGGAGTTACCCCTTAGCGAAGGGGATTGAAACCCGATGCGGAGCTTGGACCAGCTCGCGGGGTCTTTTATAGTTCGGGAGTTACCCCTTAGCGAAGGGGATTGAAACGACAGCAAACCCTCCCCCTATGACCTTGAATTACGTTCGGGAGTTACCCCTTAGCGAAGGGGATTGAAACGAATCAGAGTCGCAATCGTGACTTGACGGATTGGTAGTTCGGGAGTTACCCCTTAGCGAAGGGGATTGAAACAATTAACCTGCTCACCCGAAAACAGCTCAGGCAAACAAAAAAGTTCGGGAGTTACCCCTTAGCGAAGGGGATTGAAACTAAAATTCGTTCCCACATAGCCACCCCAAATGATTGTTTTGTTCGGGAGTTACCCCTTAGCGAAGGGGATTGAAACGTGATCACTGCATCGGTGATCAAGAAAGCGATATAGGTTCGGGAGTTACCCCTTAGCGAAGGGGATTGAAACTTATCTCCCTTGTTGAACTTAAGCTTATTCAGATCCCCGTTCGGGAGTTACCCCTTAGCGAAGGGGATTGAAACATCACGATGGACAGGAGCTGGTCACGCTGCCATGGGACTGTTCGGGAGTTACCCCTTAGCGAAGGGGATTGAAACTTTTTTTCTGAGGGGTTTCTAACCTCTCAAACGATTTGGGTTCGGGAGTTACCCCTTAGCGAAGGGGATTGAAACGAGTTGAGCTGGGCAGTTTGCCCCCTCGGTAACGACTAAAAGTTCGGGAGTTACCCCTTAGCGAAGGGGATTGAAACTTCCTTATAGGCGAGACCAGTGGCTACAATTTCCTGGATTTTGTTCGGGAGTTACCCCTTAGCGAAGGGGATTGAAACAACTTGGCTTCTAGCTCAGCCCAGTTAGTTTTCTTCGGGTTCGGGAGTTACCCCTTAGCGAAGGGGATTGAAACTCGTCCAAATGCCCCCTTGGTAGGACCGCTCGGCGTACGTTCGGGAGTTACCCCTTAGCGAAGGGGATTGAAACCACCGTATCCAGTCGCGTGCGGTGGATCACACCTTTTAGAGTTCGGGAGTTACCCCTTAGCGAAGGGGATTGAAACTAGAAGTGCGGCACTTTCTCGCGAAGCAGTTCGTAAGTTCGGGAGTTACCCCTTAGCGAAGGGGATTGAAACGAGCCTACATACTCCCCATCCACGTAGGCGTTGTAAATCGGTTCGGGAGTTACCCCTTAGCGAAGGGGATTGAAACGCAGGATAATACAGCCAGAGAAGTCGTCGCGGGTCTTGTTCGGGAGTTACCCCTTAGCGAAGGGGATTGAAACTACGTCGGGCCTGCTGCTGCCTTAATATGTTCGCCCACCAGTACAGTTCGGGAGTTACCCCTTAGCGAAGGGGATTGAAACCGCTGAACACCGTATCGGCTTCCGCCCTAGATCCCTGGTGTTCGGGAGTTACCCCTTAGCGAAGGGGATTGAAACAGGATTGAGGTAGCCGATAACAAGGACGACTACAATTACGTTCGGGAGTTACCCCTTAGCGAAGGGGATTGAAACGCCGAGCATATCTTGGGGTGACATAGTCTACTCCTTTTTCGTTCGGGAGTTACCCCTTAGCGAAGGGGATTGAAACTTGAGTTCGGTGTGATTGGCAAGTGCGGCAGGTGTGTCGTTCGGGAGTTACCCCTTAGCGAAGGGGATTGAAACTTATTGATATAGTCTGCGCGGTCGAAGCCGCGAGAAGTTCGGGAGTTACCCCTTAGCGAAGGGGATTGAAACTACACTCCATCCCCCGGGATCGGGAGACCAGCCGCCCCCCAGTTCGGGAGTTACCCCTTAGCGAAGGGGATTGAAACAAGACGCGGCTGACCGTGGAGGGAACGGTATAAGTTCCCGTTCGGGAGTTACCCCTTAGCGAAGGGAATTGAAACAAAAACGCTGCAGCCCAAACGGCGGCGGCGCCAATTTGTTCGGGAGTTACCCCTTAGCGAAGGGGATTGAAACCCAGATGGTTCGGCTGCCTAAGCAGCCTTTTCTGGAAGTTCGGGAGTTACCCCTTAGCGAAGGGGATTGAAACTTGACCTTAGCGTTGAACTTCGCCGCTAGCTTCTTCAGCCGTTCGGGAGTTACCCCTTAGCGAAGGGGATTGAAACCTCGGCCACAAGAGCCACCCCGGGCACAAGAACTATCTGTTCGGGAGTTACCCCTTAGCGAAGGGGATTGAAACATGTTGCCACCTTCCCTAGTCGCCGACTGAACCTGGTGGTTCGGGAGTTACCCCTTAGCGAAGGGGATTGAAACGGTTCAAAGGAGGGCTTGGACACCCTTCTTTTCCTGGGTTCGGGAGTTACCCCTTAGCGAAGGGGATTGAAACCGAAGTAAACCAACTTGCCAGTTCTGCTAGCGAATTCAGTTCGGGAGTTACCCCTTAGCGAAGGGGATTGAAACATTTTGTTACCGCTGAAAAGCGGATTGGATCATATGATCGTTCGGGAGTTACCCCTTAGCGAAGGGGATTGAAACGCCCAGAGTTCATACATCCAGCAAAGGACACGTCCCAAACGTTCGGGAGTTACCCCTTAGCGAAGGGGATTGAAACCGCCAGCATGAGCGACGAAGCATAATCCTTGTACGGCGGTTCGGGAGTTACCCCTTAGCGAAGGGGATTGAAACCGCCGACTGGTTGCTAATGTTTCCCCGAAGCGTTTTACTAAGTTCGGGAGTTACCCCTTAGCGAAGGGGATTGAAACGATTATTGTCAGCATGGCCATATGGCTGCTGATAATTGCTGTTCGGGAGTTACCCCTTAGCGAAGGGGATTGAAACAGTTGTGACTGCACTGCCCCCCGGAATCCTCATCTGGGTTCGGGAGTTACCCCTTAGCGAAGGGGATTGAAACATAGCGTCTGTCAAGCCAGTGTCCGTTTTCCATATATCGTAAGTTCGGGAGTTACCCCTTAGCGAAGGGGATTGAAACACAGATGATCACCTGGACGACCGTCTGGTCGCCCCGAGCGACTCCAGACCGGCATACAAGCGGCGCTGTTGCTCGTCCAGCAGGCTGTAAAACAAGAGGATCGATGCTTTCAATTCTGATTCGGAGACTTCCAGCAGGGAGGCGTCTACGACGGTGGGGAGGGCTTCCACATTGCG